>NZ_JBQNAN010000001.1:0-281257 GCF_052170435.1 Campylobacter sp.
TAAAAAGATATCTCGTCAAAAAATCCCAGTGGATCATCGGCGGCGACGGCTGGGCGTACGACATCGGCTTTGGCGGGCTTGATCACGTACTAGCTAGCGGCGAGAACGTAAACGTACTCGTACTTGATACCGAGGTCTACTCAAACACCGGTGGCCAAAGCTCAAAATCAAGCCGCGCGGGCTCCATAGCGCAGTTTACAGCCTCCGGCAAGCCGATGCAGAAAAAAGATCTAGGCTATATCACGATGACCTACGGAAATATCTTCGTAGCTCAAATCAACTCAAACGCGAGCCAAGCAAACACGATAAAAGCCATCGCCGCAGCCGAGGCCTACGACGGACCTAGCCTCGTGATCGCGTATTCGCCGTGTATCGCGCACGGTATAAAAGGCGGCATGGCCTACTCCGGCGGTCAAGGCGAGCTAGCGACCAAATGCGGCTACTGGCCGACCTACGTCTACGATCCGCGCCTAATCAAAGAGGGCAAAAACCCGCTCAAAATGACCTCAAAAGAGCCGGACTGGTCGCTTTACGAGGAGTTTTTGCTAAACGAGGTTCGTTACAACTCGCTTAAGAAAACCAACCCTGAGCACGCGGACGAGCTGCTAGCTAAAAACAAGGCCGACGCGCAAAGACGCTACCGCCAGCTAAAACGCCTAAGCTTGGCTGACTTTAGCGACGAGGTCGAGACTAGCGCGGAAGCTTCCCAAAGTTCCGAGTAGGGCGCAAATTTCTCTCGTCCAAATTTGACGGGCGGGAGAGATTTTCTTTAAATTTGACCGCTTGCTTTGGCGGTTAAATTTGCGCGGTATTGTTTGTAAGGTTATATTTGGTTTCCAGATAAACGCTTACTTAAATTTTTAGACAGGTAATTTTTAAGTAAATTTAAGTCTCAACAAGCAATAATCGCGCATTCTAATGCAATTAAAAAAGGAGTAAAATGTTTATCACTATAATCGTTGTTGCGGTTGCTTTGGCGGCTTATATTATTAAAATATATAATAAATTGCAGTCAATGATGCAAAATATAAGAGAAAGCTTTGCAAATATCCAAGCTACGCTTAAAAAACGCCTAGACCTTTCAAATCAAATTATAGACATAGCTAAAGATTACGCAAGCGGCGAGCAAATGGTGCAACTTGGCATTTCTGGAAACGGAGTCGCAAAAGTGGCTGCTTTAGCGCAGGCTTTTCCAGAGCTAAAAGCCAATGAAACATACCAAATGTTAATGTCGCAATTGGAAAAAATCGAAGGCGAGCTTTTAAATAGACGCGAGAACTATAATGCTGAGGTTAAAAGTTATAATGCCTATAAAAATGCTTTTCCTCAAGTTTTAATAGCTTCAAAGTTGTCTTTTGAGTCAGTGGCTTATTTTGATATTAACGATGAGGATTTTAGCGAAAATTTAAAAATATTTAAAAAGGACGATTCGGCAAAGATACAAGAGATTTTAAGTGACTCCAATAAGAAAATCACCGATATTGCAATGAATGCAAAAAAGATGATTAATGATAAGATTTCAAATAATTCTGATAAAAAAGATTAGTTCTTGTAAAATATGTAAATAATATGAACGGTTTAGATGATGGGGAATATGAATTAATTTCAAAGGCATAAAATGAGCCAAACCCATCCTTTTAAACCGATTTTTGATAAAAACTCTAAAATTTTAATCCTCGGCTCCTTTCCTTCCGTCGTTTCTTGTAAATTTGGCTTTTACTACGCAAATCCGCAAAATCGTTTCTGGCGGGTGCTAGCTCAAATTTTAAACGCTCCGCCGCCTGCAAGCACGGATGAAAAGATAAATTTCCTGCTCGCTCACCGCATCGCCATCTACGACGCCGCAATCTCCTGCGAGATAAAGGGCTCGAGCGACGCCAAAATGACTGCCGTCGAGCCCGCAAATTTAGAACCGATCTTTAAAACCGCAAATATCACGCAAATCTACGCAAACGGCGGCAAAGCGTACGAAATTTGCGAAAAATATCTAAAAACTCAAATTTTAAACGCAACCGGCAAACCGCCCGTCAAACTGCCTTCGACTAGCTCCGCAAACGCAAATTTTAGCTTTGAAAGGCTCGTGCGCGAGTGGTCGGTGGTAGCTGAGGCTTTAAAGTAGGTCAAAAACTCAAAATAACTTCGTTTTCGATCTCTATGCTTATTGGTTTTTAGCAAAATTTATCTTCTTGAGTAATTTAACTAACTATGCTGTTATTTTAAAACAAAAAATTATTTTTATATTGACATTGATTATTATTTTGATATAATTGCACCACTGATTTAAATTTTTCAGTGGTTATAGTATTTTTAATACTTGTATTATTTTATAAATTTAAATAAACAAAATCAGTTTTGATTACTAAATTTGTTAAAGCAACAGCAAAATTTAGTTATGTAGAAATTTAGAAATATTTTTGCGACATATATTAGAAACATAAAAAAATAGACATTTTAATCTAAAAGGATAGGTAATGAACAAGCATTTATTTGCACTTTTGGCTTTGGCGGCATTTAGCAGCCACTCTTTGGCTCACGAGTTTTGGCTATTTGGAAGCAGCAAGGACGTAACTAGCGTTGAGATCGGCTATGCAGACGATTTTCCAACTGTTGAAAAGATACCGGATAACAGGATTGCTCTATTTGAAGCCCCGTACATCATAGCCAAAAACGGCGAAAAGCTTAGCCTAAAACAAAGCGGCGAAAACTACCACTACGAAAGAGGCAAGCTTGAAGACGGTTCTTACCTTATAGCTGGCGAGTACAAGCCTACATTTTGGACAAAAGCTAGCGATAGCACATGGCACATGGGCAAAACCAAAGAGGATATCAAAGACGCCAAATACTGCAAAAAAGCGAGCATGAGCGCAAAAGGTGTCATAAACAAAAATGCGAAGGACGACTCTATAACAAAGCCTTCCAATCAGCGTTTAGAGATAGTTCCGCTTGAAAATCCGGCAAATTTCAAAGTTGGCGTACCGTTTAAAGTTAAAATTCTATTTGAAGGCAAACCGCTAGAAAGCGCTACGCTTGATGGAACATTTGACGGCTTTTTGAAAGAAAAAAGTGCATTTCACGGCGAAACTGAGCCAGACGGCACGATAGAGGTGCTAGCTCTTAAACCTGGAAAGTGGCTACTGCAAGTGGTGCATAAAATGCCGTTTGCCGACTCGAAAATTTGCGATGACGAGACGATCGCAGCAACTCTTGCGTTTGAGCTAAAATAGATCAAATTTGCAAGATCGCATCTTAAATTTATTAAAGGGCGCAGCAAGATGCGCCCTACTATTTTGCATTTTAAACTAAATTTTCCCAGTAAATTTTATAAAATCGTTGTTACGATAAAAGAACTTCTAAAACAATATACTCAAAACAAGCAGTTAAATTTATCGGTAAATTTAGTTTTTACTACGCAACTCCGCAAATACGCTGGCGACATCGTGCGAGATAAAGGGCTCAAGCGATACTAAAATGACCGCCGTCGCGCCTGTAAATTTAGAGCCGATCTTTAGCGGCGCGCGCATAGCGCAGGTGTTCGCCAACGGCGGCAAGGCACACGAAATCTGCGAAAAACACCTAAAAACACAAATTTTAAACGCAACCGGCAAACCGCCCGTCAAACTACCCTCGACTAGCCCAGCGAATGCAAATTTTAGCTTTGAAAGGCTCGTACGGGAGTGGACGGTTGTAGCTGATACATTAGGAGACGGTTAAATTTGGCAAGAGCCCTCAAATTTTACTCGTTTAAAATAAAAATAACCACGCCTTCATCTTAAATTTAGTTTCAAATTTTAAAATTACCCAAATAAAATAAAGCAGGAAAAACCATGAAAATCCTAAAATTTCTATTTTTACTTCCGCTTCTAGCCATCGGGGTGCAGGCGCTGGAGCCAAAAATCGTAATGAAGCCCGAAGCGAGCCTAAAAAACGGGCTTTACTACGTAAACGGCAAGCTCTACGACGGCACACTAAAGATGCTGCACTACAGCGTCGAGGATCTATACGGCGTAAATGCGATGGGTATGGTCTATCCGAGGCTAAAGCCGCTACCGCCTACGCTTATACGCGAGATAGACGTGCAGGGCGGCACGGCGGTGCGATATCGAGACTATTTTGACGGTAGAGACAAGCCCTCAAACGAATACCCCCTAAAAAACGGCGTCCGCGAGGGCACGGCGAAGCACTATCACGCAGATAGCGGCGCTCTGATGGGCGAGAGCGAATACAAAAATGACGTTCGCGACGGGCTCTACCGCCGCTACTACTTTGACGAGGGTGGCGCGTTAAAGCAGGAGGGCGTTTTCAAGGCGGACAAGCGAGAGGGCGTATTTACCGACTATTACGTTAGCGGAGAGGTTAGCGCGCGCAGTCCGTACGCCGGCGGGCTACGAAACGGCGAGGACATCGACTACTACAAAAGCGGCAAAATCCGCGGCGTGCGAACCTATAAAAACGACAAGCGAGAGGGCGCGGAAAAATGGTACTACGAAAGCGGCGCCGTGGAGGAGACGGGCGAATACAAAAATGACCGCAAAAACAGCATTTGGAAGCGATTTTACGAAAACGGCAAAACGCGCGTGGTAGAAAACTATAAAGACGGCGAAAAGGACGGCGTCGCGCGCGAATACTACCCAAGCGGCAAGCTGCGAGGCGAATACGAGTACAAAGACGGCCGCCAAATAGGCGCGGGGCTGGACTACTACGAGAGTGGGACGCTAGCTGCAAAAGTGATGTTTAAAAACGGGCGCTATCACGGACTATACGAGGAGTATCACGAAAACGGCGCGCTAAAGGCCAAAGTGATGTTTGAGGACGGGCTGGAGGTCGGCACAGCGAAACACTACTACGCAAACGGCAAACTAGAGGCTGAAGGGGAGTTTGAGCGTGGCAGGCTCATCCGCGCCAAAAAATACGATCAAGACGGCAAGCTAGTTAGCGACAAGTCTGATAAAAACGGACTTTCGCGGGAGTGAGTTTGGCTAAAATTTAAATTTGAGCTTACTTGGTGTGGTATTTTATTTGATTGAGCGTGGTGCGGACGCTTCGAGGGCTTTTGCCGTACTTTAAGCTGCATTTTTACAAAACCGATCAATACATCTACAACTACCCCTACACCGTCGGCTACCTGCTCTCGCAGTTTTTGCTGGGCGAGTTTAGGCGCGCGGGCGATAAATTTATCGGCGCGTATAAGGCGTTTTTGCGCGAGTGCGGCGTGATGAGCGTCGAGGATTTGCTACAAAAGCACTTCGGCAAAGATGCGCGAACGCTGGAGTTTTGGCTCGAGTGCGTCGATAATGTGCTAATTTATGCTAACGAGTTTAAGCGGCTCGAAAAGCAGATGGAGCTTGATAAGACGGCAAAATCGGACGGGTAAATTTGAACCCAAATTTGATTTATCTTCTATCAAATTTAAGAGCAAGAACTTTGAGCGTTTTTGCTCTTGCCGCCTATTCGTCAAATTTGAGCGCCGTTTCTTGATCCTAAAAGATAAATGAGTAAGTCAAATTTAAAATTTCCTCGCAAAATTTGACATGCGCTACAAATTTGCACTTAACTGATAACAACTATCATAACTAAGCTATTTTTTAGCTAATCTATTTTATAATAATCACAATCAAATAAACAGGAGTCCAAAATGTCAGTTTTAGTTATCGGAGCCGACGAGATAACGCCTATAAAAGCAGTCCTAAAAGACCTCGGCGCAGAAGCGATCGAGCACTGGGACGCGCGCAACGAAAACCGCGTAAATCGCAAACCGATCCCGCAAGATACCGAGTGCGTCGTGATGCTAACTAGTTTTTTAAACCACAACACGATGAAAACGATAAAAAACCAAGCCAAAAAGCGCAATATCCCGATCGTCTGCGCCAAAAGAAGCGTCAGCTGCGTGTTTAGCGAGTATTGCAAAGTCTTTGGGTTAGATAAGGAATTTGGATGCTGCAAGGTAAAAGACTAATAGATGAAATTCGGCTTTTTATCAGGTATTGGAGAAATAACTCCAAGTATTTTTTCAGGGCTTGACGCGGTAAATAAAGCCCGAATTTTTATAAATTTATACAACTGTTGCGCAGGTCGCGAGCTAAAAATTCCTCTTATTTATGCGTATTCGGGCTTAAATTTGGAGGAAATTTTTCTAAAGCGCATAGAGGATCTATGCGAGTTTAAAAATCCTAGCCGAAGTAAAATTTCAAGCTTTTGTATCGCCTCAAACGCCGTCATCTGCGCCTATAAAACGGGCAAATTTGACGCCGTCCCGCCGCTAGCCGTATCCCCCAAACACCCGGCTGCTAAGCTAATCCTTATGCTAAAATCCCAAAACGGAATATGTTTTGACGCGGACATAATGTTTTCTCAGTTTGTTTATGATAAAATACGCGCCAAACATTTTGATAAAAACGTTTATTTTCAAGACGGGATTATCTTTGCAGAGCAGAGCGGGCGCAAGCTTTTTGGCGTTATGCCGTGCTTTAAGGAGATAACAAAAGAGCGGTTTCATCTGGCTAACTGCGAGATCGCTAGGGGCTTTGAGGCGCTTAGCGGCGGGGAGTTTGACAGGATGTTCATCGTAGCTCCGAGAAATGCGAATTTCTCGCGCTACATCGAGGTTAAACGGGAGTGCGGATGCGGCGGATCGCTGCGACTGGTGCCCTACACGATAAGTCATCATATTTTTTAAAGGAAATTTAAATGATAGGTATCATTTTTGGAAGCAGTATGGGAAATACTGAGGAGGCGGCAAGCTTTTTAGCCGAGAATTTGGGGCTAGAAAACGAGCTTTTAAACGTAGCAAACTGCGACGCGGCTAAGCTAAACGGCTTTGACAAGCTGATTTTGGGCGTTTCTACCTGGGGTACGGGCGACCTTCAAGACGACTGGGACGCGTTTGATTTCGGCGGATTAAAGCTTAGCGGCAAGACGGTTGCGATATTTGGCACGGGCGATGCCGAGAGCTATGCGGATAGCTTTTGCGGCGCGATGGGCAAGCTTTACGATGAGGTCGTAAAAGCGGGCGCAAACGTCGTAGGCGCAGTGTCCGTGGACGGATATAAATTTGACGAATCAGAAGCCGTAAGAGACGGTAAATTCGTCGGTCTGCCGCTTGATGCCGATAACGAAAGCGAAAAAACCGAGCCTAGAATCAGCGCTTGGATAGAGCAGATCAAACCTCATTTTGCTTAAAATTTAATACTTCTAGTCGGGCTTTTGCCCGATTTTTCTTTCAAATTTAACTCTTTTTTATATCAAATTTGACTTTACCGCGCTACACAGCATTAAGGCGATTTAGGCGCATAACGGCTGCGCAAATTTTATCAAGACCGCTTCATAGCTAGCCGAGCAAATGCGGGCTTTTAATCAACTCAAATTTGAGCTAAAATTTAGCAAATTTAGCTAAAATCACGCCGAATTTATGTTAAAAATAAGGAGAAAATATGCCTCTACTAGATAGTTTTTGCGTCGATCACGTGAGGATGAACGCGCCCGGCGTACGTCTGGCAAAGACGATGAAAACGCCAAAAGGCGACGATATAAGCGTGTTTGATTTGCGTTTTTGCAAGCCAAACGAGGAAATCTTGCCCGAAAAAGGCATCCACACGCTAGAGCATCTGTTTGCGGGCTTTATGCGAGATCATTTAAACGGCAAGGGTGTTGAAATCATCGATATCTCGCCGATGGGCTGCAGGACGGGCTTTTATATGAGCGTGATCGGCGTGCCGAGCGAGGAGGCGGTCAAGGCCGCGTGGACGGCGTCGATGAAGGATATCCTAGGCGTCAAAAACCAAGAAGATATCCCCGAGCTAAATAAGTATCAGTGCGGCACGTACAAGATGCATTCGCTTGACGAGGCGCACGCGATCGCAAGCAAAATTTTAGAGCGCGGATTAGTCACGATAGATAACGAAGAGATCGCGCTAGACGTCGCTGCGATGGGGCTTAAAAAGCACTAATCGCTCGTTAAATTTAGCCGCCGTTTGCGCGGCTTTTACTTTCGCGGCAAATTTGGGCAAATCTCAAATTCGGCCTGGTTTGCTGCACTCTTACCTCAAATTTTACTCTTTTAATATACAAAACCCGCTTCGTAATAAAATATAGCGATGTAATTTTAAGCCGTAAATTTATAAAATTACATTAATAATTTTTCTTAAGGAAGTGCGATGAAAAGTTTTAAATTCGTTTTGATCGCGGCCTGTGCGGCGGCGATAGGCTTAAACGCCGAGGTTTTGACAAAGACGACCGATATATCGCTAGGCGGTAAAAAGGTCGGCAAGATCGAGGTTTTAACGCCGGTCGAGGTTGTCTCCAAAGACGGCGCAAAGGCTAAAATCAAGGTAAAAGGCGCCGTTTCGGCAAACTACCTGGCTCAGATACAGCGAAGCGTCAAAAATGCCGAGATTTTCACGGTTTTTGATGCCCAAAGCGAGGCGAATTTTAAGAAAATAAAAGAGGTCGAGGACGACTACGGCGAGCTTTGGTATGAGGTCGAGGGCACGTACGAAGTCGCCGCAGACGCGCTAGGTAGCGACGCAAACGCGCTATACAAACAGGCTCAGCAAAAGTACGAGGAGACCTGCTCGGCGTGCCACCGCTTGCACGAGCCAAACAGCTTTACGGCGGCTCAGTGGCCGGCAAATTTACAGTCGATGATCGATACGAACTACGTCTCGCTAGAGGAGACGGAGCTAAATTTGATCGTTAAATACCTACAGCATAACGCAAAAGCGGTAGAATAGGGCTTTGGCGCGCCTAGCTAAATTTGCTCGTCGCTTAAAACGTAAAATTTAGCGGCGTTTGTTCTTTAAATTTGGGTTTTATGTTTTACGGCGGCAAATTTAACGCCAATAGCTTAAATTTGCCTACATCTTGCTCGCCGTACAACCACGTTAATAATATATGGGCGAGTATCAAAATACGATTTTAAAAAGCAAATAAGGGAAAAAGTTGCCTAACCATGCAGATGTCACAAACATAGGCGTGCTTTGGGCGAGTATAGGGAGTGCTTGCGCTCCCGCTCACGGCAGGGCTTTGCTCCTGCAAAAAGTAAATAAGGGAGAAACCGATGAAAAGACGAGATTTCATCAAATTTTCGGCCTTGGCGGCTACGGCTGCGCAGGCTAGTAGGATAGAGGGCGTCAAACAGACGATTTTTGATAACAAAAAGGTATTCGGCGCAAACAGATTCGGTCCGTTTTGGGCAAATTTGAACTCATCGCAGATCGTTTCGGTAAGCGAATTTGAGGGCGATAAATTTCCAAATACGATGAACTATAGCTTGCCCGATTCCGTGCAGAACGAAAACCGCGTACTCTATCCGATGGTGCGCAAAAGCTACCTAAAAGCAAAAGGCGCGGCAAAGAGTGAACTGCGCGGCAAAGACGAGTTCGTGCGCGTTAGCTGGGATACGGCGCTTGATCTAGCGGCCAAAGCTCTAAAAGAAAACTTCGACAAATACGGCGCCGAGGCAATTTATGGCGAGTGCTACTGGTGGGGCGGCAGCGGCAAGGTCAGCTGGGGTCGTACGGTCGCGCACAGGATGCTAAAAGTACTAGGCGGCTACGTGGAAGAAAGCGGCGACTACTCGACCGGAGCGGGTCTAGTCATCATGCCTCACGTACTAGGCGGCAGCGCGGTTTACGACGCGCCGACGAAGTGGAAAGCCGTCGTCAAAAACGCTAAAAACGTAGTATTTTGGGGCACCGATCCTATCGTAACCAACCAAATCTCATCAGTGCCTCCGACTCACGACGGCTACGTAGGCATGCAGGAGCTCAAAAAAGCCGGCATCAAAACCTATAGCGTAAACGTCATGGTAAACGATACCGCGCGCTACTACGGCAGCGAAAACGTCATCGTACGCCCAAATACCGACACCGCGCTTATCATCGGAATGTGTCATTATTTGTTTACGAACAACCTCTACGATGAGGAATTTATCAAAAAATACACGGTCGGATTTAATAAATTTAAAGACTACTTCCTAGGCACGCAAGATAAAGTCGTAAAAGACATCGAATGGGCGAGCAAAATTTGCGGCGTACCTGCGGGCACGATAGCGCAGTTTGCTACGCGTCTAGCCAAAGAGCCTACGACCATGCTGATCGGCCGCGCGCTACAAAGAGCCGACCACGGCGAGCAGCCTTTTTGGGCGCTAGTGGTGCTAAACGCGATGCTAGGACACGTGGGTAAAGAGGGACTTGGGTTTGAGTTTAGCCTAGGATACGGCTCTGCGGGCGCTACGGACAAGATTGCTCCGGTGCTAAAAGGCCTAAGCACGCGTATCGACGAGAAATACGAAAACGTAGACGGCGCGCCGTGGAAAACGACTAAAAACATCACTATCCCGTCCTCTCGCAGCATCGAGGCGCTAGAGCATCCGGGTAAAGAGATCGACTACGACGGCACTAAGATCAAGCTACCGCATATGAGAGTCGCATACATGGCCTCAGGCTCGATGTTTACGCGCCATCAGGACGTAAACAACATCGTAAAACAGTGGCGTAAATTTGACACCGTTATCACCGCCGAGCCGTACTGGACTAGCACCGCAAAATTTAGCGACATCGTGCTGCCGGTAGCTATCGAGGTTGAGAGAAACGACATTAACCAAACGGGCGCTACGGGCGAATACATCGTGGCTTATAGGCCGGCGATAGAGCCGATGGGCGAGAGCAAGAGCGACTTTTGGATCTGCGAGCAAATTTGCAAACGCTGGGGCAGAGGCGAGGTATTTAGCGAGGGCAAGGACGAGCTAGGCTGGATGAAGGAATTTTACGCCGACGCGGCCGAGCAGGCTAAGGGGCTAAATTTGAGCATGCCTAGCTTTGAGGAATTTTACGAAAAAGGCTACGTGAGATTTGAAAAAGACAACGCGGAAACCGAGCTATACACGCGCCTAGCGGCCTTCCGCGAAAATCCCGCCAAAAACCGTCTAGGCACTCCGTCGGGTAAGATAGAGATCTACTCGCCGACGATAGCGAAGATGAACTACGCCGACTGCCCGCCGATGCCTACGTGGATAGAGCCTAAAGAGTGGCTAGGCAACGCTAGCAAAAAGTACCCGCTGCATGTCGTTAGCCCTCACTCTCGCTACCGCCTGCACAGTCAGCTAAACAACTCTATAATTAGAAATTTCGCCGAAGTTAGCGGCAGAGAGCCGGTGCTAATAAATCCAAAAGACGCCAAAGAGCGCGGCCTAGCCACGGGCGACGTTGCGCGCGTATTTAACGACCGCGGCGAGATATTAGCGGGCGTGCTAGTCACCGACATCGTGCCTGAGCGCGTCGTAGCTATCTGCGAGGGCGCGTGGTACGACCCTGAAAAATGGGGCGAAAAGAGCCTCTGCCAGCACGGCTGCGTAAACGTGCTAACATTTGACAAAGGTACGTCAAGTCTCGCGCAAAGCAACTCGGCTCACACCGTGCTAGCGCAGATTGAGAAATTTAAGGGGGAGATTAAACCTATACAAGCGTTTAGTAAACCTAAAATCTTACAATCTTTGTAGAATTTAACGCGTTGTCTCGCGAGTGCTTTTGAGAGAGATTTGAAATTTTAAGTCTGCGGCAGACTATTTGTCTAGCCTTGACTTAAAATTTCTGCACAACTCTCAAAATCATCTCGCGATACTTCCGCTTGTCTTTTTACGCTCAAATTTGCAGTTTATCAAATTTGAGCGTAAATTTACTTCTTTCGTATCCGTCAAATTTAAACATAAATTTTGCGCGGATTAAAAACTCTGCTAAAATTCGCTCAAATTTAACCCAAAGGTAGCGCCTTACAAATCCCGAATTTGATCCGAAATTTTATCCGCAAACGTATCGTTTCGGAGTGCATTTTATTGCCTTTTTTCTACCCCGAGAAGGGCGAGTTTGAGAGTTTTTGGGAGGGATTATAGGCTCGTTAGCCGCAAAACGGGCGGGGAGCTAGCAGACGACGCGCCCGGGCAGTGGCGCAAGAGCTGGCGGGTCATCGCGCGTAACGGCATGGACGATCCGTTTTTTGTGGATTTTGCTCTTGGGGACGCTTCGCCAGTGTATTTCGCCTATCACGGCGCCGGCTCGTGGGAGCCGATTAGGGTCGCGGACGACATAGTTAAATTTGAAGAAATTTTAACCGCTCTTGCCGCGCTTGAGGCGCCTTGCTCGCTTGAGGCGATCGCGCCGCTTGCTGATTTAAACAACGAATTTTACCGCGAGCTGGCGGACGACTACGCGTGGAAAGATGAAGCGCGCGAGGAGCCGGGATATAAATATTTCAGCGTTTTCATCGAGGACTTGGGCGCAGACAAGGTAAAAACGCTCGTGTTTTTAAAGAAAATTTTTGAAGACGGGAGCTTTGCGGCGACTAAAGATAGGACGCAAAATTTGCCGCTTTGCGTATTTAGCGGCATAGAGGAGTCGGCGTTGCCGCTGCAAGACAAACTCGCCTCGCTCGGAGTTAAATTTTACGCCCGCGAGATATCTTTTAGCGAATTTATCGCGCGTCATGGTTAATTTATCCAAATTTTGCTATCATACGCCGCATTTTTTAAAAAGGATAAATATGAAAAAATCACTGCTTTTCGTCGCGCTTTGCGCTTTTGCCGGACAGCTTGCGGCTGCCGATATGCCTGCTGTTTGCGAGGAGTATAGAAAAGTTTCTTACGATTTCATCGATTCGATGGCAAAACAAGCCGAGGCTCAGGGCAAAAAGGACTTTGACGCCGCCGCAACGAAAAAAGAGTTTGAAGCCGACTACGCGAGCATAAAAAAGCTTAGCAAGGATGAGCAAGAATCTACGTGCAACCAAGGTATAGCCGAGGTAAAAGAGCTTGAAAATATGCTAAAGATGATGGGAGCGATAAAGTAAATTTAAGTCGCCTCGGCTTATTTTACTTCGTAAAATTCGCGTTTAAATATCAAATTTGAGCGCGGATTTTTAAATTTACTTCCAAATTTACAAAACCGTCACTCAGGCACGCAAATTTCGCCGCGCCGCGCCGCTTTTACCGTGCAAAAGCCCACGATACCTATAAAAACGCATAAGATAGCAAAACCCGCCGCTCCCGCAAACAAGAAAAACTTAATCCCGTTAAACTCGAACGCTCGCAAAAACGCGATGCTAGCCGCAGCCGTCGGGAAGGTAAACGCCCACCACGAGAGGAAAAATTTAAGCCGCAAAAAGCTTTTAAACATAAAAAGGATTAGAAGCGCGAAAAATAGCGTGACGTAGAGCATGATCTTCGCCGTCGCGTCAAATCCGCCGGTAAGCTTGACGTAGTCCAAAAACGCCATCGCGGGCGGCGCGATCACGATAAAAAGCGTCGGGATAAATTTCTGCGGCATCTGGTCGTGAAAGATGATGCGGTAAAACAAAACCGCAAAAAGCACGGGCCAAAAAAATATCCCGATCGCAAAGTAATACCACGCAAGCTCGCTCGCGGCGGGCGCTGCTAGCGGGACGAAGAGATTGCCCACGATCGGGATAAACCACGCGGGGTTTGAGTGCGCGATCTGGACGTTATTTTTGATCCAAAAGGACACGACGTGCAGCGTGATAAAGGTCTGAAACGCAGTGCCCGCGCAAAAAAGCGCGTCGTAAACGGGCGCGAAGTCCCGCCAGAGCGAGGCGACTAGCAGCGTGCCGATCGAAAAAGCGGCGAAAAAATTTACGCGCACCGGGTGGAAAAACTCTGCCTTGCAAGCCTGCGGGTATCTGATTAGTTTTGCCGCGTAACAAGCGCAGATGAGCGCGTACGCTAGGCTCGCCGCGCCGCGTAAAATCTCAAAAACTGCGCCTGAGATATCAAAGATCAAATTTAGCCGCTCGTATGCGAGAGCCAGTCCGCCAAGCCCCATAACTACGGTGTAAAACATGATCGGAAAGTGCTGCAGCCAGCTTGGTTTTTCATCCTGCGTTTTCATATTTTTCCTTGTTTTTTCTAAATTTTAGCCCAATTTTAGCGCAATTTCGGTGAGTTAGTCACAAAATAAATCAATGCTTAAAATATTTTGTAGCTAAATTTTATCACCGCGCTTTTACGTAAAAGAAAATATAATTAAACAAAACCGAATTTAGTCAAGGAGCGCATATGTCTGGAGACGAGCTAAAAGATACGCTAAAGCAGCGGTTTACCTCTAAATTTACGCTTAGTGCGCAGGATGAAGAGGCGGTGCTAAAAAGCGCGACGCTAAAAAGCTTTAAAAAAGGCGAGAGGATATACCCAAAAGACGGCTGCCTTGGCTACGCGATCATCATAAGCGGTCGTGCGCGCGGGCTGGTTAGCACGAGTAATTTTAAAGAGATCACCGTCTTTAATCTGCAAGACGGCGACAGCTGCATGCTGTGCGGCTTTTGTTCGCTAGGAGCGCTACAAGCGGAGATAAATTTACAAATCGAAGACGACGTGCGGATGATTTTGATACCAAGAGAGATATTTAAGAGGCTACGCGAAAACTATCCGCAGGTGGCAAATCACGCGCTAGAGCTCATGGCGACGCGATTTAGTTCGGCGATAACCGCTATGGATCAGACGCTGTTTTTACCTCTAGCTCGGAGAATAATAAATTTCCTCGAGCAAAACGGCGCGAAAGACGGGCTAAAGATCACGCACGAACAGATCGCAAACGATATCGCTAGCGCGCGAGAAGCGGTATCAAGAGCGCTAAAGGAGATGCAGAAAAAGGGGCTCGTCGAGCTAAAACGCGGAGTCGTGACGTTAAGGTGACTTTGTTACATATTTAAATTTTAAAATGCGCTATGATTTGACAATAACTTCTAAAAGGAGCTTTTATGCAAAGCATCGACAGAAGAGGCGTCTTGAAAATTTTAGGCGCGGCGGGGCTAGCGGCGGCGGGAGTCGCAGGGGCTAGCAAGCTAAATGCGGGAGAAAATGCGGACATCCGCGCAAATATCCTGATAATCGGCGGCGGTCTAGGCGGCATCAGCCTAGCGGCGAAACTACGACGAGATATGCCAAACGCCGAACTAACGGTCCTTGATAAGGACGAGTACTTCTACTATCAGCCCGGCTTTACGCTCATCGCAGCCGGTCACTATCTGCCCGAAGACATAACCTACGAAAAATCAAATTTGATCCCAGACGGCGTAAAATGGATAAAGCAAAATGCCGTATCCATCGATCCGGCGGCAAATTCCGTCAAGCTAGAGGACGGGTCAAATTTGAACTACGACTACCTCGTGATAGCTAGCGGAGCGGAGTATGAGTTTGAGAATGTAAAAGGACTTAGCGCCGACGATATCGGTAGCGACAACGTGACTTCTATCTACACGATCCCAGGCGCCGTTGCTATGTCCGGCATAATGAAAAAAGTCGGCAAAGAAGGCGGCAAGATAGTCTTTAGCGACAACAAAACACCGATGAAGTGCTCGGGCGCAAATAAAAAAGTAACGCTGCTAACCGAAGATATGGCGCGAAATTTAGGCAACAGAGACAAGCTTGATATCTCGATATACTCGGGTGCGCGGACGATATTTTCCGCTCCGATTTATGCTAAAATGATAGAAGGGATGCTGGAGGAGCGAGACGTGAAGTATTTTACCTCGCATCAGCTGGTTGAGGTGGATAAAGGTGCCAATATAGCAGTATTTGAGCACGCTATGGCGTACCGTGAAAACGGCGAAAATAAACTCGCTAAAGAGCTAGTCGAAGTAAAATTTGACTACCTACATCTAGTGCCTCGCATGAAGGCTTCTAAAATCTACGCCGATGCAGGGCTAAGCGTAGAAAAGGGCGATGTGGCAGGTAACTGGATTAGCCTCACGCGCGAGACGCTGCAACACTCGAAATTTAAAAATATATTTGCCATCGGTGACGTTTGTGGATTTCCTGCAGGCAAAACCGGAGCTAGTATACGCAAGATGTATCCCGTGCTGGCGCAAAATTTAGCCGACGTCATAAAAGGACGCGAACCGAGTGCTAGATACGGCGGCTACACCGCCTGCCCGCTACTAACGAAATTCGGCAAGGCGGTGATGGTAGAGTTTAACTGGACGGGCAAGCCCGAGCCTACGATAGCGTGCATGGGCGCGACTCGCGAGAGCTATCTAAACTGGGCGATGAAGCTATATATGATGAAGCCGATGGTCATGCAAGGCATGATAAGAGGTCTAGCGTAAAGGAGAGAAAATGCAAAACGTCGGGATTTTAGATAAAACTATCCGCCTAGTAATCGCTGCGGTTTGGATATACGCATTTGGGTTCGTCTGCGAGTGTTGGCTGTGGCTGGTCGGACTCGTGCCGCTACTGACGGCTGTTTACGGTTATTGTCCTCTTTATAAATTTTTTGGTATAAATACGTGTAAAAAATGCAAAAACAAAGAAAGGAAAACTCAATGCTAAGTAAAAAAACTAGGATAATAAGAGCGCTGATCGGACTGGCGATAATGATCGCCGGAGCCGTGTTTAACAGCTGGTGGGGGCTGATCGGACTCGTGCCCTTTATCGTAGGGGTCACGGGATTTTGCCCCGCTTGTTACTTTTTAAACCGCTGTTCGCTAAAGCGCTAAATTTAGCCGAATTTACTCGCGCGGGCTTAAATTTGATCTCCAAATTTGACCCCGTCCCTCGTTTTTAGATAAATGCAAATTTGAGCTTTATAAACCAGTTTCTTTACGGCGCAAATTTAGCCGCACACACCGTCAAATTTAACTCCCGCTCGCTCATTTTTAACGCGATATGCATCAAATTTAAGCTAAAATAGGCCAAATTTTTAAAAGGATAAACGTGAACGATTTTAAAAGATTAAACGAGCTAGTAGCGGCCGGTAAAGACGAGCTAAACGCGATGTATAGGCAGCTAGATAACCCAAGCGAGGTCGTGCTAAAGATGCTAAAAATCGCCGGTTTTAAGGGTGAGAAGAGCGAAAAAGTCGCGGTTTTACGCCGCATAGTCGATCTAAAAACTGAGCCGCTAGAAAACGAGCTAAAAAAACAAGGGCGCGAGGAGACCGCGATAGGGCGCATAAAAGACGAAGCTTTTGAACTCGTGCGCGAGTTTTACGAAGCGCGCTTTGAAAAGCTTTTGGCGCGGGTAAAAGAGGAGAAAATTTTAGACGAGTTTTACCTAGCGCTACTTGGCGGCATACACGGCGCGGGAGTGGCGATGAACGCGTGGCAAAGCGCGTGGGACAGGCAAATCCTGCAAACGACGAATAAAGAATTCGAAGCTAAATTTGCAAGCATGGCCGAGGCGATCAAATTTATCGACGAAAACGGCCTTTATCAAAAAGACGGCGGGCAAAAGGGCGAGCGAAGCTACGGCGCAGTTATAAAAAACGGCGAAAAATACGCCTTTGCACCGTATGCAGCGGCCTTTGAAAGCGAAGTAAAACGCGTAGCGGACGCGCTGGATGAGCTAATCAAAAACCTAAAAACGCTAGCTTTAAACGACGAGCAAAAAGCTTACGTGAGGTATTTTGAAAAGCTAAAGGCGGCGTTTTGCGAGCGAGAAAATGACCGCGCGATCCCCGCGTGGCAGGATGCCGAGCGCGCGTGGATGGAGGTAAAAGGGTCGCTACAGCCCGGCCATCCGCTAGAGTACTACGAGGACGCCTACACGCACGCCGTTGCGCTCGAGTGGGATGTGAGGCTAGCGGGTGCGAGCGACTTTGACGAGGCGAAATTTAAAAAGGGCGTCATCCGCGCATACGAGCAAATTTGCGAGCAGTGCGGTATCAAGGACGCCCAGCTAGCACGCCAAGTCACGCAAAACGTCGCTAGAACGCAAACCTACATCAGCGTGCCGATGATCTACTACGGCGCCGAGCTAAACGGGCTTTTCTCCGCGCAGGTCGTGCCAAACGACGAGACCGTGAGCAAAGAGCGGGGCAAAAAGATATTCGCCTTCGTCGAGCACGTTTACGAGAGCGCCAAAGCACGGCCGTTTATGAAGCTTAGCGGGGAGATATTTTCGCGCGAGTTTTTGGACTACGGGCGCGAAATTTTGTTTAAAAAGCCGCAAATTTGGAAAAAAACCTACGAAATCTCCACGATCGGCCACGAGTTTGGGCACATACTTTTCGTCGGCACCGACACGGAAAAGGCGATGAACGCGGACGGCGAGTTTAAATTTATCGAGGAGTACAAGGCGACCACGGGTGGGCTAGTAAATTTCTTTATCGGCGGCGATGCGAGCTACGAGATGAGCGTATTTCACGAGCTGATCGCCCGCGCGGTCGGACTTATCGCGTGGCGCGAGGTCGATGAGGTGCGCGCGTACTACTGCGAGGGGCTTATCCATCTTAGCTTGCTGTTTGACTCGGGCGCGCTTAGCTTTGAGGACGGCGCTTTGGTTGTCAAATTTGACCGCGAGCATTACGCTAAATTTAAAGAAATTTGCCTCGCAAACTACAAAAAATTGGCACTTCACTACGCAAGGCGCGCTCCTGCGGGCGAGTTCTTGGCGAGATTTTGCGAGAAAGAGGGTAAAAGCTACTTGCCTAAACACGCGCAGGCAAGGGCCTTTGTAGAGCACTACTACGCTCGCTACAAGGCTATCGGAAACGAGCTTGACGAGAGCGGCGAATGGGAAAAGTGGCAAGCGGGAGAGAGATAGGGCGCGTCCTTAGCGTCAAATTTAACCTTTGCTTGCGGCGAGTTTGATTATAAATTTGCCTTTGGCGGGCCAGACCCGCACCTTTTGGGCGCTAAATTTGAGCCGTAAAGATGCGGGTTTTGCGAGTCAAATTTAAATCCCGGCTTGACGCAAGATAAGCTAAACGCGGCGGATTGTCGCTAAATTTGCAAAATTAAATAAAAAATAGAAAGGATAAAAATGGAAAAAACATTAGAAGGCATGGGCGAACCGCGCATGAAGCAAGTCGCCCTGCCAAAAGACACGAACTCTGCGGGCAATATTTTTGGCGGCTGGATACTAAGCCAGATCGACCTTGCCGGCGCTCAGGCCGCGCGAGAAGTGGCTCCCGAGCGCGTCGTGACGATCTCGATGCAAGAGATTATATTTAAACAGCCCGTTTTCGTCGGCGACGTCGTGAGCTGCTACGCCAAGATAACGGAAGTGGGCAATACCTCGATAAAAACCAAGATCGAAGTCACGGCGCAGCGGCTAAATGCGGCGGGCTTTCGCGAGTGCATACACGTGACATCCGCGATCGCGACCTACGTGAGTGTGACCAAGGACGGCGCGAAAAAACCGATCGACCCGGAGTTAAAAAAGTTTCACGGGTTTTGACCTGCTCGGCTTAAGGGCTTGGAGCAAGCTGGCTCGCTAGGCTCTTTAACGAGTCAAATTTGACTCTGTTTTGCGGACGGCTGGCAAACGAGTCAAATTTGACTAAATTTACGCGGCTTGCTCGCGAAGCTAAATTTAGTTTCGCGGGGTCGGCAGTCAAATTTGACCGACCGAAAACCGCGCTAAATTTACCGCACTCCAAAAATAGTTCAAAATAAATTTAACGCCAAAACGCTCGCGCTATCAGAAACTACTCAAATTAATCTTGCAAATTTAACCGTTTTTACTCGCTTCAAGCCTCACGGAGGGATCAAATTTGATTAAGCGTGGAAGTAGAATTTTAAGTTACATTAATACAATAACTAATTCTAATCTTAATAAAATCTCTCAATACGCCTTTATAAGTAACTAAAATGATACGCTAGAAAATACGATTTTACAGCTATTTTGGCTTTGTTTACAGATATACAATATAAATTAAATCTTAAATTTAAAAACTGATTTACGACATTAAGAGAATTTATTATCTTTTAAGGACAAATATGCAAATATTTCATATTTAATAAATGTGCAAATTTTGCACATCGGAAAAGGAGAAAAAATGGCAAAGACCGGTAAAGTCATATGCCCGTACTGCGGCACGGGCTGTCAGGTCGAGCTTCACGTCGAAAACAACGTGATAAGAAGCGCGCTTGGAGTACAGGATAACCCCGTAAATCAGGGCAATCTGTGCTTAAAGGGCTTTTACGGCTGGGACTACGTGGGGGCGCCCGATAGACTCACAAAACCGCTAATTCGCAAAAAAGACGGCGTATTTAGCAAGGACGGAGATTTTGAAGAGGCTAGCTGGGACGAAGCGCTCGATCTAGTCGTCTCAAAGATGAAAGAAGTAAAGGAAAAATACGGCCCGGACGCGCTAGTAGGCAACTACTCGGCTCGCTGTACGTTAGAGGACAACTACGTCGCGCAAAAGGTAATGCGCGCCGTAATCGGTACGAACAACGTCGATCACTGCGCTAGAATTTGACACGCTCCGACTGTGGCAGGTCTTGCCAAAACAATCGGTAACGGAGCGGCGACAAACAGCTTCACGGAGATCGGACCTTATAGTAATTGTATATTGATGATCGGCTCAAACCCCGAAAACGGCCACCCGATCGCGGCTATGCACATACAGCGCGCGCTAAACCGCGGCGCTAAGCTCATCGTGGTAGACCCGATAAAAACGGAATTTGCCAGCCGAGCGGACGTGCATTTGCAGCTAGCGCCCGAGCACAATATCGCGGTTATAAACTCGCTCATTTACGTTATTTTCGAGGAAAATTTAGTTAACTGGGACTTCGTAAACGAATGCACCAAAGGTGTAGAATACGTACGCGAAGCGGTCAAGGACTATTCGCCTGAAGCCATCGCTAGCTACACCAATCTAAATCCTGAGGACGTGAGAAAAGCGGCTCGCATGTACGCGACTATCCGTCCGGCCGTCATCACGCACGGCATGGGCGTCACGCACTTTAACCACGGCGTGGGCGCAGTTTGCGATATATCAAATTTATTCCTTTTAACCGGAAATATCTGCGAGCTAGGAAGCGGCGACCTACCGATACGCGGTCAAGAAAACGTCCAAGGCTGCTGCGATATGGGCGTGTTGCCGAATATTTTTCCAAATTTAGGCTCGGTAACCGATCCTAAACAGCGCGAGTGGTTCGAGCAGGTTTGGCATCTAGAGCCAGGCTCCTTAAACGGTAAAATCGGTATCCATAAAACCGAGGTACCAAACGCTATCCTTGACGGCAGAGTGCACTTTTTCTGGACGATGGGCGAAAACCCGGTTATGACCGATCCAAACACCAACCACTTCCTAAAAGCGATTTCAAAAGTCGATATGTACGTGGTTCAGGATATATTTTTAACCGAAACGTCGCGTAAAGCAGACGTCGTTTTGCCCGGCGTGGCAAGTAGCGAAAAAGAAGGCCTCTACGCCAACGCCGAGCGCCGCGTACAGCACAACGAACACGTCATCACGCCTCCGGGAGACGCCAGACAAGACTGGTGGATCATCTGCGAGATAGCGCGAAGGCTTGGAGCGACAGAGGGATTTAACTTTAACTCGCCTGAAGAAATTTGGGAAGAAGTACGCAAGTGCGATCCTAGAAGATACGGCGGCATGAGCTACTATCGTATCAAGAAGTATCATGGCTTGCACTGGCCGTGCCCTGATGAAAACGACATGGGCGGACAGAGCCTATATCTGGATAAAAAATTCTTTACGCCGGACGGCAAAGGTAAATTTATCCCTTGCTTGCACGTAAAGAGCGTCGCGGACATCGAGCCTGCAAAAGCCGAGTTTGCTAAGCGCGTAAATTTACCGCCCGAATACGAAGTGATGGCCGGCAGCGTGGACGAGCCGACCGATGCCGAGTATCCGATACAGCTGCTAACTACGCGTAAAGTCTATCAGTACGCCGGCGGCGTCATGACTAGACGCTCAAAAGCTATCGAAGAGGGCGGCGACAGCATCGGACCTATCGCGGAGATGAACCCTGCTCTAGCCCAGCGCTACGGCATCAAGCAAGGAGACTTCATCAAAGCGTGGAGTAGATACGGCTATATCGTTATCAAAGCAGACGTCACCGACATCATCCCGGACGGCGTCATACAGATGACCTACCACTACTGGGAGAGCTGCTGCAACGAGCTAACGAGCAACGGCTGGGACTTCATCAGTAAGACCCCGACCTTTAAGGCCGCCATCCAGATCCAAAGGATCGAGGAGGAGGAGTTTTTGCGTATTCGCGAGCTAAAACGCATCAAATTCCAAACCAACAAGGTCATCTACGACGACTATCACCACGAGTGATTTTTAGCCCCGCTTGCTAAACCGCGGGCGGGGCTTTTTAAATTTAGCTTTTAAATTCGCTTCTTGATTAAATTTTAAAAATATATCTTGTTTTAATATGCTTTTCTGTAATATTCCACAAATTTTAATATGCATTTTTGCAATATTATAAATTTATACTTCACAAGGAGCAAAAGATGAAAAAAATTCTTACGACGCTGCTTTTAAGCGCTATCGTCGCGCTAGGAGCCGAAGTCAAAACCATCACCGATATGACGGGCAACGAGGTCAAAATCCCCGCCCAAACGCAAAAGATAGCCGCGCTCTGGCACGCAAACAACCAAGTGATATTGGTGCTAGGCGGTGCGGACAAGATCGTAACTACGACCGATCAGATCAAGAAAAACAAGTGGTTTGCTAAAATTTACCCTCGCATCGCTGAGGTGCCGGCTGCGCTAAACGGCAACGACATCCAGATCGAGGAGCTAGTTAAACTAGCGCCGGACGTAGTCGTCGTATCAAATAAAAATTTCCAAGAAAACCTTACTAAAAACGGCTTTAGCGCGGCGAATTTGATATTTCGCGACTACGACGATATGAAAAAAAGCGTGCTGCTAACGGCCCAGATCATCGGCGGCGATGCGACTAGCAAGGCAAAAGAACTAAACGAAAATCTAGACGCCAACATCGCGCTAGTTACCGAGCGCACGAGCAAACTAGACGACGCCGCGCGCCCGAAAGTACTACACATCGTCGGCGGCGCAAACCTGCTAAAAATCGACGGCACCAAAACGATCATCGACACGTGGGTGAGATACGCAGGCGGTAAAAACGCGGTGCAAAAAGAGGGCAGCATGATAGAAATCACGGCCGAAGAGATCGTGGCGGCAGACCCTGATATCATCATCGTCGGCGGCGCGGACAATCAAAAAGCGGTTGAGAAAATTTACGCCGATCCCGTATTTGCAGGGCTAAAAGCGGTCAAAAACAAAAAAGTCTACGGCAACCCAAAAGGCGTGTTTAGCTGGGATAGATACGGCGCGGAGTCGGCTTTGCAAATTTTATGGGCGGCTACTATCATCCAGCCTGAGCTCTTTAAAGACGTCGACGTAAAAGCCCAAACTAAGGCGTTTTATAAGAAATTTATGAACTACGAGCTAAGCGACGCGGAATTTGACTACATCCTAAAAGGACTAAATCCGGACGGCAGCAAATAATCAAATTTGAGCGATTTTGCCGGAAGCCCGGCAAAATCAAAAGGAAGCAAAGATGAAAAAAGGGACGCTTGCATTTGGCGCGGCATGCCTTTGTGCGGCACTTAGCGCGCAGGCGGCGGATCTAAAATTTGACCCGGATAAATTTGAAACTCGCTCTATAAAATCTGGCGAAAAAGAGGTCAAATTTAGAGCCTACGAGGGGATAGTTTATGTAGCAAATCCCGTGGATAGCGAGTATCAGAGGTTAAATTTTTACGTCCCGGCGCAGTATTTTGAGGGTGGCAAAGACAAAAACGATAAAAACGCGGCGGGCAAATTTGACGCGGCAAGCGCTCCGATCTTTTTGCCAAACTCCATCGGCGGATATATGCCGGGCAAGCCTTTTACGCCGGCGCTTGATAAAAACGGTAAACCAAACGCCGTTCTGGCGGCGCTTGAGCGCGGTTACGTGGTCGCTGCGCCAGGAGCTAGAGGCAGGAGCTCAAAGGACGCAAACGGCAAATTTAGCGGCAAAGCGCCCGCCGCCATCGTCGATCTAAAGGCCGCCGTGCGGTATCTCAAATTTAACGACGCAGCGATGGCTGGCGACGCGAACAAAATCGTATCAAACGGCACGAGCGCGGGCGGAGCGATGTCGGCGCTGCTTGGTGTCTCGGCAAACGCAAGCGAGTTTGAGCCGTATCTGGCCGCACTCGGAGCCGCAAAGGCTAGCGACGAGATCTACGCCGCCTCAGTCTATTGCCCGATTACGAACCTAGAAAACGCTGACGCAGCCTACGAGTGGATGTTTAGCGCGCAGACGAAATACGAGAAAATGGACTTTAGCGCGCTGAGTGCGGCGGGATTTAACGACCGAAGCGGTAAACCAAAAACCGTCTCAGGCGAGCTAACCTCAGAGCAAAAAGAGCTCTCCGCCGCGCTAAAATCAGCCTTCCCCGCCTACGTAAATTCGCTAAATTTAAAAGACGCCAAAGGCCGCGCGCTCACGCTTGAGCCTAGCGGCGAGGGAAGCTTTAAAGAGTACGTCAAAAAGACGCTAGCAGACTCTTTCGCGGCTGCAAAAAGTCGCGAGAAAAGCCTGCTAAAGCCCGAGTTTTTCACGCTTGAAACGCAGGGCTGTACGCTTGGATATGATTTTAAATTTGAAGACTTTGTTCTATCCATGCCTCGCACTAAAGCTACGCCCGCATTTGACGGGTTAGAGCTACAAAATCCCGAAAACGACTTTTTCGGCGATGCGGACGCGGCGGCGAAGCACTTTACCGAATTTGGCGCAAAACGCGGCACGGGCGAGAGCGCGGATGCTAAAATCATAAAAATGGTAAACGCGATGAGCTATCTAGGCAATAAAAGCGCGGCCAAATTTTACCGTATCAGGCACGGCGCGGCCGACTCCGACACGGCTCTAGCGATACCGCTTATCTTGGTGCTGGGGCTACAAAATGCGGGCAAAATGGTTGATTTTGCGGTGCCTTGGGGGCAAGGTCACGGCGGCGACTATGATCTAGACGAGCTTTTTAGATGGATGGACCGAGTCGTAAAATAGCTTAAATTTGACGCGGCGGAAGCTTGCCTTTAAATTTGACTTGACGAAAATTGGCGGAAACGTTAGATTTAAATTTGATAACGCGGCAAGGGGTGCCTAGCCCAAATTTATCGTTAGCGCCAAGCCTTAAACGCAAAACGTCGGGCAAATTTGACCCAAGCGGCATAAATTCGGCACTTGGTGCTGATTATCTAGATCGCAAACAAAACCGCCTTTTTCTCGCTGTTTTAGCAGCGATCGCAAATAATAAACAAAAGCTTCGCTCGCCAAGTTAGCGGTAAGGCGAATTTAGCCCTTTTTCGAGCGATTTTTGTGCGGGCTGCCGCGGGCGGAGATTTTATTTTAGGAGAAAGATGAAAAATATTAGTTTTAAATTTACGCTGATTTTGCTAGCCGTGCTGACCGTATTTTGCGGCGTAGTCGCGCTTGGCGTCGGCAGGTTTTACGTGGCTCCCGGCGACGTGCTTAGCGTGATCGGCGGCTTTTTTGGGGTGCCGACGGACGCCGCGGCAAATATCCAAAACGTCGTCGAAAACATCCGCATACCGCGCATCATCGCGGCTATCCTCGTCGGAGCCGCGCTTAGCATCAGCGGAGCGGCGTATCAGGGCGTCTTTCGCAACCAGCTAGTTAGCCCCGATTTGCTGGGCGTTTCGGCTGGAGCTTGCGTGGGAGCCGCGGTTGCGATTATGTTTGATATGCCTCTTTTTTGGGTGCAGGCGTTAGCATTCGTCTGCGGGCTCGCGGCCGTAGGCATGACGCTATCCATACCGCGTCTGATGGGGCGCTCTAGTACGCTGATGCTGGTGCTCTCGGGTATCATCGTTAGCGGTCTGATGGCTTCTGTGATCGGCTTTTTAAAGTACGTCGCCGACCCCGAGACCAAGCTACCCGACATCGTTTACTGGCAGCTAGGCAGTCTAGCTAAGATCGATGCGGGCAATCTTAAATTTATCGCGCCCGTGATGATAGCCTGCGCGGTGCTGCTCGTAGCGATGAGCTGGAGGATAAACCTGCTCTCGCTAGGCGACGAGAGCGCGGCGAGGCTGGGCGTAAACGTAGCGCTAGAACGCGGCGTCATCATCGTCTGCGCGACGCTGCTAACGGCATGCAGCGTGTGCGTGAGCGGTATCGTGGCGTGGGTGGGGCTGCTGATGCCTCACTTAGCGCGCATGCTAGTTGGCGCGAACAACGTCCGCAGCCTGCCTGCTAGTATATTTATGGGCGCGATATTTTTGCTATTTGTAGACACCCTAGCGCGCACGATCAGCGTGAGCGAGGTGCCTCTGGGCGTACTTACGGGCTTTATCGGCACGATATTTTTCGTCTGGGTACTCTGGCGAAATAAAAAGGTTGCGTGATGCTTGAGGTTAAAAATCTAAATTTCGCCTATCCAAACGGCGCTGGTAGGCTAGAAAACGTAAATTTACGCGTCGGCAAGGGCGAGATACTAACGATACTAGGGCGAAACGGCGCGGGCAAATCGACCATGCTAAGCCTAATCAGCGGCACGCAGGCGCCGCACTCGGGCGAAGTTTGGCTCGGCGGCAAAAATAGCGCCCAGCTTAGCAACAAAGAGCGCGCCAAAATCATGGCCTACGTCGCTCAAAGCGAGATCTGCGAGTACGACTACACGGGGCTTGAGTTTATCACGATGGGGCGAGCGGCGCATCTGGGTATCTTTGCGCGGCCTAGCGAGGAGGATACGGCGATAGCGAAGGAATTTACCGCAAAGCTTGAAATCACGCACCTTGAGGATAAATTTATCACTCAGATGAGCGGCGGGCAAAAGCAGATGTGCTCGATCGCGCGCGCGATGGCTGCAAAGCCGCAGATCATCGTGTTTGACGAGCCGACCTCGGCGCTGGACTTTGGCAATCAGTATAAATTCCTACGCACCGTTAAGCAGCTAAAAGAGCAAGGCTACACCATCGTGCTAACGACGCATAATCCCGATTTTGCCGTGCTTTTAGGCGGCTATGTGGCGTTAGTTAAGGGTGGAGGCGAGGTGGCTTTTGGCACCGTGGATGAAATCATAGAAAGCGAGCAACTAAGCAAGCTTTACGGGTTAAATTTGAGTGTGAAGTACATCGAGCAAGTAGCCAGAAAGTGCTGCCTCACGTATCCGCTTTGACTGCGGCGCGCGAGAAACGGCGTAAATTTGCGCTAGGCAAAATCAAAAAGAACGCGGGCAGGGATACGCGGCGACGAGGGGATAAATTTATGTGCCTTGGGTATGAGGCGTGCGTAACCGTATTGTAAATTTGACTACTCCCGCTTGCCTCGTCGTTTGGTAAAATTCGCTCTCAAATTTAGCTCAAATTTTAGGCCGATAAAATTTGACCGAGCCTTAGCGCGTTTTAGTCGGCGCGGCTTTGTAAATTTGGCGGCTACGGGTTTGCGCCTTTAGTAAATTCGGCGTTAAATTTAAGGCTCGCAAATTTGGGCGGTTTTTGTTTTTCCCCGCGTTGCGCGCCGGAAATGATTAAAATTTGCTTCGTTAAAGCGGTCTTGCTAAAGCGAAGCAAAATCCCTCCCAAAAGGCTCGTTTGCAAAAGCGCGGTAAAACGAGCCTTTGAGGGCAAAATTTACACATATCCCTGATCTATCATCGCATCGGCTACCTTGCGAAAGCCCGCGATATTTGAACCAAGTACTAGATTTCCCTCGTCGCCAAACTCCTTACTCGTCTCGTAGCTAAGCTCAAAGATGTGATTCATGATACCGTGCAGTCTATGATCGACCTTTTCAAAGCTCCATGATGTCATGCCGGCGTTTTGCATCATCTCAAGACCTGACGTGCCCACGCCGCCGGCGTTTGCCGCCTTTGCCGGAGCGAAGTAAAAATCCTTTTGCGCGAGCATAAAATTTATCGCATCAAGCGTGCTTGGCATATTTGCCCCCTCAGCCACGAAGCGACAGCCGTTAGCGTAAAGTACTTTTATGTCGGCTAGGTGAAGCTCGTTTTGCGTCGCGCACGGAAACGCTCCGTCGCACGGCACGTCCCACACGCCGTTTCTGCCCTCTTTGTACTCGCTTACGCTTACGTATTTTGCGTTCGGTCTAAATTTGACGTATTCGCTAAGGCGCGCGCGTCTCACTTCTTTTAGCTCTTTAAGCACCGCTAGATCGATGCCCTCGGCGTCGTAAACATATCCGTTTGAATCAGAAACCGTGATAGGCAGCGCGCCTACTTGATAGAGCTTTTCTACCGTGTATATGGCGACGTTTCCGCTACCGCTTATGCTGCACTTTTTGCCCTCGAGGCCAAGGCCCGCTTTTTGTAGCATATTTTGCGTAAAATACACGAGCCCGTATCCGGTCGCCTCCGTGCGCGCTAGGCTGCCGCCCCAGTTTAGGCCTTTGCCCGTTAGTATACCGTCAAATCTGCCCGTGATTTTTTTATACTGCCCAAACATATAGCCTATCTCGCGCGCGCCCACGCCGATGTCGCCTGCGGGCACGTCCACGGTGTTGCCGATGTGGCGGTATAGCTCGCTCATAAACGCTTGGCAAAAGCGCATTATCTCGCCTTCGCTCTTGCCTTTTGGATCAAAGGTGCTGCCACCTTTTGCGCCTCCGATATTTACGCCCGTGAGCGAGTTTTTAAAAATTTGCTCAAATCCTAAAAATTTCAGCACGCCAAGATCCACGCTAGGATGGAGTCTGATGCCGCCTTTATAGGGGCCCACGGCTGAGTTAAATTGCACGCGGTAGCCGTTATGCACCTGCGGTCTGCCGTCGTCATCAGTGTAGGTAACGCGAAATATCACCGTGCGCTCGGGTATCACGATACGCTCTAGGATTGCGTGTTTTTGGTACTTACTCTCTTTTTTTATGAGCGGCTCGAGGCTGTTTAGCACCTCGGTCGCAGCCTGTACGAACACGCCTTGTCCCGGATTGGTTCTTTTTATCCACTCCATCGTTTTTTCGATGTACTCGCTCATTTTGTCTCCTATTCGTCAAATTTTCGTAGTTGAATATTAACTCTCCTAGAAAAAATTTTTATTTAAATTTATTTTTATATTTTTATTTTAGGAGATAGGTGTTACGTATTGAAACTAAATTTATCAAACGTAACTTTTTGATAAATTTGTTGCAGTTTTGTTTGGGCTTTTGACGGAGATTTTGGTCGGCTTTGGCGGGGATGTGTTAAATTTAGGAGATTTAAATTTACGGCGGCGCGATTTTGCCGTTTTGGCTTTTGCGCATTTTGGCGGGGCTTGGTTAAATTTGAAATTTAGCAGGCAAATTTGCGGCCGGTCTCGTCAAATTTTGCCCGCTTAAATTTAAATTTACGCCGCCGCGAGCTAAAATTTAAACTCGGATCAGACGCGCTTTTATTATCAATGACTAACTTTACGGGGTATATACAAAGCGGGAGTAAATTTGGGTGGGTTAAAATAGTAAAAAATCAAATTTTAGCCCAAAGCGGGCTAAAATCGGTTACATATCCTCTTTGATTTCGTCGTTGCTGCGAACTACTAGGCCCGAGCCGTGGATGACGCTAGGTATGCACGCCGTGCAGATATCGACCTCCTCGCCGTTTTTGTGGGCGCGGATAAATACGGCGTTTTCGTTTTCCGTGCTTTTTTGTCCGCAGACGTTGCAAACTACGATATTTTCAGTTCTCATTTGTTTTCCTTTTTTAAAATTTCGGCTTATTTTATTTAGTTTTTCGCTGATTTGAAATGATTTACATCAAGCGCGAAGTCTCGCGTAAAAAGAAAAAATGCGAAAAATAAATAACGAAAAAAACCTGCAAGAAAAGCCCGAAAATAGGCACCAAACATAGCAGATAAAAGCATAGCGCGGCGGCTTTAAATTTATATCCGCCGTAGTCCAGCAAATAAAGCTCGAATTTGTGCCGCGAGAGGGCGTTTGGCGCGACGTCGATGAAAAGTAGCGAATAATAAAGGTAAAAAAACGCCGGGTGCAGGGCGAGGAAATTTAGCGCGGGCACTGCTAAAATCGGCAAACAAATAAGCGCGATCAGGATAAATTTGAGCAAAATTTTGCCCATAAGAGCTGTTTGGCGCGCTAGACTAACGTTTGCCAGCTGCGCCTCGTCCACGCGGTAGTGTCTGCGGTTTATCTCTCGCGCGATCGTAGGAGTTAGAAAGCCCGCAACCGCGAGCGCGCAGAAAACCGAGAGCATGACGACTAGATAAGCGCCGACTGCGTAAAATATCGCGCCGATGAGCCACTTTGCGATGCCTAGGCTAAGGATTTTAGCCGCCATCGGATACTCGGCCAGCGCGCCTGTCTCTCCCGATACGGCGGCGTTTAGCGCCTCGTATAGTTCGCGGCCGCCAAACATCGCAATCGCCGCGATAATAAGCGCGGAAAAAACGAGCGGCAGGATAGAAAGCGCGATAAATTTGGGCGTGAAAAGGTCCTTTAACGAAAGGCGTAAAATATCAGCGAACAATGAATCTCCATTTTATTTAAATTTGTGCCGTTTTGCGGCAAAAGGGCGTTTGGGTGCAACAGATTTTCTAAATTTGACGCGCATTTTTTGCCAGCAAAAGCGGCACGGCAAATGCTTTTAACAGCACATAAAATTTAATGCGCGCATAGACTTCGCGACTAAATTTGACCGACTTAAATTCAGTCATAAATTTAGCTAAATTTATCATAGTTTGGGCTATCGGCGCGAGAGTTTGCTAGCGGCGTAAATTTTGCCGACTAAACGGCGGCATTTTAGCTAGCACGGCTAAACCACGCTCAAATTTAAACGCCCGCAACTTAAACCGCCAAGCTAAATCGCAAAAATCTTGGCTAAATTTAACGGCCGAAGCGGCGCAAATTTAGCCCGCAAAGCCGTCAAATTTTATTTTACCGCCTTGTACTCGGCCTCTAGCGCGGCGTAGATCTCCTCCACGCTTTTTAGTCCGCGGGCTAAAATCTCGTTCATCACGGCGTTATCTTCCTTGCCGTTCCAGACTTTTTTATACGCGCCCTCTTTGTAGCCGTGGTCTTGGCGGAAGCGATTTAGGACGTTTTTGCCGACGTAGCACTCGTAAAGCGAGCTTAAATTTACGCCGCATTTTAGGCTCATCGAGAAGTAAATTTTAAGCAGGTCAAAGAGCGAATACTCAAAGCCCGAGCACTTATTTATGAGCATTTCGACGTCGTTTATGATCTCGTAGATGTTCTCTTCGGCGACGTTAAACGGCTCGCGGCAAAACGCCTCAAAGCCGCTGCTAGCGCAGATATCGCTTGAGAGCTTTGCGATGTCGCCGAGGTTATTTAGCTTGTACTGCTCGAGCATCAAACTCATCAAAAAATGCCAGATATCCACGACCTCGACGCGCAGATTGTCTTCATTAGTTGGAGCGTTTATGCTTTTCCAGTGTTTCCAGGCAAAGCTGTCTATGAGCTCGGCGCACTCCATATATATGCAGCGTTTCCAGCTGATGAGTTTGCCGTTTTTGTTTATGCCGTTTTCCCAGCCGATGCCGTTTGTATCGTCGTTTAGGCTCTGCTGGAGATTTAGCATTTGGGTGATTTTTTCATTCGCGTTCATAAATTTTCCTATTTTTAAAATTTATGAATTATAGCGAAATTTTTAAACCGCGAACTAAACGTAAAATTTAAAGCTATCCAGCTGAGAAATGAGCTCGTCAAAGAGCTTTTTGGAGTTTTGCAGCAGTCTATTATCGGCCTTGTTTTGCTCCATCAGCCTATCAAAAAGCTTTAGCGTGCCGTCCGCGATAAAATTTTTATGATTTGCGTCTTTTATCTCGGGAAGCTCTTTGCGAAGCGAGTTTGCGAGATTTGTAACGCGCGAAAATATAGGGTCCTCGCCCTCTTTGACGTTTTTCATAAATTTATCGATGCTAGGCGCTATCTTTTCTAGAGCGGCTACCAGCTCCTCTTTATCGCGAGCGTCTAGCCCGTCGCCTTTATACGAGAAACTATATCCGTACTCGTGCGTGAGAGTGAGCGCGGATGCCGATGCGCCGGCTGTTTTGGCGCTAGCGTAGTCTACTGTTTTGTTGTCGTACATTTTTAGATTTATCTCGTCGCCGCCGCTGGTTTTAAAGCTAAAATCAAAGCTGTTTAGGCTCGCGTTTTGGTAGTTTTGTAGTTTCATATTTTTGCCATCCTTTTGGCTTTATATCGGCTAAATTTCTTTTTTCTTAATACCCCTTGCGCTAAAATCACTCAAAAAAAGGATGAAAATGTGCTGTTTTGCCGCGCGCGTATTTTTGCTCATTAGCGCGACCGTTTTGAGCTTCGTTTTGCACGGATTTTTCCCGCAAATTCCCGTCGTCGCGTTTTATTTTTTGCTGGCAAATTTGATCTCGCTTACGATATTTTCGCTATTTTTCGCGGGCAAACTGCCAAGCTTCGTTAAGCCCGCGGCGGTACACTATTTTAGCTTTATCGGCGGCTTTGCGTCGGGGCTTGCGATGGCTTTGCTTAGACGCGAAAAAGCGGGAGCTAAATTTGTTAGAACCGAGCTTTTTATCTTTGTTTTTTGGCTGATTTTGGCTTGCTTTATTGCGCTAAATTTTAGCCGGCTGTCGGCAAATTTGGCTCAAATTTTTAGCGCTTAAGGCAGACGAAATGGATGAAAAAATTTTAAAATTTATCCGCAAGATGCACTTGCTTAGCCTTGCTGTTTTAGACGATGGCAAGCCATACTGCGCGAGCTGCTTTTACGCCTTTGACGAGGAAAATTTGGCTTTTATCGTAGCAGGCGGCAAGGATAGCGCTCACGTGAAAGCGTTTTTGGCTGAGCCCTGCGTAGCCGGTACGGTAGCGCTTGATACCAAAATAGTCGGCAAGATAGAGGGCGTGCAGTTTCGCGCTCTAGCCGCTCCCGCAACCGCGCAGCAAAGCAAAATTTACTTCGCGCGCTTTCCTTACGCTTTGGCGATGAATCCGAACCTTTATAGTTTGAGTCTAGGTTGGGTTAAATTTACGCATAATGCGCTGGGGTTTGGGGGGAAAATAATCTGGCAAAGAGATTGATTTTGGCTATTTGCGGCTTGTCTCGCGAGTGCTTTTGAGAGAGATTTGAAATTTTAAGTCTGCGGCAGACTACTTGTCTAGCCTTGACTTAAAATTTCTGCACAACTCTCAAAAATCATCTCGCGATACTAGGCCTTGACTTTTTACTTTAAAATTTGAAGTCAAATTTGTAAATTTCAGCTTCAAATTTGAATATAAAAAGTCAAGGCGAAGTATTTTTGTTATAGACGAGGCGGATGAGCAAGGGCAAAGGAGCGTATATGTAATACGTGACTGCAGCCCGCAGCGAGATCCAACGAAGTATATGGCAAAAAGACAAGCCGCCAAAATTGCTTAATTAAAGATATCAAGTTTTTTATCGTATTCTTTTGTTACTACCCCAAAAAACCCGAGCAACGAACTAAAAACATTATCGTGCGAGACGGCGTCGTCTTTTTGCGCGCGTAGACGAGCTAGCGTGGCTTCGTCGCTTGCGTACGCCATCATCGGGATGCGCTTTTGTGTCTCGGGTGCGATGGCGTAGGGCATGCCGTGCAGGTAGATGCCGTTTTCGCCTAGGCTCTCGCCGTGATCGGAGAAGTACCAAACCGCGCTTTTATCGCCGCCCGCGTCCTTGACCGCCTTTATCACCTCGTCAATAAAAAAATCCGTAAAAAGCAGCGTGTTGTCGTAGGTGTTTACGATGCTATCGCTATCGCAGGAGCTAAGCTCGCTCGTGTCGCAAGTTGGGGTAAATTTGCGAAATTCGCTCGGATAGCGGGCGTGATATGCCGGGCCGTGCGAGCCTTGCAGGTGTAGGACGATGATCTCGTTTTGCGCGAGATTTTCGAGGCGTTTTTTGAAGGAGGACAGCATATTCGTATCGTATCCGGCGTCAAAATACTCGACGTTGCCCGCGTCCAAGCGGTCGCAAACGCCCTTGCACTTGCCTGAGTTGTTGCCTAGCCACACGACCTTGACGCCGACGCGTTTTAAGATATCAAGCGCGTTTTCGCTAAATTCTTTGCTGCTGTATTCTTTTCTCGTGGACTTTGAAAACAAGCACGGCAGCGAGACGGCTGTCGCAGTTCCGCAGGAGCGAGCGTCGCCGAAATAGACCAAATTTGGCTCGTTTTTCGTGTAAAAATTCGTGTCGTTTTTGGCGTATCCGCCGAGTGAATAGTTTTTCGCGCGGGCCGTTTCACCGACGATCAGCACCATCAGTCGTCGCTCGTTGCTGGGCATCATCGTCGCGTCCGTGCCGATTTGTTTAAATTTGGGCTTGAAAAACTCGAGTTTTACGTATTTTTGAGCCGAATATATCGGATAAAACGGCAGGTTGTACGTTCTAATGAAGCTGTTTTCTCGAAAAAATGGGATGATAGATTTGGTCTGCGGCAAAAATAGCGCCGCCGCGAGAGCTAAAAAGCCTGCAAATGCGGCAAATTTGATCTTTAAGTGTCGCCTTACGCCGCCGTACTCGATCCTCGTAAACGCAACCAAAAGGCAGGGCAAAACGCCCAAAAATAGCATGTAGCAAACGAGTTTTGGATTTAAAAAGCTTAATACCTCGCCCGCGTCCGTTTGCGCGACGTTTCTTATCATTTCGCTATCGATTATGATACCGTAGCTTTGCATGAAGTAGCTACTAGCGCACGTAATGGCAATCGCCGCGATACTAACCGGTTTAGCTAGATATGGTAAAAAAACGAGCGAAAATAGCGTGCAAAGCAGCGAAAAGTAAATAATCGGCAGGCTCGCGGCCATCGGCGCATCCGCGTCAAAACTAAGCTTTGAGTAAGCGAATTTAAATAATGCGAAATTTAGCGCGGCGATAAAAACGGCGTTTAAAAGCGTAAATTTAAACCAAGAAATACGTAGCTTCATAGCTTTCCTAATATTGATAATAAGAGTGAAACTTTATCCAAAAAAAGCTTAAAGTTTTAGTCATTCAGCGTTTGAGTTAAATTTTGACGCTAAATAAAATTCGAGCTTCTAGATTTAGATTTTGAGCGCAAATTTGATAGTCGCTCGGTCCTCAAATCTACTCGCCAAAGGCAAGCGCAAATAGCGTCCACGCCCAAGTTATCGCAGCCGTACCGATAGAGAGGCAAACGGCGGCTGAGGCGCAGTCTTTAGCGATTTTAGCTAGCGGATGAAAGTCCGGCGAAACAAGATCGACTACCGCTTCGACCGCGGTATTTAGGCACTCGCAGATCAAAACGAGTCCGAAAACTGCGATCAGTAGCACGTGCTGCGCAGCAGAAACTGGTAAAAATAGCGAAACTACCGCGAGCGGGACGATGACGCAAAGCTCAAAGCGAAACGCCGCCTCGTTTTTTAGCATCGCAGCGAGCCCCTCGAATGCAAATTTGGAGTTTTTAAAAAAGTTGTATTTTGGTTTCATATTTTGCCTTTAAATTTGCGCAATGATAGCGTAAATTTGCTTTATAAGGCGCTTTTGCGGACGGCGCGGTCATCTAAAATAAACTAAAAGGCGGCCTAATTTAGCGCTCAAATTTGATCAAATCCGGCCTGCGTAAATTTACTCCTCGGAAATCTTTGAAGTCCTGTAAAGTAACGCAAACGCCGCCGCTCCGATAAGCGCAAAGCTCGCAACCATCGGCAGTAGCGTGCCCTCAAACAGCTGCCCGGTCGCGACCCCGATAGGAAGCGAGATAAAGGTCGAAACCGAGCCGATCAGCGCGGCCGCCATGCCTGCGATCTTACCCATGGGCTCCATCGCCATCGCGTTTAGGTTGCCAAAAAGTATGCTCACGCAAAAAAAGCTACTCATGCAAAACGCCATAAAAGCCCACAGCGGCGGCACTCCGTCAAACGCGACGACGACGGGCAAAAACGCGACCGCGATGACGCAAAACGCCCCCATAGCGCGCATGCTGAGGTAGCGCATGCCGTAGATCATCACGAGCTTTGCGTTTACCATCGACGCGGCGCCCAGAGCTAGGGCATTTATAGCAAAGTAGATAGGAAACTCCTCGCCCAGCTTGTAACTCACCTCGAAAATCTGCTGAGCGGTGCTGATATAGCTCAAAAACATCCCAAAAATCAGCCCCAAAACGATCGTGTAGCCTGCGGTGCGTCTGTTTTTCACGACGTGCGCGGCTTCGCTTTTTATCAAATTTAGGCTAAATTTATTGCGATTTTGCGCAGGCAGGGTCTCGCTCTGGCGCAGTCCAAACCACGCTAGGCACGCAAACCCCATAAAAGTAAGCATCAAAAATATGCTGCGCCAACTATAAATTTTAAAAATAAAGCCGCCGATAATGGGAGCAAGTGCGGGCACGATGATGAAGACGGCCGCGATAAAGCTCATCACGCGAGCCATCGCGCGTCCCTCGTAGAGATCGCGGATAAGTGCCATCGCGATGATCCTAGGGCCCGCAGCGCCTAGCCCCTGGAAAAATCTGCTCGCTAAAAGCGCGGTAAAATCGCTCGTGACGACCGAAATAAAGGAGCTTGCCGTAAATATCGCAAGCGCTAGCAGTACGGCGTTTCGTCGCCCGATAAAGTCGCTAAGCGGCCCGTAAAATATCTGCCCGGCGGCAAAGCCCGCAAACATCGAGGAGATGACGAGCTGGGTTTGGTTTATCTGCGTCACGCCAAGATCCAGGCCGATCTGCATGAGTGCAGGCAGCATCGCGTCGGTGCTCATCGCTCCAAGCGAGGTTAAAAGCGCCATAAGCGCGACAAATTCTACGAAAGGTAAGGTTTTGGGGATAAATTTCATACTAAATTTTCCGCTTTTTGGATTTAGGGGCGATTATATAAAAAATAAGCTTAAATTTTGAGGTTGGTTTGGATGAAAATTTACGTCGAATAAATTTAGCGTTTTAACAAACGGCGGTTTAAAAAGTAGCAAGCCAGGCAAAACCCCGCGATGTCCGCGATAAACGGGTGGCCTATTCTAGGACAGAGATTTAGGCGTTATGTTGGAAAAATTATGTCCAAAATTTGATTACGCCAAATTTGTCGTGGAATCTAAAAAAAGTAACTATGTATTTTATTTTGTAGTATAAAATGAAGATGGTGGTTAGAGGCGACTTGACGATGTCTTTAAAAGACCTGGTATTACGCTATTTATTTAATAAAAACGCCAAAAATATTTTTAAAATATTTTTGGGTAATTCAGTTTTTAAAGCTTGAAAAAATGGTAATGAAAACTTTACTTTTCAATACAAAAACGTAGGTATGCCCTAAAATAGGCACTTCGTGATTTAAGCATTCGCCGTATTTAAGTTTCAAACGCTTAAACGGCTAAATTTTCTTAAGAATTGGGTATGTTTCACGGCTTTTTTGGCTCGAAACTTAATTAAGGTTAAAATGTGAAACAAAAGCCGTTTTTATTCGTTTCACGCTTGCCACTTATTCGCGCCGTAAATGCCTAAAACATAAATAGCGTCATCCTCTATCGCAAACGGTATCACGTAGCTTTTAAAAATAAGGTCTCTAACGCGCTCATCGTCAAAGCTTGCGGACTTGCGATACATAAGAGGGCTGTCGCTTATTGCTTGTAGCTTTGCGATTAGCTTGTCTCTAAAACCCTGCGCTCTGTTTGGGCTATCTTTTGCGATAAAGTCAAATACCGTCTTTAGCTCGCGGTTAAATCTAGCCGTGCGTCTAATTACCATTTTTCCATCTCGGCTTTTAGCGTCTCTAGCGGATACGTCTCAAGCTCGCCGCGCCTGATCGCTTCTATGTCGGCTTTGTATCCGGCTATTCTTTGCTCCATCGTCCTGCCGTCGTCGTAGATCGGGTAATCCTCGCCTCGCTCCAGCGTCTCAAAGCTTTTATTGGCGCTACTAGCCAAAATCTTACCTATCGCGACAAGCTGGTTTATTATGGTTTCATCTGCTCGTATGGTTAGAGTTTGCATATCCTAGCCTTTGTTTTAAAATCCACCACTATTTTAACCGTTTGGGGCTTATTATTTTATTAGATGACTAAATTTGACTACTTTGCAGACTTAGGATAAAATTGCGACTAGTCGCAAAACATTTCAAAGTCTGTAAAAATATTTAAAATCTGACAGTAGTAAAGAAAACGCGGCTACGCCGACCCCCACACCCTAGCCTTACTGCAAAGAACCTAAGAAAATCTGCTTCGATAAAAAAATGGAGGCGAAATAATTTCACCGTGACAAGTTGTCACGCTGTGTCCTGGTTATGTGATACACTACGGACAAATAGGGGCGGGGTGTCCTGCTCTAAGCTCCATAAAATAATGGTGCTTCATCTGTCGCACGCGTTAAATATTCTCGCTATTTTTAACGTATCGACTTAAAACATCCCGATAAATTGAGCTATCAGGATAAAAGCTAAAATCATCAATAAATCGTCCATTGTTTTATCTCCTTTTAGTAAGCTTATTCAAGAGGGCTATCAAGCCCCCTCTGATAAACCTACGCGCCTTTTAGGTCTTTGTGCCACGTGTAGCTACCTTTGGGCTCTAGTTTCGTTTCTAGCTCTTTGTTTAGCTCTCTTAGTAGCTTTATTCTCTCCCCTAGCTTTTCGCACTCGCTAGCATAATAATTAAAAAGGCGGTATGCTTGTAAGCCCGTTTCAAATAATGCGTCCGCCGTTCCTTTTGCCTCTCTCTTTGCTACCTCTGCTTTAAACGCTTCGCGAGCCTTATCGCCTCTTGCTCGGTCTAGCTCAATGCCTCGCTTATGCAAGCTGGTCCATAACCTAAAGGCGAAATCTTTTAACTGCGAATAGCTGGGCGCGTCTGCGCCCTTAGCTAAATACTTCAAAGCTTGGTTAAAGTCTCTTTTGTTCATTGCTCGCACCTTTGGCTATTTCCCAGCCCTTATCATCATAAGCGGTTATTTTCTTTACGAGGTCGTCCGCGCCTATTAATCCCTCGCGATACTGCGCTAACGTAAGTTGCATAAACTCGTAACGCGGCTCAATCTCGCCTAGCTTCGCGTTCTGCTCTTTTGCCGTCTTTAGCTCCTGCTCTGCTTTTTCAAGCGCGCTTAATAAAGCTTCCGCGCTCTCCTCTGCTTTATCCAGTCTGCTTGATAAATCCTCGATTATCTCGTTTGCTCCGATAAGGGCGTCCGTTAAAGCCGTATGGCTCATTTGCGATATTTCTTGCGATGTTTGCATTGTGTGTCCTTTAGTGTGATGTGTTGATTAGCTTCGCTTACGCGTCGCGCCTTTGGCTCTGCTTGCTTTTTAGTTTGATTAATTCCCGCTCTAGCTCGCTTAGTTTATTTTTTAGTATCATCTTATCGGCTAGTAGGCTTTGGATTTTAACTGCGCTTTTTGCTAACTCGTCGTAAAAATAGGCTATGCCGTCTTTTAATTCCGCGTTTTGTTTTTCAAGTTCGGCAAGGCGTTTATTTAATACGGTGTTTCCCTTTAATACTCTCTCGTTTTCGTGCTTTATCGCGCCGCGCTCATAAAACAGCAAGTAAGCCACATCATAAAGCGTCTGTTCGTCCGCTTCGGCTCGTCCGTTATTTTGCTCTATGATAAACTCGCAAAAGCTTTTTATTGCGGGTCTGTCTGAATTGGCTAGTATTAGCATTTCTTTTCCTCCTCTCTTTGTTCGGCTATTTTTTTATCTGCATAATCGCGCACCGCTTGGGCTACGTCGTCGATCGCCACGCTTAGGAAATAAGACGCGTTTGCCATTACGGCGGCATTAGTTCCTACGCCTTTTTGCAAATACGGCAAAGCATACACTAGCGTGCTAATAGCGTTTAGCGCGCTTGGTATCTCGTTGGTTAGGTCTAGCTCGTCGGCTATGTCAAATGTTAATTGCATTGGGGTCTCCTTTGAATATCAGTATTTTATGGTTTATTTGTAGAATAATATCATATTAAACTAATAAAGTCAATATCTTTTATTATGCTTTTATGATATTTTCACTTTTTTATGGTATGATACTATGACAAAACACAATAAAGGGGCTTTTTATGGAATTGACAAGAGACGATTTTAACGAATTGCTAAAACGCGTAAATTTGAGTAAAAAAGAGTTTGCGGAGCTTGTGGGTGTTCAGTATTCAAGTGTTAATAACTGGGGTAGTGGTAAATTTGGCGTGCCGTATTGGGTAAAAAGCTGGCTTGAAAATTACGAAAAATCCACACGCTACGAAAAAATCAAAGAATTAACTAAAGACCTTTAACCTCATCGCTCCTAATCCCAACCGCTTTAAATCTCTCTGCGATAGCTACCTAAGTTAAATTTACCTAGCTACCTACATTTAACGTACCCAGCTACCGGTATTTAATTCCCCTAGCTTACTCAGCGCAAAAATGCGTTTAGCTCTATGAATTAAACTCACCCAGCTTTTAGAGTTTTCCCTTTTTTTGTGGTAAACCTCTCACGCCTAGCTTTAACGGGTCAAATATTCGGCTTGTTAGTTTTCTCCAAATTTGGCGAAAAGTCCGTTTTTATTTTTTCGTGAAATCCAAAGGATATGAATTGAATGCCACCCCCTTTAAACTCAAGGGGGGGGGTGTCAGTAGTGGTTACATCCTTTTACTTTGCGCCTATGGGCTAAATCCGGCTTAGGGCATAATGCGCCTATGACCTAGATTAATCTACCTCATCGCTTTGGTTTTGCGTTCCATTTTTTTATGGAATGACGATTTTGAGGCTGCTCGCTCGACGGCGCAAAATTGCGCTGTCGGACAAATAGGCTATTTTGGGGCATTGTTACGTAAGCCGAAAATTAAGCGCACGCGCTAGGCTAAAAAGCTTTTGATCGCGTCAAGTTATCCGCCTCCGCGCTTTGAGGGGGGGCGTATCATCAAATTAACCTCACTCTATTTAAACGCAAAATAAAGCCCCCTGTTTGATTTTAACTCTTTTTGGTATCTTTGTATGTTCTGGAGGCTCTTTTTAAAACGTAGCCCCCTTATTTTTATTCTATGGGCTATTATGTTAATTTACTCTCTTTGCTATTAGATTATCACTCGTTTGTTTCACTCGCTCGCTAGACCCCGCGTGAGGTTTAAGGAAAGGATGGGAAATTTAGAGAGGAGAGGAGGGGGAAAAGTAAATGGAGGGGGAATACACTAAGGGGTCTAATTCTTAAAACGCGTTTTTTGTCGTCTTGAAAAAATATGAGTTATGCCCGTATGCGTGCGTATTATCGCACTCTTTATTTTTCAAGTTGATTAATAATGTATTAATTTTTCTTTAGATTTGCTGGAGAAGTATAGAGGGCGCAAAAATTCTGTTTCTTAAAGTAAATGAAACGGGCAAAAAGCGGCTTAAGGTTCGGGCGGTTTTTGGGGTAAAAATAGGCGGAATAATATGCGATGAGGTTACGGGCGCGTTACAATGTAACGTTACGGCGCGTTACGGATAGATCGGGGGCTGTTACGCCCTTAGCTCTCTTTTGTTATTGTGCGCTTTGTATGCGAGCTTTGCCGGCTGCGCTTTGGTTGCAGTGTCGATTATTTGCGAGAAATCGCGCACGGCTTGGCGCAGTTGTAGTTCTAGGCGTTCGGCTCTAGGCAGCAATGCAGGTTTATTTAAATCAATGATCGGAGCGGTCGCCTCTAGCCTCCATAAGCTAGCTTTTAGCCCGTCTTTGATTTTCTTGTCATAGATGTAAAATTTACTTAGCGAGGATAGCCCCGTATGATTTACGTAAAAAGCATTCTCATATCGTCGCAGATGAAAATATTCGGCTAGTTTTTGCACGTCAAAAGGAGAGGAGCTATCAAAGCATAAATCAACGCCTGAAACATTGCCGACCTCTTTTAAAAGCTCTGCAATGAGATTAGAGGGCGTTTGTTCGTCGCCGTATTGTTTTAGCCCAAATATTTCTAAACGCGCCCTATGCCTGCTATCTTGCGCCGTATTGGCATAAAAGATATTTAGGTCGTCAAGTTCAAAAATATTCGTCAAATTTAGTTCGGTGTCGTATCGGTATTTTTTGGCAATCGTTTTAAATCGCCAGTCGCTTTTATCCATTTTACGCCAACTTTTGCCGTATGCCCGTGCGATGAGGTTCAGGCGGTCAAGCTTCGATCCGTCTTTGCTTCGCCTATCTTTACGAAAATCGGCGCGTATGGTGTCTATGGCTATGCTAGGCGTTTCAGCTAGTATTTGGGTAATTTGAGGTAATATTTCCACGTTTTAATATCCAAAAGGGGCGGCTCGCTTGACACTAACCGCCCCTATTTTTTGGCTTTACGCTACTTTAACGCCGCGCGCTTTTAGCCACTCGATAGCCTTTTGTCTTTGGGCTTTATCTTTGAAGTAAGCCACCTTGTAATCTGTTTTTTTCGGGTCGTGCCATTTGCGCGTTATTAATCCTGCTCTCTCGAGATTGATTAATTCTACGTTTTGGTTACTAGCCACTATCTCGCACGCTCTAACGGGCGCGCCTTTTGTTATCATTTTTCGCAAAATTTGTTCTTTGATTATTAAACTACGCATTATTTTTACCCTCTCTAGGCTCTCTTATGCCTAGCTTTATTTCTAGCTCTTTTATGCTCTTACTCTGCGTCTGCACGATATGAAATAAATCATAAGCACAATCTAGCAAAGGTTGAGCGACGTCGTCTAAGCTCGCCACCTTGTAAGCGTGCAAATGCTTTTTAAAAGCCTTTAGCATAACCTCATCGCCTGCGCTAAAGCAAAGTTTGCTAGGCGTAAATACTAGCTTATTCATTATTTGCGCTCCTTTGAAAAAATCGCTCTCTTAGCCGTTGGTTTTCGGCTTGGAGGGCTTGGAGTTGATTGCGTTGTCCGTGTAGGACTTGAAATAAATTAAAGGCTACTGCCAGCCCTTGATTTAAACCCTCTTTGTAGTCGCTAGGCTCATCGCTTGTCGCAGATTTTAAGACGTCCGGATAAACTTCACCCAACATTCGAGCAAAATCTGAATAAAGCCCTTTTTCGGCTTCGTTTTCAAAGGCTTTCATTTTACGCGCCTTTCCTCATAAAAAACGCCTCTACCTCGGAGGGGTCAAAAAAGGTAATATTTTTACTAAACTTTATCGGCTTAAAAAAGCCCTGCTTGGCAAAATACCACACAGTGTTTAATCCTATGCCGTAAATCTTGGCGATTTGCGACGCTCTTAAATACTTCGGTTTGACTTCGTGTGTTTTCACGCTTTACCCTTTATTGTTCGTATTATCTTTGCAAAGATTAAGCGAATATTACAAAGGTGAGACGCTTGTGTAAACAGATTTTATTTTCCGTTTTTTTTGAAAAATGGGGAAAATTGAGGTAAATTTTAAAAAATTGTGGGGTTTAGCGCGGTCTTATTTCTCGGGGATAACCGCGCATTTATGGGGGTTTTGCCCTATTTATCCGATTTACGGAAATCATTTTCCGTCTTTTCGTATTCAGCTAGGAAATCGGCAAAATTTTTCATAACGTAATTACAAATACTTTGGGTTAATGTGCCACTGTCGATAGCTTCAGCTGCCTTTGCGGAATAATAAACATCAAGACTGCGTAATTCGTCTCGAAATTGATCTTTTACGTTTTGTATGTGCCTTTGTTTGTCTAAATAATGACTGATAACGGGGTTATCGTAAAAATATGCGTCCATTCTTTTTAAAAACTCACAATAATACGCTGTAGTTTCTAACGCTTTGGTGTGATCAGGCTCATAATGAAAAAGGTTACGGTGTAAATATGCTTTCCCCTCCTTGTTTGCTTGTTCTATGCCATTTTTTATTTCTTGTAGTTCCTCTAGGCTTTTGCAAGAAAAGCCCCGTGGCAGGGTTAGTCCAATTATTCCTACTGCTTTTTTGTAGTTTTCAAAAGAGAGAATTAGCTCTTTTTCGTCTTTTTGCTTAGCGTCTTGTTCGGCTATTATGCAAAGCTCCTTAAAATACAAAAAGAGCTCAAATTTTACCCTCTCTGCGGCTTCTCTAGTGTTGTTGATTTTTAAAAGAAAATAGAAATCATCCATTGTAAAGCCGTCTATTTCACCGCTTTTAACGTCGTCAATCATTTTCGTAAAAAAAGCCTTTTCAATATTGTTCCAAAAACTACTTTTTAAGAAATCGCTAATAAACGCCTCTACCGCCTCGGCTCGCGCGTTTGTTTTATCTGTTTTGTTGTTGTCAAAGGCTTCTAGGTCTTTATCTCTGCCTTTGCTCTTTGCGCTATTGCCTCGCGTTTTGTTTGTTGTCATTTTTTGCCCCCCTTTAATTATCTTTTGTGTCTAATACGTAACCGCTCCACCAGTCAAGCAAGATTTTAAGCTCGTCCAAAAAATCGGCTTTTTCCGAATAGCTTAAATCTACTTTGTCGCCGTGCAGATGGTCCAACGCCTTTTTAATAGCCTCTTTACTTACTCCGTGCTTTTGCATATTGTTAAACGCCTGCGTCATAAATATGCCTCTTAGGCTATGCAGGGTTACTACGCGCCCAGTTTGCCTATCTCTAAAATCAAAGCCCTTGATCGCATTCGTGGCGGTGTCTTTGTGGATATGGTCGGTAAAGTGGGAATTAATAAAGACGTATTCGTATGCTCTGCTTAATTTCGCCTGATCTTGCAATATGCGCATAACCTCATCGCTAATCGGTAATTTGAAGTCGCCTATCTCGCTACGTTTGATTTTTTGCTCGGCTCGCGGTATGGTTAAAAGCCTCTTTTCAAAATCCACGTATCGCCACTTTAAGCGAGATAACGGCGCAGCCCTTAGCGGCAGGTGTAGGCATAACTTCATCGCGTTTTTAATCGTCTCGAAATGAGGATAATCGTAAATGGCGTTAAAAAATGCCTTTAAGTCCTCGCGCTCGGTAAGTTTTGCGTAATGCTCTACTTTGGTTTTGGGTATGAGCGTTTTAGCGTCGATATTTGCCATAATGTTAATTTCGGCGTAGCCGCTCGATACTGCGAATAAAAAGACGCGGTTTAAAATTTGATTGATTATTTCAGCTGTTTGGGGCGTCGTCTTTGATACTTCTTTTAGTATGCTCGCTATCTCGCCGTGAGTTATGCTTTTTATGCCTCTATCCTTTAGGATCGGCATTACGTGATTTTCTATGCGCCCGCGCTTGGTTTTGAGCGTCTGCGGCAAAACGTTTTTAGCTTCAATCTCTAGCCACTCGCTAAAGACCTTTTCAAAGCCCCGGTTATGATCGCTTATTCTTTGAGCTTTGGCGCGCTTCTTGTCCGTTATCGGGTCTGCGCCGTTCATCACTAGCTTTTTAAGCTCGGTTCGCTTCTCTCTTGCCTCGGCTAGCGACAAAGTAGGGTAATTACCTAGCCCGGTGCTATTTGGCTTGCCAGTGTCTGGACTAATAAAGGCAAATACCCAACGTTTGCGCCCGGTCTTGCTTACTATTAGCCCTAAACCGTCGCCGTCCGTGAGCTTGTAGTCTTTGTCTTTGGGCTTTGCCTCTTTGATTTGCTTATCGGTAAGCGGTTTTACTATCCTAGCCATTACGCCTTAATCCCCTAAAATACGTTATTTGAAACGATTTAAAAATATTTTTTGGAGTTTTTGGGTAAAAGTTCGCCGCAAAAATACTTTTAAAATCGCTGCTGTATGCTCGCTAAGTGCCTAAAATACGGGGTATGATGAGGTTTAAAAATATTTTTCGCTATTTAAGCTTTAAAAATACCTATTTTAGGCGTTTCAAGCGTTTAAAAATATTTTTTGGGGTGCTTTGTAAGCCCGATAAATAGGGCGTTTGGAGAGTTTTAAAAATATTTTTTCGCTTGACTTTTAGAATTTTGCCAAAAATACTTTTAAAATACTTTTAAATCTTTAGCTTTGCCTGACTAGTTTAGATTGTTTTTTAGGGGTAAAATCGCTCAAAGTCCGTATTTTAGGGGGTTTTAAAAAGTGCTTTAGATTGTAAAAAACAGGGGATGGTGGTTAGAGGCAGAATCGAACTGCCGACACGCAGATTTTCAGTCTGCTGCTCTACCGACTGAGCTATCCAACCACGCTGTTAAAAAGAAATGTGATTTTAGCTATTTGATACTTAAATTTCGGTTAAAGACGCAAAATTCGGTGCATTTTTAAAATACAAAATTTATTTTTAAAGGCAGTCGCTCAAATTTGGCGGCTTTATGGTGCAAATATCGCGTCAAATTTGCAAATTTAAGATCACTTTTTTAAATTCATCCCCGCGCTCTACGTAGCTGCTAAACTGATCGAGGCTCGCTGCAGCAGGGCTTAAAAGCGCTATTTCGTCTAAATTTTCACTGTTTGTGCCGACTTTCGCAACTTCGTCAAATTTGAAATTTTTATCTATCTCGCCGACTGCGACGTTTAAAAGCTCGCATTTTACGGCCGGGATTTTAAACTCAGCCGCAAGCTTCATCAGCTTGTCCGCATTTGAGCCGATAGCGTAAATTTGCGCCTTAGCGCCGCGCAAGGCTTCAAAAAGCGGCCGCATATCTACGCCCTTATCGTCGCCGCCTAAAATCAAATGCAAAAATTTGCCCTCATATTGCTTTACGGCTTGGATGCTCGCGTCGATGTTGGTCGCCTTCGTATCATTGACCCACGTCCTGCCGCGCGCATCGCGAAACTCCTCTAGCTTGTTGCCCTCGATGACAAAGTCGTTTAACAGCTCTACGTCGCACCTATCGAGCAAAATTTTCTGGATAGCAAGCGCCAAAAGAGCGTCCGTTAAAAACGGCGTTTTAAAGGCGATATCGCTTAAATTTACCCCGCAAAACTCGGCCAAATCCGCCTCGTTTTCGTAGCTTATCACCTTTGCTTTAGTCGGCGCCCCGGCGTAAATTTTGGGTAGGATCGCGACCGTGTTTTCGCCCATCATAGCTAGCGGTTTTAGCTTGGCGCGCTCATACTCGGCAAAGTCGCCGTGCCAGCTGAGGTGATCTGGCGTGATAGGTAAAAGCGCGTATATGCCGGGCGTCGCGGCGTTCGTGTAGTGCATCGTAAAGGAGCTGGTCTCTAGCACCCAAATTTTGGCGTTTGGGTCAAGGTCTGCGAGCGGAACCCCGACGTTGCCGCCCATTATCGAGCCGTAGCGCTCCAGCAGGTGCTGTGCCATCTTCGTCGTCGTGGTTTTGCCGTTCGTCCCGCTGATCCAGACGGTAAAGGGCATTTTGGTGCCGTAAATTTTGTAAAAATAGTCGTACTCGCTGATTAGATTTTGCGCTTTTTTAACCAGTTCGTGGCCGGGCGGGAAGCCGGGACTCGGGATCTCTAAGCCGCTTTTTTCGGGTATGAAAAGATTTGGCGGTAGTAAAGCGTTGCCCCATTCGTCGCTTGAGATCTCGCTAAATTTATCGTCGTAGATATCCCAGCCGCCCTCTTTTGCGAAGTTTTTCGCGATCGCGCGCGTCGTACCGCCGTAGCCAAATAGCGATTTTCTCATTTTCTCCCCTTTGCCCGTAAAATTTGCGTTTCTCGTCCGCGCTAAGATCGGCTTTTCGCCTTTTTGCTCGCGCTAAATTTACCTGATTTTTAGCGCGGTCATGGCGATCAAATTTGCCAAAACGGCGATGAGCCAAAATCTCACGATGATCTTATTTTCCACCCAGCCTTTTATCTCAAAATGATGGTGTATCGGCGCCATGAGAAAAATTCTCTTTTTAAAAATTTTAAAGCTTCCCACCTGCAAAATCACGCTCAAGGTCTCCATAACAAAGACGAAACCGATGATGATGAGCAGGATTTCATTTTTCGTCATCACGCCCATGAGTCCGATATATGCGCCTACGCTGAGGCTCCCGCTATCGCCCATGAAAACCTCGGCCGGATGGCAGTTAAACCACAAAAATCCCATCAACGAGCCGATCAGAGCGGCGGCCACGACGACAGTTTCGCCTACGCCCGCGATCTTGGGCAAAAGTAAATACGAGCTAAAGACCGCGTGTCCGCAGATGTATGCAAATACGCCCAAAGTCAGCAGCGAAAACACCGCAGGCACCGTAGCTAGCCCGTCTAGGCCGTCGGTTAAATTTACCGCATTTGATGCTGCGACGATGACGAGCGTCCAAAAGGCCACCGCAAAAACGCCAAGATCAAGCACCGGAAATTTGTAAAACGGTAGGTAAAATTTACTGCCCAGCTCGCCGTGTAAATAGAGCATCGTCGAGACCGCAAACGCGATCAAAATTTGCGCCGCAAGCTTGGCTCTAGGGCTTAGTCCGTCGTGGTTTTTGCCGCCTGAGATTTTGCGAAAATCATCTTTAAAACCAAGCGCGGTAAAGCCCGCTAGACAGATAAGCGAGGCGAAGACGAAAACATTATCAAGACGCGCGCAGATCACGCTCGCCGCAAGTGCCGCTCCGATAAAGACGAGCCCGCCCATCGTCGGCGTTTTGGCCTTTTTTTGGTGCGTTTGCGGAGCTAGCTCGTAGATGGGCTGGGCGGCGTTTTTGGCTTTCGCCCACGCGATAAATTTAGGCAGCACCCAAACGGTCAAGCAAAATGCGATGAAAAACGAAAAGCCCGCGCGAACGGTGATGTATTGAAAGATATTAAAATTTAAGAATTCATAAATATAGTAAAACATAAAGACCTTTATTTTAAAAAAAACTAATTTTAGTATAATGCCGTTAAAAAATATCTAAATTTAAGGCAAAAATTTAAAAATGGCTCAAAAAACTATTTTGGTGATAACTGACGGCATCGGATATAATGAAAGTAGCGAATTTAACGCATTTGCGGCGGCAAAAAAGCCCACATACGACTGGCTGTTTAAAAACGTCCCAAACGCGCTCATAAAAACCTCGGGCCTAGCAGTGGGCCTACCTGACGGACAGATGGGAAACAGCGAGGTCGGGCACATGTGCATCGGCAGCGGGCGGGTTTTGTATCAAAATTTGGTAAAAATTTCGCTCGGTTTTGAAAACGGCTCGCTAGCCAAAAGCGAAAAGCTTTTAAATTTGTTTAAAACCTGCAAACGCGTCCACGTCGTCGGGCTTTACTCAGATGGCGGCGTGCACTCGCACATGAGCCACTTTGACGCGATGTGCTCTCTCGCGGTTGCAAACGGTTGCGAAGTATGCGCTCACGCGATAACCGACGGTCGCGACGTAGGCCCAAAAAGCGGGCTAGCATTCATAAAATCGCTGCAAGAAAAGGCGCAAAGCGGGGGCTTTAAGCTAGCTAGCGTTAGCGGTAGATTTTACGCGATGGACCGCGACAAGCGCTGGGACCGCGTAAAAACGGCCTACGACGCGATGACGCGAGGGGAAAATGGGCAAACCGTATCGCCGCTAGAATACGTCATGCAAAGCTACGAGGCGGGCGTGACGGACGAGTTTATCGTGCCGGCTAGTTTTGGCGGGTTTGAGGGTATCGGCGAAAACGACGGCGTGATATTTATAAATTTTAGAAACGACCGCGTGCGCGAGATCGCGGCGGCTTTGGGCGATGAAAATTTTAGCGAATTCGCGCGTCCGTTTGTCGTTAAAAATCTACTCACGATGACCGAATACGACGCAAATTTCGCCTTTCCCGTATTATTTGAAAACGAAAAGCTAAAAAATACCCTTGCCGAGGTCGTCGCAAACGCGGGCCTAACGCAGCTGCACACCGCCGAGACCGAGAAATACGCGCACGTGACGTTTTTCTTTAACGGCGGCGTCGAGGAGCTCGCTCAAAACGAAACGAGGGTGCTGGTGCCAAGCCCCAAAGTAAAAACATACGACGAAAAGCCCGAAATGAGCGCACAAGCCGTGTGCGAAGCAGTGCTAAAAGGCATGGAAGACGGGCAGGATCTTATCGTGGTAAATTTCGCAAACGGCGATATGGTCGGGCACACGGGCGAATTTGACGCGGCGGTAAAGGCGGTCGAGGCCGTGGATGCGGCGCTGGGACGCGTCGTGGCAAAGGCTAAAGAGAAAAACTACGCGCTAATCATCACGAGCGACCACGGCAACTGCGAGCAGATGAAGGACGCGCAGGGCAATTTGCTAACCAACCACACGACTTTTGACGTATTTTGCTTCGTGATGGGCGAGGGCGTAAAGGCGGTAAAAGCGGGCGGCCTAAACAATATCGCCGCGAGCGTTTTGGCGCTGATGGGCATCGAAAAACCCGTCGAGATGGACGAGGCGCTGTTTTAAATTTAACTCGCTTTTGAAGCTTAGTTTTATATCAACGACCTGCCGAGGCTTAAATTTAAAGCGAACTAGTTCTTTATATGGCGGGTCAAATTTGAATCTAAATTTGAACTCCGCCGCGTCCTAAGCGCCGCCGTAAAACCGCTAAAATCTACACAAATTTCATCTTTTCAGCATCCCAAAATTTCATTTTCGCTAAAATCGCCCTAATAAATTTAAGGGAAAATCAATGGAAAATTCAAGTCAAAAAAATTTCAAAATCGAGCGTAAAAAGGTCCATTTCATCGGTATCGGCGGTATCGGCATCTCGGCGATCGCGCGGTTTTTGCACGAAAAAGGCTTCATAATCAGCGGTAGCGACATCAAAGAAAGCCCGACCACGCGCGAGCTAGCCGCGCAGGGCATCGACGTCATCACGCCGCACAGCAAGGCCGCGATCAAGGATCAGGACTTCGTCATTTACTCGGCCGCGATAAAGCCTGATAATATCGAACTCGTCGAAGCGCGTAGCAAAGGGCTGCACTGCCTATCGCGCAAAGAGGCGCTACCGATGGTGCTTGAGGGCAAGCGCGTGTTTTCGGTAGCGGGCGCGCACGGCAAAAGCACGACCTCGGCGATGCTCTCTAGTCTCGTGGAGGGCTCGGTCATCATCGGTGCGATCGCTAAGCAGTTTGGCTCAAATATGAAATACGAGCCCTGCGACAACGTTATTTTCGAAGCCGACGAGAGCGATAGTAGCTTTCTTAACTCAAACCCGTATCTAGCCGTCGTGACCAATGCCGAGCCCGAGCACATGGAGCATTACGGCTATGATTTGGAGAAATTTCACGCGGCGTATCGAGGCTTTTTGGAGCGAGCCAAGGTGCGCGTGATAAACGCCGAAGACGAGTTTTTGGGTACGCTAAAGCTCGACGCCGTGCGCCTTTATCCGAGCGTGGACATAACCGAGCTTAGTATGATCGCGCGCGATTTCGTGCCTTATACTGCGTTTAATCTAAAAAATTTAGGCAAATTTGAAGTTCTGGGTATGGGCGAGCATATCGCCGTGGACGCGTCGCTAGCCATACTTGCTGCGCTGAATGAAACGTCTCTGGCGCAAATTAGGCAAAATTTGCTAAATTTTAAAGGTATCAAAAAGCGTTTCGATATCCTAACCGCGAGCCGCAAATTCGTACTCATCGACGACTATGCGCACCACCCAACCGAGATCAAGGCTACGCTACAATCAGTCTTTGAGTACGCCAAACTACTAGGCATCACCAAGATCACGGCGATCTTTCAGCCGCACAGATTTACGCGTCTGAGCGCAAATTTAGAGGCCTTTAAAGAGTGCTTCGAGGGTATAGACGAGCTTGTTATCCTGCCTGTTTACGCCGCTGGCGAGACGCCGATAGAGATAAATTTAAAAGAGGAGTTTAAGCGCTACAATCCCGTGATGACGCAAAAAGTCGCGCGCGAGGGCGAGGGGATCGTCTTTACGGACGAATTTGGCGTGAAAAACTTGCTCGATGACGGCCTAGTGATCGGCTTTGGCGCGGGCGACATCACATATCAGCTGCGAGGCGACGCATGAGGGTCATAATCGTACTTTTAGGCGTGCTTGCCGCGATCGCGATATTTAGCGTGAGCGACGAGAAGCTAAGCAAAAAGGCGAAATTTATCATCACTTTTTCGGTTATTTTTGTCGCGGCGGCGCTGTATTTTTACGAGACCAGGCTAGAAAGCGAGCAGGGCAAAAGGCTGGAACTAATCGCACTTTTTAATCAAGGCAAAACCCTAAAATGCGGAAAGTTTGACGTAAATAACACTAAATTTAACTATGAGTTCGGCACATCCTCTTTTGTCGCAAAACGCGCGGCAAAGGAGCTAAACAGCGTCAAGATCGCGCTTGACGGTTGCGAATTTAAAGGCGAATAATTGCGAAATTTTAAAGATAATCAAAATTTGACCCAAGGCGGCGTTTGGGAGACCGGCGGGCGAGAAAATAACGTCTATCGCGAGAAAAGAAACGGCGATGTCTTTGACGCCGCAGCGCACCGCGAGCAAAAAGAATTTACAAACGCGGAAGGCTTTGAGCGGCTTATAAAAATTTTAGATTTGCAAGGCTATATGGAGAGGTTTAACTCCTTTTTAGCGCGCCCTAAGCCGCTTTTTATGGCGGGCGACAGCAGGCTGCATTATGAGAAAATTTTAGAACTCTCGCAAAAGCAGTTTGACCCGCCCGCATCGGCTCAAAATCTAGACGACGCGCTCATGCGCCTTAGCAAGCAAGCCACGCTGCACGTGAGCGAGATTTTCGAGTTTGCTAAGATAATTGGCTACTTTACCTACCTAAAAACGCTCAAATTTGAAGGCAAACTAGGCGAATGGCTCGCTAAAATAGAAATCCCGCAGCCGATGCTAAAGCTCGCAAATTCATTTGACAAAAACGGCGAACTAAAAGACGAAGTAGACGAGCGTCTGGGCGGTATCAGAGACGCGTTTAGCGCAAAAAGAGCGCAAATAGACGCCGATCTACGCCGCCTCATCTACTCAAAATCTATCACGCCCTATCTCGTCGATACGCAGGTGCACTACATCAGCTCGGTCGAGGCGCTGCTCGTGCGAGGCGGGTTTAACCACGTGCTAAAGGGCACGGTCGTGGCTAGAAGCTCGGGCGGCTACTTCTACGTGGCACCCGAAAACATACAAAAGCTCAAAAAAGAGCAAAGCGAGCTGCTGGATAAAAAAGAGCAAATCGTCTACGAGCACTGTAAAATTTTTAGCTCCGCGATGCATAAGGGCTTGCCGTTTCTGAAATTTATAAACGGTGCGTTTGACGTATTTGACGCCTACTGCGCACGAGTTTTTACGGCAAAAAGCGCTGATCTGGAGTTCGTGCTGCCAAGCGGCGGATCAAATTTAAAGCTGGCAAATTTCGCCCATCCCGCGCTAAAAAATCCAAAAAGCATCAGTATCGACTTTAGCAAAAAGGTGCTGTTAATCACCGGCGTAAACGCTGGCGGTAAATCAATGCTGTTAAAATCGCTGATAGCCGCGGCATTTTTAGCCAAATACCTGCTGCCGATGCGCATAAACGCGCAAAATTCTCAGATCGGAAATTTCAAGGAATTTGACGCCATCATCGAGGATCCGCAAAACGTGAAAAACGACATCTCGACGTTTGCCGGCCGTATGGTGCATTTTTCCAAGCTTTTTACGAAGAAAAATCTGCTCATCGGAGTCGATGAGATCGAGCTGGGAACGGACTTTGAGGAGGCGGCGAGTCTATACGGCGTGATGATCGAGCGGCTGATGGGGCAGGACATCAAGATGATAATCACCACCCACCACAAGCGACTCGCTATGCTGCTAGCTAAAAACCCGGACGTCGAGCTTGTGGCGGCGCTTTACGACGAGGAAAACTCGCGACCTAAATTTGAGTTTTTAAAAGGTACGATCGGTAAATCATACGCCTTTGAGACCGCGGCTAGATACGGCATCGCGGCAAATTTAGTCGCGCAGGCGAAAAAGATCTACGGCGAAGACAAAGAAAATCTAAACGAAATCATCACAAAGACGCTGAATCTAGAGGTACAGCTCAAAGAAAAACTCGAAAGCGCCGAGAAAAAAGAGCAAAAGCTAGACTCGCTAATCGAAAATTTAAAAGAGCAAAAAGAGTGCGCCGAGGCCGAGCAGTACGAGGTTATAACGCGGCTGGAGAGGGAGTATTTTAAGGCGATAAACGAGGCTAGGCGAGCGATAAATCTAGACGATACCAAAGAAAAACAGCGCGCCCTAAACCGCGCAAACGAGGCCAAACGCGCCGTGCAAAAGCCCGAAATCTCCGCCGCACCCGAGCTAAAAGTCGGCGACCGCGTCAAATACGGCAAGATAAAGGGCGTCGTAGCAAGCCTTAGCAAAAACGATGCCGTGATACAAACCGACAACGTGAGCATGCGCGTACCGATAAATCAGCTAAAAATCAGCGGCGAAACGCCCGCACCCGCGAAAAAATCAGGCATAAATCTAAGCGTGCAAAAGCCGCAAAACGCTAGCGTCACGCTCGATCTACACGGCCTGCGCGCCGACGAAGCGGTGCAAAAGCTGGATAAATTTATAAGTGATAGCCTAGTGATGGGCTTTGACGAGGTGCAGGTGTATCACGGCATCGGCACGGGCAAGCTCGCCTACGCGGTCAAAAATTTCTTGCGCGAACATCCGAGCGTGAAGGAGTTTTTCGACGCGCCGGCGGGGCAGGGGGGATTTGGAGCGCAGATAGTAAGGCTGTGAATTTGCCTTGCTGCGGCTTGTCTTTTTGGTTTATACGTCGTTAGATCTAAATTTTACTCGGTCACTACCGACAAGGTAGCTCCCGTCGTAAAATTTAAATCTGCCTCGTCTAAACGCAAAAGATACTTCGCCTTATCTTTGTTGCGGTCAAATACGGCATTAAATTTACAAATTTGGGTTGTCGATACCCGTATCTTAAAAACTCAAATTTAAAATTTGCGGCTTGATAGCGTCAAATTTAACCTGCTCGCAGTTACGAGCCGCAGGCGAAGTAAAGCCCTTTCCGCCACCCAAGAAAAAGAAAAAGGCGGATACAAAAAGGGAGCTCTTTTGTTTCGGCTTTGCCTCGCAACTGCAGAGCAGAGCGCAATTTAAGCCTCACGCTCTTTACAATAAAGTAAAAAAACCTAACCTGCAATGCCAAATTTAACCAAACCGAATTTGGCACCTTAAAGGTGCAGGTCTCGGCGGATAAATTTCAAAATTTCAAAGTCAAATTTGCATATTTGGTTCAAATTTAAATCCGCCTATCTCGTCAAATTTAACGACCTCAAAATCTCTCAAATTTAGGTAAAATCCAAAATACAAAAATCAAAAAGGATGAAGATGAACTCGTTTTTGCAGGGATTGCTGCTGGGTTTTAGCGCGGCGGTACCGCTGGGGCCCGTAAACGTGATGATAATGAGCGCTGCGGTAAGATCGTTTTGGTCGGCGTTTGCTATCGGGCTCGGCGCTATGAGCGCGGACGCGGCGTATCTGCTGCTTTTGGCGTTTGGCTTGCTTGAGTATTTGCATGGCGAAATGGTAGAAAAATTCATCGGGATTTTTGGATTTTGCTACCTGGCTTACATCTCCTACGTCATTTTTAAAAATGCCAATAGGCCGGTAAAGGCGGACGTGCGGGGCGGTGAAGTCAAATTTAGAAAAAACTACGCAAAAGGCCTTTTTGTCACGCTAGCAAATCCATATACCGTCGGATTTTGGCTCAGCGTGGCAGGCTTTGCCAAAAGCTTTGAAAACGCGGGCGCAGTCGTGGCGGGGCTAGTCGCGGCGATATTTATCTGGATCGTTTCTATGCCGTTTGCCGTACATAAAAGCGCCAAATTTATCTCGCAAAACGTCGCAAAATGGCTAAACTACGTGTGCGCGGTCATTTTGCTGGGGTTTGCCTTCTTTTTACTTTATAAATTATTTTTATAAATTAGAGTTTTTATAATTAACTTAAGTAAATAATGATAAAATGACAACAAATTTTTAGAGAAGTTTAATGCAAAATTTTGATATTAAAAAATCGATGACGCAGTTTATCGTCCTGCCGATCGCCGTGCTCGTGATCTGCTCGTTTCTGGTAATATCTTTTATATTTTATAATAAATTTCAGGACTCGACTAACTACCCGTCAAACGTAACCGTTAACGAGAAGGCCGAGGCCTTTATGAATATAATTCAAATCATATATAAAAACATAGCAAAAGGCGATATAAAGGAGTTTCAGCGCTACTCTGAGGCTACTAAGGCCGTGCCGTCTTGGATATTTAAACAAGCGGGCGAAAAAGGCGAACTCCTAGTCCTAGCTAGCTCGCAGCATCCAAATTTGATAGGCGAAGTTTTGCCATATAAATTTTGCGAGATGGACGGCAAAGCTCACGTAAATTTGAAACAAAACGGCGTATATAAGCGCATAAATCTCATACAGGACAACAAGGCTGAGGTTTGCTATTTTAAGAAAATGGGCGACGTGATCCTTGGCTACAACATGATTCACAACGTCAAAATTTCAGGCTTGGACGATCCGCTTTTTGGAGAGTGGTTTATCGTAAATATGAAAAATACGTTCATCGTGACGGGCGTTATGGCGTTCATTTGTATTTTTCAGTATTTTCTCTTTTATAGAGGTATCCGCGATAATCAAATTTCGCTAGTAAAAAGCAACGAAAAGCTCCTGGAAAAAAATGCCGAAATGCAAAAGCGCCTTTATATCGACGATCTTACCGGCTTGCCAAATAAAGTAGCTCTGGAGCGCGATACGGCGGATATGAAAAATCCTAAAGTCATCGTCATGGATATCGATGAGTTTAGGAAGATGAATAACTATTTCGGCGCCTCGGTTTGCGATCAAATTTTGATAAAAATGACGGAAGTCTCGAAAAAATTTGCCGAGGATAACGGCATGGCCGTTTACCGCGTCGGACCAGATCAGTTTGCGCTGGTTGAGGATGCAGAGCTCTTTATCGACAGATACGAGGACCTGGCAAACGAACTTTTAGATAACATCAAAGGCCTAGTCATCGACGTGATCGCCGAGGACGGCGAACAAAGCGAGATCGAGATCCACTGTACGGTGGGCTTTGCGCTAGATGAATCAGACACGCTTAAAAAGGCGATGACGGCGCTTGAGTTTGCTAAGCAAAGCGGTAAGGATTATTTTTGCTACTTTAAAAACATCGACGATACGCCGCAATACGCCGAGCAAATCACTCGCTCAAATATGATACGAAACGCCATCATAAACGACAAGATCGTGCCGTTTTATCAGCCGATATTTAATAAAGAAAAGCGAATCGTAAAATATGAAACGCTAATCCGCATCCAAAACAGTAACGAAATCATCTCTCCAAGCGTCTTTTTGGAGGTTTCAAAGCGCATCAAACGCTACACCGATATCGAAAAAATGCTGATCGAAAAAAGCTTTAAGCTAATCGCCGAGAGGCCTGATGCGATGATTTCGATAAATTTATCCGGACGCGATATGACCGACGGCGACGTGAGCGTGTTTATCATCGAGAAAATGAACAAATATAAAGTCGCAGGACGCGTGATATTCGAGATCTTGGAAGATGAAAATATCGAAAACATCGAGCGCATCGGAGTATTTATCGACCGCGTGCGCAGGATGGGCGCAAAGATCGCTATAGACGACTTTGGCTCTGGATACAGCAACTTCTCGTATATCCTAAAACTAAAGCCCGACTACATCAAAATCGACGGCTCCATCATCAAAAATATCGACACGAACGAGGACTCTCGCGTGATAACGGGGGCCATCATCGCATTTGCCAAGAAGCTTGATATCACGGTGATTGCCGAGTTTGTCCGCTCAAAAGAGGTCTATGATACTTGCGTAGAGCTTGGTGTTGACGAGTTCCAGGGCTTTTATCTGGGCGAGCCTAGCGACAGCCTGCGCTAAGCCGGGCTTTTGAGTTTATTAAATTTAATTCTTACAAATAGTCGTAAATGCGGAGCGGCTTAAATTTCATCTCTAAATTCGGCGAGGAATTTGAGCTATTGGCGGTGAATTTAATTTTATCTCAATGCGCTTGTTTTGCAAATTTGACTCAGAACAAAATTAGCCCACTTGGCAAATTTAAGCGCCCTTGGTGATACTGGCGAATAAAAAAGATGGCAGCGGTGTTGGCGGTGTATTTGAAGTGCTTAAATTTGTATAGTGCTATGCTCTTGTTTGATTTGGTATAGCTTGACCGCAATAAAACTTAATAAGCGTGCGTTAGCCTCAAATTTCGTTCAATTTACGGAGTGACTAAGTCGCGGCAATAAATTTTGTGATCGGCGTAAGTCGGCAAGCCTCGCACCAAACGAGGCACGAGCCATGTTTATCGCAAAAGGCTCGCTTCAATATATGGCGTAAGTAGAATTTAGTTTAAATTTGTGCCTTGATCTTTTCGTAGAGCGATAAAATTTCGTCTTTTTTGATGATAAAGCTATTTTTGTTTGCGATGAGGTGCGCGGAGCTATGCATGATGGTCTCGGCGACTCTTAGTCCGTTTTGCTTCATCGTCGTGCCCGTTTCTACGACATCCACGATAGCGTCAGCTAGTCCGACCAACGGTGCTAGTTCGATCGAGCCGTATAGTTTGATGATCTTTAGCGCGGTGGCCTTTGCGGCGAAATAGTTGCGCGAGATGTGCGGCATTTTGGTGGCGATTTTTAGCTCGGGAGCGTTTAAATTTAGCTCCTCGCCCTCTTTGATACCCACGCAGACGCGGCATTTGCCGATTTTTAGATCAAGTAGGCGCACCACATCTGGACGGTGCTCTTCAAGCACGTCAAGGCCCACCACGCCGATATCTGCAGCACCGTTTACGACGTAGGTCGGGATGTCTTGGTTGCGAACCATTAGAAATTTAAAATCGCCCTCGCTCATCAGCAGTTTTCTATCCTCAAACTCAAACGAGCTTTGAAAAATTTTCCTAAAAATCGCGAGAGTTTCGTCGGCGATGCGGCCTTTTGGCAAAGCAACCGTTAGCATAAAATGTCCTTTTTTTGTTCGATTAGTTTTTGCATCCCGCGAAAGACGAGCATGCGGTCATAGATACTCGTGGCAAAAAAGCGCGATAAAAACTCGCCGTCGCCGCCCGTGAAGTAGATTTTTGAGCCGTTTGCCATATTTTCTATGAGAAGCAGGATCGGCTTGATGACGCCGTAGCTCACTGCGTCAGCCGTTTTTTGCGGGAGGGCGTCGAGACTCACTTGCGAATTTAGCGAGATTTTTAACCGCGGCGAGATAGCTTCGCAGGCCTTTAGCACGTGTGAGATGCCGGGTATTATCGCGCCGCCAAGATGCATCGAGTTCATCATCACGTCTATCGTTATGGCGCTGCCCGCGTCGATGATGAGGCCGTTTTTTATCGCGTAGCAGCTAGCGATACGGTCGATGCCAAGACCCTCGTAGATGGTGTCCAGCTCAAAATACGGCTCCAAATTTACGAATTTGGGCAAATTTTGAAGCTTGCCTGTCATTTCGTCATTTACGCTGATAAAATAAATCTTCTCGTCGCTTTTAAAATCTTTAAAATTTTCGAGCTTGATTTTGGTGATTTTGCCGTTTTCAAAGAAGGAGGCGTTGGTGTTGCCTACGTCACATAAAGTCATGTTTGTAGCCGTTTTCTTTCATCAAATTTGCGGTTTTCGAGCAGACATCCGAACTATAAAAAATAGCTTTTTTCTTAAAATTTACGCCTGTTTGCTCGGCGATTTTGCCGGCTATTTCATCAATCGCTTCAAATTCTTTGCTTAAAAATCTAGCCTTTGCGCTACGGAAAAATAAAAGCGTATAAAATCCCTTCATATCGACGCCCGTAAGTGCGACAAGGGTCTTTTTTTTAGTAAATTTATCAAGATCCACCCAGGTTAGATTTTTTAAAATAATCTTTTTGGCTTCCAGAACTTGATAAATTTCTTGCTTCGTCATTTAAGCTCTAAGCTGTAATTGTCGTAGTAAAATTCTTTCGCGCCGGCAAAAATTTGACTCTCGACCTCGTCTGAAAGCTCGTAAATTTTGGCATTTTCAAGCGCTAAATCGGTCTTGATGAGGTAGCCTGTTTTTTCCATTATATAAAGCGAGCCGTTGTAAACGGTAGCGCTTGAAAAGATGGCGAATTTAAATTCCACATCTTTTATCTTTTGTAAATTTAGGTCGCTAAGCACGATTTTGCCGTCTTTTAGTAGGATATATACGTATTCGCTGTTTATGACGATGTCTTTTATCTCGCCGTTATAGTAAACCGTTTTTTCTGGACTTATCGAGACGATACGCTTGCCGGTGGCCGCTATCATCGTGTCGTTTACGACGTTTAGAGATATGATGTTGTTAAAAAACTGTTCGCTGCTCACGACTACGTCGCGTAAAATTCGGCCTTGGTTTTTATCTACTATCATGATTTTGCCGTCAAGCGTAGGAAAGATGACGAGCGAGCTCATAAAAAACGGGGCCGCGACGCGGGAGTCTTGCGCGTAAACGCTTGAGCTCTCAAACTCGAGCAAAGTATCGTTTGTCGCGATGTCGATGAGGTATATGACGTTACCCGCGCTTAAAAGCGCTAGCTTATCTCCTTCAAGCGCAGCCGAGACGATAGCTTCGTTAAATTTTTTCTGAAACAAAATCTCGTTTGAGCTATTTGCTACGATCAAATTTCCGTCCAAATCGGAGCTGATAAATTTACCGTCGGCGGAATTTAGCAAGGTTGCGCCCTTTGGTAGCTTTATCTCCGGCGAGAGTAGGCCGTTTTTGGTTATGGCCATGCCATTTTTTAGCACCGCTCCGTTTAGGCTTGCCGTCGCGATGCTGGCAGGCAGTCTGTTTTCTGAAATTTTTTCATTTTGTACATCGGTCGGCTCGAAATACTGCCTTTTCGTGCTGCATCCGCCAAGCACCGCAATGCAAAGCGCGCCCGCTAAAATAGCTTGAAATTTTCTCATTTTGCGTTTCCTTGATAGTGTTCTAAATTTTTGACAATGGATTGTAGCTGTGAATTTAACGGAACCTTCTTAAATTCGTTTTTCGCCTCGTCGATTTTATTTTCTTTCATCAGCTCGTAACCTCTAATAACCGCCTTATACGAGCTTAAAATTTGACCGCTAGGCTCGTTTATCTGAGACTTTACGATATCTTTTAAAAGCGGGTCTATTTGCTCATTGGCAAGAGATTTTAGCACGTTCGTGTCGTTGTTGTCAACGGCTCTTTTAAACTCGTAAAGCGCGTAAAGCGAGGGGTCTTTTTGTTTTAGCTCGGCTTTTGCCTGCTCGTCTTTTGGATTGAGTATTAGTTTTGCATACGCGGCATTTGCGGCTTTAAATTCTTTTTCTTTTAAAGCGCCGTTTACATAGTATCCCGCCGCGCCGATGACGCCCAAAACGACCGCGCCGATGATAATTTTTTTATATTTTTTAAAAAATCTTTCGCTTTTTATTATGTTTTCTAAAAATTGTTCCTGAGTGTTTAACTCTTCCTTTATAGAATCAATATCATCTTTGATAGCCAAGTTTTTTCCTTAAATTTAAGTTATTGAAAGTTCGTAATTGTAGCATAATAAATATAAAACAGCATAAAAATCAAGGCAAATTGTGTTATAATGCGGGGAAATTTAAAAATTTGGCGAGGTTTTATGCAGATAGATGATACGTTATTAACCAAACTTGAAAAGCTTAGTTCGCTCAAAGTCGAGAGCGATAAGCGAAGAGAAATCGAAGGTCAGCTCAGTGAAATTTTGAGCTTCGCGGGAATACTAGATGAGCTTGATCTAAGCGCTTCTAGGGCGGTAGTAAGCTCTATAGAGGGCGGAACTCCGCTAAGAGAAGACGTAAGCGTGAGCTCGGACGTGATAGAAACTATACTAAAAAACGCTCCGATGAGCAGCGGGCACTTCTTCGTCGTACCAAAAATCATAGAGTAGCAAAATGGAAGAAATCGAAAAATTTAACACCAGTCTTGAAATACTGCTAAAAACCGTCGTTCACAACAAAGCCAGTGACTTGCACATCGTATCAAGAAGCGAACCGCAAATCAGAATAGACGGCACATTAAGACCTCTAGAACTCGGAGTTTTGAGCGGACACGACATACAAGATATCTGCTATGCGCTCATAACCGACGTACAAAAAAGCGAACTGGAGGAAAACAGAGAGCTTGACTTTGCGATAGAGCTTCCAGGCGTCGGACGCTTCAGAGGCAACTACTATTACACGATGAACGGCGATTTGGCTGCCGCGTTTCGTATCATCCCGACCGAGATTCCTTCGCTAGACGATCTTAAAGCGCCTAATATCTTTAAAGAAGTCGTAAAGCGCGAAAAAGGAATGATACTAGTTACCGGCCCGACGGGTAGCGGTAAATCAACTACGCTTGCGGCTATGCTAAACGAGATAAATTTGACCGAAAGAAAGCACATAATCACGATCGAAGATCCTGTGGAGTTCGTGCATACGAATAAAAAATCTCTTTTCTCTCACAGAAATATCGGTACAGACACGCAATCTTACGCTAGAGCGCTTAAATTTGCCCTCCGTGAAGACCCGGATATCATCCTGGTGGGCGAGATGAGAGATAGGGAGACGATATCGACCGCTATCACGGCTGCGGAGACAGGTCACCTCGTATTTGCGACCTTGCACACAAACTCGGCCATCCAGACCATCAACCGTATCATAGATAGCTTTGAGGGCGGCGAGCAGCTTCAGGTGCGAAATATGCTTTCCGTTTCGCTAACTGCGGTTATCTCTCAAGCATTGCTTCCAAAAATCGGTAGCGGACGACTTGCGGTTCATGAAATTTTGATAAACAATGCCGCCATAGCAAACCTTATCCGCGAAAATAAGGTGCATCAAATTTACTCTCAAATGCAGCTAAATCAGCAAATGACCGGCATGACTACTCAAACGCAAGCTCTCATGAAGGCTATCAGAGCAAATCAGATAACTAAAGAGATGGCGATGAGATACTCTACGAGCCAGCAAGAGCTGGGCGGATTGTTGGGTATGTAATGGATTTTGTTACATTATTTGACGTAGTCGTCGTTTCGCTCGTTTTGATACTGGGCATAAAAGGCGTAATAAGCGGACTAATAAAGGAAATTTTCGGCCTTATCGGCCTTATCGGCGGTATCGTCGTAGCTAGTAGATTCGGCGCTAGAGTCGGCACTCTAATAAGCGATAATATCTATAAGATAGAGGGCGATTCCGTTCTGTTTTTCGCCGGATTTTTGGCGACGCTTATCGTGTTTTGGGTACTTTGCCTAGGTATCGGAGCCTTTTTGTCGAAGCTAATCGGACTAAGCGGACTTGGATTTTTAGATAAACTGGGCGGATTTATCATCGGAAGCGCCAAAATTTTCCTAGTTTTTGCGGTTTTGATAGTGACCATTTCAAACATTCAAGTCTTAAATAATAAAATCGAACCGTATTTTAGGGGAAGTAAACTGTATCCGGTCCTGCTGGATACGGGCAAATGGATAATGAACGTGGATGTAAAAGGCATAGCAAGCGGAGTAGGAAATATCGAGACGCCGTTTGACGCCTCTATGCAGGAGCAAAGGCCAAATTTAGAGATAAATTCGACGATTAAGGAGTACAAATGATGATTGAGAATTTAGAATACGACGCGCTTCTTGAGAAATTTAAAAAAATTTTGAGAGATAACGGGCTAAAATACACGCAACAGCGAGAAGTTCTACTAAAGACGCTCTACAACAACGACGAGCACTTCACTCCGGAGAGACTTTATTTTTTCATTAAAGAGACCTATCCTGACTTAAACGTCGGTATCGCGACCGTTTATAGGACGCTAAATTTGCTCGAAGAGGCCGAGATGGTAACATCTATCAGCTTTGGCTCGCAAGGTAAAAAATTCGAGCTCGCAACCAAGCCTCACCACGACCACATGATATGCCGCAGATGCGGAACTATCATCGAATTTGAAGACGCAACAATAGAAAAAAGACAAGCAAATATCGCAAAAGAGCACGGCTTTAAGCTAACCGGACACATGATGCAGCTTTACGGAGTATGCAAAGAGTGCGGTGCCAAAGAGACAAAGGGCGGCAAGTGATATTTGAAAATCAACTGGAGATCCAGAGGTTAGAGACTGCAAATGAGTTAAGAAGCGCGGGCGTAAATCCCTATCCGCATTTTTTGCGCCGCGATATGGATATAACTAAATTTAGGCTCAAATTTAAACACATTATAGACACCGAAGAAAAGAGCGCCGAAGGACAGCTAGTAAGCCTCGCCGGACGCGTTAAGCTTATCAGGGATGCGGGCAAGGCGATATTTGCCAACATCGAGGATGAGGACGGCAATCTTCAAATTTACTTTAGTAATAAGACGCTTGATCCGGATTGGTTTAAGGTCGTAAAGAAAAATATCGAAGTAGGCGACATCGTATACGTGCGCGGGTATGCTTTCGTCACGAGAACGGGCGAATTTTCTATGCACGTTAGCGAGCTAACCTTGGCGTCAAAGGCCATTTCGCCGCTTCCGGAGAAATTCCACGGACTAACGGATATCGAGACCAGATACCGCCAGAGATACCTCGATATGATAATGAATCCGGAGGTTAGGGCCGATTTTAAGCGCCGCTCGGTTATCGTTAGCACGATTCGTAGATTTTTCGAAGACAAGGGCTTTTTAGAGGTTGAGACTCCTATGATGCACCCGATCCCCGGCGGAGCCAACGCTAAGCCTTTCGTTACGTTTCACAACGCGCTTGGCGTGGAGAGATTTTTGCGCATCGCGCCCGAGCTTTATCTGAAGCGTCTCATCGTGGGCGGTTTTGACGCCGTTTACGAGATGAATAGAAATTTCCGCAACGAGGGTATGGATCTAACGCATAATCCCGAATTTACAAGCATCGAGTTTTACTGGGCATGGCACACTTATCACGATTTGATGGGGCTAACCGAGGAGCTATTTAACGTGCTTCTTGATAAGCTTGACATGTCTAAAATCATCGAATTTGACGGTATGCAGATCGATTTTAGCAAGCCGTTTAAACGCATAAGCTACAAAAAAGCACTCGTAGAAATCGGCGGACTGGACGAAGCTATCATTGACGATAAAGATAAAATTTTAGCCAAGCTCAAGGCAGACGGCTTTGAGGCAAACGCTAAGCTTGATTTGGGGCATTTACAAGCCGAGCTTTTCGACAACTACGTAGAGAGCAAGCTAACCGATCCGACCTTTATCATCGACTATCCGATCTCTATCAGTCCGCTTTCTCGCAGAAGCGACGCAAATCCCGATATAGCCGAGAGATTTGAGCTATTTATCGCAGGACGCGAGCTAGCTAACGGCTTTAACGAGCTAAACGACCCGATCGATCAATACGACCGTTTCGCTTCACAGATCGAAGCCAAAAACGCCGGCGACGACGAAGCTCACGAGATGGACGAGGACTACGTGAGGGCTCTTGGCTACGCGATGCCTCCGACTGCGGGTCAGGGTATCGGCATAGATAGGCTCGTGATGCTACTAACCAATAAAAAATCCATCCGCGACGTGGTGCTTTTCCCTGCGATGAGACCGCAAAAAAACGAAACCAAGGAGAATTAATGAGTTTGCAAAGTTACGATAAAGAAATTTTTGATTTAGTAAATTTAGAACTAAAACGCCAATGCGACCACCTCGAGATGATCGCGAGCGAAAATTTTACCTATCCTGAAGTAATGGAAGTAATGGGCTCGGTTCTAACCAACAAATACGCAGAAGGCTATCCCGGCAAACGCTACTATGGCGGCTGCGAATACGTCGATCAGATCGAGCAGCTAGCGATCGATCGCTGCAAAGAGCTTTTTGGTTGCGAATTTGCAAACGTACAGCCAAACTCAGGCTCGCAGGCGAACCAGGGCGTTTACGGCGCGCTTTTAAATCCTGGCGATAAAATTTTAGGCATGGATCTAAGCCACGGCGGACACCTAACTCACGGCGCAAAGGTAAGTAGCTCGGGTAAAATTTATCAGAGCTTTTTCTACGGCGTGGAGCTTGACGGACGCATAAACTACGACAAGGTGATGGAAATCGCGCAAATCGTAAAACCTAAGATGATTGTGTGCGGCGCAAGCGCATATACGCGCGAGATAGAATTTAAGAAATTCCGTGAGATCGCCGACGCCGCAGGCGCTATACTCTTTGCAGACGTAGCGCACATCGCGGGCCTAGTCGTAGCCGGCGAGCATCAGAGTCCGTTTCCGCACTGCGACGTGGTGAGCTCGACTACGCACAAAACGCTTCGCGGACCTCGCGGCGGTATCATCATGACAAATAACGAAGAGTATGCCAAAAAGATAAATTCGTCCATCTTCCCTGGCATTCAGGGCGGACCGCTAGTTCATGTCATCGCGGCAAAGGCGGTAGGCTTTAAACACAACTTAAGTCCGGAGTGGAAAATTTACGCCAAGCAAGTTAAGGCAAACATCAAAAAACTAGCCGAAATTTTAGTAAAGCGCGGCTTTGATCTAGTTAGCGGCGGTACGGATAACCACCTGGTTTTGATGAGCTTTTTAAACCGCGAATTTAGCGGTAAAGACGCTGATATCGCCCTTGGAAACGCGGGTATAACGGTAAATAAAAATACGGTCCCGGGCGAAACAAGAAGCCCGTTTATCACAAGCGGTATCCGCATAGGAAGTCCGGCGCTTACGGCTCGCGGTATGAAAGAGGCGGAATTTGAGATCATCGCAAATAAAATCGCCGACGTGCTAAGCGACATCAATAATGCCGAGCTTCAAAGCAGGGTAAAAGCCGAACTAAAAGAGCTTGCGAGCAAATTTATTATCTATGATAGGGCGACTTATTGATGCAGAGCATAGACACCGCGCTAATCAAAATGAATACGAGCCACTACTGGATCAAGCGCGATAGTATCGTAAGCAAGATCGAGTACAAGGGTCGGACGTTTTTTAATAAATTTGAGCTAATAAACGAGCCTCTAAGCTATCAGGTGATAAAAGATCACGACGAGGGCAAGATTACCGTCGCGCACTCGCTGATACTGCCGGGAGACAAGGTCGAAAATATCGTCTTTGACTACAACGGCAGGATGCCCGAGCGCTTTTGGCACCGAGCTCAGCTTTTGCTCCGCGAGGAGGGGTTTATAAATTTTACCGCCTATGAGAGCAAGACGCCGGGACACTTGCATCTTTACGTACACAAGGGGCACACGACGCTAAATGAGGGCTATCAGATCGCAAATAAGCTATCTATGCTGCTTAGTTCGCGTTTGGTTAAAGAGTGGAGAGTATTTCCGACGATGGAAATGCCGAAAGAATTTAACATCTTGACGTTGCCGTATAAGGTCTATCAAAAAGAGCGCGGCGCAAGCTGGTCAAAACATATGTAAGGAGTAAAAATGGAGTATAACGAGCTAAGAGACATCATGCTTGATAATAACGAGGACAAAAAGAGCAAAAACGTCAAGAGGATCCTCATCCTCGTCGCCGTTTTCGTCATTATCTTTTTAGCTGTTCTCATCGTGATGAAATTTTTAAATTCGCCGGAGACTAACGATCAAGTCGCGCAAACCGACTCTAGGCTGGTTTTACCGCCTGAGCCAGACAATATGCGAAGCATCCCACAGCAAGTGAGCGTACCTGCCACTCCGCCTAGCGAGCCTGCGCCGCAAGTAGCGCAAACTAACGTCCCTCCAGTCGCTCCGCCTCCTCCGTCCGAGCCTCAGGCGCAGCAGCCAACTCCTGCCTTTGAGCAGGTGTCTATCGTGCCTGAAAACAAAGGCCAAGATAGCTTTGAGGATATGGTAAAAGCGCTTAAGGAAAAAGAGGATAAAAGGCAGCAAGATGTAGGTGCGGTAGCCCCTACGCCGACCGAGCCTTCTACTATACAGGGCGCTTTAAAGCAAAACGATACGCCAAACGCTCAATCAAGCGAGCCAAAAGCCGAGCCTAAGCAGCACGTAAACGTAGTAAAGCAAAAAGAGCCTAAACAAGAAAAAGCTACAAAACAGCCTAAAAACGATGTGTCCAAAGAAAAACCAGCAAAACAAAAGCCGGCCAAACAAGCTCCTGCGGCTAGCGGCGGGGATGCTCACAGCGGTAGTTACGTGCAAGTTTTCGCCGTTAAGCACTTTAATGAAAAAGCGCCGGAGCTTGGCAAGCTAAAAGCCGCAGGATACGCGTATAAGCTATATAGAACGAACGTAAACGGTAGCGAGATTATCAAAGTGCTAGTCGGTCCTTATAGCGGCGAGCAGCTAAAAAGCGAACTTGATAAAATCAAGCAAAGCGCGGCTCCAAACGCCTTTATCGTAAATATAAAATGATGATTTTTGCCGTTTTTGGCAACCCTATCTCTCACTCCGTTTCGCCGAGGCTACATAACCTAGCCCTCGGCGAGCTGGGTCTATCTCGCGAAGCTCTCTATACTCGCTACGAGCTAGCATACGGCTCGCAACTCATCTCCAAATTTAAAGAACTAAAACTAAGCGGCGCAAACGTCACCATCCCTCACAAAGAAGCTGCGCTCACGCAGTGCGATATCGCAGACGAAACGGCTGCCAAAATCGGCTCCGTAAATACCCTGGTATCCCGCGGCGATAAAATTTACGGCTACAATACCGATGCTCCAGGATTTTTACGAGGGATAGAAGATTTTAGACAGATAAATTCAGCTCTCGTTTTAGGCGCTGGCGGGACGGCCAGAGCGGTAGCCTATGCATTAAAAAGCCGCGGCGTGCGAGTTTGCGTGCTGAATAGAAGCGAGGAGAGGCTAGTAAATTTTGCCGAATTTGAAAAATTTAGCTGGACGGATTTCGGCAAATTTAATGGCGGCAAATTTGATCTCGTCGTAAATACGACCTCGGCGGGACTAAAAGATGAAAATTTGCCTGCACCGATCGAGATTTTACGTCCGATTTTTGACGAAGGCAAATTTGCCTTTGACGTGATTTACGGCAAAAAAACGCCTTTTTTAAATTTAGCCGCCGCTAGCGGGCTCGCGCATAAAGACGGCTCTGAGATGCTGCTTTTTCAAGCGGTAAAGGCGTTAAATTTATTTTTCGAGGGTTCGCTTGACGAGACTAAAATCGAAGCCTCGATGCGAAAAGCCCTTTACTTATCGGCTTCTTCTAGATAATAATCTATCTGAGCTTTTCTTAAAATTCTGATCAAGTCAGAGCTACCCGCCACTCCAGTCGGATATCCGGCCGTCATGATGTAGCTTTTGTCGTCTTTTATATAGCCTCTTTGGACTGCTGCTTTGATCGATTTAGCCATTAGCGTATGCAGCCTTTCTTCCTTTTCTATCACGAACGCCGCCGTGATACCCCAGCAAAGAGTCAGCCTATACGCAGCCTGTTCGTTGTGCGTTATGGCGATGATATCTATATCCGTGCGGTATCTGGCTAGTTTCGCCGCTGAGCCGCCCGATGAGGTTAGCGCGATGATGCCGTCTACTTTTAGCGCCGAGGCGAGCCTGGCGGTGCTAGAGGCCATCATGTCAGTATCGTCGTAGCGGTCGAAATCAAATTTGTTAAAAGGATAAATTTGCTGCGTTTGGATTATGGTGTTGCTCATGGCTTCCACGACGGCGACCGGGTTTATGCCGACTGCGCTTTCTTCGCTTAGCATGACTACGTCGGTGCCGTCTAGTACGGCGTTTGCCACGTCGCTGATCTCGGCTCTAGTTGCCGTTTCGTGCTCGGCCATGCTTAGCATCATCTGCGTAGCGGTTATGACCGGCTTAACGGCTTCGTTTGCTTTTTTGATGATGAGCTTTTGGATCGTCGGCACCTTGTAGTACGGCACCTCGATACCTAGATCTCCGCGAGCGACCATTACGCCGTCGCTAACCTCGATGATTTCGTCGATATTTTCTACGGCGTCAAATTTTTCTATTTTGGCGTAAATTTGAGCTTTAGAGCCAAAGCCTTTTAGGATTTCTCTGGCTTTTCTTATATCGTTTGCATTTTGCACGAAAGAGATCGCGACGAAATGCACGCCGTTTTTAGCGCCGAATTCCAAATCTTTTAAATCCTTAGGCGTGATAACTTCGATATTAAGCTTAGTATTTGGGAAATTTACGCCCTTGTTCGAGCGGAGTATCCCGTCGTTTTCCACCACGGCTTCTACTTTTTGGGCGCTTGCGTTTATGATCTTAGCGCGGATCTGTCCGTCGCATAGATATATGTACTCGCCCGTTTTTAATGCGGCTAAAATTTGAGGCTGATTTATGCAAAGCTTATAGCGATTTTCGTCTATTTGCTCGCCGAGTATTTCTTCTTTTACGAAGACTAGCGTATCGCCGATTTTTAGTTTAAATTCGCTTCTGTCTAGTTTGCCGACTCTTATTTTAGGGCCGCAGATATCCTGAAATATACCTATTTTGCGCCCGAGCTTCGCTTCTACTTGCCTGATTTTATCGATATTTGATTTGTGGTATTCGTGCGTACCGTGGCTGAAATTTAGCCTAAAAGTATTGACTCCGGCTAAAACTAATTGCTCCATAACCTCTATGGATTCGCTGGCCGGTCCGACCGTGGCTAGGATTTTGGTTTTTTTATTCATGGATGCCCCTTTTTTGCGCAATTTTACCAAATTTTTAAAAAAAATAAGTATAATCGGCCAATTTATTTCAAGGAGCAAAAATGAAAAAGTTTTTAGCGGTTTTGGCTGCTTTTGGCTTGGCGCTAAGCGCGAACGCAGCGGACAAAACCTATAAACTAAAGCTAGCTAGCACCTGGGAGAGTACGACTCCGGTTTTGGGTGACGCGGCGAAAGAATTTAAACGCGTGGTCGAGACGCTATCTGACGGCAGGCTAGAGGTGAGGATAGACTATCCGTCTAAACACAAGGCGCCGTTTGGCATCCTAGACTTTGTTAAGGGCGGTCAGTACGATATCGGCTACACTGCGTCTTATTACTACAAAGGCAAGGACGCAAACACTATGTTTTTCACAGCCGTGCCTTTCGGTATGACTGCAGGCGAACTACGCGCATGGTATGAGTTTGGCGGCGGCAAGCAGCTAGAGGAAAAAGTTTATGATAAATACAACATCAAAGTCTTTAACGCGGGCGACACGGGCACGCAAATGGGCGGTTGGTTTAAAAAAGAGATAAAAAGCGTAGAGGATTTAAAAGGCCTAAAGATCAGAATTCCTGGCTTTGGCGGCGAGGTTATGGCGCGCGTGGGAGCGACGATAAACACCATCCCGACCGGCGAGCTATATATGGCGCTAGAGATGGGCACGATCGACTCGGTCGAGTGGGTTAGTCCTGCGTTTGATATGGGCTTAGGCTTTCACAAGATCGCTAAATACTACTACACAGGCTGGCAAGAGCCGAGCGGTCAGACTCAGTTTTTCGTAAATAAAAAGACCTACGAGAAGCTACCTGCCGACCTTCAGGCCGTGATCGAGGCTGCGGCTAACGAGGTAGCTAGCATGCTAAATACGCGCTCGTTCTTTGATAACGCCGAATACTGGGCAAAAATGAAAGCTGAGTATCCTGATATCGAGGTTCGCTCGTTCCCGCAAGACGTTATGGACGCGCTTAGAAAAGCAAGCGACGAGATCCTAGACGAAGAGGCGGCGAAAGATCCGCTGTTTAAGGAGATATTGGACTCTCAAAGAGCGTTTTTGGCTAAGGCTCGCGAGTGGACGAAAATTTCCGAGTTCTCGTATATCCAAAAAACTACGAAATAACTTCTCGTCGCTCGTTTCGGGCGGCTTAAATTTACGGCCTTCGGGTCGTAAATTTTTAAACTCTCTTTTTATTCCTTTTTGGCTTTAGGGCTGTGCGTTAAATTTGAGTCGTTGTAAATTTGATTAGCTTACGTGGGCAAATTTGCTCGCCAAATCTTAAATTTGGATTTGAGCGAATTTAAAAACGTAGCGTTAAATTTATAAAAATCCTCACGCGCCAGACTTAAATTTACAACTCCGTCCTACTATCAAGCGCTTTCATAAGCGATAAAAGATCAATGTTTTCGAGATTTACGCCTGTTGGTACGCCTTGGGCTATCTTGCTAAATTTGACGCCCAAATCGCTTAGCTTATCTTCGATAAATACCATCACCGCATCGCTGCTAAGCCCCGGCGTTAGCGCGAAAATGATCTCGGTCACGCCGTTTTGCTCTATGATCGCGCGCAGTTTTTCGGTTTGCTCCTGCGTTATCTCCTCAAGCACGAAGTAGCGCCCGCGGTAGATCGCGCTTTGCTCGAAAACCAGGATATCTTTTGGACTTTCGACAACGGCTAGTAGCTCCTTCTCGCGCGTTTCGTCGCTGCAAATGTCGCAAATTTCATCTTCGCTAAGTCCGCCGCAAATTTGACATTTGCCCGTAAACCTCACTGCGTCCTCGATGCTTTGCGCGAGTTTTAGCCCGCCGAAGCTATCCTTTAGGCAGACGTGATAGGCGTAGCGCTGGGCGGATTTTTTACCCACGCCGGGCAACCGCTCAAAGGCCGCCACGAGCTCGTTAAATTTCTCAAGCCCTTTTTTCAACGCTTTCCTTTGGATCGGTGCAAATTTTAAACGCGTGATAGCCGTCCTCGTATGAGTATTTTAGGCTAAATTTGTGCATGCGGCAGATGTGGTCGATGATGTAAAGCCCCAGACCCATGCCGCTGCTTTTGGTGCCCTTTTCGCGGATGAAGGCCTGCATATAGTACTCGATAGGATTTTGTAGCGGTTGGCCTAGATTTCTCACGACGATGCCGTCTTTGTCGCAGATAACCTGCGCCTTTTTGTCGTCGGCGTATTTTAGGGCGTTATCTATGAGATTTTTGATCGCGAGCGAAAAGAGCCCGAAATCCACGCGTAGCAATATATCTCGGCGGATATCTACGCCTACTTTTTCTTCAAATTTATCGAGCATCAGCATGTCGCGCGCCTGATCGAGGATGTTTGAAAAGTACGATTCCTGATAGTTTAGCGCGTAGTTTTTGGATAGTAGCTGTTCGATCTTGCCAAACTCGTTTATGAGCATATCTAGGCGCTCAAATATCGCTATCAAGCGGGTTTTGTGCGTAGGGTTTTGCACCATCTCGGAGACTATGCGCCCCTTACCGATCGGCGTTTTTAGCTCGTGCATGATAGTGCGTAAAAACAGCTGCCTAGAGCGCAAAAGCTCCCTGATCTTGCTAGCTGCGGCGTCAAATTCTATCGCGACTTTGGCGATCTCGTCGTCGGAGTCGGGTTTGGCGATATTTACGTCCATGTTTCCGGCGCCGAATTTCCTGATATCAGAGCTTAGTTTTTTAAGCGGCATCAGCGACTTCATCACCGAAACGTAAAGCGACACCAAAAGCGCCGTCGTGAGGATAAAACCAACCCAAATCGGATCGTTTATATTTTTCGTATCGTCGCTTTCTAATAAAATTTGAAACGAAGGATTTTTGATCTGCAGGTACAAACTATCCTGAAAAAGCAGCGACTGAAATAGCCCTAGCTGCGTTTGCTTGGCAAAGACAGTCTTACCCGTGCTTATGACGTTTGCGACGGTTTTGTCGCTTTTAACGTAGGTTAGTCCGAAATTTCTAAAATAATTAGTCAAATCGCTAGGCGGATTTGACTTTTCGTATGAGGCGATGAGGTAGTTTATCGCGTTTAGCTGCTTGTTTTTTATCTTTTCTAGCGCGTTATCTAGCTGTATGCTCGCAAACGTGTAGAACAAGATACAAACAAGCGAAAACGCCAGCGCGAAAACTACCGAAATTTTCGTGGTTAAGGAGTATCTCATCCTATGAGTTTATAGCCTATTCCACGTACCGAAAATATATGCTTAGGCGCTTTTGAGCTGTCGCCGATCTTGGTTCTTAGTCTGCCGATGATGACGTCTAGGCTCTTTGAGTCTTTGTCTTTTAGGCTTTTGCAGTTATAAACCAGCTGCTCGCGAGAAACCGAAAAGCTGTGCTGTTTGATAAGATAGCTCAAGATCTCGTATTCGGCAGGCGTTAGCGTTAGACTTTCGTTGTTGTAGTAAATTTCGTGTCTGCGCTCGTCTATCCTAAACAGCGTATCCACGACCTCTTCTTGCACTTCGTTGGTCTTTTTGTAACGGCGGATTAGGCTCATGATGCGCGCGTACATTTCCTTTGGATCGTACGGTTTTGGTAGATAGTCGTCCGCGCCTAGTTGCAGGCCGACGACCTTGTCGCTGATGTCGCTGCGAGCAGAGGAGATAATGATAGGGATGTTGTATTTGCTGCGGATTTCCTTGCACACCTCTAGGCCGTCCATGCCCGGTAAAGTAAGGTCTAGGATAAGCAGGTCGAAATTTTTCACTCCGGCGCTTAATCCCAAATAAGGATCTTCGAAATTTGTTACTTTTATATTAAAATCGCTCAAGTACTCGGATAGGATTTGCGCGAATTCCGGATCGTCTTCAATCATTAAAACATTAATCATTTTAAGCCTTTCAAATAGATTTAACGAAAATGATTATAACCAAAAAATGTTAAATTTTTTTTCCGAATTTACTATCCTCGTTTAAAATTCTCCCCCGCTTTGAATTTTTATAAATAATAAGATAAAATCGCCCTTTAAATTTAAAAAATTTAGGAGATTTTGTGGAAATAGACTACTACGAAATTTTAGAAATCAGCAAAAATAGCGACTCTGAAACCATAAAAAAAGCATTTAGAAAACTAGCGCTAAAGTACCACCCGGACCGCAACCAAGGCGACAAAGAGGCGGAAGAAAATTTTAAAAAGGTAAACGAAGCCTACCAAGTGCTAGGCGACGAGGAAAAGCGCGCGATATACGATAGATACGGCAAGGCAGGGCTTGAGGGTAGAGGCGGCTTTAGCTCTAGCGGATTTAGCGCGGATTTTGATTTGGGCGATATCTTTAACTCGTTTTTCGGCGGCGGATTTGGCCCCGGCGCAAGCAGCCGCAAAAGAAGCAGCGACAAGTATCCGCTCGATCTAGAGATAGCTCTTAGGATCAAATTTAACGAAGCGGTATTCGGCGCCGAAAAAGAGATAGAATTTACGATCAAAAAACCGTGCCAAGCCTGCAAAGGCAGCGGCTCGAAAGACGGCAAAACGCAGGTATGTCCGCACTGCGAGGGCAGGGGCCGGATATCGCAGCAAAGGGGCTTTATGAGCTTCGTGCAGGAGTGTCCGTACTGTAACGGCACGGGCGAAACGATCAAGGATAGATGTTCTGATTGCGGCGGTAGCGGCTACAAAGAAGAACGCCAAAGCGTCAAGGTAAATATCCCCGAGGGCATCGACGACGGCATGCGTATGCGCGTGAGCGAAAAGGGCAACGTCTCCTCAACGGGCGCCAGAGGCGATCTGTACGTGCATATCGAGGTTGAAGCCGACGAGCATTTCGTGCGTCACGAAAGCGACGTTTACATCGAGATTCCGGTATTTTTCACGCAGGCGATTTTGGGCGAGACGATCACGATCCCGACGCTAAAAGGCACGACCGAGCTAAAACTACCGGTCGGCGCAAAGGACAAGCAACAGTTCGTATTTGACGGGCTCGGTATAAAAAACGTAAATAGCAAAAGGTACGGCAGGCTCGTAGCGCAAATCTCTGTAAAAACGCCAAAAGAGCTAACGGACGAGCAGATCTCTCTACTAAATCAGTTGCAAGAAAGCTTTGGCATCAAAGCCGGCAAGGCGAGCTACGACGAGGAAGAGGACGAGGGGATCTTGGACAAGATAAAAGGGTGGTTTAAAGGCGAAGAGGCTGGCGACAAAGGCAAGAAAAAAGGCAAAAAGGCGTAAAATTTGACTTTGTGGAGGGTAAATTTAGCCGAATTTGCCCGTAAATTTTAGCTTAAGGGTCGGCTAAATTTGGGCTCGGGGCTTGCTTGAATTTTATAAATTTTGAGGTTTTTAGATTTTTCGGCGACTTTTTTGCTCGGTTTTATAAATTTGCAAATTTTGGAGCACTATTTTTGTCTTTGCTTGTGCCGTTTCATCAAATTTGCCTTCAAAACGCCGAGTGACCTAGGTTTACTCACCCATTGCATAAAAATTTGACGGGTTAAATTTGTCTTTTAAATTTATAAAATCGTAGCGGCCAGGCGGACAAATTTAGCCGAATTCCGCTTAAATTTTAGCGATTTTTGTTCTCAAACCGCGCTTGCTCGCCAAATTTAGCGTAAAAATAGCCTGTCGCCATATCTAACTTATGCAAGTTATAAATCCGCGCCGTTAAATTATGCGTTAAGCCAAAGTCGTGCCAATTATTGGAGGCGTTATTTTATCGGGCTTTTGAGCGCCGTTCGCGGCAAATTTACGGGCAAATCTCGTAAAATTAATAATAATATTTTCTATTTTTCATCAAATTTTTGGGTGCCGTGCCGTAATAATTGCAAAAAAGCTTGCTGAAGTGGCTTTGATTTTTAAAGCCCGTCGCAGCCGAAATTTCGGCGATATTTAGCTCCGAGCCTTGCAGCATCGCCAGTGCTCGCTTCATTCGCTCTTCGCGCAAAAATTCGTAAGGAGTTTGCCCAAACAAACTTTTAAAGCCGACTTTAAGCTTAAATTCGTTCAGTCGCACCTGTTTTGAGAGTTCTTTTATAGACGGCGGATTTTTGATATCTAAGCTCAAAATTTGCCTGGCTTTTTGTAGCGCGTTTTTGTCCGCTTCGTCTAGTATAACATGCTTATTTGGGCATTTTAAGCGGCTGAATTCGTTATAAATAAGCTCTAAAATTTTACTTTCCAAAAGCAGTCTTTCAAGCGGCTCGTCGGCGTTTAGCGATAAAATTTGCTTTAATAAAATTTTATTTACGGCGCAGGTGTAGTTTTGCGAGACGAGTTTGTTTGTGCCAAGCTCGATAAGATCGCCGAAATTTGCGCTCATAAATGAGTTTTCTAGGAATAAATTTATTCCCGCGTGCGCGCCGCCGTAAATCTCTTGATCCGAGCTTGGTAGATCGACCGAGCTGATCGTGGATAGTCCGCTTTTGTATTCGATTTTGCCATTCGCCGAGCTTAGGCTGATGCCTCCTTGTAGGGTGAAATTTATAAAGCAACCCCGCAAAGCGTGAAAATCGCCGACTATTTTGGTGTCGTCTTTAGCGTCCATTTTTATCGTGCCGAAGGCTATTTCATCGCTTAGCGCGATATTTTTGGCGCGGATTTTGACGCCAAGACCAGCCAAAACTCCGTCTTCGCTGCTATTAAATTTATCCATAAAAACGTCTGCGGATACCGTGCGCAAATTTTTCCTTTAAATATAAAAATAAATCCGTCATTTGTAAATTTCGGGTTGATAATAAATTTCAAAAATATTATACTATCCTTAAAGTAAAGAAATTATAAAAGGAGTCTAAAGTGAGAAAGATTTTGCTTTTAAGTGCGGTTGTGGCGTTAGCGATAGCAGCTCCCGCCGTGAGGCTGGGTGAGGTCAGCGTATCGGCTCAAAAGATCGATGAAAACGCTAGCGAGGTGGCGGCTGCGGTGAGCGTGCTGGACGAAAAAGAGTTGCGGCTTAGAGAAGCAAAGGATCTAAACGGGCTTAGGAGCGCATCGTCAAATTTATCGTTTTTGCAAGGCGGAGGTATTTCGCTTTTTATCATGCGCGGCGTGACGAGCGATTACGCATTTGATAGCCCAAACGTCGGGCTTTATCTGGACGGCGTGAGTTATCTTGGCACTTACGGCAACTACGTATTTTTGGAAGATATCGAGCGTATCGAGATCCTAAAAGGGCCTCAAAGCGCACTTTACGGCAAAAACGCCTACGCAGGCGTGATAAATGCGGTCTCCAAAGCTCCTACCAACGAACCGCAAGCAAAGATCGGACTAAAGCTTGGCGAGGATAGCCTGCGTGGTATTAGTTTTAACGCAGGCGGAGCGATAGTAAAGGATAAATTTCTGGCTAGTTTTACCGGTTTTAGCGAAAAGAAAAACGGCTTTATGTATAACGAAAATTTAAACAAAAGCGACGACTACAAAGACGCTCTTTATGGCAAAATTTACTTTAGATTTTTACCTACGGACGAGCTTACGGTGGATCTTATTCAAAACTATTATAGGATAGCCAACGGCGCGCAAAGGTCGAATTTGCCTAGCGCAGCTAATAGAACGCGCTACGCCAACGGCATGGAGGGCGAGGAAAACGCCAAAAACTACGAAGCGTCGCTAAAGGCAGAATATAAATCGGGCGACTATGCGCTCACTTCGCTTACGACTTTCAGGGATTACAAAAACGACAGCAGCTACGACGGCGATCATCGCCCCGCGTCCTTGTTGGACGTGTATTACAAAGAGGACAGAAAGGATTTTACGCAGGAGTTTAGATTTAGCGCCGATAACGCGTATGGCAAATTCGTCCTAGGCGCTGCGGCGGGAGCCACGCAAAGAGACGTGCAAAGTAGCGTAAATAGCGTAATGTTCGGCGGTATTCGCTCGCTGCAAAATAACAAAACCAGAAGTAAAAACTACGGCGTTTTTACGCATAATGAAATTTATCTGCCGCTTGATTTTTCGGTTATTTTGGGAGCTAGATTCGACAAAGATAGGGTTAAATTTCAAAACCGTATGAACGGCGAAAATTTAAGCGATTCGTATAGCGCGCTATCACCCAAGATCGGACTAAAATATGCTATAAACGACGAGGTTACGGCGTATGCGAGCTTATCGAAGGGCTATAAACCGGGCGGCTTTTGGGCTGCGTCGCCTACGTCTAAAAAATGGTACGATAAAGAAACGATGACTAGCTATGAGGTCGGCGTAAAAGGGGCTTGGGAGCGGTTTGAGCTAGGCGCCGCCGTTTTTCGCGCCGATATCAAAAACAAGCAGGTAGTAAGCGTCATCGTAGCGCCTAATATCACGGTGGCAGAGAACGCCAGCAAAGCGCGCTCCCAAGGCTTTGAACTAGACGGCGCCGTGCTTTTGGCGGACGGATTAAAGCTTAGCGCAAATTTGGGCTACGCAAAAAGCGTCTTTAAAGACTATAAAGACGCACAGGGCGATTATAGCGGCAAATACGTATATTACGCGCCAAGGCTAACTTATGGCGCAGGGCTTTCGTACGAGGCTCCAAGCGGATTTTACGCGGCGACATTTTTGCGAGGACAGAGCAAATTTTATACCGATAAGGCCAATGTCGTAGAAAACGCGGGCTACGCGACCGTCGATGCAAAAGTAGGCTTTAATCACAAAAACATCAACGTTTATATTTACGCTAATAATCTTTTCGACAAAGATCACGACGTAAAATACGCCACGATGCACTACCTGTCCGACCCTCGCGAGATCGGCGTGAAATTTGAATATAAATTTTAAGGAAAAAGATGAAAAATTTTAAATTTAAAAGCGGCGAAAATCTAAGCTACGACGACTTTGGTAGCGATTTTAAAGATGTTTTGGTTTATCATCATCCGCTGATGATTTTTCCGCAAAATACCTTGATAAATTTCTGCGATAAAAATCAAATAAGGCTTATTTTGATATATAGAAGCGGGCATTTTAACAGCTCGCTTTTTGGTGCGGACGATAGTTTTTTAAAATTCGCCCTGCACCTAAAAGAGTTTTTCTCGGCGTTAAATTTGGGTGAATTTAGCGTGCTGGGCGAGTCGGTGGGCGCGGCTTACTCCTACGCTACGGCGGTAGCTTGCGAAGAGGCGAAAAAGGTGTTTATACTAAGCGGATTTAACGCCCCGCCCGAGCTTTTGGCTGACTATGCAGACTATGTGCACATAAAGGAAATTTATGATTTTGCATCGCACAATACGCCTGAAAATACGGCGCAAACGGCGTGGGAAAAATACGGCTCGCAGGCTAAGGGTGCGCTAAAAGAAGCGATAAAAGCGCAGCTTAACGGCATCGGCTTTGACCTCTGGCTCCAAGCTAGGCCGTGGGGATTTGAGCTAAAGGATGTCCCTCAAAGCGTGCTTATGTATCACTCCAGGGCCGACGAGGAAGTACCTTTTGCTGTCGCTTCGCAAGTGTCGAGGATGCTGCCAAACTGCGAACTAATCGCCGCCCAGGGCACGCCTCATCATAGCGCGAAAGCTCTTTTGGATTTTTTAAAGATCATCAAAGAGCGGTTGTAAATTTAGCTTTTGCGTAAATTTTACGAGCCAAATTTGCGCCGTTTTAAGCGTAAATTTAAGCTCGTTTTGCGGTTTTTCTGTTGCGGGTAGGTTTGCTTGATGCGGGATAAATTTACCGCCTTTTTGCGCCAGAGGCTTAAATTCGGCCTTGCTCGGGTTAAATTGCGTGCGTTTAATCCGCATTGCCGATGCGGGCTAAATCTGCAAAGCGATTTGCAAAACTCTGCGGAATAAAATTTACGCAGTTTTTTGTACTAGACGGCGACTTAAATCCCGCAAAATCGTAATCCGCTAGATAAATTTATAAATCTTTATAAAATAAACTAGGCTCAAAACGCAAAACGCCGCCGCGCCCAGCACGACCGCTCCGTAACCCAACATCCCCGCCAAAAGCGTTCCGAGATAAAACGAAAATATCTGAAATGTCATACTTAAGCTGCTTTGCACGGCGTATTCGCTAGCGGGTCGCCGTCCCGAGGCGCGTTGCATCATCATCGTGGAGATTATCGTCGCTTGCGCCATATATACCGCATACGCCGCGCTCGAAGCAAAAAGTACCGACGCGCGGTCCGTCCAACCGCCGATAGGTAACCAGATGGCTAGGATGCCTAGCGTCTGCATTGCTACGGCGTATAAAAAGGCTCTTTTGGCGCCTAGCTTTTTTACCGCAAAGCCCGCCGCGAGCGCACCCGCGAAGCCAAATATCGTGCCGTATATGTGCAAGACCTCGCCGATATCTTCCAGCTTCCAGCCGATATCTACAAGCATTGGACTAAGTAGTCCAAACGCCGCGCAGATACCGATAGATTGTACGAAAAGCACGCTAAGCCAAGCCTTTTTGCCTTTAAAAAAGCCAAACATCGCCCTAAAATCCAGCCCCTCGCCGGCGTTTACGCGCTCAGGCTCTTTAAAGAAAGCAAGGCTAAGCAAGGAAACCGCTATCAAAGACGTCAAGAATAAATTCGCCTCACTCCAGCCGAATTTTGCGTAGATGACGAGTGTTAGGCCGTTACCGGATACGTGTCCTATCAATCCGCCGCTAAGCTTGAGGGCGTTTGTGAAGCTTAAATTCGAGCTGTTTGAAATTTTGATAAAAAATGCGTTCGACGTCATCGTCCAGGTGGCCGAGATAAAAGCCAAAAGCACCGCTAAAGCGATTACGGCAGGTAAATCGTCGCGCGGATTTAGAAGCGAAACCGCATATAAAATCGCCAAAGTAAGGCACTGAAAGGCTAGGATAATCTTTTTGTAACCGCCTATTTTTAGCGCGATAGCGTCGATAAACGGCGACCACAAAAAAGCCAAAACCGCGAAAAGTCCAAGCCCTCTAAGTGCGCCGACGCGTTCTAAACTAAAACCGTCTTGACGCAGGATGCTAACGAGCCCCTCGCCGAAAAATCCGATGCAAATAAACTGCGCGATGCAAAGGCTAAGCACAGTTAGCGACCTGTAAAGCAAATTTATCCTTTGATTTTTTGGCTAGATTATATTTAAATGGATAGACGTTATCAAGAATATTTTGACGTTTAGGGGATAAATTTTTATATTTTTAGTTAAATTTGAGCTTTTTACGATTTTGGATTGTAAATTTAGCCGAAGCTAAAGCCGCTTAGCGGATCAAATTTAGCTAAAAACATAATCCTAAATCCGCGGCTCAAATTCGGCAAGAACGAGCGCACACAAGAAATAACCCAAAATGGCTTCAAATTTACGCAAAATCGCCGCATCAAAATTTAAGTCGAAAACTTGGCTAAATTTACCCGCAAATTCGTCCAAATTTTAGAGCAAAATTTATGAAGTCCGGGCACATCAAATTTCGCTCTCTTTTAGTTGCTCGATTTTAGCCGCTACGCTCCTATTCGTCACCTTTTCTATTTCCTCGCTCGTTGCGGTCATTATCGCTTCAAAGCTACCGTAAAATTTAACGAGCTTTGCGATACTTCCCGCCGATACGCCCGCGTCTGCTAGCTTGCTAGCGCCCAGATCCTCCTTGCGCTTGGTTTTTTGATGAAAGGTGATGGCAAATCGGTGCGCCTCGTCGCGAAGTCGCTGGAAAAACTGAAGCCGTCTGTCGCCCGTTGGTAGCGTAAATACGCCGCCCGGAGCGTAAATTTTATCCCTCGCGCCGCCTTTTGCGCGGTGGGCTTTGGCGTCTATTTTTTCTTTTGATATGGCGAGTATATCGACGTTTGCGCCGCTGCTAGCGATGATATCCGTAGCAAGATCTAGTAGCGCCTGACCGCCGTCGATGAGCCATAGATCGGGCGGGCTTAGCTTGTCAAATCGCAAAGCGCGCTCTGTTAGCATCTGGCGCATCTGATCGTAGTCGTTTGCGTGAGAGAGGTGCATGTGGCGGTAGTGCTCTTTGGCGAAGCTTCCGTGCTCAAAGCGCACCATCGCGCCGACCGCGGCAGCGCCGAACATGTGCGAGTTGTCAAAGGTCTCGATGGTGTACGGCGCGCAGGCTAGGCCGAAATACTCCTTTAGCTCGTCCAAAAACGCGTCGTCGTGGGTTTTTAGGTATTTTTGGATAAAGACTTGCGCGTTTGTTAGCGCCATCTCGCAGATGCGCTTTTTCTCGCCGATTTTAGGCACCGAGATGCTAAATTTGCGGCCGTGACGAGCGGTCAAAATCTCCTCTACGAGGCCTGCGTCCTCAAAGGCTTCTAGCGCGTAAATTTTCGCGCTCACTACTGGCGCGCCTGCCGGGAAGCTCTCTAAAACGATTTGTTTGTACGCATCGTTTAGATCGCCTTGCGAGCTCATTTTGGCGTTCGTGATATTTTGATACACGCCGCTGATTTTGCCGCCGTGCACGCTAAAACGCACCGCGCAAAGCAAATTTTGCTCCGCTCCCACGGCAAAAACCTCAAAATCCTCGAGCTTAGCCAGATCGACCTCGATTTTGATGTCTAGGTCTTTGATGGCGTTGATTTTATCTCGCACGAGGGCGGCTTGCTCGTAGTTTTCGTTTTGGGCGTATTTATTCATCAAATTTACAAGCTTTGGCAGCATAGAAAGCGGATTATTTAGCGCTGCGATCGCGCCATCTACGACCTTGGCGTAGTCTGCGGGCGAAATTTTGCTGATGAGCGGGGCCTCGGAGTAACCGATCTGATAGGGCAAGTACGCGCCCGTGGCTTTGAGCGCGCTTTTGCTTTGCACGAGTTTAAAGCTCAGCCTTAGCGCATCCAAAAGCTCGCGCGCGCCGCGAAAATACGGGCCGAAATACTTGACGTTTTTGCCTCGGACGATCTTGCGAGTGATCTCAAAGCGCGGGAAATCCTCATCCAAATTTACGTAGATGTATGGATAGGTCTTATCGTCGCGCAGCAAGATGTTGTATTTGGGCCTTAGCTGCTTGATGAAGGAGTTTTCCAGTATCAGCGCGTCGGCTTCGCTGGGAGTGACGATATACTCGAGGTGTACGGCCTCGCTGATCATCTTGTGGATGCGCGGGCTAACCTTGGGCGATGGGGCGAGACTTGGCGTAAATGAAAAGTAGCTTTTGACGCGGTTTTTTAAAACTTTAGCCTTGCCGACGTAAAGAAGCTTGCCTGCTTTGTCGAAATACTGATAAACGCCGGGCTGTGCGGGTAGCGAGCGGATCTCGTCGATTAGCAAAATTTAGCTCCCGTTTGCAAATTTACGCTTTTGCTTTTGCGCGGTTAAATTTGGCGAGGTTTGCGCCATATAGTTTTTATAAATTAAAAGCCCTGCGCTTGCGTGCTTTTTGCCTAAATTTAGCCCTATTTTATTTTGTTTCATCGCGCCCCGCTTGATTCTTTGGCTAAATTTTGCTTGATAGCGAGGCGGATCTTTTCGAACCCTTCGAAAATCCGCTCGCTTTTGGCTAAATTTACAAACTCTCCCCTAGCAGGTTCGGCGTAGGTAAAAATTCGCTTTTTTTCGTACGGGTCGGTCGTTTTTTTAAATTTTAAACGCTTTGTCACAAAAAATTTAACGTCCGTTACGCGAGCTAGCCTGCCGTCAAAATTTACGCTAGAATAGATTTTTAATAAGCCTTTTAACATTTTTATACTACTATCGCTTTTTAATTCCTGAAGTCCCAGCGGATGAAACAGGGCGAAAAACAAAACGCCGTTTTTCTCGTAGCAAAAGGCGATGAGCCTGCGATGATTTAGGCTTAAAAGCTGTAAAAATTCCCCGCATTCGCTACGGTTTTTTAGTTCTTTATAAAAAGGATTATCAATAATATGTCGAATAATAGTCTTAGCGTCTTTCATAAGGCGATTTTAGCATTTTTTTTGTTAATTTTTATAGCAGGCTGCGGCCACAAGGGCGATCCGTTCTACGAAGCGCCGTCCGAGCCATCAAACAGCAAAACCGAAAAAATAAATAAACTATAAATCAAGGAGAGTAAATGAAGATCGTCGGACTTTTGAGTCTGTTTTTTGCTTTAGCCTTCGGTAGCGGCGACGCTGCGGGCGAGGCTTTAAATTTAACGACTACGTGGGTGGGTATAGCAAGCCTCATCATTTTCGTCGTGGGATATTTTTTTATCGCTACGGAGGAAAATTTTCACATAGATAAGGCCAAGCCGGCCATATTTATCGGTACTTTTATGTTCCTACTCATCGGCTTTTATATGCTGGCAAACGGCCTAGACGTGCATTTGCTGCAAAATGAGGTAAATCACCTGATTTTAGAGATTTCGCAGATCGTATTTTTCCTGATGGTCGCGATGACCTATATCGAGGCGCTCATCGAGCGTGACGTGTTTAACGCGCTAAAATACAACCTCGTCTCAAAAGGCTACACGTATAAAAGACTCTTTTGGCTAACGGGCGTTTTGGCATTTTTCATCAGCCCCGTCGCCGATAACCTAACCACCGCTCTCATCCTCTCCACTGTACTTTTAACGATAGATAGAAATAATACGAATTTCCTAGTCGCGGGTGCGATAAACATCGTCGTCGCCGCAAACGCGGGCGGCGCATGGAGTCCGTTCGGCGATATCACGACTCTGATGGCTTGGGCTGCGGGCAAAGCTCCGTTTATCGACTTTTTCGCGCTTTTCCCGGCTTCGTTTATCGGCTGGCTAGTTACGGCTTTCTTGCTAGCGCGCATCGTACCTGCGGGTAGCCCGCACTTTGATCCTGCGACAGAGCCGAAAGTAAGCATCAAAAAAGGCGGCAAAGTCGTTATCGGTCTTGGCGCATTTACGATATTTTCGGCAGTTATGATGCACCAGCTTTTCCACTTGCCTGCGATGTGGGGCATGATGTTTGGCTTCTCGCTTCTTAGCATCTATACCTATATCTACAAAAAAACTAATAAAAACGAAGAGCCGATGCACGTCTTTCACTATATGTCAAAGATCGAAAACAACACGCTCTTCTTTTTCTTCGGCATCCTTGCCGCCGTCGGCGCGCTACACTTCGTCGGATTTTTGAACTACGCCGTTTCGCTTTATGATAAATTCGGCGCTACGACCGTAAATATCGGCGTCGGCTTCCTATCTGCTATCGTGGATAACGTCCCCGTAATGTCTGCCGTACTAAAAGCAAATCCTATGATGGGCGCGGATGCGGGCGAGAGCTTAAGTCAGTGGTTACTAGTTACCTTGACTGCCGGTATCGGCGGCTCGATGATTAGTTTCGGTTCTGCCGCCGGCGTCGGCGTCATGGGCAAACTAAAGGGCATATACACCTTCGGCGCGCATATGAAATACGCTTGGACCGTGGTTGCCGGCTATATCGTATCGGTCGTGATCTGGTACATACAGTTTGAAATTTTTCATTTATATTTTTAAAGGACGCTCATGAATAACACGATAATAGTTTTGGATTTTGGCTCGCAGTATACCCAGCTCATCGCTAGACGCTTACGCGAGCAGGGCGTTTATACCGAAATTTTGCCTTTTAACGTCAAGGTTGAGGAGATTAAGGCGAAAAAACCAAAAGGCATAATCCTAAGCGGCGGCCCTGCTAGCGTTTATGCTCCGGATGCGTATTTTTGCGACGAGGGCGTATTTAAGCTAAAACTGCCGATTTTAGGCATTTGCTACGGCATGCAGCTTTTGGCGCATAAATTCGGTGCCGAGGTTGCTCCGGCCTCTCACAAAGAGTACGGCAAGGCAAGCCTAAACGCTCTAAAATCCCATCCGCTTTTTGCCGATACGCCTGAAAAGCAAATCGTCTGGATGAGCCACTCCGACCTCGTAAAAAACTTGCCAAACGGCTTTGAGGCAATCGCGACGAGCGAAAATTCGCCTTATTGCGTATTTGGCGATGAAAAACGCAAATTTTACGCTCTGCAGTTTCACCCGGAGGTGCAACACAGTGAGTTTGGTACTCAAATTTTAAAAAATTTCGCCAAATATATCTGCGGCTGCGAAAGCACGTGGAATATGGGCAGCTTTGCCAAAACCCAGATCGCTAAAATCAAAGAAACCGTGGGCAACAAAAAAGTCCTTTGCGCCGTTAGCGGAGGCGTGGACAGCTCTGTCACTGCCGCGCTTTTGGCCGCCGCGATACCGCAAAATTTGATCTTAGTTTTCGTCGATAACGGACTACTTAGAACGGGCGAGCGCAAGCAGGTCGAGGCGACCTTTAGAACAAAGCTTGGCGTGGAGCTAGTTAGCATAGATGCGAGTAAAACTTTCCTAGAAAGGCTCGCGGGCGTAACCGATCCAGAAAAAAAACGCAAGATCATCGGCGAAACTTTTATCGAAATTTTTGAAAAAGAGGCCAAAAAGCACGATAACGTCAAATTTTTAGCCCAAGGTACGCTCTACACCGACATCATCGAAAGCTCGGTCGTAGGCTCGAGCAAGACGATCAAAAGCCACCACAACGTGGGCGGACTGCCTGATTGGATGAGCTTTGAGCTAATCGAGCCTTTAAGAGAGATTTTTAAAGACGAGGTGCGCCAGCTAGGCCTTGAGCTTGGTCTTTCGCGCGAGCTCGTGTTCCGTCATCCATTCCCGGGACCGGGCCTTGCGATCCGCATAATGGGCGAGGTAAATACGTCTAGCCTAGAACTCCTGCGCAAAGCCGACGTGATCCTACGCGACGAGCTAAAATCAAGCGGCTGGTATAACAAAACGTGGCAAGCTTTCTGCGTGCTTTTAAACGTAAATTCAGTCGGCGTAATGGGCGATAACCGCACCTACGAAAACGCAGTGTGCGTGCGCGTAGTGGACGCTAGCGACGGTATGACTGCTAGCTTCTCGCGCTTGCCGTACGACCTGCTAGAAAACGTCTCTCGCCGCATCATAAACGAAGTAGACGGTATCAACCGCGTAGTTTACGACATCTCGAGCAAACCGCCTGCAACGATAGAGTGGGAGTAAAATTTAGGCGTTTTGCGCCTAAATTTTATTTTAAACCGACTCAAATTTGACAAAAAGAGATAATCCTTATCAATAAATCGTCCGAAAATTTTAGCTACAATGATGCGTAAATTTACGAAAGGAAGAAAAATGAGTAAAATTTACAATCTAAACGCCGATACGAAAGTGATCGAAAAAAGCGTCGTTAGCAAGAGAATTTTTGATTGCGAGAATGCTCACGTCGACGTGTTTGCCTTTGACGCGGGCGAGGAGCTGGATCACGAGATGCTATTTTGCGACAGCCTCGCGTGGGTCGTAGAGGGCGGCGCAAGCCTGCACTACGGCGAAAAGCAGATGCATCTAGGCGGCGAGCAGGCCTGCCTCATAGAGAAAAAAGTATGGCGAAAACTAGTTTTCAACAAACCGACGAAATACGTCTCAATCGATTTTAAGGAGGACTTAATGATAGATCATTTACCTAAGGCGGCTATTTTTAGCCTAGTGGATGCGGTCGAATACGAAGAAGGCAAAATCGTGAGCAAAACGCTCGTCAAAAACGAAAGCGGCTCGATGTCGCTACTGTCGTTTTCAAAAGACCAACAACTCTCTACTCACGCGGCTCCGGGCGACGCTCTTTTGGTCGCGCTTGACGGCGAGATGAAACTAACCATCGGCGACGAGCATTTTGATATCAAAAAGGGCGATACTATCGTGCTTCCGGGTAAAATCCCGCACGGGCTAAAGATCCCGGAAAAATTTAAAATGTTACTCATCGTAACAAAAGATAAGATGTAGAGTTTCGGGGCGATTGTCCCGACTCGTTTAGGAAATATATGGCAAGATTTATAATAGATGACGAAAACATAAGCGTAGATAATTTAGCAACTCTAAAAAAGCTAGGACAAAAAGATAAAATTTATATCGTAACCAACAATAGACAAAAGCTAAGCATCTCCGTTTTGGCGTGGTTTCTGGCGCGAAAAATCAAAATAAAAATCATACTTTTAGAAAGCGCTCACAAGGACTATGCCGATAAAATAATTACGTTTTTAATGGGTAAACTCTCGCACAAAAAAGACAAAATTTACATCGTCAGCAACGATAAATTTTACGACGACGTGATAGATTTTTTTAATAAACAAGATAAAAACGGCGGCAAATTTCATAAACTCAAATTTGACTTCAACCGCTCGCATACGGCGCAGCTCATTGAAGAAAATCAAGACGAAATCGCGATTTTGATACGAAACTCGGGCAGCCTCAGCGAGCTTCATATGAAATTTATCTCAAAATTCGGCAGCAAAAACGGCGCCGGCGTGTATAACGCGCTAAAAGAGGACGCGAGGAAAATTTACAAAAAACCTCAAATTGAAAACTCGCAAAAAGGCGAAGTAAAGCGTATCGCAGCGCCAAATTCCGCAAAATCTAGGCCGGCGACGCAAGGTGATGAGCAAAAATTTGACGAGCGAGAAAAATCAAAAACCGAGTCAAATTTAAGCGGGGAGGTTTTACAGGCTCAAATCGCCCAGACAAAAGAGCAAAATTTAGAAAATCGCTCGCAAATAGCTCAAAATTCGGAGCTCGAAAAACCGCAGCCTTTAGAGAGCGAAAACGGCGTAGCGGCAAACAATGAAAATTTACAAGAGGCAAAAGCCGTAGAAGCAAATTTAAGCGATGATCTGGGTTCTACCGAGCACCCGAAAGACGCGGAGCAAAATTTGAGCGTCAAAGCTTCTAGCGAGGATCTTAAAGCTGATGGGAAAGGGCAAAATTTATCAAACAAGCGTCCGCCGCAAAAATCAAAACAAGCTCCCGCGCTGCAAAACGAAGTAAAAAATAAAGCTGAAAATACGGCAAAAACGCAGCTTGCGCCCAAGATAGACGAGGCAAAAAAGCAAGAGATAAGAAAAATCGCATTTGAGAGTAAAAATTTGGGCGATTTTCACAACGGACTGGTGAAAAAATACGGCGCAGAGGACGCCGGCAAGCTGTATAAAGCGCTAAAACAAAAGGCAAAAGAGTACCTAAGCAAGCGCAACTCTGCAAAGTAAAATTTGAGTTTTGGTTGCAGCTTTTAAAATTTGAGGATTTGCGGTAAAATTTGGACGCAAAATCATAAACTTGAGGGTGAAAATGATTTATCTAGTTGGGTCAAATTTGGAATTTGAGGGCGTAAAGACGCTGGTTTTAAACGAGATAAAATTTAATAAATTTAGCGTAAATTTGGCTGAATTTGGCGCGCTGGTTTTGACCTCTAAAAACTCTGTAAACGCGCTAAAATTTAATCAAATTTCGCCCGCTAGTTTCCAAATTTACTCCATCGGCGACGGCACTAGCCGTGCGGCTAGCGAGTTTGGCTTCGCTCAAATTTACACTGCGCAAAACGCTCATGGAAACGATTTTGCCGCCGAGATCGCACCGCTTTTGCGGGGTAAAGAAACGCTATTTTTAAGAGCGCGTGAGACAGCTTCGAGCGTGGGCGAAATTTTGCGTTCAAGCGGCGTAAATTTGACGCAAATAATCGCCTACGAAAACATTTTTAAACCGCTTGGCGAGGAGCAAAAACCGCCTAAAAACTCCGTGATTATTTTTACGGCTCCCTCGGCGGTACGAAATTTTACTCGAAATTTCGGCTGGGATGAGAGCTATAAAGCCGTCGCTATCGGGCTTACGACTGCAAAAGAGCTTGGAAATTTTATCGTGCCCGCAGTGAGCGCCCAGCAAAATATAAATTCCTGCGTAAGCCTCGCAAAAACGCTACTTTAAGCTAAAATTTTATATAATAACCTTGCCTGAGTGATTTGGCAGCGTATTTTTACAGGGTCCAACACATTAGTATCGGCGAAGATGTGCGGAACTGTGTGACGTGGCTTCGTTTGAGCGTGCGAGCGCGAGAAGTTGCGACCTAAAGGAACCGCCTATTTGCAAGGTTGGCTTTGAATTTTCGGGCCACTTATATGCGCACCGCTCACTTGGGTTTTTATTTTTGGAGAAATTATGAAAATTTTGATAATCGGAAGCGGCGGGCGCGAGTACTCCATAGCTCTAAAACTTCAAGAATCCCGCAAACACGAGCTTTTCTTTGCTCCGGGCAACGGAGCCACCTCAAAACTCGGCACAAATCTAAAAATCAAAGACTATAATCAGCTCGCAGAATTTGCCGAGACGGAGCAGATAGAACTAACGATCGTCGGTCCCGAAGCGCCGCTAAGTGACGGCATCGTGGATATATTTAAGGCGCGAAATTTAAACATTTTCGGACCGAGCAAGTCTGCGGCTAGACTCGAGGGCAGCAAGGCGTTTATGAAAGACTTTTTGGCTAGAAATGCTATCCGAACGGCGGCCTATCTAAATACCGATGATTACGATGCTGCGGCTAAATTTATCGACTCTCTTGCTGCTCCGGTTGTCGTTAAGGCCGACGGACTGTGCGCGGGCAAAGGCGTGATAATCGCACAAAGCCGCGAGGAAGCAAAGGCCGCCGCTCGCGATATGCTAAGCGGAGAGAGCTTCGGCGAGGCTGGCAAACGCGTGGTCGTGGAGGAGTTTTTGGACGGATTTGAGCTTAGCTTTTTTGCGATTTGCGACGGCGAAAATTTCGTTAGCCTGCCCGTAGCGCAAGATCATAAACGCCTAAAAGATAACGACGAGGGACCAAATACCGGCGGCATGGGCGCATACGCTCCTAGTCCGCTAGCAAGCCCCGAGCTAATAAAACAGGTCGAAGAAGAGGTCGTAAAACCGACGCTAAAAGGTATGAAAGCCGAGGGAAATCCTTTCTGCGGCGTGCTTTTCGTGGGGCTTATGGTGGTTAAGGGCGTGCCGTACGTGCTTGAGTTTAACGTGCGTTTCGGCGATCCGGAGTGCGAAGTGCTAATGCCGCTGATCGACGGCGATCTGGGCGAAATTTTACTAAACGCGGCAAGAGGCGATCTAAAGCCCGTGAAGCTAAAAGACGAATTTGCCGTCGGAGTCGTGATGGCTAGTAAAAATTATCCTTTTTCAAGCTCGCCTAGGGCCAAAATCAGCGTAAAAAACGTGCCTGAAAACTCGCACATAGCATTTGCCGGCGTGAGCGAGCAGGGCGGCGAGATATATGCCGACGGCGGGCGAGTGCTCGTGTGCGTGGGGCTTGGCAAAAGCATAAAACAAGCGCAACAAAAGGCCTACGAGCTTTGCGAAAACGTAGAATTTGACGGCGCGCAGTACCGAAAAGATATCGCCTGGCAAATGCTAAAAGGGCGCGAATGAGCAGAAGCGTCATCGACAAGCTCGAAGACGAAAATATCACGCTCGCTAGCGCCGGCAAAAGAGCCGTCGCGTGGGGGATAGATAAATTTCTCATCTCATTTTTGTTTTATGCCGTTTACTACGAGAAATTTGACGGACTGGACTACGAGCAAATCAGTGCTCTGGCTATGGAAATGATACCGCAGATAGTCTTCCTCGAGGTTATTTACCAGACGTTTTTTACGTGGTATTGCGGCGCTAGTATCGGCAAGGTCGCGATGAAGATCGTGTGCGTGGATATCGATCTGCTCGATAAACCCAATCTGCTAAATTCTCTCACTCGCTCTTTGGTACGCATTATCAGCGAAAACGCATTTTTCCTAGGTTTTGCTTGGGCGTTTTCAAATCCATTATTTCAAACGTGGCAAGATAAGGCCGCAAAAACGGTAGTTATAAATGTTTACTAGAATTTTTTTGACGCTTATTTTCGGGGCTTTTAGTTGCTATGCCGTTCAAAATTTCGAGCTTTTAGCCGATGACGTAAAGCGCGACGGCGGCGTTGTTACGGCGGATAAAAACGTGCTTGTTTATTCGCAAGATTATTTGATGAGCGCGGATAGAGCCGTTTACGATCAGCAAAAAGAGATTTTGGAGCTTTTCGGTAACGTAAATTTGATAAGAAATAAGGACGAAATCTCGCGCTGTTCGTACGCAAAGATCGATCTAAATAGCAAAGATAGCAACTACGAGACGCTATTTATGATGAACCGCAATATGGAAGTGTGGATGCAAAGCGATGAGAGTAACAGTACGTCAGAATTTTACAGAGTAAACGGCGCGGTCGTGTCAAGCTGCAACGTCCAGGACCCGGACTGGAAGATTAAATTTAGCAGCGGCAAGCTAAACCGCGAGAGTAAATTTTTACATCTATTTAACCCCGTATTTTACGTCGGAAACGTCCCCGTGCTTTATCTTCCGTATTTTGGCTTTTCAACCGATACTCGCAGACGTACCGGGCTTTTGCCGCCGGAGTTTGGTTACGGTAAAAACGATGGATTTTACTACAAACAACCGATCTATATCGCCGAATACGACAGCTGGGATTTACAGTTTGATCCGCAAATTCGCACTAGACGCGGTACGGGTATCTACGGCACGTTTAGATTTGCCGATTCGCCTTATTCTAGAGGTTCGGTGACGCTCGGCGCTTTTAGAGATACCGAGGGATACCGCCAAAGACAGATCGAGAAAAACTCGCTAAGACTCCCTCTGAAAAACAAAACGCATAAGGGCGCTGATGTAAAATATGAGCGAGATAGGCTCGTTAAACACCTGATAAACGAGGATCTGCAGGAGGGCTTGTGGCTCGATGCGACGGCGCTAAACGATATCGACTATATAAATTTGAAAAAACGAGGCTCGGGTAGCGACGACAACCCCCTCGTAACCTCAAAACTAAACTATTTTCTAAGTAGCGACAAGCACTATTTCGGTGCATACGCGAGATACTATACTGATACCTCAAAAATCGGTAGCCCAAACGAAAACAAAGATACGCTTCAAGAGTATCCGAGCTTTCAGTATCATAAATTTACCGACAACTTCATCTTGCCGAACGTGCTTTATTCTGTCGATCTCTACTCGCATAACTACACGAGAAAAATCGGCGTAAAAGCGACGCAGTACGAATTTAACCTACCAGTCTCCTTTCATTTGCCTTTAGCGGACGATTATCTTAAATTCTCGTATTATCACTATTTATACGCCACTAGCGTGGACTATGCAAAGAAAATGTACCGTCCGACCGGAGATGAAGACAAGAGCGCAAACTACATAGAAAACTACCACAAACTCTCGCTATACACCGACCTAGCTAAAGCTTATGAGAGCTTTTATCATAGTTTAAATTTGGGCGTGGATTACGTAGTTAAAGCTTATAATGAAGGTGACCTGCCAGATAGATATGAGACAGCCGAAGAGGATGGCAACGTATACGTCTACGACATGCTAGGACGAAAATATCAAAGCTTCATCAATCCTCAGTACACTAGAGACGAGGTTTCGGCTAGAGCGACGCAGTATTTCTTTAACAAAGACGGAAGAAAATTTTTGCGCCATACGATTTCGCAGGGTTATTACACCAAAGAGAACAAGCGCTCAAATTTGAAAAACATCATCGGCTGGTATCCGCTGGCGAATTTGTCTTTTTACAACAGGCTTGAGTACTCTTATGACAATAAATACTTTGAAAAAGTTCAAAGCGGCGCGAGCTATACGCACGATAAATTCGGCGCTAGCCTCTGGCACACGATGCAAAGAAAAAATGCTCAGGAAAAGCAAAACTATCTGCACCTAAACGGTTACGTCGAGCTTCCGCATAACTATAGACTATTTAGCGGTACTCAGTACGACCTCGAGCGCGACTACAATAAGCAGTGGCAGCTAGGCGTCTCTCACCGTAGAAAGTGCTGGAATTATACTTTCGTCTATGAAGAGGAGCTTGAGCCTACGACGACCACGAGCGGAACGGCCGCCAAAAAATCAAGAGGGGTTTACTTCTTTATAAATTTCTATCCGATGGGCGGCGTGCACTACGACTTTTCAGTAGGCCAGACAACGCAGGGTAATTAATGGGCAACTACGAAGACTTTATGTTTGAAAACCAGCTCGAGGCGGCCGAAAAACTGCTTGAAATTTTGCCCAAAAAAGAGCTAGCTGCGGGTGAATATCTAATGATATGCGGCTCTATAGACTCGGTCATCATGGTCGATAGCGTAGCTCGCGGGCTAAATTTGAGCTACGAGATTTTATTTTGCGAGCGCATTTTTGCGCCGAATAACCCCGAGTGCGAAATCGCGATGGTTAGCGAAAAAGACGACGTAGTGCTAAACGACGAGCTGATTCGGAGCTTTGGCATTAGCTATGACTTTGTTTACGGCGAGGCTGACCGTAAGTACGACGAAAAGATCCTAAAAAACGTCTATAAATTTAGAAAAGGCAATCTCATCGGCGATCTAAAGGATAGAAACATCCTGCTCATCGACGAGGGCTGCGAGACGGGACTCACGGCGCTAACCTGCCTAAAAACGCTCATGCGCGAGCGGGTAAAGTCAGTCACCTACGCTACGCCGCTCATCGCTACCGACGTAGCCGCGGCTATCGCGCCGCTGGTGGACGAAATTTACGCCGTGCATAAGATCGCAAATTTTATCGAAGTGGATTTTTACTACAAAAACAAAATCGAACCAAAACCCGAAACCGTGCTTTCCATATTAGAGGAGAGTCCGTTTTATATACCATTACAAAAACAAGGAGATATTAGGGCATGCAGTATTCAATAGAAGTCAATAATCAAGTCGAAATTTACGATATAAACAAGGTCGCCAAGCAAGCTAGCGGCGCGGCGCTTTTACGCGTAAAAAATACCGTCGTTTTAGCCACCGTCGCTCGCGAAGATACGCAAGTTAGCGAGGATTTTTTACCGCTAACGGTGCAATACATCGAAAAAAGCTACGCGGCAGGCAAGATCCCGGGCGGCTACGTAAAAAGAGAAACCAAGCCGGGGGATTTTGAGACGCTAACTTCGCGTATCATCGACCGCTCGCTGCGCCCGCTCTTTCCAAAGGGCTACGCGTATCCGACGCAAATCGTCGTTATGGTGCTATCTTGCGATCCGGAAGTCGATCTGCAAGTCGTCGCGCTAAATGCGGCCTCAGTCGCGCTTTATCTTAGCGACATCCCCGTAAATGCGCCTGTTTGCGGCGTGCGCGTGGGGTATATAGACAATAAATTCGTAATAAATCCTAGCAACTCCGAGTTAAAAACATCTGCGCTCGATCTTTACGTGGCGGGCGTTAAAGACGAGCTTTTGATGATCGAGATGAGAAGTGTCGCGACGGAAAAAGACGAGATAGTGCCTATCGCGCTAGATCCTATGATGGATCCGAATTTAGGCGGCGGCGTGATAGCGATGCAGGATATGAACGAATTTAGCGAAGATCTCATCGTAGAGGCGATTGCAGAGGCCGGTAAAGCCATACTTCGCGCCTCAAACGCTTATGAAGAGGCATTTAGCCAGCATAAAAAAGAAGACGCGCAGCTAGAGCTAAAACCGGAGATCGAAAACGAGAGCGTCGCGGTTTATCTAAACGAATTTTATAAAAACGACGTAAAAGCCGCTATAAATCAGATGGCTAAAAGCGAGCGCGCTAGCGAACTAACCAAGATCGCTAAGCAAATTTTGACCGACGAAGTAGCTCAAAAAGAGGGCTGGGAGGAGGAGGTCGTCTCTAACGTCCTAGCTAAATTTAAGAAAAAAATCGTCCGCGAGCAGATCATAAACGAGGGCGTTCGCGCCGATGGCAGAGGGCTTAAGGAGGTTCGCCCGATCAGCATCGAGACGAATATCCTGCCAAACGCTCACGGCAGCTGCCTCTTTACCCGCGGTCAGACGCAGGCTCTCGTAGTAGCCACTCTAGGCACCGACGGCGACGCGCAGATGTACGATATGCTAACGGAAAAAGGCGCCGTGACGGATAAATTTATGTTTAACTACAACTTCCCCGGCTTTAGCGTCGGCGAGGCTAGCCCGCTAAAGGCTCCGGGCAGACGCGAGCTGGGTCACGGCAATCTCGCTAAACGCGCGCTTGCGCCAAGCATCGACGTAAATTCGCCTTATACTATCAGACTCGTGTCCGAAATTTTAGAAAGTAACGGCTCAAGCTCGATGGCCAGCGTTTGCGGCGGCTCTTTGGCGCTAAGGGCTGCCGGCGTCGATACGCCAAAACTAGTCGCGGGCGTCGCGATGGGGTTAATTTTCGAAGGCGATAAGCACGCCGTACTAACAGACATCATGGGGCTAGAGGATCACGACGGCGATATGGACTTTAAAGTCGCAGGTAGCAAAGACGGCATAACAGCGCTTCAGATGGATATAAAGCTAGGCGGTATCAGCCTTGACGTGCTAAAAGAGGCGCTTTTGCAGGCGCGCGAGGGCAGGCTGCATATATTAAATTTGATGGAAAAAGCAAACGAAAATATCTCCGTAAACGAAGACATACTCCCTAAACTAGAGCTTTTTAGCGTTGATCCGGGCAAGATCGTCGATATCATCGGACAAGCGGGCAAAACGATAAAAGAGATCATAGAAAAATTTGACGTCGCCATCGACCTTGACCGCGAAAAAGGCGAGGTAAAGATCGCCGGCGCGCAAAAATCAAGCGTAGATGCGGCTAAAGACTACATCATACAAATCGTCTCAAAAGACGGCGGCAAGGGCTTTGGCGGTAAAAGAGGCGGCAAAGACGGCAAGCCTCACAAGACGCCTGAATTTAATATCGGAGACGAATTTGAGGGCGAGGTAAAAAGCGTGGTAGAATTTGGCGCCTTTATCGGGCTTCCGGGCGGCGTGGACGGACTTTTGCATATCTCAAAGATCAAAACGCCTCTAAAAGCCGGCGATAAGGTCAAAGTAAAAATCAGCGAGCAAAAAGGGCACAAAATTTCCCTTTCTTTGGCGCAATAAATTTAAAGGAGAACCGATGCAGTATAAAAAAATATTCTTCCCCATAGGTGCCGGCGACGACGTAAAAGAGCGTATCAGAGGAGCTTTGCTGGTCGCTAAGCATTTTAACAGCCACATCGAGATTTTGGCTTGCCAGCTAGATCCTGGCGTCGTTTATAACATGAAAATGACGCTTCGAGGTGGCGTGCTTTATGATGAGTTTTTAAAGGCGGCGAAGGCGGAGCTCGGCGTCGAGCACGAACGCAACGAGACTATTTTTCATAAACTTTGCGAAGAGCTAGACGTGCAGATCAGCGACGAGCCGATCGAGGGCAAGACGACGGCTAAATTTACCACAAAAAGCGGCAAGCGAAGCGTGGTGGTCGAGCAGGAGTCTAAATTTTGCGATATGGTAGTCGCCGCAGTACCGCTTGACGGCAAGATTACGGGTACGTTTGAGGCGGCGGTGCTAAAAAGCGGTAAAACAGCGATCACGATACCAAGGCGCATAACGAGCTTTAAGGCTGACAATATCCTGGTTAGCTGGAACGGCTCGACGCAAAACTCGCGTGCTGTAAGTAGCTCGATCGAGCTGCTAAAAAAAGCTAAAAAGGTGCATTGTATCACTTGCATGCCGCATTCTGGCGACGGTAGTGCAGAGGAAAATCTAAAAAAACTAGAAGAGTACCTAAAACTGCACGGCATACAGGCGACTTACGAGGTAGTTAGCACGACTTCGGTGCCGGGCGAGGCTCTGCTGCGAAGCGCTAAAGAGGGCGGATTTGACCTGATCGTGGCGGGCAGATACGGCGAAAACGGCTTTTTGGAGATATTTTTGAGCGGTACTTCGAGATATTTCCTTAAAAATACGACGATACCGGTCTTTATGTAAGAGAAAATTTGGAGCCGAATTTTCAAATTTGACGTTTGGCTCCAATACAAATTTAAGCGACTGGATTCTTGCAAGAGTTCGGCCGCTTTTTTATTTTAGAATTAACTTCGGGCGCTTGCCGATTAAATTTGAGATTTTTATTTCCCCTGTTTTTGCCATTGTTTTAAATTTAGGTATAAATTATAGCTGATAAACTTGTCTTACGGGGCTGCTGCTTTCGACGATTTTTAAAACTTAAATTGGTGATTTGTTTTTTAGGTTATTTAAATTTGCAAACCGCTTTTTCAATTTGATTGTATAAAGAAGTGCGGCGACTATTAAAATATTCTAATAGACTAGTGTATTGCAATCGCAAGAGCGCTTGCGTATATCGACTTAATTTTTATACGGTCACAATTTTGGCTAGTAGATCATTGATAGCTTAAATAGTTTTTCTTGGGAGTTAATAAGAATTATGGTGCGACCTGCGAGATTTGAACTCGCACACCCTTCGGCACTACCACCTCAAAGTAGCGTGTCTACCGTTCCACCAAGGTCGCACGTGGATTAAAACAACAAAAGAGCGGGACGAACCCGCCCGATATTAAAACATTGGATTTGCGTAAAGAACGATTAGCGCGATAACTAGCGCGTAGATAACTTGCGCTTCGATCATCGCAAGAGCAACGAACATCGTCGTAGTTAGCTTGCTACCGACGCCTGGATTTCTAGCCGTGCCTGAGATTGTCGCAGAAGCGGTATTTCCCATACCGATAGCGCCGCCAAGAGCCGCTAGGCCTAGACCGACTGCTGCTGCAAGAACAGAGTAAGATTTTAGCATTTCGCCGCCATCCGCAAACGCGAAGCTGGCAATTGCCATCATTAAGAAAACAACTTTTTTCATAAAGTCTCCTTGTAAATTTAAGCCATTTCGGATCAGACCCCTACTTTGAAGCTTTGAGAGCGCATTTTATAAAAATTTAGCTTTGAGTTACTTAAAACCGAGAAAAATTTTCATAAAATTTCCATTCGCCAAATTTGCCGCCGCGTAGTGCTACAAATTTACAAAAAATTTCAGCTGTGTTTCGTTTTTCTACGAATTTATTTAAAAATTAGAATTTTAAAAGCTTTTTTATGCTAGCCTCGCTTCTGAAATTTCAAATACTAAGGTTAAATTTGGCGCAGGATAAATTTTCAAAAATCGGCTTTATCTTAGCCGTCGCGGGCTCTGCGGTGGGGCTTGGAAATGCGTGGAAATTCCCGTATTTAGTCGGTCAAAACGGCGGTTCGGCCTTCGTGCTTTTGTATCTTTTTATGACGTTTTTTATCGGACTTGCGATATTTTTCGGCGAGATAGCTATCGGTAAGCTTTCTGAATCTGACCCCGTAAACGCCTTTAAAAAACTTGCCCCAAAGCGCAAAGAAGCGTGGAAATTTGCGGGTTTTACGATGATTGGCGCGATCATCATCGCCTCTTTTTACACGGTCATCATCGGATGGATACTAAAATACGCAGTTATGGTAATAACCGAGCTGCCAAAGGATGTTGAGGCTTCCGAGAAAATTTTCGGCAGTTTTTACGCTAACGACGCCGCGTCTCAAATTTTTTACTTCACGATCGTATTTTTTCTATGTATTTTTATCGTTTCAAAAGGCATAAAAAGCGGCATCGAGCGCGTAAACGTCTGGATGATGCCCTCGCTTCTTATCTTGCTCATCATCATGCTTAGCTACTCGTTTACGATGGACGGCTTCGTGCAGTCGGCTAAATTTTTGCTGGTTCCCGATTTTTCAAAACTAGGCGTGAGTAGCATTCTCACCGCTCTTGGACTTGCGTTTTTTACGCTGTCTTTGGGTGTCGGCGTCATTATCGTTTACTCTGCGTCGCTGCCTGATAATACGAATCTCGTTAGCTCCTCGATCATCATCGTCGTGATAAACGTCGTGATGGGCATTTTGATGGGGCTTGTTATCTTTACTTTCGTGTTTGAGTTTGGCGCGACGCCTAGTCAGGGCGTGGGGCTCGTGTTTATCTCGCTGCCGACGCTATTTGCGAAGCTAGGCACGCTTGGACACGTGCTCGCGTTCGCGTTTTTCTCGGCACTGCTTTTTGCAGGCATTACCTCGGCCATCTCAATGCTGGAGCCTTTCACGCATTATCTCATCCGCGAATTTGGCTTTTCTCGTAAAAAAGCCCTCGCGCTAATCGGCGCTTTCATCTACTGCATGGGCATTTTGTGCATACTTTCAAGCATCGAAGGCGTTAAGGAAAATTTGGTATTTTTCGGCAAGAGCTTTTTTGACTGCCTTGATTTTCTTAGCTCAAATATCATCATGCCAATCGGCGGCATCACGGTGTCGATTTTCGTCGGCTTTGTCATCAAAAAAGACGCGCTTTACATACTTTTTGGGCCGTATATGAGCAGGGCCGTTTTTGAAATTTGGTATTTTATGATTAGATTCGTAGCCCCTATTAGCATCGTCATCATCACGATAAATGCGCTAAGAGGCTAACCGTGTCAAGCGATAAATTTTCTAAAATCGGATTTATACTATCCATCGTGGGTGCCGCGATCGGGCTTGGCAATGCGTGGAAATTTCCATACATGGTCGGCGCAAACGGCGGCTCGGCGTTCGTGCTTTTGTATCTTGTTTTTGCCGTTGCGGTTGGGCTTAGCATATTTTTTGCCGAGATGGCGATGGGTAAAATTTCAAACTCCGATCCCGTTAACGCCTTTCGTTCGCTCGCTCCTAAAAACGGCAAATTTTGGGGGTATGCCGGCGTCATAATGATAACTGGCGTTTTAGTTGCGTCGTTTTATACGGTTATCATCGGCTGGGTTATTAGGTATTCGGTTTTATCTCTTGGCGAACTTCCGCAAAGTATCGCGGTTTCGGGCGAAAATTTCGGTAAATTTATAGGCTCTGATATCTCGGGTCAAATTTTATACTTTAGCATCGCGTTCGCGGCCTATTTTTTCATCCTCTCAAAGGGCATAAAAGGCGGTATCGAACGCATAAATTTATGGCTTTTACCGACGCTTTTTTTACTGCTCATTTTTATGCTGATTTACTCGATGCAGATGGGCGGATTTTCGCAGGCGGCGGAGTTTTTGCTAGTGCCTGATTTTTCTAAGATCACGAGCGAGGCTGTTTTTGTAGCTCTTGGCTTAGCATTTTTTACGATGTGCGTTGGTATCGGCGCGATCGCGACGTATTCTGTTAGTCTGGATGACAAGACCAATCTTTTCACATCTTCGCTCTACGTTGTCGCGCTAAATATCATCGTTAGCGTCGTCATCGGACTCATCGTTTTTACCTTTGTTTTCGAGTACGGCGAGCAGCCTAGTCAGGGCGTGGGGCTTGCGTTTATATCGCTGCCCACGCTGTTTGCTAAGCTAGGAGCGATGGGAAACGTCTTAAGTTTTACATTTTTTACCGCGCTTATTTTTGCGGGCCTTACGTCGGCTATCTCGATGGTCGAGCCGCTCGTTTTTTATCTCATAAACGAGTTTAAGATCCCTCGCCTAGGCGCGATCGCGATCGTAGGCGTTTGCGTTTATTGCCTAGGCACGCTTTGCGCGCTTTCAAATATTACCGAATTTAAAGACGCGCTCACGTTTTTCGGCAAGGGATTTTTTGACGTTTTAGACTATCTTAGCTCAAATATCATGCTGCCGCTGGGCGGTATCGTGATCGCGGTATTTGTGGGCTACGCGATGAAAAGAGGCAGCCTAGAGGAGCTATTTTTGCCGTATATGGGTAGGGCGGTTTTTGAAATTTGGTATTTTTTACTACGATTCGTCGCGCCGATTTGCATTTTGGCGATAATGATAAGACAAATTTTGGGGAGTTAAATGGAACGAAATTTAAAAAAAGTAGAGCGATTTTTTGGTAAATTAGGCGACATCGTGGGCTATGCCTGTGTACTCGTGATGTTTTTGATGATTGCGGACGTTTTTTTTAACGTCACGGCGAGATATTTTTTCAAATACGGCAACGTAGGCCTCCAGGAGCTTGAGTGGCACTTTTTTAGCATCATCATCCTGCTTGGAATGAGCTACGCGCTAAAAGACGACGCGCACGTGCGAGTGGATATATTTTACGAAAAGATGAGCGTAAAGAAAAGGGCGCTCATAAATATGGCGGGCGTCATCCTTTTTATCCTGCCGCTTGCGCTTTTGGTCGCGTGGCTGAGCTGGGACTACGTCGTGGAGGCGTACGAGAGCGGCGAGGGTAGCGCAGATCCGGGCGGTTTACCGTATCGCTGGGTCATCAAGGCTTTTATACCGTTTAGCTTCTGGCTACTTATATTTTTTAGCGTCGGATACTTTATAAAGTGGCTAAACGTCTATCTAGACGCCGGGTCAAATTTAAGCGAGGCGGGCAAATTTGACGCAAATTTAAGCAAAACCGCGCAACAAGGAGAGGGAAAATGACCGGCATAGTAATGTTTTTAGCCGCGCTTTTTATGCTTGCTATCGGCTTTAGCGTCGCATTTACGTTTGGCGCGATAGCCGTCATTTTCGGGCTCATCGGCGGTATGGTCGAGAGCTTTGGCGACGGGGGCGGCTTTATGGGTGGGCTTGAGATATTTAAAGAGACGTTTAACTTTATGCCTTACCGCATCTACTCGATAATGGAAAACAAAATCCTCATCGCCGTGCCGCTTTTCGTTTTTATGGGCATTATTTTACAAAAGACCAAGCTAGCCGAGAGGTTGCTCGAGAGTATGGCGTTTTTATTCGGCGAGATTCGCGGCGGCGTGGCGATCAGCACCGTGCTAGTGGGCGCGCTACTAGCCGCATCTACGGGCGTTGTGGGTGCTAGCGTCGTAGCTATGGGCGTTATGAGCTTGCCCGTGATGCTAAAGTACAACTACAACAAGGCTCTAGGCTGCGGCACTATCTGCGCTTCGGGCACGCTCGGGCAGATCATCCCGCCTTCGATCGTACTTATAATTCTCGGCGACGTCTTTACGGTGCCCGTCGGCGATCTTTTCCGCGAGGCGATATATCCGGGTCTTGCGCTTGTTGGCGCATATATAGCCTATATCCTCATCGTCTCTTACGTCAAAAAGGACTACGCGCCGCCCGTCGTAGTAGAGAGCGACGTGCCTAAATCAAAGCAAATTTTAAACGCTATCCTCGCGATTTTGCCGCCGCTAGTACTTGTCGTGCTGGTGCTTGGTTCGATATTTGAAGGCATCGCTACGCCGACGGAGAGTTCGGCGTTTGGCTGCGTGGGCGCGATCTTGCTTTCGGTTTTTTACAGGACTTTTTCGTTTAAAATGCTAAAAGAAGCGCTCGAAGAGAGCGTCAAAACCACGGCCGTCGTCTTTACTATCCTTATCGGCGCGACGGCGTTTTCGATGGTGTTTAGCTACACCGGCGGCGACGAGATCGTTGAGGAAGTGATGTCTAGTTTGCCTGGCGAAAAATGGGGCTTTATTATCTTAGCTATGATTACGATTTTTGCGCTAGGATTTTTTATAGACTTCGTCGAGATTTCGTATATCGTGCTACCGATCTTGGCGCCGATTGCCGTAAATTTAGGCATAAATCCGCTATATTTTGCCATCGTTATCGCGATGAATTTACAGACTTCGTTCCTTACGCCGCCGTTTGGTTTTAGTCTCTTTTATCTAAAAGGCGTGGCGCCGACAGAGGTCAAGACCTCCGACATCTACCGCGGCGTGGTGCCCTTTATCGCGATACAAATTTTAGTTCTGATCATCTTTACGATCATCTTGCTAGGCTAAAATTTATCTTTGTAAGGCTATAATCTCTTAAATTTACCCAAAGGAGAGAAAATGAGAGAGATAGCCTTAGTTTCGGCGTTTGCCCTGATCGCGAGCGCCGAAAGCAACTTGATAGAAATCTACAAAAACGCCTCATTTATACATCAAAACTTTAGCAACCAAAAAAGCGAATTTAGTTTAAATTTGCCCGATTTCGTCGAGCTTGAGGATATCGACGTGGCTGCGTCGTGCGAGCTAGTGAGCCTAAATTTAAACGAAGCAAAGCCCGCAGAAAACGAGGCCTATGCTAAATTTAAGCAAAACGAAAAAGAGCTTGAGGAGCTAAACGATAAACTAAACGCGCTAAACTCCAAAAACGCTTTTTTAAATAATTTTCCCGCTTTTAAAGAGCAAAGCGTCGCTAATTTGGACGCCGACGGCGATAAATTTTACGAAGCGGTGCTAAAAAATCTAGCTCAAATTTCGCAAACCAAAAAGCAAATCGACGAGCTGAAAAAGAAAATGAACGCGACCGAGATTAAAAATTTTCAAAAGCTTGATTTGAAATTCGAATGCGACCCAAAACAGGTCAAGATCTCCTATCCCGTGGGCGTTAGCGTAAATTTGAAAAATAAAATCCATGCCGACGTCGCAAAAGGCAAGGTCGAAATCTCGCAAAATTTGACCGTGACAAATCCGCTGGGCATCGATCTAAACTCCCTCACCATCGCGCTTTATCCGTTTTACTACTCGTCAAATTTGACGCCCGCTCCGTTTTATCCGCGCTACGAAGGCAAGCCGGCGCCGCGAAATATGATGCCGCTAGGAGCCGCGCCGATGATGGAGGCGAGTGCCGATATGGCGGCGCGAAAGGCATACGCAAAGAAAAATAGCGTCAAAGACGTGCAAGCCAGCAACGATCAAAACGCGCTCGCAAACGCATGGCGCATCGAGGGCGTGAGCTTAAAAGCGGACGAAACGGCGGACTTTGCCTACGACAAGCAGAGCCTGGATGCTAAATTTGACCTCGTGATCGACGGCTACGGCAGCGCAGGCGCGTTCGTTAGAGCCGCGTTTAAACCCGAGCGAAGCATCGAGGGTGCGCAAAGCGAGTTTAAGATTGACGGCATAAATATCGGCAAAAGATACGTAGGATACGCCGCCGGCGAGGAGGCGAAGGAGTTTTTCGGCAAAAATGAGCTTGTTAGCGTGAAAAAAGAAGCTAACGGCGAATATACGAAAGAGTCGTTTTTCGGCTCGAAAAACAAGATCTCGCGCGGGTATAAATATAGCGTAAAAAACGGCTCGAAGCTCGCTTGGGACGTAGTTTTAGAGGAGCAAGTACCCGTCAGCGCGCATGAGAGCGTAAGCGTGAGCGTGAAAAACGATCCGAAAGAAAACGAGATAGGCAAAGACGGCAAGGTAACGTGGAAATTTGCGCTTAAGCCAAACGAGAGCAAGGAGATAAATTTCTCCTATGAGCTAACCAAGCCGAGCGAGTAAGATTGTAAATTTCTTGTCGCGGCTTGTCTTTTTGCCCTATACTTCGTTGCTTTTAAATTTGGCTAGGTCATTACCGACAAGGTAACTCCCGTCGCCAAATTTAAAAGCGCCTCGTCTAGAACAAAAATACTGCGCCTTATCATTTTACGCTCAAATTTGACATTAAATTTACAAATTTGAGCCGCCAAAACCCGCACCTTGAAAATGCAAATTTAAACCTGCGACGCTTTGCGCGAGCAAAGCAGTGTCGCCACCTTAAAAGCGTCGTAGGGGGTGGGGAGCGACTTCGCGTCTGCTTGCAGTTGAGAGCATGGCGAAGCAAAATTAAGCCCCCACCCCCTTTATATAAAGTAAAAAAACAACCTCAAATGGTTGTTTTTTACTCAAGGAAACCAAGCTCGCAATGCCAAATTTTAACCAAGCCAAATTTACTGTCGTCGAGATGCGGGTCTCAGCGCGTCAAATTTTATAAATTCAACTTCGATTTTACCCGCCAAATTTGACTTACAAAATCTAAAAACCAAACTCGGCGTAAAATTCGTTCAGGTAGTCCGAGTAGTATGTGTTGCCGTTTCTAGCGTCAAATTTGCCCGCTATCTCTAGAGCTATCTTGTAGTCGTTCTCGTCGCCAAACGCGCTAACAGCGATGAAAAATCGCAGGTCGTTTAGATCGTCGTTGCCATCTAAGATCGCCGCGGAGTGCTTGCGCGCTAAATTTAGCGCCGTCTCGCACTCGCCCAGTCTAACGGCGATCTCGATTAGCGGGGCGACCATGTTTATGACGCGAGGATTTGACTCGATCGTCGCCGTGGCCTTTGGCAAAAGGGCTTTTGCCTCTTCTATCTTGCCTGTTTTAATCATGCTAGAAAGTATCGGCGCGTAGGTCGTGTGAGGTACTTCGCCGCAGGTTAGCTCGCCCGAGAGTATCGGCGCGGCAAGCTCCAGCGCTGCCTCATGCTCGCCGACAAAATTTAAATATGCGATCTCACCCGATGCCTCGCACGCCTCGCAGTCGGCCATATCGTCTTTGGCGAGCTTTTTCCATAGCTCATAATTTGCCTTTGCCTCTCTAGCATCGCCCATGTCGATGTTTTGATTCATCAAGGCCTTGTAGTATGAGGCCAGCGAGAGCTCCATGCGCTCGTAGTAAAACAACATCGCCTCGTTGCCTCGTCTATGAGCTCCTTTTCTATCACGGAGCTTTGAGCGACGCCCGAGACGATCCATTTAAATTTCCACAGGCAGTCTACAAAGTCGTCAAAATTTGGGTATTCGCTCTCGTTTTCTTTTGAATTTTGCACGATATAGTCCGTGAGCCACATTAGCGCTCTGGTTCTTAAAAACGCGCCGAATTTTTCAAATTCATCGTTTAGCACAAAGTCGCAAATTTGCGCGGCAAACGCCAAATCCTGCGCCTCTACGGCGTCTCTTATCTCGTCAAACAAAAACTCTTCTTTATCGGCTAATCTATCAAATTCTTTTAGCTTTTTATAAAGCTCTTCTAGCGTGCGCTCTTGCATTTGCTCCCCTCGTTAAACATTTTTGTGATAATGCTTTGATTTTATTATATCCACTTAATCTAAAACTAGGTAAAATTAGCACGATTTTGAAATTTGACAAGGCGGCAAAATGGCGAAAAAATTTATAGACGTTATGGACACTACCTTTAGAGACGGCTTTCAGTCGGTTTTCGGCGCGCGCGTGGCGATGGCTGATTTTTTACCCGCGGTTAGCGCGGCTAAAGAGGCCGGCATAACGCACTTTGAGTTTGGCGGCGGGGCGCGGTTTCAGAGCCTTTACTTTTACCTAAACGAAGATGCGTTTGCGATGATGGATAAATTTCGCGAAACGGTCGGGCCCGAGGCAAACCTGCAAACTCTAAGCCGCGGCGTAAACACCGTGACGCTAGATACGGGCAGCCGCGAGCTAGTCGATCTGCATGCAAAGCTCTTTAAAAAGCACGGCACGACCACGATACGAAACTTCGACGCGCTAAACGACGTGGAAAATTTAAAATACTCGGGCGAGCGTATCGCTCATCACGGGCTAAAGCACGAAGTGGTCGTCACGATGATGGATCTGCCTGCGGGCTGTTCGGGCGCGCACGACGTGGCGTTTTACGAGCGGATTTTGCGCGAAATTTTAGACGCGGGCATCCCGTATCACAGCGTCTGCTTTAAAGACGCCAGCGGCACCTCTAGCCCGCAAAAAGTATATGAGACCATCAAAATGGCTCGCAAACTCCTCCCGCAAAATACCCATATCAGACTCCACACCCACGAAACCGCAGGCGTTAGCGTCGCGTGCTATATGGCCGCTCTAGAAGCGGGCGCAGACGGCATAGATCTAGCCGCAAGCCCTGTTAGCGGCGGCACCAGCCAGCCAGATATCCTAACCATGCTACATGCCGTTAAGGGCAAAAACTACGATCTGGGCGGGCTTGACGTGGAGAAAATTCTAAAATACGAAAGCGTGCTAAATGAGTGCTTGAAAGATTATTTCCTGCCGCCTGAAGCCGTGCAGGTTAGCCCGCTCATCCCGTTTAGCCCGATGCCCGGCGGCGCGCTAACGGCAAATACCCAAATGATGCGCGATAATAATATCTTGGATAAATTCCCCGAGGTCATCCTTGCGATGCGCGAAGTCGTGCAAAAGGGCGGCTACGGCACGAGCGTGACGCCTGTGAGTCAGTTTTATTTCCAGCAGGCGTTTAATAACGTGATGTTTGGCCCATGGAAAAAGATCGCCGAGGGCTACGGCAAAATGGTGCTAGGGTACTTTGGCAAGACGCCCGTGGAGCCCGATAAGAGCGTAGTTAAGCTAGCTAGCGAGCAGTTAAGCTTAAAACCGACCAAAGAACACGCCATGGATATCGCGGATAAAGACGAGAGCAAGTCGCTTAAATTTACGCGCGAGTTGCTTAAAAAAGAGGGCATCGAGCCTAGCGAGGAAAATATCTTTATCGCTGCGGCGTGCAAAGAAAAAGGCATCGCGTTTCTAAAAGGCGAAGGCAAGGTAAATATCCGAAAAAAATCGACAAATGCGTGCGAAACTAGCGCGCCGACCCCTCGCGCGAAAACTCCGATAAACGAAAAATACAGCGTCACCGTAAACGGCAAGAAATTTGACGTCGAGGTCGCCGACGCAGACGGCAAAGCCGAGATAAAAAGCGTAAAACCCGCAAGCATAGCGCACATGCCGCCTCCCGAGCTCTCTCCTGCTAAAACGACCGGCGGCAGCGGCGAACCGGTGAAAAGCACGCTTCCGGGAAACGTGTTCAAAATCCTGGTCGCAGTGGGCGATAGCGTGAAAAAGGGACAAAGGATGTTCGTGCTGGAAGCTATGAAGATGGAAATAGACGTAAACGCTCCAAAAGACGGGCTGGTAACGTCTATCGAGGTACAGCAAGGACAAACCGTAGCAAACGGTCAAATTTTAGCGAAAATTTAATCCAAAAAAGGAAGAAAAATGGTAAACGAAATAGAAAAATTAGGTCTTAAGGACATCAAAAAAATCAACCACAACCTAAGCTACGACGAGCTTTTCGAGCTTGAAAAGGCGATGGGCGAGGGACGCGTGTCAAGCAACGGCACCTTTATGGTGGACACGGGCATCTTTACGGGTCGCAGCCCAAAGGATAAGTACTTCGTAAAACAAGATCCGAGCCAAAAGTACATCGCTTGGGGCAAGGTAAATCAGCCTATCTCAAAAGAGCTTTTCGATAAGCTTTTAGCTAAAGCTAAAGCCCAGCTAAGCGGCAAGGAAATCTTTATCCAAGACGCATTTTGCGGCGCGAGCGAAAAGAGCAAAAAATCGGTTCGCTTCGTAACCGAAGTCGCTTGGCAGGCGCATTTTGTTAAAAATATGTTCATCCGTCCAAACGAGGCCGAGCTAGCTAAATTTAGCCCTGATTTCGTGGTTTTCAACGCGTGCAAATGCAAAAACGAAGAGTGCAAAGAGCAAGGGCTAAACTCCGACGTTTTCGTTATCTTTAACGTCGAGGAAAACGTCGCGGTTATCGGCGGCACGTGGTACGGCGGCGAGATGAAAAAGGGAATTTTCTCGATGATGAACTACTGGCTACCGCTTGAGGGCAAGCTAAGCATGCACTGCTCGGCAAACGTGGGCAAGGACGGCGACACGGCGCTATTTTTCGGTCTAAGCGGCACGGGCAAAACGACGCTATCGACCGATCCAAACCGCAAGCTAATTGGCGACGACGAACACGGCTGGGACGACGAGGGGATATTTAACTTCGAGGGCGGCTGCTACGCGAAGTGCATAAATTTAGACCCGAGTAGCGAGCCTGAAATTTACGCCGCGATCAAACGCGACGCGCTGCTTGAAAACGTGGTCGCGGACGAGGCTGGCGTCGTAGACTACAAAGACGGCAGCAAGACCGAAAACACCCGCGTCAGCTACCCGATCTATCATATCGATAACTACGAGCCAAGCTCCGCGGGCGGCCATCCGAAAAACATTATCTTTTTAACTGCCGACGCATTCGGCGTTTTGCCGCCGGTCGCAAAGCTAACCAAAGAGCAGGCGATGTATTATTTCCTAAGCGGCTATACGGCAAAAGTCGCGGGCACCGAGCGCGGTATCACCGAGCCCGTAGCGACCTTTAGCGCGTGCTTTGGCGAGCCGTTTATGCCGCTGCATCCGACCGTTTACGCTAAGCTGCTGGGCGAAAAGATCGACAAGCACAACGTTAGCGTCTATCTCGTAAACACAGGCTGGAGCGGCGGCGCGTACGGCGTGGGCAAGCGAATGAGCATCAAAGCCACGCGTGCATGCATAAACGCGATCCTAGACGGCAGTATCAAAAAGTGCGAATTTGAAAATTTTGAGAAATTTAACCTAGCGATCCCAAAAGAGCTCGCGGGCGTCGAGACGAAGCTACTAAATCCGATCAACACGTGGGAAAATAAGGACGAATATGTCGCGACTAGAGATAAACTAGCGGGTATGTTTGAGGCGAATTTTAAACGCTACGAGGACGTAAAAGAGGGCGTAGAATACGCAAAAGCAGGCCCTAAGGCTTAAATTTAAAGGGCGCGGGATTGAAATTTTACTCTGTAAAACGCAGGCTTAAATTTAGCCTTTTAGCCTGCGCCTTTTTTCTTGCGGGTTGCGATATCTTGGGCGGACAGGGTAAAGACTCCGCGCTAAAGTCCGCCAAGCAACCCGAGTTTTCTTTTGTTCCGGACTCCGACGCGGTCGCGTATCTAAACGAGTATCGCCGAGGCTCCGGACTCTCTAGCCTAAGACAAAATCAAATTTTAAGCCAAGCCGCCAAAAATCACGCCGACTATAGCGCTCAAAACGAATACATGGGGCACGACGAGATGGCCGGACGGGCTAAATTTAGCGGCGCGACTCCGGCCGACAGAGCTCTAGCCGTGGGCTACAAATCAACTCTAGTGCTTGAAAACATCGCTTATAAAAGCGACTTTAAAGAGGCGGTGGACGGGCTATTTTCGGCGATATATCACCGATTTGCATTTTTAAATTTGAGCGTCGACGAGGTCGGCTACGCGCTCGCGTCCAAGGACAAATTTAACGCCTTCGTCTTTGAGATGGGCAACTCGAGGCTTAACGGTTTTTGCGCTAGAGGTGCGAGCGATACGGGTGCGGGGCGGTTTTATACAAACGTCTGCGCCGATAAAAATCTAAAAATAAAAGACGCTAAATTCGATAATTTCACCGGCTCTAGCAAGCCTTTCGTCAAATTTCCCGACGCTACTGCCGTGACGCCATATTTTAGCGGCGAGATCCCGGATCCCTTCCCCGAGTGCAAGATCACGGCAAATCCCGTTAGTATCGAATTTAACGCAAACGCAAACGAAGTAAAATTTAAGGATTTTGAGATATTTAAAGACGGGCGAAAGATCCAAAATTTGCACGTCATCACGAGCGCCAACGATATAAATTCTAAATTTTCGTCCAAGCAGTTCGCGGCTTTTTCGCGGGAGGTTTTTGACTTCGGCGCGCAGTACGAGGCGGTTTTTAGCTACGAGCAAGCAGGCGCGCGAAATCAAAGCACCCAAAACGCGGGCGCGCAGGTAAAGCAGATAAAATGGAGCTTTAAAACCAAAACTCCGCAAAATCCATATTTCGACGCGCGCGACGGCGACGTGCTGGGCGTGGATGCGGATAAGACCTACGAGATATTTTTCCGCCCCAAAGACTGCAACGACCTCATGACGCGCTACTCTTACAAGGCCTCGGGCTTTATGACGCCTACGGTCGCGCAAAGCGGCACGAACACGCTAAGCGTGAAGCTAAAAGGCATGGCCGGCGATACGCTAAGTATCGCGGCGGGCGGCATGAGCGTTAAGGTACGGCTCAAAACCAGCTCGCCAGAAGCCGTGCGCGAGAGGAGGGCGTTTTACGTGAAGGCGGGAGTGATGATCGCCGGCGTGATCGTAATTTTTGCGCTAATCGGCAGAAGGATGAGGCGGTAAATTTACGCCGCTTTTTGGATTGTGCTGTAATTGTGTTTAATGTGGGTAAAAATCAGCTAAATTTAAGCGAAGCGCTTTTGGGCTATTTCTGATGAGTTATGCTGCTTTGATTTTACGCCTTTTTTTGATTTTAAAATACGAAAGCGCTTTTTACAATTTAAGCCCGAATTTGCCCGCTATTTTAGTTAAATTTCACGTCAAATTTGCTCTTACTTGCCGCCGTCTCGCTCAGAAATTTCCTTAAAAAATTCGTTTATATCGCAGTTAAAAAGTTTTGAAAGCTTAAAAAGATGAAGTAGATTAAAGTGCTTGCCGTGTGCGTTATTTTCCATATTTGCGTAAAATCCGCCTGATGCCTGCCCTATACTTAGAGCCGTCTCGAGTTGGCTTAGATTTTTCTCTTGCCGCATCCTTTTTACATTTGAAGCTACGGTATCAAAAAACCGCTCGTTTTCCTCTTCTGTCGTTATCTCAGGTAAATTTAACACGCCCATTCCTATAGAAAAGTTTTCTATAAGTTTATTTCTCATATAATTCTTTATCAATCTGCTATGGCGATTATGCCTATAGCAGTAATAAAATGCAAAAAGGATTGATTGTGGCTATTTTTTGTCTTATTATTTTTTCTGTAGTTTTTCTTTATGCTAACCAGACATACAAGCTAACCATGGCGAGAATGGAAGAAGACTTTTTAAATGGTCTCCCAAGTCTTGACACCACCTTAAGATTAAATGGTTATGCAGCATTTTTTAGGTTTATATCAAAGTGGGCAATAGTAATTTCTTTGATTGTTGTCATTGCCGATATATTTAAATAAGAGAGTAAAATATGTTTTTAGGAATATTATTTACTATTTTTCTAGTTCTTTATTTGTTAGTAAATTTGGCAGGGCTGGGCGACCCATATTTTGTTAAAAACTCTCCGAGTGCCACCTTCATAAAGTATGCTACTTTTATTTTAGGCATAGCACTGCTTTTAAATTTATTATCATAGTTGGAGATTGAATATGATTTGGATTTGGATAGCGGCTTTGGTTTTGGTTCAGGCAACCAGTGGGCTTTCACTGGTGATTGCATTTGCAATAACAATATATAAGATAAAAAACAGTAAACCAAGACTTGATCTTGACCCTGAAGTAGTCTTAGAGTATAAAAGATTTGTAAAATATCATACAAGTTTAAGTAATTCTCAAATTTATGATTTAATGACGAGATATACTTTAGAAATCGTTGAAATATTGCGGAATACAAATATTAGCTTAGAGGAGCGCGCCACCTTAACAATACTAACGACTTGCTTTATACTAAGTGAATATTATGAAAAACACGATTTTGCTACGGCTGGAATATTGGCGAATAAGATGCTTGTGGAATGGCGTGATGATTTAAGAAGAAAAGGTTATTTTGAAGGCTATTCATCTACGCGAGAAGTGTTGGAATTTTGATACTCTGTAAACACTAAAAACCAAGAACTAAGTAAATATTTCATAGATATGTTTAAAGTCGGATTATTTATCAGCCTATCTTTTTGCATTAAAGACAGGGTAATGAAAATTTTAATAACAGGCGGAGCGGATTACATCGGCTCTCACGCGCTAAAAGCACTTTTAAAATAAGGCAGACAAGATATAGCGGTCGCGGATAATCTCTTGGAAAGGTGCGACAAAGGCACTTGATACACTCTAAAAAATCGGCGAATTTTGCGAATAGTAAAATTTAGCTCGCGCCGCTAGCCGTAGTTTTCAGCTCGCCTTAAACGCCGCCGTTTTTAAATTTTAAAATTTACGCAGGCTTTGACGCATAAAAATTTAAAGCGCCGTTTGCTAAATTTAGGCGCGTTCTTAAATTTACCGACCAAAAATTTAAAATTTCTCGCCAAAGTTAAGGTTGGCACTAAAATTTAGTCTAAATTCGGATTTATCTCATCCGCAAGTTTTAAAATTTTATCCCGCACCGCCTCAGGGGCGTAGATATCCATCCACTCTATCCCATTTGATGCGCTAAAAAGCACGGCGATCCGCCCCTCGCTCATCGCGCGCTTGGCAAGCTTGGTCGCCGCGGGGCTGTTGCCCATATTTGGCGTTTCGTCTATGCTTATCTCGGCGCAGCGGCGCAAAATAGGCGCTAGATCAAACTCGCCCTCGAGCAAAATAATAACCGAGCCGCGCCTAAAGCTGCAGGCGTTCCAAAAAATCTCGGCGCCGTTTATGCATTCGCGCGAGAGATCGAGGCGAAATTTACCCCGCTCGTGCACGAGAAAACTAAAGTCGCTCAAGCTTAGCGGATGCTCCACGCTACCGAAGGCTCCCACGATACTATCTTTGCGGCCGTTATAGACGTAGGCGGCGAGCGAGTTTTTCAGTAGCGGCGCGATGATCTGATCGTGCGTGCTCGTGCGATCGTCATCTCTGGCGCGGCCTGCGATCTTTACGAAAAACGGCTTGAAATACTCCATAGACGCTCCTTAAATTTATAAAATTTGCTCGCTTTTGCTTTTAAATTTAGCGCTTGCGGCGGTTAAATTTAGCCTGCCATCGCATTTTCGGCTTGTTTTTCAGACGTCGCCGTTTTCAAATTTTAAAATTTGACACAGATTTTAGCGCTTAAAATTTAAAGCGCCGTTTTTCTAAATTTAGACGCGCTTTTGGAACGCCGCGCGTCTAAATTTACCGCCCCAAAATTTCAAATTTATCACCGTGCACCGCGATCGCTTCGGCGTTATTTATCGGCGTCAAATTTAGCTTGCCGCTGTAAGCTTTTAAAATTTCAGCCGCGCTTTGCACGAAGGGCTCTTCACCGTAGTGCGGCACGGGATAAAATTTCACCAGATCAAGCCCCGTTTTCGCCGCGGCCCCATAGTCGCCCACATCGTCCATAACGCTCGCGTACTCCACGCTGGGTGCGGCGATAATCGCGCCCGCCGACTCGCCCACGTATACGAGCTCGCCGCTTCGGACGCGACTAGCGATGAGGTCTGTAAGACCTTTCTTTTTAAACTCGCGCAAAAGATAAAAGGTGTTGCCGCCGCTTACGTAAAGTACCTGCGCCGCGCCGATCTTTGCCTTCGCTTCGGCCTCGCTCGCTTTGGAAACGTCTAAAATTTGAAGCGTAAAGCCCATTTTGGCAAACGCCTCTTTCGCCTCGTCCACGTAGTCTCGGTACTCCTCTACGTTTGCGGCGGTCGGGATAAAAAGCACCTCTTTAGCGCGGATATTTTGTCTCGCATAGTCCTCAAAAAGCGTCGCCGCACCCGCAAAATAGGAGCATAAAAACATCTCTATCATCGTTTTTCCTTTCAAAAGGCCGAAATTTTGCGCTATTTTAGCTTAAATTTTATAAAATCACCGAAAATTTAAACGAAGGAGCGAGCGTGAAAAAAATGTGGGAGGGGCGCTTTAGCGAGGCGAGTTCGGCGCTTTTGGAGGAGTTTAACGCCTCGATCGGCTTTGATAGGGCGCTTTGGCAGGAGGATATCGCGGGCAGTAAGGCGCACGCTCGGATGCTCGGCGCTTGCGGGATTTTAAAGGCTGAGGAGAGCGAAAAGATCGTCACTGGGCTTGACGCCGTGTTTGAAGAGATAAAAAGCGGTAAATTTGAGTTTAAAACCGCCAACGAGGACATCCACATGGCGGTCGAAAAGCGCCTAAGCGAGCTCATCGGAAGCGATCTTGGCGGCAGGCTACACACCGCGCGCAGCAGAAACGACCAGGTCGCGCTTGATTTTCGCCTCTACGTGCTCAAAAGCGGCGCTGCTATAGCCGAAAAAACTCGCGAGCTAGTCGCCGCGCTACGAGATATAGCTAGCGAGCACGCGGACACGCTGATGCCCGGCTACACGCACCTTCAGCACGCCCAGCCCGTGAGCCTTGCCTATCATTTGCTAGCTTACGCGTTTATGTTTCGCCGCGACTACGAGCGCTTTGCCAGCTCGCGCGAGCGAAATAACCTCTGTCCGCTGGGCTCTGCCGCGCTTGCGGGCACGCCGCATCCGATAAATCGCGAGCTGGTCGCGCAGCAGCTTGGCTTTGCGGGAGTAACGCCAAACGCGATGGACAGTGTCAGCGACCGCGATTTCGCGCTGGAGATTTTGTTTAACGTAAGCGTGCTGATGACGCATGCGTCGCGCCTGTGCGAGGAGCTCATTTTGTGGAGCTCGCAGGAGTTCGGATTCGTCACGATCAGCGATGCGTACAGCACGGGCAGCTCGATCATGCCGCAGAAGAAAAACCCAGATGTCGCCGAGCTAATACGGGGCAAAACGGGGCGCGTAAACGGCAATCTCGTCGCGCTGCTAACGGTGATGAAGGGCTTGCCGCTAGCCTACAACAAAGACATGCAGGAGGATAAGGAGGGTGTTTTTGACAGCGTCGCCACCTCGCTTGCTAGCCTTGAAATTTTAAAACAGATGCTAAAAACGGCTAAATTTAACGAGCAAAATATGCTAGCGATGACGCGCCGCGGGCACCTCACGGCGACCGATCTGGCGGATTATCTCGTGCGGGAGAAAAACGTGCCGTTTCGCCAGGCGCACTTCATCACGGGCAAGGCCGTGGCGTATGCGGAAAATTTGGGACTGGATTTGAGCGAGTTAAATGCGCAGCAGCTTGCAAGCGTGGATGAGAGCTTGGGCGGCGATGCGGTTAAATTTCTTGATCTAAACGCTTCTAAGGAGGCGCGAAAGTCGCAAGGAGGCACGGCGAACGAGAGCGTTGCGGCGCAGATTGAAATTTTAAACGGGTGGCTGAAAGGCTAAATTTAAGGAGTCAAATTTGACCGCTCGACTTAGCAAAAGCGGCGGTCTATTTGGAGATTTAGCGAGCTTGCCGTGCTTGCGGCCGGCTCGCTAAGCAAAATTTACGCTCAAATTTCGAGCGTAAATTTAAAATTTAAAACGTACTTTGCGGATCGGTTGCGGTATCTACCCAGCCCAGTTTTGCGCCAGCTAGTAGGTGAAAGTGCAGATGCATGACCTCTTGGCCGCCGTTTTCGCCGCAGTTCGTCACTAATCGGTATCCGCTCTTATCTACGCCCATCAGCACCGCGACCTCTTGGATAAATTTCGTCATCTCGCCCATCAGCGCCCCGTCCATCTCCTGGAAATTTTCAAAGTGCTTTTTCGGGATGATCAAAATATGAATCGGAGCCTTTGGATTTATGTCGTTAAAGGCTAGAAATTTGTCGTTTTCTAGTACTTTGTTGCAAGGTATCTCGCCCGCTACGATTTTTTCGAATATCGTCATGATTTTCTCCTGGTTAAAATTTGGCTTAATTATAACAAGTAAAAGTTAAAATTTCCCGCCTTTTAGGCAGATTTTATTAAATTTTGACTACAATCTATCCTAAAATTCAGTAAAGGTAAAAACTTGCAAGAGTATAAAGAAAGTATCGCAAAATGCGGGAATTTGGCGGATTTGGACAAGATTCGCGTCGCGCTACTGGGCAAAAAGGGCGCGATCACGTCGGAGTTTGCTAAGCTTAAGGATATGGACGAAGCGGCCAAGAAGGAATTTGCGGCAAATTTAAACAAGCTAAGAGACGAATTTGAAGCGCTTTTGGCGGCTAAAAAAACCGAGCTTGAAAGCGGCGAGATAAAAGCCAAAATGAAGGCCGAGGCCATCGATATAACGCTATTTAACGAGCCAAGCGGCGCGGGCGCGCTGCATCCCGTGATGGCCACGATGGATAAGATCATCGAGTACTTTATGATGCAAAATTTTTCGCTCGATACCGGGCCGCTGATAGAGGATGATTTTCATAACTTCGAGGCGCTAAATTTGCCTAAATATCACCCTGCACGCGATATGCAGGATACGTTTTATTTTAAAGACTTTAGACTCCTTCGCACGCACACTAGCCCCGTGCAGGTGCGCACGATGATGAGCAAAAAGCCGCCGATTCGCATGATAGCTCCGGGAACGGTGTTTCGCCGCGATATGGATCTAACGCACACGCCGATGTTTCATCAGGTAGAAGGCCTCGTGGTCGAGGAGGGCGGCGCGGTGAGCTTTGCAAATTTAAAATCAATGCTTGAAAATTTCTTAAAATACATGTTCGGCGACGTTAAAGTGCGCTTTCGCCCTAGCTTTTTCCCGTTTACGGAGCCTAGCGCGGAGGTCGATATCAGCTGTATTTTCTGCCACGGCGACGGATGCCGCATATGCAAGCAAACTGGCTGGCTCGAGGTACTAGGATGCGGCGTGGTCGATCCAAACGTCTTTAAGGCTGTGGGCTACAAAAACGTGAGCGGATACGCATTTGGACTCGGAGTCGAGAGATTTGCGATGCTGCTTCATCAAATTCCTGATTTGCGCTCGCTTTTCGAGGGAGATTTAAGATTATTGGAGCAGTTTAAATGATAATTTCAAGAAATTGGCTAAACGAATGGCTAGACATCTCAAACGTAACGAGCGAAACTCTGCTAAAGACGTTAAATTCGATCGGGCTTGAGGTCGATAGCTTTAAAGAGATCAGGGTACCTAAAAACATCGTCGTAGGCTACGTAAAAAGTAAGATAAAACACGAAAACGCCGAGAAACTAAGCGTTTGTCAAGTGGACGTGGGCGGCGAGACGCTACAAATCGTCTGCGGCGCGAAAAACGTCGAGGCCGGACAGTTCGTGCCGGTGGCGCTATCAGGCGCCGTTATGCCAAGCGGTCTAGAGATAAAGAGGACAAAACTGCGCGGCGTAGAGTCAAACGGCATGATCTGCTCATCCGTCGAGCTAGGCCTCGTAAAAACAAACGACGGCATAATGCCGCTAGATGAAAGTGTCGGCGAGCTAAAACTAGGCAAAGAAATTTGCGAATATCCGCTACTAAACGACGACATCATCGAGATCGAGCTAACGCCAAACCGTGGCGACTGCTTGAGCGTTTACGGCGTAGCGAGGGATCTATCGGCTGCGCTTGATCTGCCGCTAAAAGATGCCGCCAGATACGAAGAGGGCGAAAATTTACTCGGGATCGGGCGCATTTTAGCTATCCACGCCGAGGAAAATTTACAAAGTAGCTTTCAGTACCGAGCCTTTGAGATAAAAGAGTATTTTGATGAAAATTTACTGATGAAGATCCGCTTGGCACTGATCGAGTCTGACAAACAAAACCGCATCGAGCGCCTACTAGACTATGCTACGCACTCAACCGGCGTGCTATTTAGCGCATATGATTACGCCAAGCTCAAAAAGGACGACGAGCGTGCTATTTTTGATCTGCAAAAGGGCGCAAATTTGGCGACTGAAATTTTAGCCGGCGGCGAGCTTTTGGGCGTTGGCGGCGTATATCAGACCGATGCGGCGAGGCTTGACGAAAACAGCAAACTAATCATAGTAGAGGCTAGCTACACCGATCCTCAAGTTATCGCGACTACGGTTTACGAAGACAAGCAAATGCCGCGCCAATCGCAGGCTTATCGCTCATTAAGAGGCAGCGAGCCAAACGTCGGCTTTGGCGCTGATTTTTTATTTAAGCAGCTAGTCGCGTTAAAATCGGTCGCGCTTTATGCGGGTTCTCAGCAAAGCGTGATGACGCGAGAGCCGAAGGTCGTGAGCTTTACGATGAGCGAAATGCAAAAAATGATCGGTCAAGAAGTCGCGCAAAACGACGTCGTGAGGATACTTAAAAAGCTTGGATTTAGCCTAACTTTTAATGCCGAAAAAGAGGGTGCGAACGTGAAAGTTCCGCTATTTCGCCACGACATCGTAAATGCGCAGGACGTCTGCGAAGAGATCGTGCGAATGGTCGGTATCGACAATATCGTCTCAAAACCGCTAAATTTCAGCGAAGCTAACCGCATAAACGATACTTTTACGGACTATAAAAATGCGCTAAATTTGCGTAAAAAAGCCGCTGCGGCTGGATTTTTCGAGAGCGTGCATTATGTATTTGATGATGCTAATGAGCTATCGGCACTCGGTTTTGCGCCTTGCAAAGCCGAGATAGCTAACCCGATAAATAGCGAGCTAAACACGCTAAGACCGACGCTTGCAAATCACCTGCTAAAGTCAGCCGAGCGAAACGTAAAAAATCAGCGAAAATCGGTCAAAATTTTTGAATTCGGTAGCGTATTTAGCGAGGATGGCGAGCAAAGCGAGAGATTTGGCTTCGTAGCTAGCGGACTAACGAGGGAGCCTAGTCTACTAAACAGCGCAAAACCTGCCGATATCGACTTCTTGGGCTTTGCAACGGCCGTTAGAAACGCGATCGGCGAATTTGAGCTAAAAGCGTGTGACGAAGTAAAATATCTAAGTGAATTTGAACAAGCGAAAATCTATCAAAACGGCGTTTGCGTGGGCTATATCGGCCGCGTAGACGTACGAGTCGAGGCTGCGCGCGACCTACCGCGAACCTATCTTTGCGAGATAGAGTTTGAAAAGCTTAAATTTGACGGTGCAGTCGTCAAGCCATACTCGAAATTTCCGGCTATCAGCAGAGATTTGAGTCTAATCGTGCCTAAATCCATGAAATTTGAAGCGATAAAAGAGTGCATAAACGCGCTAAAAATCGACTGCCTAAAAGAATTTGCGCCGGTTGATGTATACTCGGACGAAAAGCTCGGAGACGACGTAAGCCTGAGCGTCAAATTTAACTTCCAAGACATACAAAAAACGCTCGAGGACGAGGAAGTAGCGGCGATAATGGATAAAATTTTGGACGCTTTAAAGCAAAATTTAAATATCGGACTAAGATGAAAGTTTACGCATTAAGAACGCCGATAAGCGCGAGCCTGGAAAACATCGCGGCCGATAAATCTATCTCGCATAGATGCGCGATATTTTCGCTTTTAAGCGATAAGCCAAGCCGCGTGAAAAACTATCTAAAGGCCGAGGATACGCTAAATACGCTGGAAATCGTAAAAAATTTGGGCGCGCGTATCGAGGAAAAAGAGGACGAGCTAATCATAACTCCGAGCGCAAATTTAAAAGAACCTAGCGTTGTTTTAGAGTGCGGAAACTCGGGCACGGCGATGAGGCTTTTTATGGGCTTTTTGGCCGCTAGCGATGGTTTTTTCGTGCTAAGCGGGGACGAGTTTTTAAATCGTCGTCCGATGGCGCGCGTGGCCAAGCCGCTGATCAGCGTTGGCGCTAAAATAGACGGCGCAAACGGCGGAGATCATGCGCCTTTGGCGATCCGAGGCAAGAAGCTGGAGTATTTTAAATTTGATAGCAAAATCGCCTCCGCACAGGTAAAATCGGCGCTGATTTTGGCGGGACTAAAGTCAAGCGGCTGCGAGCTTAGCGAACCTGAGCTTAGTCGCGATCACACCGAGCGCATGCTAACCGGCATGGGGGCAAATTTACAAATTTTGCCTCACGGCGTCAAGGTTGAGCCGATGAACGCGCCGCTAAAACCGCTTGAAATTTGCGTTCCAAACGACCCTAGCTCGGCGTTTTTCTTTGCCGTAGCCGCAGCGATAATCCCAAATTCCCACATCGTGCTAAAAAATATGCTGCTAAATAAAACGCGCGTCGAGGCCTTTAAAATTTTAGCCAAAATGGGCGCGCAAGTAACGTTTAAAGAGACTTCAAGCGCATACGAAAGTATCGGCGAGATCGAGATAAAGCACGCGCCGCTAAAGGCCGTGGACGTGAATGAAAATATATCGTGGCTAATCGACGAGGTGCCAGCACTTGCCATAGCATTCGCAAACGCGCAGGGCATTAGTAGCGTGAAAAACGCAAAAGAGCTTCGCGTAAAAGAGAGCGACCGCATCGCGATCATGGTGCAAGGACTACGAAAATGCGGGCTTGAGGTCGAAGAATTTGAAGACGGCTTTAGCGTAAAAGGCGGCGAGGCAAACTGCGCTATCATCGACAGTAACGGCGATCACCGTATCGCGATGAGCTTTGCGGTGCTTGGCCTAAAATGCGGGATGGTTATAGAAAAGAGCGAATTTATCGCGACTTCGTTTCCAAATTTTAGTGGGATTTTAAGACAACTTGGAGCCAGCGTTGAAGATTGAGCTTGCTAGCAGTTACGGCTTTTGCTTTGGCGTCAAGCGCGCCATAAAAATCGCCGAAAACGCTAAGGACGCCGTAACCATCGGACCCATCATACATAACAATGACGAGATAAATCGCCTAAATAAAAATTTTAATGTTAAAACGCTTGAGGGGATAAGCGAAATCGACGGCGAAAAAAAAGCGATCATTCGTACGCACGGCATCACAAAAGGCGACCTAGCCGAGCTAAAAAAAAGCGATATAAAGGTGATTGATGCTACGTGCCCATTTGTGACCAAGCCGCAGCAAATTTGCGAGAAAATGAGCAAAGAGGGCTACGATATCGTGATATTCGGCGATGAAAAACATCCCGAGATAAAGGGTGTAAAATCATACGCCGTCGGTAAGGTTTTCGTCGTGCTAGAAGAGAGCGAGCTAGAGAACGTAAAACTAGCTCAAAAAGTAGCCGTCATCAGTCAAACTACGCGTAAGGTAGAAAAATTTATGCAAATCGTAAATTATTTGATGCTGCGCGTAAAAGAGGTACGCGTTTTTAATACGATTTGTAATGCTACTTTTGAAAACCAAGAAGCTGTTAAAAACTTAGCCGTTAGAGCCGACGTGATGGTTGTAGTCGGCGGCAAAAACAGCTCAAATACAAAGCAGCTTTATCTCATCTCAAAAACCGCCTGCGAGGATAGCTATCTCGTGGAAAATGAGTTGGAACTCGAGCGCGCATGGTTTGAGGGGAAAAATCTCTGCGGAGTGAGCGCTGGAGCCTCTACGCCTGATTGGATTATCCAAAAAGTGATTGATAAGCTGGAGAGCTTTCAAATTTAATAAATACTCATTACCTTTTTAAACAAAATTTCAAATTTAGCCCTGAAATTTCGCAAGTTAATCTACAAATAAGTTAATATTAAGTAAAATTGGGTCTAATTGTGTTAAAAGCAAAATATATACAAAAGGAACAAGATGGCTGCGGTGAACAAAAAAGTTCAGCTTAGTAAGGCAAACGACGGTATCGAAGACGACGATTTTGCCGCGATGTTAGAGGAGTCTTTTAAAAAGACTGAAGAAGATAGCGACGGAATAATCGTCGATATTAAAGGCGACGAGGTTTTTGTAAACGTCGGTAAAAAATCGGAGGGAATTTTAAATATTTCCGAGATCCAAGACGAAAACGGAGAGCTTAAATTTAAAGCTGGCGACACGATAAAAGTCGTAATAACCGGCTCAAGAGGCGGTAAACCCATCGTTTCTCACAAAAAAGCGCTTAGAAAAGAAAAAGTAAAAGCTTACATAGACTCATATAACGAAGAAAATCAAGACGTATTTGACGTAAAAATAATCGGTAAAAATAAAGGCGGTTTTGTTGCTCAAAATAGCGAGGGTATCGAGTTTTTCTTGCCTCGCTCGCAAGGCGGTTTTAAGGACGCAAACGCGGTAGTAGGAAAGTCGTTTAAAGTAAAAGTCATAAAGATAGATAAAGACGAGCAAAGCATCATCGTATCGAGAAAAAAACTACTCGACGAAGATAGAAAGAAAAAAAGAGAGGCAATATCCGCAGTCGCTGAAAATACGGACGTAATAGAGGGCGTAGTTAAGAAAATCACTACCTACGGCATGTTTGTGGATGTAGGCGGAGTAGACGGACTCGTACACTATAGCGAGATAAGCTATAAAGGACCAGTAAATCCTGGCTCTATCTACAAAGAGGGCGATAAGGTTTTAGTGAAAGTTATCAAATACGATAACGAGAAGAAGCACCTGTCTCTATCTATCAAGGCCGCAACTCCTGATCCTTGGGAAGAGATAAAAGACGGTCTAGAAGTGGGCGATACTATAAAGGTAACGGTCAGTAACATAGAGCCTTACGGCGCATTTGTCGATCTTGGTAATGATATAGAGGGCTTTTTGCACATCTCTGAAATTTCATGGGATAAAAATATCAAAAATCCAAAAGATCACATCAGTGAGGGCGAGGAGCTTGACGTCGAGGTTATCGAGATAGACGCGAAAGATCGCCGCTTAAGAGTGAGCCTAAAAAATCTACTCAAAAAACCGTTTGACGAATTTAAGGCCAAATTTAAAGAAGGCGACGTTACTAAAGGCGTAGTTACTAGCGTGACGAACTTTGGCGCATTTGTTAGAATCGGCGGAGTGGAGGGTTTACTTCATAACGAAGATGCTTCTTGGGATAGAAACAACAAGTGCAAAGATTTATTTAAAGTAGGCGATGAGATTGAGGTTAAAATCATAAAAATCGACTCTAACGAGCAAAAAATTTCGCTTAGCCAAAAAGATCTAAAACAAAGCCCGGTACAAGCTTATGCAAAGAAATTTAACGTAGGCGACATTGTGACGGGCAAAATTCGCGATATTAAAGATTTCGGCGTATTTGTAGAACTCGGCGATAACGTAGATGCGCTCATCCGCAAAGAAGACCTCGGTAGCGTAAGCGCTGAAAGTCTAAACATAAACGATAATATTGAAGCTGCGATAGCCTTTATCGACGAGAAGAAAAATAGAATCCGCCTAAGCGTAAGACGTCTTGCAAGACAAAAAGAGCGCGAGGTGTTAAACGAGATAAATAGCGACGATAAGGTTACTTTGGGCGACATTATCAAAGAACAGCTATCGTAAATAAATGAAGCGATATCTGCTCTGGGGCGCGATGGCTTTTATACTGATTTTCGTCTGTATATGCGGCGCTTTGCTGTATAAGTATGCGGATGTAAATTTAAAAGCGCCCGCGCCTGCGGATCTAAAGATATCGCAAAATAACGAGGAGCAAAATTTGTCCGGCGGTCCAGCTTCTTGGGTCGGCGAAATGGCAAATTTAGCTCCTAGAAAATATGCTTTGGCAAGCAACGAGATATTTGTAGAATTTAAAGACGACTCAAAATCCGTCATAAAAACAGCCTATCAGCTAATGATTGATAAAAACGATATCTATTCGATGTTTTGCCTTACTCAAACATTAAAAAACATACCCGTAGATTTTAGCGTAGTAAAAGAAAATTCACAAAATTTAATTTACATCAACACGCAAGATAACGGCGTTTTAAACCGCGTTATAAACGAACTTAAAGCGTATGATATACGCTCAACCTTCAAGGAGATCAAGCTATGAAAACGATAATAGTGTGCGACGCAATACATAAAGTCGGCTTTGAAATTTTAAATCGCGAAGAGGATATAAAAGTAATCGATGCGGTAAGTATGCCTAAAGACAAGCTTTTGGAGATCTTAGGCGAGGCTGACGTAGCCATCACGCGAAGCTCGACCGAAGTCGGCGAGGCGTTTTTAAATGCGGCCAAAAATTTAAAAGCTCTCGTGCGTGCGGGCGTTGGCGTCGATAACGTGGATATCGACGGTTGCTCAAAACGCGGAATTATCGCGATGAACGTCCCTACGGCAAACACGATTGCCGCGGTAGAGCTAACGATGGCTCATATGCTAGCCGCCGCCCGCTCGTTTCCGTACGCTCACAACGATCTAAAAATCGACCGAATTTGGAAACGCGAGAAATGGTACGGCGTCGAGCTTTTTAACAAGACTCTAGGCGTCATCGGCTTTGGCAACATTGGCTCTCGCGTAGCTACTAGGGCTGCGGCTTTCGGTATGCAAATCGTTGCTTACGATCCGTATATCGATCCGTCGAAAGTAACCGATATGGGCGGCGTTTATACGCGAAATTTCGACGATATCCTTGCGTGCGATTTCATCACCATACACACTCCTAAAAATAAAGAAACCGTAAACATGATCGGCGAGGCGGAGATCGCAAAGATGAAGGACGGCGTGCGCCTAATAAACTGCGCTCGCGGTGGCCTTTACAACGAGGAGGCGCTGTATAATGGCCTAAAAAGCGGTAAGATAGCGTTTGCTGGTATCGATGTGTTTGAGAAGGAGCCGGCGACGGATCATCCGTTGCTTGAGCTAAATAACGTCAGCGTTACGCCGCATCTTGGCGCAAATACGCTGGAGTCTCAAGCCAATATCGCTATCGCCGCAGCCGAGCAGGCTATCTCGGCGGCTCGCGGCATCAGCTATCCTAGTGCGCTAAATTTACCGATAAAAACGGAAGACCTACCGCCTTTTGTGGAGCCTTATATCGAGCTTACGAGCAAGATGGCCTTCCTTGCCGCGCAGATCAACAAAAAAGCTATCAAAGCTATCCGTATCGAGACGCACGGCCCTATCAGCGAGTACACCAACTCTATGCTTACCTTTGCGATCGTGGGCGCTTTAAAAGAGAGTTTAGGCGATACGATAAACTACGTAAACGCTAAATTTTTGTGCGACGAAAAGGGTATAACGACGGAGAGCAGCGTCGGCGGCAATAGTATTTTCAAAAACAAAATCACCGTTCGTATCACGACCGAAAACGACGTCGTGACGATCGGCGGAACGGTGTTTGGCGAAAATCAACAACGCATCGTGACGATAAACGGCTTTAAAACCGACTTTAAGCCTAAAGGCAAGATGATTATCTTTAAAAACAACGACGTTCCGGGCGTTATCGCTAAAATTTCGTCTATCCTCGCTGAGGAAAAGATCAATATCGCCGACTTCCGCCTAGGACGCGACGATCACGGTATGGCGCTAGCGGTCGTGTTGGTCGACGAAAAGATAACCAAAGAGACGCTGGCTAAGCTAAACGATCTTGACGTTTGCGTATGGGCAAAATACGCAGTTGTCTAAATTTAAGCCCTAATTCGGGCTTAAATTTAAGGAGGGTTTGAGTATGAAATTTTTACTTTTTATTCCGATTTTGCTTTTGCTGATGGGCTGCGAGAGCGAGGCGCAAAAGCAAAGTACTAAAAATTTCGAGAAAATTTTGACCGAAAAAAAGAAATTTCAAAAGATACAAAAAGACGATCCTAGCGTAAGCGAACAGATGAAAAGAGAAATCCACTCGCAGTCTGAACAAAGCAAGGAAAAAGGCGAGTTCAAATTTAAGCCTTAAATTTGAGTTTTACTTCGGCGGGCGCGGTCAAATTTGCCGCCTCGCCGCTTCTTAAACTAAACTAAAAGCTTTTTTGATATAATCACCCTTTAAAACTACAAGGAGAGAAAATGGCAACCTATTCTATGGGCGACCTAAAAAAAGGACTAAAGATCGAGCTAGACGGCGTTCCGTATAAAGTCGTCGAGTATCAGCACGTAAAACCTGGCAAGGGCGCGGCTTTCGTTCGCGCGAAAATCAAATCTTTCATCGACGGCAAAGTGCTTGAAAAGACGTTCCACGCGGGCGACAAATGCGATCAGCCGAATTTGGAAGAAAAAGAGATGCAGTATCTTTACGACGACGGCGAGTTCTGCCAGTTTATGGACACTGCGACCTACGAGCAAGTGGCGATCAGCGACGAGGACGTGGGCGATGTCAAAAAATGGATGATAGACGGCATGATGGTTGAGATTTTGTTTCACAACGGCAAGGCTATCGGCGTAGAAGTGCCGCAAGTCGTCGAGCTAAAGATCGTTGAGACTCCGCCGAATTTTAAAGGCGACACCCAGGGCGGCAAAAAGCCTGCTACGCTTGAAAGCGGCGCAGTCGTGCAGATACCTTTCCACGTGCTTGAGGGCGAGGTTATCCGCGTAGATACCGTCCGCGGCGAATACATCGAGCGCGCAAATAAATAATCGCAGTCGTCAAATTTGATGAAAGCAAAATTTGACGAGCTCATAGCCCAAGTAAAGCCGCTGTTTAAAGATAACGGCTTTACCAAAAACGGGCTAAATTTCTACAAAAATACTCCAGATTTTATCTATGTCGTAAATTTTCAAAAAAGTAGCGGCAATACCGCATTTGAAACTAGATTTTACGTAAACTGCAGCATTCATGGCGCGTTTATCGATGCCGCGACTGGCAAAGAATTTATCTCAAAACCCAAAGAATACGAATGTCATTTTAGAGATAGGATTTCATCTATCATAGACTCCAAAACAGCTTGCTATGAAATCAACGAAAGTACCGACGCGGCAGCGCTTTGCGAAAATTTAACGAGCGATTTAAGAGCGGTATTTAGATTTTTTGACGCGGTAAAACCGAACGAAATTTGATTGATTTGATGCTGGAGCGAAACGGCCTAGCGGTGATTGACCAGCTTTTTGAATATTTACTCATAAAGCGTGAACAAGAATTTTTGACTCGCCAAGCGTTAAGTTTGTTTGAAAAACATGGAAACGAAACTAGATGGAAAATTTTTGAGAGGCGTATAAACGATTTGCTGAAAAAATATGAAAAAGACGAGATAAAATTTGAAAAAATAAAAGCCAAGGCCTAAGCCTCGGCTTAGACTTTAGGCTGATTTTTTAACGCTATCGACCAAAGCAACGATCTCTTCGTGGTTTGGCAGGGCATTTACTTCCGTGCCGATGAGATCTTTTTTGGAAAATACTACTTTTCCGTTTACTTCAACTATGAAGTTTCCGCCGCTACCGACGATTTTGCTAATATTAGCGCCTGGGATTTGACTTAAAAATTCATCTTCTACACGAGAAGCTACCGGTCTATAGTTTCAAGAATTGCAATACGTAATCTTTACTTCCATTTTCCTTCCTTTCGAATTTAAAGTGCGCCGATTATAGCGTAAATTTAGCAAATAGCAGTATAATTATGGAAAATTTAAGGAGAAAATTATGAAAAAAGTTGCCGTGATTTTTGCCGACGGGTTTGAGGAGATAGAGGGCGTTAGCATCGTGGACGTGCTTAGACGAGGCGGTGTGGAGGCCCATATAGTAGGCCTTGACAAGCTACCTATAACGGGCGCTCACGGAGTGAAATTCGTCTGCGATATGACGCTTTACGACCTTGAGGAGGGTGACTACGATATGCTGGTTTTGCCGGGCGGATACACCGGCGTCACGAATCTCTCGGGCAACCTAAAAATGAGAGAGACGATCAAAAAGTTTGATAAAAAAGGCAAATTCGTCGCCGCCATTTGCGCCGCGCCGATAGCTCTTGGAGTGGCGGAGATCATGAGGGGCGAGTATACCTGCTATCCTAGCTGCGAGGCTAGCATAGAGGGCGGAACGTACGTGAGCGATAAAAACGTCGTGCAAAGCGGAAATATCATCACCTCAAAAGGCCCTGCCACCGCAATGGAGTTTGCTTTGGAGCTTGTTAAAATTTTAAACGGCGAGCAAGTTTATAGCGAAGTGAAAAACGGACTTTTATTTGTCAAATAACGATTTGCGGGTTTAAATTTTGATAGACACCGCACCTTTGTTTAAATAAAGGTGCGGCTGGTTAAATTTTTGAGTAAAACACGAAAGTGTCAAATTTGCGATTGTAATTTGCCGACAAAATCGCGTTTTTAGCTTAATTATAAAATTTATTTGCGCCGATTGGCCGATGCTTTGCATCAAACCTGACTTAAATTTACTTCAAATTTTACGCAACCCCAAACCTTCGAATAAAAATAAATTTCCAAAAAAGCCAGCCGAGGTTTAAATTTACAAAAAATTATAAAAATATCAATTTTTATCTAGCTTTTTTATTTAAATTCAGGTATCATCTATTAACCGATTTTATCGGGAATTTGATTTAAGGAAACGTTACTGTGAATATTTACGTCGGTAACTTGTCATATCGCATGACTGAGGCAGAGCTTAAGGATACATTTGCGCCGTTTGGCGAAGTAAAACGCGCGAAAATCGTCAAAGATCGCGATACAAATCGCTCAAAAGGATTCGGATTCGTCGAGATAGAAAACGACGCAGACGCGTTAAAAGCGATCGAAGCGCTAAACAACAAGGAAGTAGGCGGCAGAGCTCTAAGAGTAAACGAATCTAAACCTAAAGAATAATCCGGCCGTCAAATCTGACGGCTTTTAACTAATTTTTAAATTTAAGCTTTTTAAGCAAAATTCTCTCAAAATGAACCAAAAAATCACTTCTCGTATCGCTCCGACGCCAAGCGGCTTTTTGCATGCGGGCAACGTCTATAACTTCTTGCTAACCTATCTTTTTACTCGTGCGTTTGACGGGATTTTGTACTTAAGGATCGACGACTACGACTTGCCGCGCTACCGCAGGCAGTATGTGGAAAATATCTTTCGCGTGCTTGATATGCTGGGCATTGATTTTGATGGCGGACCCGGCGGAGTGGGGGAATTTGAAACCAAATTTAGCTCCAAATTTCGCCTTGGAGCCTACCAAAATGCGCTAAAAAAGCTCGAGCAAAAAGGCGTTTGCTATGCTTGCGAGTGTTCGCACTCGATGAAAAGCTCGTTTAAAAACGGCATTTACACGCGGGTTTGCGCGGAGAAAAATCTTAAATTTAAAAAAGACGAAACGGCCATGCGGCTACGCGTCCTTGACGGGGCGGAAATTTTAGTCGGGCAAAATTTGATAAATTTTGATGCTCTGTGTGGCAAACCAGACGGTCCGGCAAACCAGACGGGCGTGCTTTGCGGTAATGAGCAAGCAACGCAAGGCGGCACGGCAAACGGTTTAAAAAATTCGGCAAATTTGGGCGACTCGGGCGGAGCGAAACCCGGCGGTGAAAAATTTAGCCCTAACGCCGCGGAAAATTTAAATTCGGCAAATTTGGGCGCCCTAAATTTGACGGACGAAACGACTTTTGAAACGGAAAAATTCGCGCAAGCTCAAAGCGTAAATTTGGCGCAAATTTTGGGCGATTTCGTCGTTTGGAAAAAGGACGACACGCCCGCGTATAATCTCGCTAGCCTCGTGGATGACGAGATTTTGGGCGTAAATTTGCTAGTGCGAGGCGAGGATCTGCTCGCGTGCTCGGCTGCGCAAAAATACGCGGCGCAAATTTTGGGCTACGGGTTTGAAAGCGCGAATTTCATCCATCACGGCCTGCTAGCGCGTGAGGGCAAAAAGCTATCCAAAAGCTCGCGCGCACCTGCGGTGAGCGTAACGGACGGTGCCAAAATCCACTATAAATTTGCCGCCCTTAGGCTCGGCCTTGACGCATCAAAATGCGACGCTTTGTCAAATTTGCTTGAGATGTTTAAAGAGAAATTTGTTTGATAGAATTTTAAACGATAAATTTGACGATATGGAGCATCCGGCTTAAAAATGGTCCGCTAGAAATAATATTTTTTGATTTTATCCATTTCGATATTGCTTTTTTGTTCAAAATACTCCTTTACTTCCATATAAGCTTTCTTATCGATTATGTATAAAAGATAGTTTTTGTTTGCTACTAGCCCAGTCAAGTAACCAGAATATTGAAGCTGTTGATCGCTTTGGGGCAAGCCGTTAATCACAATTGCTGAAAATATTGAAAGCCCCTTTAATCTGCCAGAAAAAACGATATGAAAAAATAGCTTAAATAAAATATTAAGCGCAATAGGAATAACAATAAAATACCAAAGGCCTATGCACAAAATCAAAATACACATGAGTATAAAAATAATCTCTATAATGCGCGAAGAGGGCATCAGCCAAAAACTCTTAGATAAATTTAGATCGCAGGACGCTAATTTTCTTTCGATTTTATCATTTTTGTAAAAGCAAATAAAATTTGAGGTAAATTTCACCTCAAATTTATTTTTTATCACGCAAACGTAATACGAGATGATGATATATAGCAGCCCTTGCACGATAAAGTATTCCAAAATAATGTTATTTACTAAAATCTGACGAGGCGTTTTGTCAAATTCAGGCCAAAAATAATCAAGTCCGAGCATTATAACGACCGTTGCGAAAATACAAAACGGAAGTAAATTTGCAACAAAAAACCTCTCGTAGTTTTTGATAACTATCGGCTCTTTATCGTAATCCCTCTCAAATTTATCCGAGCCTAAATTCGTGAAATTTGAGTCTTTTTTGTCTGCCGTATTCAAATTTTACTCCCGCTACCTGCTAAATTTACCCGAATTTTAGCAAAATTTACGTCCGTCCGCGAGATTGCGTCAAATTTGCCGCTCAAATTTAAGCCGAATTTTGAGTCGTAAATTTAGATCAAATACGCGTCGCCGACTGCAAATTTTACGCCGCCGGCCCAAAAACCCGAGCGTCAAATTCGGGTTAAAATTTGACGGCAAAGACGGGCTAAATTTTTGTAAAGATTCCAGTCGAAATTTCACGAAAAATCCGTCTAAACAGCCTATTTTCCGCGCTTGCTTAAATTTAAGCCAGGCCGAATTTATCCGCCTAAAAGCAAAGTTTCTGTAAAATCAAATGCATTAAAAAGGACGAAAAATGAGCGATTTTACAGATTTTACGCACCTGCACCTACACACGGAGTATTCGCTGCTAGACGGCGCCAACCGTATCAAAGAGCTAGCCAAAACCCTAAAAAGCCAAGGCGTCAAAGCCGCAGCCATCACCGACCACGGCAATATGTTTGGCGCGATAGACTTTTATAAAACGATGAAAGGTGAGGGAATAAAGCCGCTAATCGGCATCGAAGCCTACATCCACAACGGCGAGGAGCTGGGGGATAAAAGCACCAAACAGCGCTTCCACCTCTGCCTCATCGCTAAAAACGAAATCGGCTATAAAAACCTGATGTATCTTAGCTCCATGAGCTATATCGAGGGGTTTTATTATTATCCGCGTATCAACAAAAAGATGCTAAAAGAGCACAGCGAGGGCATCATCTGCTCCTCAGCGTGCCTGCAAGGCGAGGTGAACTGGAACCTCAACCAAAGCGAGCGAAATTTGCGTTTCGGCGCGGGAGGATATGAGGCGGCGAAGGAAGCCGCGCTGTGGTACAAAGAAGTATTCGGCGATGATTTTTACCTAGAAATCATGCGCCACGGCATCGGCGATCAGCGCAGGATAGACGATGAAATTTTGCGCCTAGCAAAAGAGCTAAACATCAAGGTAATCGCAACCAACGACACGCACTATACGTTTAAGCAAAGAGCCGACGCGCACGAGGTTTTCATGTGTATCGCGATGAACAAACTGCTCGACGATCCAAACCGCCTGCGCCACAGCGTGCATGAGTTTTACGTCAAGACGCCCGCGCAGATGAGCGAGCTTTTCGCCGATATCCCCGAAGCCGTCGCAAATACGCAAGAAATCGTAGATAAATGCGACCTCACGATCAAACTAGGCGACGCGACGCCGCCAAATTTTAAATTTACGCTCGAGTACGCCGCCGAGCGAAATTTGAGCCTGCCCGAGCCTGATAAACGCTACAGCATACCAAACGACAGCGTGCTGTTTGAGCACGAGTGCAGGCGGGGGCTAGAAGATAGGCTTAAATTCGTCCCCGCAGAGCGCCACGAGGAGTACCGCACCCGTTTGCAGCGCGAGATAGATATCATAAACAAGATGAACTTCCCGGGCTATATGATGATCGTTTGGGACTTTATCAATGAAGCTAAAAAGCGCGGCGTGCCGGTGGGTCCCGGACGCGGCTCGGCGGCGGGAAGCCTGGTCGCATATAGCTTGAAAATAACCGACCTTGATCCGCTGCCGTATAACCTGCTTTTCGAGCGTTTTTTGAACCCCGAGCGCGTGAGCATGCCCGATATCGACGTGGACTTTTGTCAAAACCGCCGCGGCGAGATCATCGACTACGTCATCGAAAAGTACGGTAAATTTAACGTCGCGCAAGTCATAACCTTCGGTAAGCTACTAGCAAAAGGCGTCATCCGAGACGTCGCGCGCGTATGCGATATGCCCTATGCCGAGGCCGACGCGATGGCTAAGCTCATACCCGACGAGCTAGGTATCACGCTAGAACAAGCCTTTGCAAAAGAGCCAAAGATCGGCGAGCTGATAGCGACTAACTCAAATGCAAATAGAATTTGGAAATTCGCCCTTGATCTAGAAGGTCTAAACCGAAACGCCGGCATGCACGCAGCAGGCGTGGTCATCTCAAACGAGGAGCTGTGGAACAAAACCCCGCTTTTCCGTCAGCCAAACGCCGAGGAGGATCACTTCGTCACGCAGTATAGCCTAAAGTACCTAGAGGACGTGGACTTAATCAAATTTGACTTCCTGGGCTTAAAGACGCTAACTGTGATCGATAACGCCGTCAAGCTCGTAAAAAAGAGATTCGGTAAAGAGATTATCTGGGAGCAGGTTAATAAAAACGACCCAAAAACCTACGAGACGATCAGTAGCGGCCAGACGCTGGGGCTGTTTCAGATAGAGAGCGAAGGCATGCAAAAAGTCGGAGCCGATATGCGCCCGGATTGCTTCGAGGATATCATCGCGATGATCTCGCTTTACCGCCCGGGCCCGATGGATCTTATACCAGATTTCATCAAGCGCAAACACGGCCTGGAGCCTATCACGTACATTTTTCCCGAGCTTCAGCCGATCTTAGAGCCCACATACGGCGTCATCGTATATCAAGAGCAGGTTATGCAAATCGTGCAGACTATCGGCGGCTTCTCGCTAGGAGGCGCCGATCTCGTGCGCCGCGCAATGGGTAAAAAGATAAAAGAGGAGATGGATAGACTAAAGGGCAAATTTATCGAAGGCGCCGAAGCGCAGGGGCTAGACGGCAAAAAGGCCGACGAGCTGTTTGAGCTTATTTTGCACTTTGCCTCTTACGGATTTAACAAATCCCACGCCGCGGCATACACCTACGTGACATTTCAGACGGCCTATATGAAGACGTACTATCCGGCCGAATTTATGGCGGCTCTCATCACGAGCGAGGAGACCAACGCCGATAAGATTTCGCGCTACATCGACGAGTGTAAGCGCCTAGATATCGCTATCCTACCGCCGTCGGTCAATAAATCTGCCAAAGAATTCTCAGTCGTTAGCGAAGGCGGCAAAGACGCCATCATCTACGGCCTAGGCGCTATAAAAGGCGTCGGAGGCGCGGCGATCGAAAATATCTTAGAGGAGCAGGCTAAGGGCGAGTTTAAAGACATCGACGACTTCGTCTCGCGCGTGGATAACTTTAAGGTAAATAAAAAAGTCTTTGAAAGCCTGATAAAATCGGGCTCGTTTGATAGCTTCGGCCTAACGCGCAAGATGATGCTAAACAACCTAGATAACATCGTGGAGGCGTGCAAAAACGCCGCGACTATCAAGAAAAACGCGGCCGAGAGCCTATTTGGCGACGACGAGAGCATGGGTACGGTTAAAACCAATCTCGTTCGCGACGACTCCGAGCTAGAGCTAAAAACCAAGCTCAAATTTGAGCTAGAAAGCGTGGGTATCTACCTCTCCGGTCACCCGCTAGACGAGTACCGCGAGCAAATCTCGAAGATAAAATACACGCTAAGCGATAAATTTGACGAGCTACCCGAAAACGGCGAGATGCTGCTAGTCGGCAAGATAGAGGATCTAACGACTAGGATCAGCAAGAAAAACGGCAAAAAAATGGGCACGATCGAGATGCTGGATTTTCACGGTACGGTCGAGATCGCGGTCTTTGACAGAGGCCTTGGCGCGGTCGAGTCGATGAGTGCCGATGAGCGCGATTTGCCGCATGCGTTTAAGGTTCGCTACTCCAAAGACGGGCAGTTTATGCGCATAAATTTGGATAAAATTTTGACTCTTGACGAGGCTATGGGCATGGATTTTTCGCATCCGCTCGAAAAATACAAAGAGCAAATCGAACAGATAAAACACACGCCTAGCAAGGACTTTGGCAAGATAGATAAAACGAGCGAGATCCTAGTCGTCGGCAAGATCAGAGAGGTCGCCAGCATCACGAGCAAAAAGAGCGGCAAAGAGTTTATGATGCTAAGCATCATGGACCTTTTTAGCACGTTTAAGGTTGCGGCGTTTGATTCCGAAAAGGGGCTCATCGAGAGCCTAAGCGAGGAGCAAAAGGACGCTCCGCTAGCATTTAAGGTGCGCTACAGCCGCGACGATCAGGGCGCTCGCATAAATCTAATCGACGTCGTGAGCCTAGAGGACGCGCGCGATATGAATTTCCAAAGCAGAAGCTTTAAACAGCGCAAGGAAAGTAGCGGCGGCAGCTACCAAAACGGCTCGGCGGCTAGCGAAAGCAGAGGCAAAAGAGAGCTTGAGGATCTGGTTTTGGAGCTAAATTTGGACGAAACGGGTAAGGATCTCATCACGCAAATTTACCGCGCCGCCATCGGCGAACACCGCACCGCAGCCGATAAAAACAACAAACGCCTAATCATCCGTATCAAAGACGTGCAGGAAGGCCGCGCGCTGGTTTATACGACGGAGTTTATCGTGGGAGAGGGTTTTGAGGAGAGGGCGTTAGGTTTAAGGCAAGCCGTTTAGATTAAATTTGACGGCTCGTCTTTTTGGTTTATACTTCGCTGCTTTTAAATTTAGCTCGGTCATTACCCGCACGGTAGCTCCCGTCGTAAAATTTGAATCCGCCTAGTCTAAACGCAAAAATACTTTACCTTATGTTTATGTGTTTAAATTTGGAGTCAAATTTTTAAATTTTAGTTGCCAAAACCCGCATCTTGAAAATGTTAAATTTGACCGTAAAAAGCAAAAGTATGAAATATAAATGCAATCCACTTGAGAAAGGGTATAAATGAAAAAATTATTTCTAATCGGCGTTGTGTTTTTTGCCATGGCTGTATCGGCTAGCGAGCCCAAAAAAGGCGAACTAAGCCCCGAAAAAGAGGCGTTTTTAAACGCTAGATACGAGGAGCTCAAAAAATCCTGCGCCCAAAAGGACGCGAGAGCTTGCAAGCGCGTGATCTTGTTTTACCAAAAACAGGCCAAAAAGCAAAACGAAAAAGACATCCGCGAGGCGATGCAAATTTTACTCGGCGCGTGCAAAGAAGGCAAATTTGACGCATGCGCGGCAGCGGGCGAAATGCACATAAATAACAAAGATTTCATCGCCGCTAGAGAGATTTTGAGTCCGGCTTGCGATAACGGCTATCAGGATGCTTGCGTGCAGTACGGCAAGAGCCTTGAGGCTGACGGCGCGCCAGGCAAGGACGAAAAGCGCGCGAAAAAGCTATACGAAACCGCCTGCGAAAAGGGCTCGGCGCTAGGATGCGAGCATCTGGGACTAGCGATCGGTAGCAGCGCGCCGCAGCAAGCGGTCGGCTATATGCGCAAGGCGTGCGAGATGGACGCTTGGCGATGTTTTAGATTCGGCACGATGGCGATGCCTTATGGGGCCAAGGAAGGGGTAATGGCGCTTGTTAGAAGCTGCCACGAAACAGATATGCTCGCAGGCTGCATCATGCTGGCTAAATACCACGAAAAAGAGCTGCGCGAGATCTCCGGCGAGGCTGAGGTGAAACGGCTACACGCGCGCCTTTGCGAGCTGGTGCCGCACGGGGAGCACTGCCAAAAAGCGCGGTGAATTTAGCTAAATTTGCAGTTTTTGGGTTTGAGGCGAGCAACTCGGCGAGGCGAGGTAAATTTAAAGTCAAATTTAAAAGCACTCGCTAAGACGGCCTAAAATTTAACAAAAACTAGGTCAAAGGAGCAAAAATGGCGATCATAAAAGTAGGTCTACAAAAATCATATCGTATCCTAAATCCGGGCGCGACCACGCTCATATCGGCCAAGTACGATGGCGACGTCAACGCGATGGCGATAACGTGGGCGCAGGCGCTTGACTACGACAAGGTTACCATCGTGCCGCACAACGGCTCGTACACGCGGACGCTCATCGAAAAGAGCGGGTATTTCGCCGTGCAGATCCCCACGGCCGCGCAGGCGGAGCTAGTTAGCGAGCTGGGCGCCAAAAACAACTCGCGCTTTGATAACGCGGACAAGATGAAAAACATGGAAATCTTTTATAAAGAGGAGTTTGATGTACCGCTGATAGCGGGCTGCGCAGCATGGCTCGTTTGCAAGCGTATCCCCGAGCCGCATAACGAGCAGAGCCATGATCTTTTCATCGGCGAGGTCGTCGCGACGTATGCGGACGAGCGGGTCTTTGACGGCGGGCACTGGCTGTTTGAAAAGATCCCTGACGAGCTAAAAACGCTTCACTACGTCGCCGGCAGTCGGTACTATCTAGACGGTAAAGCGGTAGATACCAAGCGCACGCCCATAAGCGGCGAGTAAGCGCCTCGCAAAATGCCGGCAAATTTGTGAATTTAAGACGAGCGCACGCGTAAATACGCGGCGAGCTTCGGTAAAATTTCAAGCCAAAGAATCTGAAAAGGATAGAAAATGAAAAAATATATCGTCATCACGGGCGCGAGTTCTGGTATCGGAGCGGCTACGGCAAAGGCGTTTGCGAGGCGCGGAGAAAATTTGATCCTAATCGCTCGCAGAGCGGAACTGCTGCAAAGCTTAAAGGACGAGATCGCTAAAATTTCGCCTGAATCAGACGCCCTCGTTAAAATTTGCGACCTTGCGCGCAGCGAGAACGTCCTAGCGCTTTGGGACGAGCTAAAAAGCTACGAGCTAAAGGCGCTCATAAACAATGCGGGCTTTGGAGATTACGGTACGGTCGGCGAGCGCGATCTATCCAAAATCTCACAGATGTTACAGCTCAACGTCATTTCGCTCACGCTGCTAAGCCACCTCTTCGTGCGCGACTACAAGCGCAAGCCCGCCCAGCTCATCAATATCTCCTCCGCGGGCGGCTACAGTATGGTGTCAAACGCCGTCACCTACTGCGCGAGCAAGTTTTTCGTAAGTGCCTTTACCGAGGGCTTGCACCGCGAGCTAGCGCAGGATAAAGACGCCAAAGTGCAGGCTAAAGTTCTAGCGCCCGCCGCGACTAGGACGGAGTTCGGTCCCGTGGCGACGGATGATGCAGGCTACGACTACGACGCGGCTTTTAAGCGCTATCACTCAAGCGAGGAGATGGCGGAATTTCTGCTCGCGCTTTACGATAGCGACGCGTGCGTGGGCGCGGTGGATCGAAACAACTTCGAGTTTAGTTTAGGGGCTGCGCGATTTGACTACGCGGGCAAACGCTAAATTTATGCATTGTGCGTCGCACGACGAGCCGTAAAATTTGAGTAACGCAGCGCCTGAGCTAAATTTGAGCTCAAAGCGCGTTAAAATTTAAAGAAATTTAAGGAATGAAAATGGGTAAAACGGCCTTGGTCGCAGGAGCTACGGGAGCAGTCGGACGCGAGATCGTGCGCGGACTTTGCGAGAATGAAAACTATGACAAAATCATCGTTTGGACGCGCAGGGAGCTAAAATTTAGCCACGAAAAGCTAGAGACGCAGATCGTAAATTTTAGCGACGTCAAAAACATGCCGCCGCGCGAGATAGACGAGATATTTTGCGCGATGGGCACGACGATGAAGCAAGCCGGTAGCCGCGGGCAGTTTTATAAAGTGGACGTGAGCTACCCCGTAAATATCGCAAAATGGGGCATCGCATCAGGTGCGCGCCGTTTCGCGCTCATCTCGTCGCAGGGCGCAAACGAGCGGTCGAGATTTTTTTATCTGCGCGTAAAAGGCAAGGCGGAGAAAAAAATCGCCGCGCTGGGTTTTAAAAGCTTGCAAATAGCGCGGCTGCCTGCGATAAAAAGCGAGCGCGAGCAGGTGCGTATGGGCGAGCTCTTTACGATTTGGCTGTTTGGGCTTTTGCCAAAATTTATCTTAACGAACTACCGCCCGATGAGCGCGAAAGATATCGCGGCTGCCGTCATCGCCGCCGCGCAGACGGAGGCTAATGGCGTGCAAATTTATCATCCCAGAGAGTTTATTTAAAAGCAAAATCGTAAAGGTAGTTTTGGCTTTAGGGTTTTAAAAATGCTGAAAAATGCGCCCGCTATTTTAAAATAAAAAATCGGCCGAATTTTGCAAGGCGCGCGGGCTTATTTAAATTTGGCCCTTGAGCGCGGTTTAGCTATTTGCTCGGTCGCGGCCAAAAGTCGGGCGTGTTAAAAGAGGCTCGCGTTTATGTTTGGCTATTTACCTGGCTGCGGCCAAAAGCGCCTCTAGGATGGCTTTCACGCCGCAAGCCGCCTAACAGGTAGCGCGAGCCTGCGCGCAGTTTTGCTTTGCTCGCGCAAAAATCAAAACGCCTACTTAAAGACTATGCCAGATGCGGTAAAATCCATTTGTTCCGGTTCGACGTTTAGTAATGATTTAAAAACTAGCTTGCCTACGGCTTTTAGCTCCGTCTCATGCGCGGGATTTGGATGCTGCTGCAACTCCTGCTGCATCGCCATCAGCAAAAACCCAAGCCCCATAGATATCTGATACGAGTTCATCATTTCCGTAGCCTTTCCCTCAAACAGCTCCGGTTTTTTGCGCAAAAACTCGGCGATCTGTAAAAATGCGGGCTTTACGGCCTCGTCCGGCATCGGATGATTAAAATACGCCGCGTAAGCGCCTCCTAGCAGTGCCACGATGCCGGTCGCCACGTTTTCTTTGGGTATGCCGTATAGCTGCTCGACGCTACCGTTTAGCTTATCTATACCCTCTACTAGCAAGCGCCGCCCCTCGTCTTGCTGCGCGGCGGGAAAAAGCTGCGCTATCTGCTCTATGCCGTCCATATCCAAAAAATGATCTCCCGCTCGCACCAGCGCGCCCGTATAGAGTATATCGGTCTTAACGTCTTTGACATAGGCGGAATCATCGGGCGGATTTAAATTTTTCTTCGCCTCATTCATAGCACGGTTATACGCATCCTGCCGCAACCACTGCTCGTTAAAATCGATATAATCGATAACATAAAGCGCTTGCGCGCTACTAAAACACATCACCGCTCCAAGTGCTGCCGCGCTGACTCGAATCTTGCCTAAAATTTTCATAAAACGCCTCCTAATACAAATTCATGCGACGTCGCCGCATTGCCCGCATTATACCTAAAATAACGCGGCTACGATCTTTTTTATTCTGATTGCCTCTACGCTGTCGCCGCGCAGACGGAGGATAAGGGCGTGCAAATTTATCATCCTAAAGATTTTTTACAAACTCGCAGTGATACGTAGGGCAAATTTACGCGCCGCCAAACGTCTTAAATTTCGCGCTTTAGCTCAAATTTGATGCCGCTAGCCGCCTAAATTTACTAGCCGCTTCGCCTGCAAAATCGGCGCTAAAATTTAATCCCTCGCACGACCTGCGCGCCAAGACCAGTTTGCATATGCCGCAAAAACATCGCGTGATAAAAATCCCCTTCGTGCCCCGGCGTGTCGTAGGTGGCGACGAGGCTTGCCGGCACTAGGACTTTGCGCCTGATGTTTGCCTCGTTTGCGCTAAGTTTTAGGTGCGAGACTAGCTGATAGACGCAAAGGTCGGTGCAGTCGCCTAGCACTACGAAGGTGTCGATCTGCGGATTTTGCGCGATAAACGCGTTAAATTCGGCGCAGTAAGCCGCGCTCAGGGAGTTTTTGCGAAAGATTTTTATCTCGCCAAAAAACGGTAGTTCGCGTAGCTGCGGTATCGTCTTTGCGCCATCGGTGCCTTTGATAGCGTGTGGAGGAAACGCGTCAAATTCCGCGCAGTTTGCCTCGTGGCTATCCTCGAGCAGCACGAGATTTCTCGCACCCGCCGCGTAAGCCGCGCTAAAAGTCCGCGCTATGGCGTCCGCGATCGCGCCCACTCGCGGGCTAGCTAGCGGCCCCATGCTGCAAAATCCCTCTATCATATCCACGCTGATAAATGCGGTGTTTGCCGCATCGCCCGCTAAAAGTTCGCTAAATTTAATCTCCTTTAGCTCCTTAAACCACTCCGCCAAATCCTCTAAGATTTTTGCATCAAATTTCATTTTCTTTCCTTGTTTTGATTGTTTTTACGTTCGTTGTTCGGCTAGCCGAAGCAAATTTCAAACCGCGATCCGCCCTAAATTTCGCGTTCAAATTTAAACTCCGCCTAGAGCATCAAATTTTATCAAATTTACCGCCTAACCGCGCGTCTTTGCGGGCAAATTTACGCAAAAGCTCTTTGGCTCAAGCTCGATCTCGATACTGCCGCCGTGGGCTTGGACTATTTGCAGGCACAGGTGCAGACCAAGGCCGTTGCCCTTTAGCTTGCTCGTTTTAAACGGCTCAAAGACCATGGCTTGGTTTTTGATCGGCACGCCGCTATCGGTCACGGCAAATTTATGCTCGCCCTCGCGCTGCTCGTAGTCCACGCGCACCCAGCCCTCGTCGTCCTCGTTTTCCTCGACCGCATCGATCGCGTTAAATAGCATATTTTGAAACACCATCGCCAGTAGATCGCGGTCGCCCACATATGGCAGATCGGGGAAATCTAGGCTAAATTTGATCTCCTTGCCGTATGTGTAGCACTCTATTGCCGCCTCGCACTCGCCTTTTAGCTCGGCTAGATTAAATTCGCGCGCGTTTATCGTTAGGCCTTTGGTGAAAAGCAAGGTGGCCTTGATGATGCGTTCAACCCGCCAGATCGCCTTTTGCATCTGCTCGACTACGGGGCGAGCGCGTTCGTCCGCTTTTTTTATCAGCGTGGAGGCCAGCAGCGAGATCGAGCCCACGGGGTTGCGTATCTCGTGGGCTAGGTGGGCTGCGACCTGACCCATCGAGGCTAGGCGCTCGGTGCGCTTTTCGGTCGTTATGTCGGTTGCGGAGATGATTTTTTTGCCATCTTTTTGGGCGATTTTGATGAGGTAGATTTGCCCCGCGGCGTTTATCTCGCCTCCCTCTTGCGGGATAAATTTTAAAATTTGCCCTAGTTTTAGGGCTTCCGAGTTTTGTAAAAATATCTCTCCCGCCTCGTCCAAAACCCAGATCGCATTGGGCAAAATTTCCACAATATCTTTGATGAAACCTTGCAGATTAGCATACGACGCGGTCAGATTTTTGTACTCGCGCTCTATCAGATAGGTCTGCTCGATCAGGCTTTTTAGTCCGTCCTGGACGCTGGTTTTATCGATCTGGGTCATAAAAGCTCCTCGAAATTTTCTAAATCAAAAAGTAAAATTCGGTCGTTTTTTAGGCGGCTTACTTCGTTGCTAAAGCCGCTTTTGGAAAACAGCGCGACGGCGTCTGGCACAAAGCCTAGTCGCTCGCATTTTTTAAGGAGTAAATTTACCACGTTTTTGCAAATTTTATGCTCTTTAAATTTAGCTTCTCCGACGATGATACGTCCGTCTAGGCTCAAAAATATATCTATCTCGATATTTTTCGCCCACAGACTCCGCACCCGCGCGGGCTGGGCACCTAGTCTAAATGCCAAAAGCTCGCGGCAAAGCAGCTCAAAGCCAAAGCCCGCGTACGAGTCGAACTCTCGTCTGATAATCTCCATCAAAGCGGCATTTTCGCCGTTTTTTAAAAGGGCTAAATTTGGCTCGATGAAATAAAACCAAAACCTAGTAAAATTGTCGTTAAAGACCACTTTATCCTGCGCCTTATCGCGCTCTGGTAGCTTTTTGGCCTTTTGATATTTGCTTTTTACGCGCGGTTTTTCCAGCGTCTTTTCGATGCTAACCACGCCCGAGTTTATCGCGGCGGCATAAATTTTTAGGATGAGAGGGCGGGGCAGAAATTTATTTAGAGCGTATTTTTTGCGGTCGTTTTTAGCAAGCTTGCAAAGGGCAAATTTAAGCTCGTTTTCAAAAGGCGCGTCAAAGCTAAATTTGAGCGACAGATTTTCAAATTTATCTAAAATTTCCTTTTCGATCGCCTCGAAAATATCGTAATAATTCGCCTCAAATTTTAGTGCGTCAAAGACTAGATGAAAGTAAATAAGCTGCAAGATATCAAGGTGCTTAAAGCGCGCGTAGCTTGATTTTAAGGCGTAGATTTTTGCTCCTTTTTAGCCCATTTTAGCACAACTTTGGTTATAATCTCTTTTTTTATAAGGAAAAATTTTGGTTAGCATCGACGAAATCAGAAAAAATATTATTTTAAAAAAGGGCGTGCGGTACTTTGACTACACGGCCTCGGGCCTAGCCTACGCGCCTATCGAGCGCAAGATCGCAAAATACCTAAAAACCTACGCCAACACGCACTCAGAAAGCGCCTCAAACGCGCTAAAAACGCAAAAACGCTACGAAAAAGCAAGGCAGAACCTAAAAGACGCGCTCGGGCTTGACGAGCGATTTTATCTGATCTCAGCCGGCTGCGGCGCGACTGGAGCTATAAAGAAATTTCAGGAGATCATGGGGCTTTACCTGCCGCCTATGAGCGCGAACCGCCTGGGCGAGGAGAGGCTAAAGGGCGCAAATTTGCCCCTCGTCATTGTCTCGCCCTACGAGCACCACTCAAACGAAGTCAGCCTGCGCGAGGGGCTATGCGAGGTCGTGCGCATACCGCTAAGCAAGAGCGGGGAGATAAATTTCGGCAGGCTCGATCAACTGCTCAAAATCAACTCAAAGCGCGAAATCATCGGCTGTTTTAGCGCGGCCTCAAACGTCACGGGGATAATCAGCGACTACAAAAAAATCTACGTGATGATGAAGCGATACGGCGCGACCGTGGCCTTTGACGCGGCTAGTTTTAGCTCGCACGACAACCTCGACGCCGACTACTTCGACGCGCTATTTCTATCGCCGCATAAGCTTTTAGGAGGCGTAGGCAGCTGCGGACTGCTCGCGATAAAAAAGGAACTCGTAAAATCGGACAAACCGACCTTCGCCGCGGGCGGGACGGTTAGTTACGTGAGCCGCAGCTCGCATTTTTTTGCGCCAAGCGTGGAGCGCACAGAGGAGGGCGGCACCCAGCACGTGATGGGGCTCATAAGAGCCGCTCTAGCGTATCGGCTACGAAACGAAGTAGGGCTAGACGTCATAAAGAGCCGTGAGGATGAGCTTGCAAGGCTATTTTGCGAGGGGCTGGATAATATCCACGAGGTCGTGAGCTACTGCCCGCGCGGAGTGCCCAGATTGCCGATTTTCGCGTTTAACGTTAAGGGTGTTTCGCCGTATGATTTCGCCGAGGCGCTGAGCGAGGACTACGGCGTGCAGACCCGCGCGGGGTGCGCGTGCGCCGGTCCGTACGGACACGATCTGCTCGGACTAAAAGACGATCAGAAATTTGATCAAAAGCCCGGCTGGGTGCGCGTGAGCCTGCACTACTCGCACACGCAAAAAGACGTCGCCTATCTGCTAAAGGCCATCAAAAAAACTATCAAAAAATTTAAAACCAAAAAGGATAAAAAATGAATAAAATTTTAGCCGCGGCCTTGTTTGCCCTTTGCGCCGTTTGCGCGCAGGCAAAGCCATATAGCCCCGAGCAGTACGCAAAAGTACTGCGCGAGTACAACTCCGTCGCGGGCGCGAACAACTACTTTGAAAGCGGTAAATTTAAAGAAGAATTCGAGCTTCGCAAAAAATACTGCGACGAGGGTCTAAGAGACGCCTGTGGGGATCTTGGGCTGCTCTACGTTACTGGTCTAGGCGCGCCAAGAGATAGTAAAAGAGCGGGCGAACTACTCGAGTACGCCGCTAAAAACGGCGAGTTTAAGGCCATTTCGCAGTACTACGAAGCCGCACTTAACATAGCTCGCGCGGCGGAAAAATATCCGGACGACAAGGTTACTCAGCACCTAGGAGCCGAGTTTAAAAACTCGCTAGAGCAGTGCAAAGCCTACAAGGGCGACCGCCACGTGTGCTTCCGCGCGCTGGTGATCAGCGGTATGCTGCCAAAGGGCGAGGGCGGCCTGGGACTATCGCAGACTGAGTTTGCCAAGACGTGGGAGGATATCGTCGTGAGCGACGTCGAGCGCAACGGCATGGACGAATCGAAAGTAAACGCGCTGGCAAACGAGCTAGACGGGCTGGCGACACGGTAAATTTGCGGGCTTTTGCGGCGTAAATTTGCTTTTTCGGCCAGGCGATCCGTCAAATTTGACCGTCCGCGCTTTTGTCTTTTTGCGGACGGCTTCGCGTCTCATGTAAATTTAGATTACTCGGCTCAAATTTGACGAGTCGGCGATTGCTAGGCTTAAATTTGGGTCGATTTTGAGTAAATTTATCAAGCGGCGCATAATTTGCTTTTGCTCAAATTTGACCGCTTTTTACGGATAAATTTAGCTCTCTCCTGAATGGCATTTTGCCGCTTGCGAGTTTTTGCCCGGCGGACTTTACGGCTATCTTTACGGCGTAAATTTGCTAAATTCTGCTAGCGCCTGGGCAAACTCGGTCATCAGGTTTAAAGCCTTTGCTTGCGCTTTTTTGCGCGCGGTCAAATTTAGGCGTCCGCGCGGGTTTTTGTCCTACTCAAATTTGACGTATTTTTGTGTCCCGCTCAAATTTGCGCGGCGTTAATTTTTACGAATTTACAAAAACTTTGGAGAAAATTTAGATGCGAGATTCGCGTGAGTTTCAGGTCTTAGCGGGAGAGGTAAAAAACGTGAGATGGGATGCGGCGACGGATGAGTGCGCTTTTGAGATCGCGGGTGCGAAATTTAACGCCAAAATCGCCAAAGAGCAGCGCCTCGTGCCGCGCGAAAACGACCGCCTAGCCGTAGCCTACGACGAGCAAAACGAGGTTTGGAATTTTAAAAATTTAACCTCGGACAAGTGGCTCAAAAACTACTCTTGGCGCGCGTATTTGATGATTTTTGAGGAGGCTGTGCTTAAGTCTTTGCCAAGGCCAGAACTTTATGGATTTATTTTGATGATACCAATTTTTTGCCTGTGCAATTATCTCCCGACGCCCGTCTCTTTATTTCTTATTTTTGCGGTTTTTATTTGTTTGCTTTTATCGGTACCTTTGATGTATACAGACGACAAAACTCCGACCGATAAGGCAAATGCGTATCTAGCTTTGAGAAAATTTTTAAAAGAAGCAGATTTATAGTTCGCCGTCAAATTCGCCCGCTAAAAAACGCGGCAAATTCGGCGCCTATTTTTAAATTTAACGGGCGAATGAGCGATCAAATTTATAGGCGCGCAAATTTATATCGCCCGAATTTTGGACGCGAAAACGTAAAATTTAAAAGGATTTAGCTTGCAAGAAACGCAAAACGGCCTAAAACTGCTCGGCGGCCGCGTAAATTCGCTTGAGTGCGTCTATAAAGACAAAAGCGGATTTGATTATAGCTTTAGCTTGGAGGATCAAATTTTAAACATCCGCTCGCTGCAAAGCTCGCTCCTGCCGGTAAATGACGGCGACGAAACGCTGGTCGTTTGCGATAAAAAGGGGCGGGTTTTGGGGCTAAAAAACCGCTCCCTAAACTCCGCGGCCTGGTATGCCTATGAGCCTAGCCTCTTTTCTGCGACTCTATTTCTTGCGCTTTTTGTGCTTTTTGCGCTGTTTGCCGCGGCTTGCATTTGGGCTGTTTTTTCGGGGCTTGACGAATGGCGGCTGCTTTTTAGCGATTTGCTGCTTGTTTTTGCTTTCGGCTCTTTTGCTATCGTTTGGTTTAAATATCACCGCGAGGCGCTTTTGAGCTTGCGCGTTAGATCGATGCTGGGCGCCGTAAAAGAGCCCAAAGCAAGCGGCGAGGTTAGCGGCACGGCGCGAAATCTAAGGATTTTTGAGACGAAAGAGAAAAATTATTTTAGCGTCACGGTCGGCGATACGTTTTTGTGGGGTAGCAGCCCTAAAAAGCGCGCCCTGGAGCTAGCAAACGGCGACGAAGCGAGCGTGAAATACGAAAATTTCAAGGTTTTAGAAATACGAAATCTCAGTAAAAATCTGACGGCGAAAAAATCTCAAGGCTTTTTCGAGAGGGGCGTTAGTTTTATCGCGGATATCGCGATCAGCCTTTGCGCGGGACTTGTTTTGCTCTATGCGGGGACGATGGATTTTTGGTTTTCGCCTTTTGCGGGGATTGCCGGCTTGATAATCTTGCTCGGCGGATTTGGATTTAACGTGTTTTATAAAAAAGATTAACTTTTTGGCGCGCGGTCTAGTCGTAAATTTGCGTCTTTTGGCGTGCTTGGTAAATTTGACGTGGGGATTTCAAATTTGAGCCCGTTTGCCGTAAATTTGACATGTTAAATTTTAGCTGCCAAAGTTGACTCGTCAAATTTAAAGTCGCCAACCCGCGTTTAAATTTCACAAAAATGCTTGCAAATTTTGCAGATTTTCTTTTATGGATGTGGGGCGGTAGAGTGCTGAGATAACGGCGATGTAGTCTGGATTTAGCGCGACCTTCGTGATTTATAGCGAGGCAAATTTACGCACGGCAAGGCTAAAGCACGCTCGTCAAATTTAGCCTAAATTTCGCAAAAACTCCGCGTATTCTCTAGCTCCGCGCTCTAAATCGTCCTGGCTTGATACGTAGTCCACGCCCGGGGTCTCCTCGGCGCCGTAAAATGCGAAAAAGTCGCGGTAGTCGGCGCGAAAATAGTATTTAAACGCAAGCTCAAACGGCGTAAGAATCTCGCGCAAGCTAAAATGATAGCGTCCTTGCGGGCAGTAGTCGCTCTTTTTTGATACCCGCAGTCACGGCTAGTGCGACCTTGCGGCCCGTAATACCGTCCGAGCCGCATCCGTAGGCAAAGCCGTGCGTCATCACCGCGTCGATCCATGATTTTAAAATCGGAGGGCAAGAGAAGTTGTGAAGCGGAAACTGCAAAACGAGGGCGTCGTGGGCTCTGATGAGCTCTTGCTCGCGCGCGGCGTCGATATCGCCGCTCCCGTAAACCTGCGTCAAATCATGAACGCTAAAGCGCTGCGGCTCTTTGAGAGCCTCTTGTAGCAGGCGTTTGTTTATGACCGAGTTTTGGATGCCCGGGTGGGCTAAGATAATTAGAGTTTTCATTTTTTTCCTTTTTAATCGAGCAAATTTTATCGGACTTTGCTTAAATTTGAGCGGAGAATTGCGCAGTCTAATGACGTAAATTTAGCGTATTTTTACAAAAACGCTTGCAAATTTCGCAGATTTTCTTTTATGGATGCTGGGTGGTAGAGTGCTGAGATAATGGCGATATAGTCTGGATTTAGCGCGGCGATTTGAGCGATATTTGCTGCGTTTATACCGCCGATCACGCAAATGGGGATACGTAAAATTTCCTTTGCGCGCATTATCGTTTCAAATTTGCAAAGCGGAGCGTTTGGTTTGGTCGGGCTCGCAAACACGGCGCCAAATGCCGCGTAAGAAGCGCCCTCATCCTGCGTCTTTAGCGCCAAATTTAAGTCGTCGTAGCAGCTAACGCCGATAAATGCGTCCTCGCCTAGGATCTTGCGAGCGGCCTTTACTCCGCCGTCATCTTTGCCGATGTGCACGGCGTTCGCGCCTATTTTAGCGGCAAATTTTACATCGTCGTTTACAATAAATCTCGCTCCGTAGCGCTCGCAAAGCTCTTTTAGAGCAGTCGCTACGCGCTCATTTTTGGGATCGAGCTTGGTGCGGTACTGTAAAAACTTCACTCCGCACTCTAGCAGCTCGCGAGTTTGTTTGAGTACGCTATTTTCAGGCGTTAGGACATCATCCGTGATAGCGTAAATTTTAGCCACGGTTTGCGCCCGCGGCTTTGTGATCTAGCAGCCGCATGCCGAAATTTGAGCCGTGAGCGTTTTTGATGGCGTTTGCGACAAAGGCTTTGGCACGCCTGATCGCCGTTATCTCGTCTGCCCCGGACGCTATGGCGCAGGCGATAGCCGCGGAGAAGCTGCAGCCCGCACCGTGCATGATCGTAGGCTGCTCTAGCGGCTCGCCGAATTTAACTACCTCGCCGCTTTTTTTATAAAGCGTATCCTCGCAAATCTCGCTCGTTTGCGTGCGTTTTAGCACCACGTCGCAGGGCAGATCCGCGCCTAAATTTAACCGCTCGCCGTCAAAATTTAACCCCAAAATGCGCGCTTCGTCTAAATTCGGCGTTGCGATGCGGGCGAGGCTTAAAAGCTCCTTTAACGCGTTTATGGCGCCCTCTTGCAGCAACTTGGCGCCTGATTTAGCCACGCAGACGGGGTCTATCACGACTGGCGCGCCGTGGTTTTGCTCTAGCCAGGCTTTGACGCAGGCTATGAGCTGTTCGTTAAAGAGCATGCCGATCTTTACGGTGTCAAATTTTAGCTCGGCGCAGACTGCTTCCAGCTGCGCGTTTAAAAACTCGGGCGTTACGGGCATCACCGCACTCACTCCGCTCGTGTTTTGCGCGGTTAGAGCCGTGATCGCAGTCGCGCTGTAGCAGCCGTAGGCCTCGCAGGTTTTTATGTCCGCTTGTATGCCTGCGCCCCCGACGCTGTCGCTGCCAGCGATGATTAGGATATTTTTTTTAGGATTTTTCATTGTTTTGCCTTGAGCGGTTTTGTTAAATTTATCTTTAGGCGAATTTATTTGTCGCCAAAATCCTTGCCAAACTCTACGCCTAGCTCCTTTAAATTTACGGGGCCGTTTCCTTGCGACTCCATCGGCGTCGGCCGAGTTTGCGGCTGCGTTTGCGCAGGTTGCAAGTCTAAAGAGTTTTGCTCGGTTTGATCGTTTTTGGTGGCGTTATTTTCGGCTTTTTTAGCTTTTTTCTTCTCTTCTTCTAGTTTTTTGCCGGTTAGGCACTCGTAAATTTCCGAGTGATTTTTCTTTGCCCAGTCCTCTTTTACCTCGATTTTTTGGTACTCTTTGCTAGTAGGCGAGACAAGGCCGTTTTTGACTAGGGTTTTGTTTAAGATTTTGCTTTCGTCGCTTACTTCGCACAGCCATCTATCGCCTAGATTTTTTATCGTGAGCACGTAGTAGTTGCGCTCGGGACGAAATATCTTTTTGATCTCTTTGTCGTAGGATTTGCCGAAAATTTCCAGCCCTTTTTTATCTTTTATGCATTTTGAGCCGTCGTAAAATTTAACGTTTGCAAGCTTGCAAGGGGCGATCACGGCGGCGTTTAGTCTAAAGACAAAGGTATCGTAGTCTAAAATTTTCTCTAAAAAAAGAATTTCTTTGGTAACTTTTTCGCGTTTGGATTTGGTAGTCTGCGTGATTTGCATGTCGGTAAACTGGGCGGCCAAATTTACCGACAGCAAGGCTAAAGCGCAAATTTTAAGCAGAGTAAAAAATGCGCTTTTTTTCATTATTTCAGATCGTATTTTTCTAGCAGTTTATCGTAGCTGCCGTCTTTTTTCATCTCTTCAAGCGCGGCGTTTATTTTAGCGATTAGATCTGCTTGCTTGCCTTTGTCAAACGCCATAGAAAAGCCCTCGCTACCGTCGGTTTCTTTATAAAACTCCTCAAGCTCAGGATTTTTCTTTAAAAAGCCGTAACCGATCGAGCTATCAAGCACGACCGCGTCTATCTTGCCTTTTTTTAGTCCCATGATTAGCGGAACCGGATCCTCGGCAGGTACGACTTTAGCGCCTGCGATAGAGTTAGCGGCGATCTCTTGGACGGTGCCTTGTTGCACGCCTACTCTTTTGCCGTTTAAGGCGTCTTTGCTCGCGATAGCGTCGTTGCCTTTAGCGCGCAGGTAGATGTTTTCGGTCGCATAGTAAGCCTGCGTGAAATCAATCGACTTTCGTCTATCGTCGGTTGCGCTCATCGCGCTTGCTACGGCGTCGATCTTGCCCGTTTTTAGAGCTGGGATTAGGCCGTCAAAGCTCATATTTACGATCTTGTACTCAAAACCCGCGCGTTTAGCGAGCTCCGCTACTAGATCCATATCAAAGCCCGTGATCTTGTTTTGCTCGTCCACGTACTCAAACGGCGGATAGTTTGCGGCGGTACCGATCTTTAGCTCGGCGGCGCCAAGCGTAGCTAGAGCCGCTAAAAGCAGCGCAAAAATCTTTTTCATTTTCTCTCCTTTAAATTTGGTTTTAAATTTAATCCCGCGACTAGGTGCTGGCTCGTAAATTTACTTCAGGCCGTATTTTTCCATCATCTTGTCAAATTCGCCGCTCTTTTTGAGCTCCTCTATCGCGGCGTCTATCTTGCCGATTAGCTCTAGGTGCTTGCCTTTATCAAACGCGACGGCAAAGCCCTCGGTGCCGTCTGGAAGCTTTAAAAACTCCTCCAAATCAGAGTTTTGTTTTAGGTACTCGTAGCCGATAGGGCTATCGGTTAGCACGACGTCTATTTTGCCAGCTTTTAGCGACAAAATCGCAGCCGCTACGTTTTCTGCAGGCACGGCTAGGTCGCCGCAGATAGATTTAGCCGCGGTCTCTTGCAATGTGCCTATTTGCGCGCTTATTTTTTTGAGATGCATATTGGTCGCATTTACGTCGGTACCTTTTTTGCGGATGAAAAGATTATCCGAAAAATAATAAGGCTTGGTGAAATCGACTGATTTTCTTCTCTCCTCAGTCGCGCTCATACCGCTTAGCGCGGCATCTATCTTGCCCGTTTTTAGGGCAGGGATCAGTCCGTCAAAGCTCATGTTTTGCACGTCGAATTTGACGCCGATTTTCTTGCCGACGGCCTCTATCATGTCGATTTCAAAGCCTACGATCTTGTTGTGCTCGTCAATATACTCAAACGGCGGATAGTCTGCACTAGAGCCCACTCTTATCGTTTGCTGTACCGCTACGGGGGCTGCCTCGTTTTTTACTGCGGTGTCTTTGCTTGCTTTTTCATTCGAGCTTTGACCGCAGCCTGAAAGCATCAAAGCGGCGGCTACGAAAACGAAAAGTTTTTTAAATTTGCCGGCGGACAAAGCCGCAACGATGTTTTGGGACATTTTGACCTCCTTTTAGTGGTTTAAAATTTTACCTAGAAAATCCTGTAAACGCTGATTGCTAGGGTTTTCAAATACGTTTTTAGGCGTGTCGTCCACGGCTATTTTGCCGCCGTGCATGAAAAATATCCTATTTGCCACGTTTTTAGCAAAGCCCATCTCGTGGGTGACGACTAGCATCGTGATGCCTTTTGCCGCGACGTCTTTCATGATGTCTAGTACCTCGCCGATCATCTCGGGATCTAGCGCGCTGGTCGGCTCGTCAAAGAGTATGACCTCGGGGTTCATCGCGAGGCTTCTAGCGATTGCTATACGCTGTTTTTGACCGCCTGAGAGCTTGTGCGGGAAGGCGTATTTTTTATCGCTTAGACCCACGCTTTTTAGTAGCTCGTCGGCTCTTTTTTCCGCGCTTTCTTTATCCAAAATCCCCGCTTTTATCGGAGCTAGGGTTAAATTTTGCAAGACGTTTTTGTTTGCAAAAAGGTTAAAGTGCTGAAAAACCATGCTCACTTTTTGACGGATTTTGTTTATATCCGTTTTTTTGTCCGTTATATCCTCGCCGTTTATCTTTATGTGCCCGCCGCTTGGCTCCTCTAAGCGGTTTATGCAGCGCAAAAAAGTGCTTTTGCCGCCACCGCTAGGGCCTATGATAGCGATGATTTCGCCTTGTTTGATATCTACGCTGATGCCATCGAGGACGCGTAAATCGCCGTAATTTTTACTCAAATTTCTAATCTCAATCATGGCGATTTAGTCTCCTCTCTAAAATTTTAACCAAAAAGGTAAAGAACTTCACGCTGACGTAGTAAACTATGCCCGTGAAAATGACGGGCTCCGGGCTATAAAACACCGCTTGCAGGCTCTTGCTTTGCATCGTGATATCTATAACGCTGATATAGCCTACGACCGAGGTTTCTTTAAACAGCGAAATAAATTCGTTCGCAAGCGCAGGCAAGATGTTTTTAGTCGCCTGCGGAAACACCACCTCGCGCATCGAGACGTAGTAGTTTAGGCCCATCGCCCTTGCGGCTTCCATTTGCCCTTTATCGACGCTATTTATACCGCTACGCACGATCTCTGCGACGTATGCGGAGCTGTTTAGCCCAAGCGCGATCAAAGCGACGTAAAAGTTGTCGCTCCAGGTTGCGAAAATCACGACCGAAAATATAAGAAGCTGCAAAATAATCGGCGTTCCGCGCAAGATATCTACGTATTCGTCGATGAGAAAGCTTAAAATTTTGATATTTAAAAACTTTAAAAACGCCAAAATAAAGCCCAAAGTCACGCCGATAGCCGTGCCGCCTACGGTGAGTCCCAGCGTCACGCCGTAGCTTTTAAGGTAAGCTAGACGTTGCGCCTCGTTTAACTCCGTCGGATAAAAATAATAAACGCCCGCGGAGACGATGACGACGAAAAACAGCGCCCTAAAAAATTTTTCGTTTAGCATTTCTTAAACCTTAAAAGCGTAATGAGGCTTAATAATACGAAAAAAAATATAAATTTAACCTTTTTTACGCGAAAAAATTATCTTTTAAACAAATTTATCATATTATCGTAACTCAAATTTAAAACCCGAGGGAAATTTATGGATTACGCTCGCTATATCGCCATCGCGCTGTATTTTGGATTTTTGCTTTTCGTGGGGCGATACTCGTATAACAAAAACGCCAATATGGGCGAATACCTGCTCGATAATCGCCGCCTAGGGCCCGTAGTTACGGCGCTAAGCGCGGGAGCTAGCGACATGAGCGGCTGGATGCTGCTTGGCGTGCCGGGCGCGCTATATGCCACCGGGCTTGCTACGATTTGGATGGTTTTGGGGCTAGTTATCGGCGCGTATTGTAATTACCTCTTTTTAGCAAAGCGCCTGCGCGTTTATACCGAGGTTGCCAGCGACAGCATCACGATCCCAGATTTTTTACAAAATCGCTTCAAGGACGAGACTAAAATTTTACGCATAGTCTCAGGGCTTTTGATTTTGATATTTTTCACGCTATACGTGAGCAGCGGCATAATCGCGGGCGGCAAGAGCTTTGAGAGCTTTTTTGGCTTGGATTTTAAATTCGGCGCAATCTTTACGCTGGCTATCGTAGTTTTTTACACGTTTTTCGGCGGATTTCGCGCGGTTTGCATCACGGACGCGTTTCAGGGTACGCTGATGTTTTTGGTTCTAGTCGCCGTGCCGATAGTGGCGTTTTGTAATCTAAATTTACCTGACGGCGCTACATTTTGGAGCGAGGTGGCAAAATACGGCAAAAATCACCTAAACGTCTTTTACGGCCAGACTTTTTTAAGCATCCTAGGACTCATGGCGTGGGGACTTGGATATTTCGGGCAGCCGCATATCATCGTGAGATTTATGGCGATACGAAGCTCAAAAGAGCTAGCCCAAGCGCGCCGCATCGGTATCGGCTGGATGGCGATAGGCTTAGCTGGAGCGATAATGAGCGGGCTTATCGGCTTTGTGTATTACAGCGAGTTAAATTTGCCTCTAGCAGACCCCGAAAAGGTCTTTTTGCAGCTTGGCGAGACGCTGTTTCATCCGTTTTTCGTGGGTATCATCATCTCGGCCGTGCTTTCAGCCATCATGAGCACGATCTCTAGCCAGCTTTTGGTTAGCGCAAGCTCGGTGACGCAGGACTTCGTGTTTGCCTTTTATAAAAAAGAAATCTCGCAAAAAGCTCAGGTCGCCGCGGGCAGATACGCCGTCGTGGCCGTCGCGCTAGTGGCTACCGCGCTTGCTTTTAGCTTTAACGAAAGCGTGCTAAACGTCGTGGGCTACGCGTGGGCCGGTTTTGGCGCGAGCTTTGGGCCGGTGCTGCTTTTTAGTCTTTATTGGCGCAGGATGAGCGCGCTAGCGGCCTTGCTGGGTATGATAACGGGCGGAGCGACGGTGATTGCTTGGATAGCGCTTGGGCTAAATTCTTACGTTTACGAGATATTGCCGGGCTTTGCGGTTTCTTGCGTCGTGATTTATCTCACCAGCCTCTACGGCGACGCGATAGATAAGATGAGCAACGAGCCAAACTCGGCCACCGTGCAGGACGAATTTGAAAAAATGAAAACGAGGCTGTAAATGCAAAGTAGCGTAAAATGCGGTAATTGTGGCGCCGAGGTCGATGTAAATTTGGCTCTAAAAACCGAGCTTGAGCTTGAAATGAAGCAAAAAATGGCGGCAGCCAGGCGAGATTTCGACAAAGAGATCGAAACTAAAAGGGCCGAATACAAGGCGCATTTGGACGCCTTAAACGCGAAGGAAAAAGAATTCGACGCTAAATTTGCAGCAGCCTTAAACGCTAAAAAAACAGAGCTTGAAAACGAAATAAAAGCAAAACTCGAGGGCGAAAATTTAAACATAGTAAATGCCCTAAAAAACGAGCTTGAAGCCAAGTCAAAGCAGATAAACGAGCTAAATTTAAAGACGCTTGAAATAGAAAAGCTAAAGCGCGAAAAGAGCGAGTTTGAAAGCGCGCTGATGGCTAAAACCGAGGCTGAGCTAAGCAAGCGCCTAAACGAGGAAAAAGAGCGGCTAGGCAAGGCTTTGGCCGAGCAAAACGAGCTAAAATTTAAGCAAAAAGACGAGCAGCTAGAAGCGCTAAAAAAGCAGCTAAACGAGGCGCAAAGGCGCATAGAGCAGGGCAGCGAGCAACTCCAAGGCGAGACGCAAGAGCTTGCCATCGAGGCGTGGCTGCGGGAGAAGTTCGTATTTGACGTCATAGACGAGGTCAAAAAGGGCGCAAACGGCGCGGACGTGATGCAGATCGTAAACACCCGCGAGGCGCAAAACTGCGGCAAAATTTACTACGAGAGTAAGCGCACGAAAAATTTCTCAAACGAATGGATAGAAAAATTTAAGGCCGATATGCGTGCCTCGGGCGCCGACGTCGGAGTACTCGTTAGCGAGGCGCGGCCGCGGGAGCTGGAGCGCATGGGGCTGGTTGACGGCGTATGGGTGTGCAACTACGAGGAGTTTAAGGCGCTTTGCTTTGTGCTAAGGCAGGGCATTGTGGAGCTAAATTTCGCTAGGAACTCTGCACAAAACCGCTCAAACAAGATGGAGATGCTCTACTCGTATCTAGTTAGCAACGAGTTTAAGATGCGCATCGAGGCTATCGTGGAGGGCTTTTCTGCGATGAGCGAGGAGCTAGAGCGCGAGAAAAACGCGATGAAACGCATCTGGAAGAGCCGCGAAAAACAGATAGAAAAGGTGCGCGACAACGCGATCGAAATGTTTGGCTCGATAAAGGGGATCGCGGGAAATGCGATAGGGGAGATAAGGACGCTGGAGCTGGGGTTTGATGCGGGCGATTTTGATTCCCCGTAAACGGCGGATTTTAGAATAAATTTTTTTACGACCGCTTCAGTCACGGACGACTAGTCCGCTCCTTTGCGGGTAAGAAAAATTTATTTAAACTACGCCTATTCTGTCCGGAATATTTGTCTCATATTCTGCTAAATTTGCAAATTTAACTCTGCTAAAATTTAAAAACGAAAGGCTCAAATTTGAGTGATTATGATTTGCCTAAAGGTGCCGGGCTTGATGACGATGAGAAGGTTCTGTATTGCTATCAAAGTACAAATTCTTTTTTTGTCGTTAGGATGTTTATTTGCATGTTTTTGTTATTCGTTTTGTTTAATATCATAGACGGTAGTATCTTGTCTATGATTGCCATATCCGCCGTTTCAATTTTTCTATTTTACATTATGTATTGCGAGATATTAAATTATAAAAGACGGTGCATATATATTACCAATCAAAATTTTATTACTGGAAATAATATAAAAACAAAAAAAGAGGAAATATCATATTTCTATACAATTTATGCATTCGGATATCATCCCGTAATCGTCTTTTATAAAAATAAAAAGTTTTTGTATTTTTTATTTGTCGAGGATGATGTAAATTTTAAAACTGCGATGAGCGCTATTTACGATATCTCGCTTAATGAAGATTTTAAATTTGATTTAGGTAGCGGAGCGTATGGATTCGCCAAGAGCTATGCGATAAGGAAATTAATAAAATAGTGCAAGTACGCAAAAGCATATTGATTAAGCACTGGTTCGGTGTGCCGCCGCGCTACATATTTTAAATTTGCAACGGGGCTAAATCTACAAATTTGATTCGGCCAAAATTTAAAAAGCCAGCGAAGTTCTACTTTAGCTTCACTGCGTTCGCTACCGCTTAAGGCAGCCTGCAAGCAAGAGGAGACTGCTACGCTTGCAACCGCCAAGCATGGCGCAGTTTAAACCCCTCAACATAAAAGCAAAATAACGTCAAATTTTAACAAACTAAATTTAGGGTCTTCAAGATGCAAGTCCGGGCGAGTAAAATTTTTCAAATTTAGCCTTAAATTCAGCTCGCATCGACATAAATTTTATACTTGCCGCAGCGGATGCAGCGAAACAGATAGCCCGCCATATCGCCGCTCGCGACGAGGTAATCACGCACGTCCTCTACCGCAAATTCGCCGCGCAGGGCGTAGTCTGCAAGCACCTCCTCCGCTATGCCCAAATCCTGCAGCTCCTTCGTACCCACGCCGCCCAAAAACTCGCAGTAATCGTCGCAACAAGCAAGCCAGTGCTCCCCCTGCCAGCTAAAATATCCTGGCGTCCTTTTAAACAGCTCCTCGGTTTTAGCCTGCGCGTCCGAAGTGCTAGGCGACAGAGGATCGGCATCCTGGATGAAGCTGGCGTCAAATTTTGCCGCCGCCGCGCCGCTAGCGATGCAGTGCGGACAGAGGTAGTTCACGTCCGCCGTGCTGTAAACGCTACCGCAATAATACACGTCCGTCGCCTGCTCGCAGCACTCGCAAACCACGCTCGCGTCGTCCTTAAACGCACCTGTTTTAAAGGGATCCGGGTGGTAGCGAAAATGAGGTAGACTTTTTAGCTTTTTGCTTTGGCGTGCGGCTTCGCTCGCGGTTTTTGGGCGCTTTATCGCTCCCGCGTCGCCGTTTTGCGCATACTGCTTTAGATAGCCGAGCTTTTTGAGCTGCTTTTTGTCCTTCGGATCGCAAATTTTGCCGAGTAGCTCGCAGGCGCTCTTTTTGAGCTCCAGCAGTTCGTAAACGTCGACTAGCACGAGCTTTGCCTCTTTTTCGCCGCATTTTTCGAGCTCGTCCTTGAACTCATACAGCGCCAAAATGCTCGCTGCACCGCCGTCTGAGTCCCAAAACGCCTTTTGAAGCGCGATATATTTTTCTTTTAATTTATCCATTTTCTCCCCTCAAATTTGCGGTTGCGTGCGGGATTATCTTTAAATTTTACTGAGTAGACCTGCTATTTTTGGGTCAAATTTTACTCAGCGCAGATCGCTTTGAGCTTTGCAAGATCTAAAATCAAACTATGCGAGAACGCGTCTATCACGACTCCTGCGTATTTGCCTTCGGCGCCATCTAGTATCGCGGCGTAGTCCTTTAGGCGCAGGTTTATCGCCTCCTGCTCGGCGTCGTTTCGCCATCTCATCATCTCGGCTCTGCTGGAAAATGCCGGAAAGTAGCTAAGTCCGCTCTCCTCGTCTTCTAGTAAGACAAATTTGATATTTGAGCCCTCTTCTTCGTAAACTGCGCTGCCGTCTGGTTTTGATAGGGCTTGGTTTATGAGTACGGGAGCCAAAAATTCTGTCTTTTTTAGCGCTGCGATTAGCGCCTTTTCGCTCTGCTCGCCGCCGTCTAGTAAAAATGCGTCTATGAAATCGCTTAAATTTTTGTTCATCTTTTGCCTTGGATTAAATTTGGCGTATTATACATTTTTGCGTTTTTAAATCAAAATTTAGCAGTAAATAAGCTTTGCGTTGCTATAATCACAACCTCACTTCAGCTGGCGGGTTCATAGCTCAGTTGGTTAGAGCATCCGGCTCATAACCGGATGGTCCCAGGTTCGAGTCCTGGTGAACCCACCATTGCTTACATTTTAATCCCTTTCAATAGCTTTAAAAACCTTACAAAAAATACGGTAAATACGATATTTGTTAGACTTTGTTTATTTAAATGGCTTTCAATGATTTTAAATTGATTTAATTGTTTTTAAGGACTTTTTACGGATAATTTAGGGGATAAAAATTTAGTCCGCTAAAAAATGTCCGTAAAAAATCATAGCTTGATTTTTTGGGGCTTGCGAGTGCTTAAAGGATAAAAATGCCAAAGATCAATCCCCCTCTAACCGATACGGCAATAAAAGCATTGAAACCCAAGGATAAAATTTATAAAAAATCAGACGGGCAAAATTTGTTTATTTTTATCGAGCCCGGCGGACGCAAATTTTTCGCACTCGAATACAAAAGCCCGCTCACGCTAAAAATGCGGCGCATAGCCTTGGGAAACTACCCAGACCTTAGCTTGTCGGCGGCCAGAGAAAAGCGTAGGGAGCTGGCCGCGCAGATATTGGATGGTGTCGATCCGCTCGTAAGCAAGAGGAGCGGGGAAAACACATTAAATGAAATCGCCGCAAAATGGCTGGATATAAAATCGGCGAACATATCGCCCGGTTATCTAAAAAAGCAAAATTTGATATTTAATAAGCACGTCGCGCCTTACCTGGGCGACAGGCCACTAGAAGGCATAAAGGCGGCCGAGATAATAGATGTTTTAAAAATCATAGAAAAAGCTGGAAATTTAGAGACGATAAAACGCATATTTATTTTACTAAATCAAATTTTCAGATACGCCGTAACTTATGAGATAATCTCTCATAACATCGTCGCCGATATAAATTTCAAATACGCTTTTAAAGCGGCCAAGCCTAAAAATTTCCCGACTATAACGGACGAAAACGAGATACGCACACTGCTTGACGCAGTAGACGGGTATAGCGGCGATATAAAAACCAAGGTCGCTTTAAAACTCGCTATCTATACCGCTGCGCGTCCGTTTAACATCAGAGCGGCACAGTGGGATGAGTTTGATTTGTCTGCTAAAATTTGGACGATTAAAGCCGGCAAAATGAAAATGAAAGAGGCTTTTAGGCTGCCGCTATCGGATGCGGTCGTAAAGCTGCTGAAAGATTATGTTAAAATTTGCGGGAGTGCGGGCGGATATTTGTTCCCAAGCGCGCTAGCCAAAAGCCGTCCAATGAGCGAAAACACGCTAAATACTGCACTAAGACGTATGGGATACGGCAAAGACGAGATAGTTTCTCACGGGTTTCGCGCGATGTTTTCTACGATAGCAAACGAGAAAAGGAGCGAGCACGGACTGCATGCCGATATAATCGAGCGATGCCTCGCACACAAAGATAAGGATAAAGTTAGAGAGGCTTATAACAGGGCTGAAAATTTAGCCGACATGAGAAGACTGATGCAGTGGTGGGCGGAGTTTTTAGACGGACTTGCCGTCTAAAACTACCGATGAGTTTATAAATGCCGTAATCTCGCTAAGCGAGTAAAGGACGTTTTTGCGCGTTAGGGCGTATTTTTTAAACTTGCCGTCTCTTACGTAGCGCCACAGGGTTACGGCGTTGCACTTTAAAAGCTCGCAGGCTTGTTTGGTCGTGATCGGGTCGGTTATGGGTAAAAGCGGGGCCATTTCTCATCCTTTAAATTTCGCGATAATCTAAACATCTCTATTAAACCTCCTTTTTTCTCGAGCAAGATATGCGCCTAAGCCTGCGTTTTTTAATTCTGGCGCCTTTAAAATTTCAAAGAGTTTTTCTAAGATTTCATCTACTTCTAGATCGGGAACATCCAAATCTATTTCAAATACAAGCCCTGTCTTCTCAGGCTTGAAGCGGCATAGGCTGCCTATAAAAGGGCGGCGCACGATATAGATCTCAAACTCCCAATTAAGGCTGATGTTGCAAGATACGCGCGCATTTTTTGTTTGTATTTTGCTTATCCTGTCCCCCAAGAGGCTTAATTTTGTTAGCACCCCTCTTAAGTCACCAAGACACATAAAACTCTCCTTAAATAGTTTATTTCCCTCAGATCCTAATCCAAATATTTCCTCTGCGGAAGCACCTTTTGCATTCATTTTCTAATCCTTTCTACTATATTTTTAATCTCTCGCAACTCGTCTATCCAAGCTTTGTATGGCTCCCTATTTGATCCTAGGGCCAAATTTATTTTTAGCTTTAGAGCGTCTAGCCGCTTTTCAAGCGTGCCCAACTCGCTGATGATCGCCCTTAAGTCTTCAGCCGCAAAGCTGAGTATGGCTGTGCTTGTTGCTTTGGCTGCCGTCATTTTTCTAATCCTTACTATAAAGTTTCTTTGATACTTTCTGATATGCGCGCGTACGGGTTATAACCGAGTTTATCAATTGCCAAATATACTCTTGTTGCCAGCACTATAAGAACGCTGTCATTTATCCCATATTTTATCGCATCCTTAATTATGGCCGTAATTACAACGCCTGAGCAAGAAACCCAAGCAAGAGGAGGTTTTTCTATTGCGCTTATCAAAAATATGGCAATACGACAAAGAACATATGCGCGCTCGCTATCGTTTTGTGCCCTAGAGTATTTTGCCCCCTCTTCATATATATTTTTTACTAGCCTCGCGCGTTGAATTTCTGTGCTTAGTTTTTGTTCTTGCTTTTGCTCTTGTATCAGTTTGTAAATTTCGTTTAGTTGTTTTTGCATATTAACTCCTTATGGGTTGCCGATACGGCTTATTATGCCGCGCAGTCGGCGATCTTTGTACGTCATTGTCTTGGCGTTTAGTGCTGCCTGTGCGCTCTCTTTGACTTTTCGCAATATTTCCGCCGCACGCGAGGGCAAGACTACTTTTTTACGTCGTAGCCTTGCAATTTCCTCTTGCGCCGCTTTTAGCTTCGCTTCTAGTCCTTCCATAGTCGCTCCTCAATTTTAGATTTTGCAAAAACAATCTTTCAGCGGTTCGTCGCTGAAGTCAAACAGCCCGCTTTGCTTGTCGGCTTTTTTGAATTCTTTTTCCATGTCCGCGCAGGTTCTTTGTCCGCTAAACCAGTATTTGTTTTGCACGCGCTCGCCCTGTTTTTCTAGTTGAAACAATTTTGCCTCAATCTGCTTTATATACTCCCAATCTTTGGGAAAATGTTTCCAGACTTGGAAAAAGCTCCTATCGCTTTGAGCCGGACAAAAAGAGCAACCCGTGCGAGTGAAATATCTATACAACGGGTTCTCCATCTCTCGTTCTTTTAGATACGCCGCACAGTCCGTTTCACTCATACAAAAGTCATCAATGAGCGGATATAAAAACTCGTCGCCCGCCATTTTTCTATGAATTTCAGACGTAGTAAAGCCGATGTAAATTTTATACTCGGTTATGCCTTGCCCTTTTAGCCAGCGTTCAAAAGGGCGATTCTTTGCCTCTCTACGCCAAGTGCAGGGATAGCCGATAGGCATCGGAAGACCTCTGATCCAGCCTTGCCTCTTTTCGCTTCTCTCGCCCAACCTGCCAAATACGCTATCCTCAAACGAAATTTCAGGTTTTAGCGTGACGACTTCTTTGTCGTAGCGCGCTTTGAAGTATTCAGATAGCCGCTCGACGTAGCGATACATCGGCTCAAACTCGTGAAGCGTGTCTTTGAATACGATGTAGTCCAACGGGCGTCCGTGGTGCAAGAGCATATCGACTATCGCCGTGCTGTCTTTGCCGCCCGAGAGTGTTGCTATGTGGACCATCTCACATCCCCCTTCAAATTTCGATCGCCCCAAACAGCGCACCCGGGTCGTAAATCGCATAGCCGTTTAGTAAAGCGTGATTCATCTCCATTAAAATACCTTTTGAATCTTGTGTGATGTCGGGGTTGCAAGACTTCTGGCTAGGTACGAATATCGCGCCACAGCTATCAAGCTGCTTTAGGCAAATTTGCATAACTTCGTCATAGTCTAGGTTCCTATACCTCGCATTGTTTAGCACTGGGCTAAAAAGCTCGTATCGCTCGTCGCCGTTAAAATACTCGTTGGCTTCGGCTAGAGCTTTGATGGCTACGTCGCGCGCCGTTTTCTTGTCATCACCGAATGCAGAATAGGGGCTGCAGACGTAAATTTTAATAACTTCCATATTTATTCCTCAAATAAGCTTCGTTCTTTTGATGCCGCGGCATCCGTGAATATCTCATCGCCGTCCTCGATAGCGCGTTCCATAGACATCTCTTTTTTTGGGTCTAGCATAAATTTAACCCTCTTTGCCGCTAAGTCCAGCATCAAAACGTCGTAAACGAGTTTTTGGCCGCTAGGGCGTATCTTTAAAATAGGTAAAACCATCTTTTTCTCCTTTATAAATTTGCTAAATTTTGACATATCGCTAAAACTAAAACCAGCCCCAAGGCCGCTAAAAACCTTTTAGCCCCGCGGATAAACAAAGTGCGCCCCAAAGACGGGGAGCTGCCCAAAGCACGGCGCGGCACGCCGGCGGCGTCGTAAATCCTAATCGCTACTTTTTTCATCTTGCACCTCCGCATCGATAACGTCGTCCTCAACCTCGATCGTGATCTTGTTTAGGCGGGACAAAATCTGCTGAGCCGACACAGCCTCGGGCGGCATGATAGCTAGACGGTCTAGCATCTTGTCGCTTCTGCCGGCTGAAAGCGTAGAGATAAATTTCGCTCGCTCAAAGTCGTCGGCGCTAACCATGCCCGTCTCTCGCTGCCTAGCTACGATGCGGCGCGCCTCGCCTTCCATGATCTCGTAGCTAGCCGCTAGCAAGACGTTGTTTCGCTCGATATCTACCTTGGTGTTTTTAACCACCGTCTCGAGGCTTGACTTTTGTAACAAATTTCTAGTTTGCTTGTCCTCGCTCATAGCTAGAGTTACTTTATTTTGTAGGGCCTGCACCCAGTTAAAATCCTTTTTCCAGCGATTTATAGAGCTACTAGAGCCTTTTAGCCCTAGAGCGTCTAGTTTGGCGGCTAGCTGCTCCTCGCTGATAGGTTTATAGTCCGTTTCAAACGTCGCGCTATCAAGATATATCTCGAAGGCTTTTTGCTGTGTTTCGTTCATCTGCTTCATGTTTTTCCCTTTGCTGTCTCGCATGGCTCACGATTATCAAAAAATCGTGAGCCGCCCCAAACCCCTAAAATACGTAATCTTATAAACTCTTTGGCTCATAAGGTTAAACAATGTGAGCCAACAGTTAAACCCGATTTTACCGATGTTTAATAGCTTAAGAATTCTCTTTGGCTCATCATTTTTTTATATATAGGTTATGAAAAAAATTTTTGAAAAACAAAAAACGATTTCAAACCGATATAGGGGCAAAAATGGCGAGATTGCGAGCCAACAGCCCGCCAAGCCCCAAAAATACGGCTTTTCATTGGCTCAAGAAAAATAAAAATTGTGAGCCAGAAGTGAGCCGCCCCAGATGTAAAACATCTATCAAACGCCCTAAAATAGGACGCTTTGTAGATATTTTTATTTAAAATTATCGTGAGCCGCAAAGAAAGATTAGTTTTCATCGGATTTTGCTCCGCCTGCTTGATAATAGCTCATTTGATTTATTATGATTTCGCCACCGTTTTCTATCTTTACGCTGTCAAAGTCGAGATTGTCGCTGCTAACCCTAAACCCAAAAAAGCATCTAGGCCTCTCGCCGACGCCTGCATAATTTACCGGCATTCGTTTTTGGCCGTAAGAGCAGCTAATTCCCGCAAGTGTAAGCTCGTCGCGCAAAGCCTGCGCGAAGTTCTTTTGCGCTATAGGTTTACCACCTTTGTCGTTCATGTATGCTAGATAAATTTTATAAAGCGGTACCGACGGCACAAAATAATCAGCGTCCGCAACGATCGCGTCTTTGACGAAAGTGCGAAGTGGATTTACGCTATCTCTATACTCTTCTAGCTCGGTTTGCATGCGTTTAGAGCGCGTAAATTTGTTTTGTTTAATGAGGCGCTTTAGCCCCTCGAGCGCCATATTAAAAATACCCGCCAACTCATCGCTGAAGCGATCGCTAAGGCCGCGTATTTTTTGATTATCTTTTACCTCTTTATCAAATACTATAAGCAGCATGCGCCTAAATACGCCGTTATCGATGCCGCTTTTTGGCTTTTCGTTACCGGCAAACGCAAGCTTAGGCTTCTCGCTAGGAAGCAGCGAATAAGGCTCTTCGTTTTTTGGGTTTATGGTGATCGCGTCTTTGGTGCTGACGATAGCTTTTAGATTTGCCAGTTGGCCTTTATCGGTACCGTTTTTGTCGATCTCGGAGCCGATATTTAAGAGCTTATTCGTAAGCGCGCAAAGCTGGTGCCCTTCAAACTGCTGAAGCTGAAGGGACGAGACGTTATCCTCGCCGAAAAAGTTTCGGATAGTATCTAGTATAACGCTCTTGCCGTTTGCGCCGCTTTTACCGTAGAGGAACAAGAAGCTTTCAAACTCATGGCTAGGCATAAAGCAGTAGCCGATAAACTCCATAAGCGTTTTGATATCGTCCTCGTCGCTCATGATGTCGCGCAAAAACTTAGTCCACTTCGGGCATTTGGCCGATGTGTCGTAGTTAAATTTTAAGATATTCGTCGCGGCATCTTTATAGTCGTGCTTTTCTTTAAAGGTGATGACGCCGTTTTTGCTGATAAAGATCGTGCCGTTTAGTAGATTTATAACGCGGCGCGGCTCGTGCGCTTTGATCTCGTCTAAATTTAGCGACAGGCTCGTTAAGTCCTCTACGATTTTATTTACGTTTTCGCGGCTTTGCTTTTTCTTATCTACGTATGCCGCGGCCATCCAGTGCGTGTGGATAAATTTGGCTAGTGCATTGGTATCGATTTGCATAAAGTGATTACTCGCCCAAACGTGCAAATTCTTTTTATACTCGCCAAGGCGGCAACCTAGTTTTAAAAACGTTTGATTTAGACTTGCCGTCATATCTGTGATGTGCGTTTGATGATAGTTCGTGCGCATAGTTTTGTTGATGCGGAAGGCGTCGCTAAAAGCCTTTGAAAAACGCTCGAAATTTTGCTCCTCTTGCTCGGTCAAAAGGAAACTTTGGATATAGGCTTTTTTAAATTCCTCGTATCGCTCGCCCATTTTTCTTTCTAGCTCTTTAGCAGCGTTTAGCACTTCATCGACGTATTTGTCGTCCAGCTCGCCTTTGACCGGAAAAATATTTATAAAGTTGCCTTCGATATCTTGCGCCATTATCTCGGCTTTGATTTGGCGAAATTCTTTAATGGGTAAGTTTTGCTTAAATTTGTCAAGCTTTGCCGAAAGGTTCGGGAAGTATTCACAAATCTCGTCAATGACGACGTTAGTCGGTTCAAAGCAGCTAAAGGCTACGACATCTAGCGGGCTAGCGTCCTGAAATTTAAAGGCGAAGTCGTAAAGATAATCGCTGATGTCGTAGCCTTTTGAAAAGTTCTTGCCTATCATATAAAAGAGCACGATGCGGATACTTTTGGCGACGTCTTTTAGTTCGTAAAATTTCTTGATAGCGTTTTCATAGCCCGCCTCGTCATGATCGAACCAGATAAAAACGTGTTTGTCTCTTAAAAGCTCTTTGTATTCTTCCCAGCTCGCCGTTACGCCGCCCAGAGTCAAAGCGCATATACCAAAACACATCAAATTTAACGCGTCTTTTTCTCCTTCGCAAATAACTACTTTATCGCCTTTGTAGTCGGCATAGAAATTTAGCGGGAACGGGCTAGCGTGTGCACCGCTCTCGCCGATCCATTTGCCGGGCATTCGCTCGTTTGAAAGTTCTCCCTTATACGTATCGTAAGAGAATTTCTCTCTATATTTTACGTTCACGGGCGCGCCGTCTGCGTCTCTGATGATGATGGCCAGGCTTTTATGCTCAAAGCTATAGCCGATAAGTTCGCGGCTATATGCGTCAAAGCTATCGCTGGGCGTCGGGAATAGGGCCGAAATTTGATCCTTGATCAAATCGTAATTTTTTAACTTATTTTCCACGAGCTGCGGAGCGGTTTTAGCCAACCTAAATTTAAGTTTGGCTTCCTTGTTCGCGCGCTCGGCGGCTTCTTTTTTCATGCGAGCTTCATTTTCGGCTTTTAGCAGAGCTTGGTGCGCCTCGTAGGCCTTCTTTTCCTCTTCGGTCATCTCTTTTGCGTTGATAGTATTTGGGATACCGAAATGATCGCAAACCCTTTTGGCCGCTTGAAGCGGCGAAATTTGCTCTTTTAGCTCGACGAATCTCACGATATCGCCGCTAGTATTGCAAGCAAAGCACTTGAAATACGCGCCGCTAGCGTCGGAGTTTATGCCTAGGCTAGGGGTGCCGTTGTTATGATCGTGAAACGGACAAAAGGCGTTGCCGCCTTTAAATTCAATGTTATAAGCGCTTTGAATGAAATCCTTAAAGTCTTGTTTCGACACCGTTTGTTTTATCGTTTGAAAAATACTATCACTCATATGTTTGCCTATCCGACCAGTCTAAATTCTTTATTTTTTGTGAGCTTTATCCGCTCTAAAATCATTTTTACGACGTTTACGCTCATTGCGTTTCCAGCTTGCTTATATGCCTGCGTATCACTCACGACGATCTCAAAATTCTCAGGAAAGCCTTGCAGGCGTAAACACTCCCCAGGGGTTAGCTTGCGTATGCGCTCGCTCTTTAGTAGATTATTTTGCTCAAAGCTATTTGAGCTAATCGTAAGGCAAAGTTCAAACTCGGCGCCTTTATTAAACCCCCTTGACCTTTGAATAACTTTGGGCGTTTCTTGATTGTTCTTGGCCGTCAATAGTGTTGGGCTCACTCCGTCTGTATCATAAATTTGCCTTGCTCTTTTAAATGTAGGTATATCGAGCTCGCCGACGACCTTGATAAAAGTATCTGTCCTGCAGTGTCCCTGGTTTGTAGCGAGAGTGTTGGCGATATTCGCGTTTGCGTCTTTAGGGCGAAATGCGCCGTTAAATTTTGAATGTTTGCTGCGAAAATACGCCAAAGCCCTATCGCTCAAAAAGTATTTTTCCTCTACGCTCGCATCCAAAAAATCAGCCAGCCGTCCGCAGCCGGTTTTAGGGGCTAGCGAAAAAGCGTGGTATTCGCGGGCATCTAAAAAGCCCACGATATAAAGCCGTTCTCTGTTTTGCGGTATACCGTAGTCTTTGGTGTTTAAAATTTCCGCGTGGCAATGATAGCCTAGCCCTCGCAAAACCTCTAAAAACCTTTCATATTTTTTGCCGCCGTTGATAGATAAAAACCCTTTGACGTTTTCGTAGATAAAGACCTTAGGGCGAGCCTCGCTAACGACGCGGTAAAACTGCCATATCAGATTGCCTCTCTCGCCGTCCTCGCCCGCGCGTTGGCCTGCGATTGAAAAGTCTTGACAAGGACTGCCACCTATCAAAATATCTATTTGCCCGGCGTAGGCTTTGGCGTCAAGATCGCAAACGTTCTCGTAAAAAGCTAGCGGGGCGTCGTGATTAGCTAGATAGCTTTGACGTGCGAATTTGTCTATCTCGCAGGCAAATATCGTTTTGGCCCCGCTAAATACTTCGCGAGCCGCAAACTCTGGCGCGCCGATGCCTGAAAAGAGGGTAGCGAGGGATATTCTACTCATCGTCAAGCTCCGCAAAAAGGTTATTTTCTCTAATAAATTTTTTTAAAATTTCTACGACTTCGCGTGCGAAATCGGGGTTTTTGAAACGAAAACGCCTAAAATAGAAATAGATCGCGGCCTTGTTTTTGCCCGTATGTTTGGCTACGTAGTCCGCTAGCGCGCTTTCGCTGGCGGCGCATTCAAGAGCCTTGTAATACCAATCAGCTACCTCGTCAAAATGCGGACAAAGGTAGTTTTGTTTGACGAAGAGGGCATGCTCGTAAATCATGAAGCGGTCACGGCGGTTATGATCTCGGTCAATATAGCTCAAATTTTGCAGATTTTTCTTGCAAGTTTGCAAAATAGAGGCGTGATCCGCGCGGATATAATCTCTCGTTGCAGTCATAACTTAGTCCTCTTTGGGCGCGAACAACCCAGCTGCAGCTAAAGCCAAAATAGCTCCTCCAGTGAAGGAACAAACCGCAATAGCGATAACGGTTACGGTAAACACTCCAGACATCGCTCATCCTTTTTGTTAAATTCACTCTTTAAACCCCTTTGGGATATAATCAGGCTGCAAAACAAAATCCAACCCAAAGGAGCTAAAACAATGAACCAATGCGAAATAACCCTAGAGCTAGTAAAGCTCGCTGCGCAAGAAGGCGCTTTTGAGGGCGCCTCGCCTAAAGAACTTCCACAACTTATCGCCAAAACCTTTAACGAAATCAAGGCAGAAGTTTTTCCAAAAGCCACGCCCAAGCCAGAAACCGAACAGCCCTCGGACGAGGACGGTTATCTTTAAGAAAAATGACCGAAACACCGTGCCCGTTCGTTCTCGGGGGCGGTAACAAAATATCCCTGTAGGGCGCATATAACGGCCTCTCTAGTAACCGGAGTAAAATGGCTTAAGCCTTTTATCGTCTCGTAAAGGAACAGCGCGGGAGACTTAACGGCGAGCTTTTCGCCCATTTTCGTCTCCGCTTCGGTCGCGGTTCGGGTACTCGTTTGCGCCGCGCCATCTAGCTCGTCCATAAACTCCAGTAGCCGCGTTATTACGTCGCTCGACGGCAATTCGCCGCATTTTAACGCGTCTTCTAGGAAGACTCTGGCGTCTTTCGTTTCTACGCCCACGACCTCGGGGTAGATAATATGGGCGGTTTGTTTTCGCTCGTTCGCGTCCTTTAGTTTGGCTTCTAGGACGCTAATCTCAAGCCTATATTTATCCAACTCGGTTTTTAAAAACGACCTTACGGCTTCTTGTTTTTCAAACTCAGACATCGCTTCTCCTTTTATTAAAAATTTCGCCTTGTCTTTGATATATCCAGTTTTGATTGAGGTTATATTTTTCGGCGAGCTTTACCACCCACTCGTAGGGGATGAGCTTGCGGCCAAAACGCACCTCGTTAAAGATGTATTTCGTAGCCCCTAAAAACTCGCAAATTTGGTTTTGTTCTAATCCTAAAATCAACCTTACCCCCTCAAGCCTATCGCCCACGTTTGCAAGAACGATAACTTCGTTAGGTTTGTGCCTCATAAATAATCCTTTTTAGTCCAAAGTTTTGTTATAATTCGTAAAAACTTTTAATTTAACGCTTATTTTATTTTAGTGTTAAATTAAATACTTTGACTTAATTTGAACGTATTATACATTTATATGACTTATATGTCAAGTATTATACAGCCAAAAATTTAAAAAAGGGATAAAAATGGAAAATTTAGAAGCCGTTTTAGCGAGAATAAAGGGGGTGCTAGGGGTAAAGACAGATAAACAAATGTGTGAGGCTTTAGATATTCCGTATGGCACATTAGATACATGGAAACGTAGAAATAATATACCAAAAAGCAAAATTCTAGACATAGCACAAAAAATAGGAGTTAATATGGATGCACTTGTAAAAGGCTCTTTTAATCAGTTTGGTTTTAATAACAGCCAAAATTTTGGAACTATTATTTCTAATAGCCCAGCAAAAGAGAGCAATGAGATGATGCAGGAATTTGTTGAGTTGTTTAACAAATATGGTAATGCTGAAATGTTGAACGGTTTTATTGAAAAACTAAAAAAAATAGAAAAAATCTCAAAAGGAGAAATATAATGGAGACTCTTATTAATTGGTTTTTTAACTACATGAACTATAGGGCAGAAAATCCAAATAGCTCATATTATTTTGTAGCCCTTTGGATTGGTATTATTGTTATATCTTGGATATTAGGCATAATAAGAAAAAGAAAAAATAGGCAGCGCTTACATATGCTTGCAAAGCAAAAGCGTGAAGATAAAATAGAAATGATGGCTGAGGCAATGCGGCGAAGCGGAATAAAAAGCGGTATAAATATAGAAAATTCTTTTAACCAGTTTGGCGATGGCAATAATCAGAATTTTAAGTTGCAATAAATTAATATCATGAATATTGAAGACGCTCTCTTAAAGGTCTTTTTGGGCACTATTGCGTTTTTTGGGCTCTTATTTGTTGCAGATATCGTGTTGCGATATCTTGAAAATTTATTAAACAGTGTTTTTATTGTAAGGTCAATCAAAATTTTAGAAGAAAACGAAAAGGAACCGATTGCGGTAGATAGTAGAAATGTAGAATGTAATCCATCTGAGTATTCAACAAACAAATATGAGACATTGGAACATTGTTGCTTTCAGGAAGATATAAAAAAAGAACAAATTATAAATAATAATATTAAAAAAAAGATATCACAATACTGTGAATGGATAGAAAGTAATTTAATTCCAGAAAAGGCTCTACCGCTAGAGCAAGTTGAGATAGAAGAATTTAAAATAAATCAATATTTAAATGCAAAAAAAGACTATGAAAAAATAAGGGACATTGAGGCAGAGGATACTGATTTTTTAAAAAATAAATTGGTTATTTTTTATAATCTTTATAAAGAAATTAATCGTATATCCTGGCAAGTCAAAAAAACACTAGAGGAAATAAAAAATATAGAATATGAATTTGATAAAATAGACATCAATTTTTTTACGCATAAAGGTAGTAAAATTTTATTCTTTAGAAAAATGGGCTCCGATCAAGATTTCGTATTATCTATGCAAAAGTTATATTATGATTTTAAAAATGATAAGAATCTAAATATTGGTTTTTTGCATCAAAAGCTTTTTACATTTAGAGTGCTATTGGGTGTCAATAGGGATTTGTTGAAAAAATACAGCGGACAATGTAAACATGGGGTATATGGAGCATTCTTTTTTCCAAATGAGTGCGAAAAATGCAAAAAAGAGTATAACTCTTTTTTATATAAGCAAAAAGTACTATTTGACTATGAAAATAAGCTTGCAAATTTAACTCCTGAAGAGATAGGCAAGAGATATGAAAGATACATAGGATATTTATACGAGACAAACGGATACAAAGTAGAGTATAACGGTATAAAGATGGGCAAAAAAGACGACGGTATAGATATAATCGCAACAAAAAGACGAGAGCTCATAATAATACAATGCAAATGGTATAAGGAAGATAGCCAAATACACAGCAATACGATAAGGCAATTAAACGATAATTTACACGAGCGCACGGCCGATAATCCGAACAAAAACGTCGTAGCTCGGCTTTATTCTGCCTATGACAATCTCGACGAACAAGCGCGCGCAAGGTTAGCAAAAACACAGATAGAGCATATCGTACTACCATATGATAACGAATACCCAAAAATAAAATGCAACATCAACGATGATAGCGGAGAAAAAATATATCATTTGCCTGGCGCGGGAATGTATGATTACATAAAAATAAACGTAAATAGAGGCGAATTTTATGCAAAAACCATAGAAGAGGCTGAAAAATTAGGTTTTAGAGGCGTAAAAAAAGAGTTAAAGGCGATACATGGGGCGCAGCAAACTCAGGCGGCGAAAGAGCAAAACGAACCGAGTGAGGATGATGCGGAAATGGAAGCGTTAATAAACGGCGGCGTGTGATGGGTCGGCGTAGCCGTGGGCGTGAGCTGTGGGGAGGATAAAAACCCGTAAGGCCTAAAATTTGGAAAAAACTATATAAAAATAAAATTTTCAAAGGAGAAAAAATGGAAGAAGAAAAAAAGATTTTAGATCGGATTTCGGAGATACTGAAAGATGAAAATAAAGCAAAAGCGCTAGAGTCTGTTTTAAATGTTGCAAATATAGAAGATGTGAAGACCTTAAAAGAAGTATTGGACGACTATAGGGTAATTAATAAAGAAGTAAATGGAGTATCTTTGCAGGATAGAGTTAATTGCGTTATTAAATCGCCTGAGTTCATGCAGTTTTATGAGTTGCTACAAAGTGAAGATAAGCACAATGCGCTACAATTGATTTTAAATGATTTGATGGACGCTCAAATAATACAAAAAATACAAAAAATTGAAGAATATCATAATGTTTTATATGGAATTAATGGTGACAAGGATTGTATTGAAAAAATACATGAAACTATAAAAGATATGGAGAACAATAAGTCCAAGGCTGAAGAATTGGCTGAAGAAATTCGAAATATGGGTAAAAATTTGCAAGAAGAATGTAATAAAGTATTCGAGGATGCAAAAAAGATATTGCCCGGAATAGCGGCGGCAGAATTAGGAGAATCTTTTAGGCGACAAAAAGAAGATGCTGAAAAGCATATGGGTAGGTGGCATATAACTTTCATTGCCTCTAATTTAACTTTTATTATTATGTGCCTTGTTTACTTTTCAATAACTTTAATAGGGGAGTTTAGCTTTAATAGTTTTTTAAAAGTATTGCCACTTTGGGTTTTTAGCGGATTTTTTATTTACTACTCTACAAAGCAGATATCTGAATATAAAAGAATAGTATTAGAATATGGATATAAAGAATCTTTAAGTACTGCATATATAGGATGGAGAAAAGAAATGTATAGGCAAGATGGAGAAGAAGACGAAGAAAGAAGGCAAAAACTACTAGATATGACTTTTGATGCTATAAAAATAAATCCTAGCGATAAAATAGGCTCATCCGGAGGTAATATACCAACTTTGACTTTTTTGGAAGGAATTGTCGATGCGCTGCCTCTTGAGCTACTAAAAAAGCTTCATGACAAGATAAGTAATATTCTTAATATCGCAAAAAATTAACGATTTATACGTTTTTTAGGAAACTCATAATCTAAACTATCCGCAAAAAAGCGGAGAGTTTAGATGGATAACGATTTAGATTTAATCGAAAGAGCCTTTAAAGATCTTGAAGTCCACAAAGATAGATTTTTAAAATGCGAAGCGGCATTTCTCGCCACATACAAAGACGACAAGCGAACTAGCAAGCTCAAAAACTCCGAGCGTAGCCGTTCTAAACTATATGTCCCTCTAATCAAAACCACCGTTTTTATCATACATGCGATATTCAAAACAAGCTTCATGAGCGATCGATGCCCGATCGAGATTACCCGCGTCGGGCGCAGAAGCGATGATGATCTAATCTTACAAAACGCGCTCACGGCGGTACTCAAAAACCGATGGAAGAAAAAAGAGCACCGAGTAGGGCTTAGCAAAGCCGTACTAAGCGCGCTATATCTGCCTCTGGGCATAGTAAATCTTTTTTACGACAAAGAGCAAGGCGATATCGCTACGCGCTTCATTCCTATCACCGATCTAGCCTTTGACAAATACGCAAGCGACATCAACGACATAGAATACGTCTGCTACAAATGGCGTCAATCCGTGCGCCAGGTCGAAGAGAAAATCAAAACGAAATTTTACAAAGGTAAAGACAAAGATCTCATCCTAGGCTCAAAGGTAGAGTGGAGCCAAAGGGTGCAGATGAAGGATATCTACAAAAAAATTTACGTAAACGGCCGACAGATGTGGGAGCTAAAGAGCTTTGCTAATGATTTTTTGGTAAGAGAGACGAAATTTTCGACTCTGCCGTTTCACTTCGGCTACTGTATAGACGCGATGCCAAGCATCGAGGAGAGCATGCGCGAAAACGAAAACGCCGTATACGGCTCGTGCGTGCCGGAAATCGTTAAAGAGATCCAAGAAGAATACAACATCAAGCGTAATCAAAAAATCGACATCACCGAAAATCAGATAGATCCGTCGTTTGTGGTAGATAAAACTAAGGGCGCGGTGGCGGTTAGCGACGTGATGGCGAGGAAAAAGGTCATCAGGGTGGAAACGGACATGGGCGCTAGAGTGAGCGACGTGATAATGCCGTTCCCGACGCCGCCTACGTATCAGCTAAGCGAAGAGATAAATATGCTCGGCAAAGAGTACGAGATAGCTACGGGCGTAAATAGCGTAATGACCGGTCAAACCAGCCCGAGCGATCGCCGCGCTATGGGTGCGCTACAAACGGTGAACGCCGCAAGCTCGATGAGAATAGAAAGCATGATGCAGACTCTGCTAGAAACTATGCTCTCAAGCTACGCGCAGCACTTCGTAGAGCTGCTGTACCGCTTCGTAAGCGACGATGAATTCGTAAAAATCACCGAAGACGAGAGCGTGATAGACGTGATCGGCACGCTTGCGCAAAGAAAGGCGAACCGCCTAGACTTTGACGTTTCGGTAAATTTTGGCACGACGATAGCAAATGAAGTAAAAATCAATCAACTAAATGGGCTACTGGGCGTGCTAGCCCAAAATCAAATAAGCTCACCGCAAATAACGGGCGAAATAATCAAAGAGGTACTAACTCTAATCCTGGGCGAAAACGCGCCGATAGAGCAGGTGGACGAGGCTATGGCTCAGATGTCGGCGATGCAGGAGGCGGCGCAAGCTCAGGCTATGGAGCAGGCACAAATAGAACAAGCGCAAGCGGAGCAAGAAGAACAGGCGCAAAGAGAACCGAGTGAGGAGGAGATAGAGATGGCGGCTTTAGCAAACGGCGGAGTGTAGCTATGCAGCGCTTCCGTCGCGACGAAAACGGGTCTCCGCCGCAAGGGCAGGGCTTTAGGGGTTTTGAAAGGGCTAAGCCCTTCATCGTAAGGTGGGATTTATTTCCGCCGCGAAGTAAAAAGTTTACGTTTTTTAGGACGGCGATAAATAAAATAATAAAAATTTTAAAGGAGCAGACATGGCGTATAGGGACAAATACGAGGTTTTGGGCGTTATCATGGCAATGGCTAGCAACGGGCTTAGCGTCTATAAAAAAGGCGAAGACGAAGGGCAAATCAGCGGCGGGAGTATCGGCGACGTGGTGGTGCGAGATAAAGGCGAGGGCGGCTTTGCCTCCGTGAATATCATAGGCGAGCAAGAGTGGGAAGCTATGCCGCAAAACGAGGCAGCCGAGGCCGAGATGAAACAAACCGCGTCTGGCGCGAAAAATCTCGCTCCCGAGCTGGCTAAAGCTAAAAACGAGATCGAACGCTTGAAGGCTGAAATTTTAGAGGCCAAAGGCGAGGCTGAGCGTTTTAAAGAGGAGTGCGCAAATTTACAAGACCAAATAAGCGCTGCAGCTGGTGAAAATTTAACTTTGACGCAGGAAATTCAAAAACTTGAAGTCGAGAATAAAAAGCTAAAAGAGGCGGCCAAGAAAGCAGAGAAGAGCAAGGCTGATAACGCGCCTAAGGCAAATGAGCCGCAAGGTCTAAATTTAGGAGGTAACGAATAATGCCGGACGTATACGATCAGGATTTAGAGGGGCTGGCGGCCGCAGAGGAGACGCAAACGCAAGAAGCCGAGGCGGCCGTAAAAACCGCAGCAGATAAGCCACAGGTGCAGGCGGAGGCCAAAGCGCGGGCGGCGGCGCAGCCTGACGACTCCGTAAAACTCAATAAAGAAGAGTATGCGGACTTTCAAAGAATGCGTCAAGCTGCGCAACTTTCGCAGATGGAGACGGATTTCAGGAGGAGCTATCCGGATTTTGATATGAAAAAAATCACGGACAAAATTTTAGAAATCGATGAGAAAAATCCCGGCGCAGGCGATATGCTACTCAATCCGGTCGGGTTTGAAAACGTCTATCTAAAATTTTTCCACGGCAAGGCGCAGGAGCAGACGGATGATGAATTCGACATAGCGCGAGGAACGGGCGGCGGCGTCGACAGATCGGAGATGATGAGACGCATAAACAAAGGCGAAATAAGCCAAAGCGAAAAATACGCGTATTTAAGCAAAATTTTTAACTAAAAAAGGAGATAAAAGATGCCTATTGTTAGACAAGGAATAATGACCAGCGACGAGGCTTTCGGAAGAAGAGGCACCGAGTTTTGGAACACGATAAAAGAGATGGGGTGGAAGCAGACGCCGTTTTTGACGTCTATCCAAAATGGCGCTCCGGTAGACAGGAGCACGAACGCGGCGGCCGGACACACGTGGTTTTACGATGAAACGCCCGACGGCGAAGCCGATAACGCGCACTTAGAGGGCGGCGCTCCTGCCGCTTTGAAATACGCTACCGGCGGACAGCTAAAAAACCAATACCAAATCGTAAAAAATACTTACGGCGTTTCGGGTACGGAAGAGGATAGCAAAAGGGTGGACGGAAATTTGATCTTAACCAAAAACGGCGAGATGGAGGCGATCAGGCATAAAAAAACGCTAGAAAAGATACTGCTTTCCGATCAAGCTGCTGTTCAAAGGGTCAATACCGGCGTTAAAAAAGAAGGAAAACTCGGCGGACTAAAAAGCTTTACTACCGCGACCAATACCTTTGACGCCACAGGGGCGGATATGTCTATGCAGTTTATTAGAGATCTGCTTAAGATCGGACATTTAAGGGGTCTGCCTTACGATTTTATACTTTTGCCCGATAAACAAATGGATAGAGTGATGGATCTGCTCGATAAATACAAGCAAGCCAACTACACCGTAGAATATCTGCACGACAAGGTTACGGCGATAAACTCCCAATACGGCGAGAATGTAAAGCTACTTTTGTCGCCGGAGCTCGCTAACAACGAGATAATAGCCTATAGATCCGAGGATATTTACGCAGTTTACTGGAGAATGACGAAGAAAAAAGACTTGCCTACCGAGAACGACGAGATCAAAAAAGAAATACTAACCGAGCTTACGCTCCGCGTGTGCACGCCGGTGGCATTTGCTTGGCTTAAAAATTTAAAGGTATAAAGATGACCGTCTCGGAGTTTAGGCAGAGGTTGGCGGTGTATACGCGCGGCGATATAAAGATGCCAGACTTTGAAGAGTTTAAAATCTTAGCGGGCGTTACGGCGGCGGAGATAATGCGCTCTGTAACGCCGCTTGAAATGATAGAGCTTGATACCCTAGACTTCGAGGCGGAATATCACCTTGACGATAAGTATTTCGTGAGGAAATTTAAGCCGCCCTTGGATGCGAAGGACGGAGAGATAGATTTTCTTGACGAAAAGCTTATCGACGCTTTGGCGTACGGCATGGCCTGCAAAAGAACCGGCGATATACAAAAAATCGCCAAATACAAAAACTTGTACTTGCGAGCTCTTAGTGGATATGAGATAAATAACTTCGACGAGCGCAGCTACGACCTAGATCACGCCTTGGCGGCGCGCGGCTGGGCAAAACCCTACGATATCAACTACGCACTTGATACTCATTTCGTTTGGGATGAGGCATTTTTGGACAAACTTGACTACTGGATGGCTAATATCTCGACTACTAAAAATTTGTCGTATAGAAAATTCGTATATCTTTTTATCGATTTTCAAAACGGCAAAGGCGTAGATAGGCGCGATATGAAAGAACTTGACGTAATAATGAAAAAAAGGATAAGACCATGAGTAAAGAATTCACTCAAATTTGTAGAGAGATTTTAGACCTCGCTGACTGGATAAAATCCAATGCGGCGAATTTTTCGATCCTAGAAACTACGACTGCGGAGCTCAAAGAAACCATCGCTAAAGCTACTCTCATAAATCAAAATCTCAAAGAGCTGCGCGAACATCTGGAAAACAATGACTTCAGCACTCTTTTGGCCGCATATAACGAAGCAAAGCCTAAGCTTGACGGCTTTAGCGAGAAGATGAGTAATTTTGATGAAAAATACTCAAAAATAGAGGGTGCGCTAACAAATCTGCCGGAGATAAAAACAAAGATCGAACAAGCTGCGCAGCTTTTAGAAAACGCACTGCCTACTCTCACGGCAAAAATAGACGAATTCAATGAGAAGCTAGCGCAGGGGCAGACAAAGCTCGATCAAACTTCGCAGGATTTTGAGGCCAAATACGGCGAACTGGTGACGCTAAAATCCGAGCTAGAAACGCTCAAAGGCGAGATAAATACGCTGCTTTTGCAAGGCGTGATCAACGATACGCAAACGGCTACTACGACTACTTTTTCAAGCGTAAAGATTAAAGCCGAGCTTGACGCGTTAAAAGGGCAAATCCCCGATACCGCAAATTTGCTCACGTCTGAAGCGGCAGAGCAAACATACGCTAAAAAAGAAGACATCCCTGACGTGAGCGGCAAACTGGATACCGCTACGGCCGAGACGACGTATGCTAAAAAGATAGAGATACCTAGCGTCGCGGGTTTTCTAAAAACCGAAGTAGCCGAGCAAACCTATATGAAAAAAGGCGAAATACCAAATATCGAGGGATTGCCGACTATGAAAAAGATAGAGCAAACCTTTGCAAAAAAAGATGACGTAAATTTATCTTTGGCAACAAAGCTAGGCAAAAACGAAAAGGCTAGTGATAGCGCTATGCTTGAGGGGAATGCGGCTAGTACATTTGTAAAGGCGGATAGCGTCTCAAGCGAAGCTACGGCAAACAAGATCGTAAAACGTAGCGAAGACGGCAGCATATACGCAAAAGCGATAAATAGCGAGAAATTAAATCTAAACTCTACGGTAGAGGATGGGGCTTTAGCGGTAAACTCAACCGTACTTTTCTCTGAAAACGGAAGCGAGCTAGTAAGAAAAGCTAGTGTTAGCAAGCTAAAAGAGCTTGTAAAAACTGAAGTAAATTTGAGCGAATATATCAAAAAGACTGATGCGGACAATAACTATCTAAGCAAGACCGCAAAAGCTAGTGATAGCGCTAAGCTAGGTGGACTTGCAGCACAAAGTTATGCACAAAAAACAGAGTTGCCAAACTTTGCTGAATATCTCACAAAGACGGCAGCTGATCAAAAGTATGTTCTAAAAGAGGGCAATAATGGCGGGGATATAGTTTCTTTTAATGCGGACGGTGGATATATTAAAAGAGCTAACGGGCATATAACCCAAATAGCAATTTTAACTAAAGACAGAATACGCACATTAACAGGTGGTCAATCTGATGCGCAATATATACATTTACCTTTACCTATTGATTTTCCGAACGGTGTCTTAACTATAAATTATACTTATTTTATAGATTCCGACAGGGCGATCTCTTCGGGAAACCATAGTTTTGGTAGGCTCCAACAAAGCTCTGCACTCTATAAAAAATACCCTTTAAGAATAAATGCTGTTTTTTCCAAAAAACCAAAGAATAAACTTATTTGTTCTTTTTTATGGTACTACGAAACGTATAAGGAGTACAAGGAGGTAAATGGCGGGTTTCTTGCGCTTAATGATCTACTAAAAACCCTAACAGACGGAAGTGTGTCTGCAGAGCTAACAGAGAAAATTGTGTTTACGGTGGAGGGCTATTAAAATGAAACTAACATTAAAACAAAAACTACAAATAGCTAGAAACCTAGTCTTTGAGATACCTATCGAGATACTGCATTTTTTCGTCGTGCCGATCGCTTTGATTTTCTGCAACAAAGATAGCGAAAATCTACCGAGATGGGCAGCTTGGTTTGATGACCCCGATTACGGGGTCAATGGCGACGACGGTTGGAAAAACGAGCATTTCCCGAACGGAAAGAATAGAACATACTGGGCAAGACTTTGCTGGCTGTATCGCAACCGCATAGGAAACTTCAGCGCGAAGTATCTGGGCGTGCGAGTAGAGGACATCGACTCAAATACCGTGCGCACGATCGGCGATACGCTCGCTACCTACAACAAAGGACAAAAGAATACCGAGTGCCTAGTAACGTGCAAAATGAAAGACGGACGCGAGCGTTTCGGCTACTATCGCGAGATACGCTACGGCAAATCAAAATGGTATTGCAGAATATACATCGGCTGGAAGCTGATGGATGTCGTAGGCATGCGTGAGGATAACAAAGCCGAGTATATGGATGAGAACGACAAAAAAATACTGCAAACCGTTTGGGCTATCAACCCTTTCAAAAGGATCAAACAATGAAGCCGTCCACAAAGAAATTCGTGATCATAGCGACGGCTATCATAGCGGTAGCGACTATCCTAAATTTGATTAAAGGACTATGATGAATTTTTTAATCGCAAACAAACTTTGGCTGATCGTAATCGGCGCTCTTGCCGGCGTAATGCTTGGTCTTGGGGCTGAAATTTATAGGCTAAAAGGCGACATAAGCGACGCAAAGAACGCACTAAAAGAAGCACAAAACGAGCTAGCGATAAAAGAGGCAAATTTGCAAATCTCAACCGCAAACCTCTTTGAATGCAACACAAAAATACAACTACAAAATGCCAAGCTAGAGCAAATTAAAGCGCAAGCCCCCGATACGGTCGAAGTAAAAGAGCGGGTAATAACGAAATTTGAAAAAATAAAAATACCCGTTAAAGATGCCGAGTGCGAAAAAAAGCTTAAATTTTACGAGGAGCTAATCAATGAAGCCGCTAAATAAGGCAACTGCCAACTTTTGGTTGATAGTTGGAGTGGTTTTATTTTTAGCTGGTTGTGCGGCTAAAGAGCCGACCGTAATTACACGCACGGTTTATCAAGAAGTCAAAATCCCTGTAGTTTGTATTGAGGAAATGCCTGAAAAGCCAAAATTTGAGGCAAACGACCCACAAAGCGCGCGTGAGCTAATGGAGTATTTCAAAACCTGCGAGGAACTTTTAAAAGGGTGTGCCAATGGACGAGTTGGTAATTAAAGCTAGGAAATTCTGGCTTAGCAAAAAGGCTATTATCGAGATCATCTTGTCGATCTTGCTTATGTGGTTAGTCACAATGTGAGGCGCGGGATGAATAATATATTAGAGGAGATAGGGCTTTATTTTTGGGTGATTTTGGTGGGGCTAGTAGGCGGACTGCTAAATCTAGCAAATAGCAAGAAAAAAGGCGCGCAAAGGCTCATAAACGCGCTTGTAGGTACGGCAAGCTCGATGTTTGTATGTTGGCTAGCTTATGAAGCTACTTTTTACTTCACGCAAGCGCCGAAGTTTTCGCTAGCCGTCGGCGGATTCTTTGCGTGGAGAGGGGCGGAGTGGGCGACTGCGATGATAGATAAAGCCGTAGAGAAAAAAATAGAGGGGCTAAATGACAAGAGCTACGACTATCAAGACTACGGCGGAAGCTTTAGACACGAGGAGTGGAAAGATGACAAATAGCGAGATACTAGAGAGCTTGCAAAAAAAGCGCACCAAATGCACCGTATGGAGCAGAGTAATGGGCTATCACCGCCCCGTCGAGGGCTTTAATATCGGCAAAAAAGGCGAGCATAAGGAGCGCGCCTTTTTCGAGGAAAATAAACTAAAAAGGATAGAAAATGGCAAATTTTAACGAGGCGTTTCAAATTTTGATGAGACTTGAATTCTCTAAGCCCGAGGATGCGCTAGATAGAAATCCGACCGAGAGCGGCTGGACGTTTATGGGCATCTATCAAAACGCGCACCCGCACTGGAAAGGGTGGGATGAGATATTAGGCGCGGTCGCATACGGCGGCGACATCGAGAAAATATCCCGTGCGCTTTACGGCAGAGAGAATTTGCGTGCTGAAGTGCGCAGGTTTTACAAGGAAGCGTATTGGGATCGCATGAGGCTTGACGAAGTACAAAGCCAAATCAAGGGCAATGAAATGTTTATTTTTGCCGTAAATATCGGCATAAAACCCGCCGTAAGAGTCACACAGCAGCTGGTGGGCGTAGTGAATGACGGCATTGTCGGCGAGCAGACGCTAGCGGCGATAAACCGATATGACGAGGCGAAGTTTGACAAAGAATTTGATCGCGCCGAGCTTCAATACTATAACGGCCTGATCGAGAAAAATCCGAAGTTTAGAATTTACGCCAATGGCTGGCGCAATAGGGCTTTGGCGGTGTAAGGTGAACGCAAAATACGACAAAACCTTTGTGATCGGCAGCGCTTTTATCATCGACATAAAATACTACGGCGCAGACAGCAAGCCTCTAGCCTTCCCCGCTAAATACACGAGCGTCGATATGATTTTCACCAACATTGAAAACGATAAAAAGCTAGTGCTTAGCGGCGTTGGTAGCGTAAACGGCGGCAGAGTAAGGGTAGAAGTGCCCGCCAACGCGTGGGATAAGGCAGAAAGCGGGTTTTTTAGAAACGACGTGAGCGATATATTTGGCTCTGGCGGCAAGTGGCACAGCTATTCCGTGTGGCTCAAAAGCTCAGTGTCAAACGACGAGCTAAACATACTTCGCGGCGCGGCGAAGCTGGTAAGAGGTAAATAATGGCAGATGAATTTTTAAACCCAAACGTGTTTGTGACACCTGATTATCTCGAGGTATTTCCTCTAGGTATAAATCCCGACGCAAAATGCGACGAGAACGGTGGCGGCGGAAGTAGCGGAGGTGGTAGTGGCGGTAGCGGAGGAAGTAGCGGCGGGAATAACAAATTTAATCCTTTCGACTACCTAAGCGAGCTTGACCAAATCATCGAAGATTGGATGAATAAAAATTATACCTTTGATGACGTAAATTTGAGAAATAAGCTTCTTGGTATTATAAAAGACATCAAAGAGACCAAAAGCGAGCTAATAGCCGTCAACGGAAAAATAAAGGCCATCGTAGAAAATAACGACGTAGCCATAACGACTGACGACGAAGCACTAGCACAGGCTATCAAAAAGATCAATGCAAAATTTGGCGAAATAAGCGCGAGCATAGATCAAATCAAACAAGCCTACACTTCGGCAGACACCGCCATAGCTCAAAAATTTGAGCAACTCAAAGCGTCAATGCCCGATGCTTACGGCATAGCAACCGAGATCACTAAAAACGTAGAAACCCAAATCAAGCGAGCGGTGGACGGCAAGGTGACCTCAATCACGGGCGATTTAACGCAGCTAAAAACCAAGGTAGATAATCAAGACATAAAAATCACCAACGCCTCAGCTATAGCTACCCAAGCCAAAGATTGGGCGGCCAGAGTAAAGTCCGTAGTAACGGACGGCAACAGAATCACCGGCTGGCAATACGCCGACGGCTCGGGTAGAACTTCGACATTTGAGATTATGGCGGATAATTTTAGAATTTCAAACTCGAGCAAAAGCCTAAGCCCGTTTGTGATCGTGGGCAACAAAATAAGATTCACGGGCAACGTGGAGTTTGACCAAATTCAGCAAAAAGGAACGGTCGTAAGAATCAGATGCTACAGAAAAGCCGGGCTAAGCGCGATAAATCCTCACAAAGAAGCGGGGTCTTTCAACCCTGACGAGCAATACGCCTTAATCTGTATGGAATGGCACGAGGACGCAGCAAGAACGAAATATAAAAACGGCGTCTATATCACCGATAGAAATGCTGCATCTCAGCTTGTCGGCGCTCCGGCGATGGTGCCTTTTAGCGAGGGCGTGATAACGATATTTTATTTTAGGAATACGTGATGTTTTATCTCATTTCAAAAAAGGACCAAAAAATCAGCGGCTACGCTACATCTTTTGAAAACAGCGAGGATTTCTTTTGCGTTTCTAAGGAAGCCATAGACGAAGCCGCCAAGAGCGCGGGCATAAAGGATGTCTACGGCAGGACGTGGAAAAATGGAAAGCTGGGCAATGAAAACGGCAGCGCGAGTATTTTTTTGGATAATAGCAAATATATCAAAAAGCTTGAGCGAGATAGCAAAATACAAAATCTCAAAATTCAAGTCGACGATAAAGCATTTGACGCGGACGAAAAAAGCCAGCAAAGGATGATGATAGCGATCCAGTCTATGGACGATGGGGAAAGTACGATATGGAGGCTGGCAAACAACATGGATGAAAAAGTGAGCAAATACGAGCTGGAGCAGGCACTAAAGCTTGCGGCGGCGAAGATGAGCGAGATAATCCTAGGAAATAAAAATGCCGATTAGCGATCCTGAATTTAATGCTCTAAAATCAAGAGTGGATATGCTTGAGGTTGAAATAGATAGCGCAAAGTCTGAAATTTTAACTTTAAAAAATAGCTTTTTACTCTTGCAAAGTACAACGGCGAATCAATACAAACTAGCCATGGACAAGATAGCCGCGCTAGAGGAAAAAGATAGGGCCATAGAGCAAAGGATGGACGGGGCGGAGCGGAGCATAGGCGAGCTGGATACCGATACATCGTTTGCAAGATCAAAAATCAATAGGCTCGAAAGACAAAGAAAGGGGTTGGCGTGAAAATAAAAGGCGATAATTTTAAAAAAGCGTATGTGGATAATTTTAAGGAAATTTTACGGACTGCGACGTGTCCAGAGTCGCCTTTTGCAAAAACGACGCAGTATATAGACGAGCAGTTTGACAAATACAACATCGGCGACGATGTGAGAGCCAGGACGATCTCCGGGCTGCTTGCCGATCTATCTATAAATTTTACTCAAAACGCTATGCAAAACGCGATGGATCTAGTGCAAAAAGAGCTGACCTTTGAGCAGGAGCTGCGCGCCCTTGAGCTACGCAATCAAGGGCTAGAAAAAGAGCTCGAGGCGCTAGAGCTAAAAAACAAATACATGAAAGAAAAGCACCCGCTGGAGATGAAACAGCTCGAAGCGCAAAACGATCTCACTGCCGCGCAGATAGAAAAAATAAAGGCCGAACAAAAACTCGCAGAAGAGCAGCACAAGGCCATCGAGCGGCAAGTTAAAGACAACCGTATCATCAAATCGACCTCGATCCTGGGCGACTTCTTGCAAAACCTCGCTCAACGCGATTTGATTCCACCTGCGTCAATGAACGAGCATTTTTTCAATCTGCTCGCAGCTATCACCAAAGGCGACGGCATAACCGCCAAGCCGATAGCAGACTACGAAATCAAAAAAGGCAAATAGTTTGCCGGCAAAGGCTAAATTTGCAAACATACATAGCGTTTAACGACATTTTAAACGTCACTAATCCAGAAGATAGCGACGTTTTTTCTTTTATGGCGGGAGCCTCGGCGTTTGATTATCTCTTTGCCGGCGGCTCGGCGTATAGCCCAAGCTTCGAACCTATGCCAAACCTCGCATCTCTTTTTATATCTCAAGGTTATTCTCTTACACTTTCGTTACTCGATCTGAACGAAGACTACGCCGAGCTGGCGCTACTGCCTATGCAAATTTTGATATTTCGCGAGTGGAACAAAAGGGCTAGAGACGAGGCGGCCGAGGCCGCAGGCGAAGAGATCGACGATGTGGTCAAAAAGGCTGTAGAAAAAGCTAGAAATATATTGCGCGAGAGAGACAAAGACTTTGCCGGCCCCGACGGTAGAACGATGGGGCGAAGCGGAGCGGTGAGCGGCGAGTTTTTAAGGGAGCTAGCCGAAGAGAGAAAAAAGGGCGCGTTAAGAGCGGCGCTGCAAGGATACGCTATGAACAAGTGGGGGCCTATGGGCGCGATCGTGGCGGGCTGGGCGTATGACGGACAAATAAGCGCAGCCACGATCCACGACGTAGTGACCGCAAGCCTAAAAAAAGAGATAGTAAGCCTGGGCGTGCAGACGCTATCAAAGGCGCTTGGCGTAACTTCGGCTTTTGGTACGCTGGCGATAGGTTTTGCACTGGATAGCCTTTTTACGGAGACGTTTGAAGTGATGAGCGGGCTTGATAATCATTTTGGCTTCGGCGGCGATTTGGCAGGATTTACGAGCAAAGGAGAGCCGATGTATGAGCAAAAGATAGGTTTTTTAGACGGTGTGAAAAGGGCGCTAGGGTTTGATATAGGCAGGATCGAGCTGGAAAATCAATACGGCCAAACGGTGGGGTACGAGTGGAAAGGGAAGAAATTTGAATACGCGCATCCGATAGAAAAATTTAGCGACTATCTAAACACGCCCGCAAGGGACATGGGACTAACGCGCGCAAATAGATTTATGGACGCGGGTAGCATAATGTCGAGGATGAATCAAAGCTACAGCCGCTCTCAGATAGAAAGGGCGCTAGAAAAGAGCACGTTTGGCTCGGTGGCGGGGTTTAAGCCAGACGGCTTTTCTCCGTTTGGAAGGCAGCTATACTCCGCGGCGTTTGACGACATCATGGATGCGGTGGAGCCTGCGGTTACTTCGGTGATGAGGATGCAACAAGGCGGCATGCAACGACTCGGAACGAACAAGAATACGTTTGAAGGGTTTGCGGGGTCTAGATTCGGACAAACCGCGTATAACTATCACGGCTATTCGAGATGGGGCAAGACGCTAGGAATGCAAAAATTTAAAGAGGATTATGAGCGCGGATTTTTTGGGAATCGTGAAGTGGGTAGCCGAGGCGGAATCAACGGCACCGGAGCGCACAGCAGAGGCGGTGCAATGGCGGCCGAGGCAGCCGACAAAGCCGGCAAAAGCGGCAGCGTAAGTGGCGCCATGAACTCCAGCGGACGCTCAAATAGCTCGGGCAACCGCAGGGGCGGAAACATCGGCGGTACGACCGGCTACGGAAAGACAAGCCGCGGTGAAAAATCAAGACAAAGACAAGCCGAGAAAAACTCATCAAACAACAAAAACGGCTCAAATGGCAAAAAATAATATACGAAATTTAGGAAAAAAATAGGTAAGTTTTTAATCGAAACTTGGGTTTTGTGTTTGCCGGTAAAACGGCGGACTTCCGCCCGGTTTTTCGCAAGAACGGCCGGGCGTTTTTTAAAAATAAGGAGAGAAATATGTGGGATTGGTGGAAAAATCTTTCAAGCGGGATTAAAAATAATGCCGATAGCTTGCAGGCCGCAGGCGCGCTAGTCGGCGGTCTAGGCAGCGCATATAGCGCCTACAAACAGGGCAAGGCCGCGGATAAAACTTATAAACTAAACCTCGACATACTCAAGGAAGAAAAGCGTCGCCGAAATCAGGCGCAGCAAAATTTAGAGCAAGGATGGCTAAGCGCGATGAGCAAGAGAAAGGACGAGGAAAATGCGATTTAATATCGACTATCTAAGAGCGCCCGAATATAGCAAGGGCGCAGGTATCGGAGCGGGCTTTGCGGCTCTTGGCGATAGTCTCGCGAAAATAGGGCAGATCGGCAAAGAGCGTCAAAAAATAGACGATGAAAATCAAAGATATCAAGACGAAAAACTCTTTAAAAACGACGAGCTAAATTTTAGGAAAAACTCGCACGCCGAGACGATGAAAGCTAAGGCCGACGAACTTGCGTGGGATAAAGATAAATTCGGCAAAGAGCAAGAGTGGAATAAGAAAAAATTAGACATGGAAATGCTAAGGGCCGATAAAGATAGGGCCGTGGATTGGGCGCGAGCTAACGCGCAAGCGGGCTACTACGGCTCGCTAGCGCAGGAGCGTACGGACAAACTAAACCGCCAAAAACAAGAAGATGCAGCAAACGTAGCGGCATATAGGCAGTTTTTCCCGAATGAAACAAAAGGCAAGAGTGACGAAGAGGTCTTGGCCATAGGAAATATCATGCAACGTTTTAGCTCAAACAAGGCTGCGCCAGACGATGAAAGCTGGGTGAAAGTCGATGCGGCCACATATAACGAGTATGCGCATCTTGGCGTAGCAAAAAACTCCAAAGACGGTTACTATCTAAATAAAAATTTCGTAGACGAGCTGGCGAAGGAGTCCGATGCTAGGCGCGAAGCCAAAGGCGATCAATCCGGATATAAAGAGAGAAAAAGCGATCTAGCGAGGAAAAAGCCGTTTATTTTCGGCGATGACGGAGCAATGTGATGCCTATTACAATACGCGAATATTTAGGTGACGAGAAAATAACACAGCTAGAAAATATGGGGTTTTTGCCAAATTTGATCGCCGATATAGCCAAACGTCAATACATGTCCGACAAGCAAGCCAAAAGAAATGAGCTATCTGACGCCGGGCTAGACGGCAAGTTGGTCCAAGGCATCATGCGCGGCGATATTAACGAAGAAGAAGCGAGAAACGCGCAAAAATTTGAAGACTTTGGCGCAAAAAAACACGGCTGGGGCCTGGGCGCAGTCAAAACGGTAGCCGGCATCGCAAACGCTGCCGAACGCGTGAGCGATTTTGTTAATCCGTTTTATGAAGGCAAACGCGACGAAAAAGGGAACTACGTCTATCAAAATGCGTTTGAAAAAAGTCTTCGTCCAAAAATCAAAAGCGCGGAGAAATTGCGAGACGACTACGAAAAGGCTACCGGCGAGACGTCGTGGGGTAGCCGTGCGGCCGAAATAGGTACGGAGATGGTTGCCGATCCGATAAATTTCGTCGGCGGTATGGGGCTGCTCAGCAAAGGAAGCAAGCTGGCGCAGTTTGGCAAGAAGAGTTTATATTTTGCTGGAACGGGCGCGGCAAGCGGCGGCGTGATGGCTCTAGGCGAGGGCAAAAACGACGAAGAGATGCTAAAAAATATGGGCTACGGAGCGGCGGGCGGTTTTGTTTTGGGGCATGCGATAGATCAAGGCATCCAAGGTATCGGAAAACTCATAGCAAAGCGTCGCGCGAGCAAGGCGGCAAACGAAGCGGACGCGATAGAGCATGCCGAAAATAGCGAGTTTATAGGCGGCAGGGACGACGACGGAGGCGGTACGGGCGGTACGGCCGGCGAACTAAAAACTGCCCAGACGATGACCGCGCGGGAGTTTGCGACCGGCGAAGCGGGTCTGGACGAGGCTACGGCCGCAAAGGTAATAAAAGAAACTGCACAAGGCAAAGAAAAAAGCGACTTTGTAGACGCGGATACTTACGCAGATATAGTAAAATTTAAAAACTTTGAAAATCAAAGAGACTACGCTAGAGCTTACGGCGAGCAAATAGAAGCCGCAAAACAAAGCCTAGAGAGCGCGCGTGAACAGTCGGCCGTAAGATACGCAGACACGCAAAGAGCTATCAACGAATACCAAAAACAAGGCATGTCCGCAAGCGCGACGAAAGAGCTGATTAACGCTAAATTTAAACCCAGCGCGGACGAGATAAACTATACGAGAGCTTATAACGACGGCGCGGACGTAGATCCAAGACTTGCCGGGCAAGGGATATTTTACGCGCTTGAAAAAGATATCGCAGCCCAGGCCTACACTCCAGAAATTTACACCGCAAGACTAAAACAAAGAGGCTTTTCGGACGAGAGCGCGCAAGCCTTTACGCAAGCCTACGTCCAAAAAGATATAAATATCGCCAAAGACTACGCAAATGGCAAAGTAGCTGAGGCGTATGAAGGGCAAATACAAAAACAAATCGCAGAGGAGATTAGGGCGAGAGATGAAGCAGAAACTAACGGATTATCAGATAGCGTTTCTAGTATCGGCGATAATGCAAGCCGAGCAGGCGGACGACAAGCTGGCGATGAGCAAATACTACGCCAAGGCCGACGGGATACTGCAAATGCTAGCCAGACAGAGCGGCCAGCCCAGAGCGATGAGCAAGTGGAGCAACAATGGGCCGCTAAAGCAGATGGCGAGGTTGATGCCGCAGCTTCAGGCGAGCAAGTGGTGGAAAAACAAGGAAGCGGCGCTAGCATCGGCGGCGGGTTAGCGGTAAACTCAAACGCTCATCTAGGTAGCGGCATGGTAGCTGGAACTCTAAACTCCGTAGACGAGGACGGGAATTTTAGCCCCGAGCGATTTGCCGCGGGGTTTTTAGTGGGTCTTGCAGGTGGCAAAGCCGTAGCTACAGGCCTAAGAAAGATGACGCCGAAGCTTTATAATCAAATCCTAGGCGTAGCCGAAAAGATGCCGCAGATGGCAAACGGCAATCCAAGGCTCTTAGGCAAGCTCTACTCAAACGGTAAGGACGTAAGTTTAAATTCCTTTGCCGGAGAAAAAGCGATCACCGCAAACGTCGGCAAACTAGATCAGGCTAAAGCGATGCTAGAAAAAGGTGCGGACGAGGTAGAAATTTGGCAAAAGACGGGGTGGTTTAAGGACGAAATCGACGGCAAGTGGAAATTTGAAATAAATCCAAGAGGCGGAGAATTAAAGCCGAATCCTCCGAGAAACACCGTTTTATATAATGTTTTAAACGACGAAAAGCTTTATGAGGCCTATCCCGAGTTACAGCTATACAAGGTGGAGGTAGCCGGCGAATACAACCCGGCAGCGCTAAAAACAATAGGTAGCGCAAACGGCGGTTTTATCCCATCCCAAAAAACATTCATAATAAACGAAAAAACGACGGATTTTAAGAGCACTTTATACCACGAAATACAGCACGCTATCCAAGAAATCGAAGGATTTAGCCCCGGGGCTAGCTCTAAAAATGATAAATATTGGCTCGCGGGCGGGGAAGTAGAAGCTAGAAACGTACAAAAAAGAATGAACGACGTAAGCTATGACGGCTTTAAGAACTCTACTTCTATGGGGTTTTTCCCGTATAAAGAAGAAGCTCAACTACAAAGGATGGCGGGCGATAAAGAGTATATGGAATATCATAAATTATCCAAGAAGTACAGCGATTATCTTAACGATAAGGGCGATGGCCTTAGCGCGCAAGAAGAAGCTAGGGTTATGGAACTTTTTGAAAAGCTAAAGGGTAGGCTAGGTTTTGCCGAGGACGACTATAAAAAAGGCTATGAGCTTTATTTAAAAGAAAATGCCGAGTACCATAAACATCCTCTTCATACCCTTGACGTACCTAGAAGCGAGCGGGTGAATATAGGCCGCGGCGACTTAAATTTAAGTAAAGAACTTGAGAAAAAGTATATTCTAAAGGACGGAAGCATCAATGAAGCCGCCGTAAGAAAAGAAGCCGAGCCGTTTATAGAAAAAGAGTATAACCTAGAAAATTTTAAGGCCGAGTTTCCAAACGGTAAGGTAGATACGCCGATAGGGGAGGTCAATATAAGTTCTTTTCAGCTTAAAAAACTTGAATTAAAAGGTCGTAAAAAATATCTAGGGTTAATAAAACCGACTCTTGAAAGGCCCGCATTTGTCGTGGATTTTGAAGATACTACGTTTTTCTTTAAGCCTTTTAGAGATAAAGACGGCGTCGTTAAATTTGCTTCCGTAATTAAGGAAAGAGACGGGGGATTAGATGTAACTTCTAATTATCCTATGGCGAATAGAAAATTTGAGCTAATAGCAAGAGAAGGCAAAGTAAGATATGTCCAAGGCTCTGTGGCGAAGCCCGTAGAACACTCCTTGGACGATACCGTCCGAAGCTCTGGTGATATAAAATCCTTAGAACACTCTTCGGACAGTAAGGGTATTATACAGCAAAACGAAGAAAAAGTCTATCATGGCCGCAAGATAGAAGAGATAAAGCGCACACATCCAAACGTGGAGCGCGAGCTGGACGAAAGTATAGTGGCGATGAGAAAAGAGAGCTTTAACGACTCAAATTTTAAAGACGGGCTGATAAGTAAATTTGATACGAAAGAGATAACTACCCAAGAGCTCGGCAAAAGCGTAAATCTAAGCGACAAACAGCTAGCCGTCCTAAAAAACGATATAAAAAATGCGGACTTTAAAGTAATCAATGAAAGCAAAATTTACTTTGACAAGATCGGCAAAGACGGGGATAAAAAGAGGTTTTTCGTCGATATCGCAGAGGATGGGAGCCTAAGAGTAGACGCATACGCAAAATCGCAAGTAGATAATATACCAGTAAAGCAAAGCGCACTGGAGGAGCTCGCAGGCGTCGGCGACGCGGCAAGGCTAAAAAACATGAGCTTTGAAGTAAAAGCGGCGTATCGCAATGAGCTAGATCCCATCAAAAAAGAGGCGATACTAAAGACCGCCGAGCTAAACAAGCTAAAAAAGGCGGCGCAGGGCGGAGATAAGGCTGCCGCGGCTAAATTTGAAGAGTTCAAGGCTAGAAATTTAGACGAAAACGGAAATATAAAAGACGGGCTAAGTCTATGCTAAATCTGCCGAGGAGTAAAAATGAGTAATGAAAAATGTCCACTAAAACAGATTCAAGAAAGATCAGGGAAGCTACTCGATCGCTGGGCGCTAAAGGTTGATAGCACATTTGAAAAGGCGGGCGAAAAGCTGGATGAAGCCGCAAAGTGGGCTGATGAAAATATCCCGTTTGCCGGTGAGCTGTTAGACGTGCGTGATCACGCCAAGGAGATCGACGAGCTGCTGGGCGAATACCACAGAACCACTGCGGCGATATACGCGCAAGCAGGGCAGTTTAAAGAGTATCTAGGCAAGCTAAGCCTAGGCAATAGAAAGGCGATGTTTAAGGCGCTAGACGGCGAGATGAATCCTAGCGAGCTACCGGAGCACGTCAGGCCGCTATACGAAAAAGTGCGCAAGACTATAGACGACGGAGCGCAAGCCCTGGTGGACGCGGGGGCGCTAGAGTCAAAAAACGTCATCAAAGACTACGTCAAACACTACTACAGAAAACACCTAGACGAAGCTAAAGAAAATAGCCGCATCGCAAAGGCGCTCAGGCAGAGCAAGTTTTTTGCTAGAAAGCAGATGAGTTGGGAGCAAAAGCAACTGCGCGAGATAGAGGACGATGCGGCCTTCGCGGTAACAAATACGATCCTAGAGCAAAAAAAGCAGCTCGCAAAAGCCCAAACCCTAAAGCTTTTCGCGGATAAATTTGCTAAAGACGCGCCGCCTGAAGGGGCCGAAGGGCTAAAATGGGTAAGGATAAGCGACGAAAGCGCGGGCGGCGGTATCAAAAAATACGGCGCGCTGGCGGGCAAATACGTGCCTGAAGACGTCGCAAACGCTCTAGCCGAGGCTGAGATGCTAGGCCGAGAGATGGCGAAATTTAACGGCTCATACTACAAGCTGATCGATCATATCAAGGTAAACGTGACGGTGAAAAATCCTTTTACGCATCTTTATAACTTCGGCTCAAATATGGCTCTTGCGTTTTTGCACGGGGATTTTAACGAAGCGGTAAAGACTACGACGGCGTGGATAGGCGGGAGCCGGCAATTTAAAAAATGGGAAAATTTAGCCAACTCGCTAGGTCTTGATAGCCACCTAAGCGACCTTGAGGGGCTGGTACGACCGCTACAGAGCGACTCAGGCGGCAATATCCTAACAAGGGCGCTAAAAAACGCGTATATGGCCGAGGGTAGCTATCTGGGCGACAAAGCCAGATATCTATACTCGATGGAGGATAAGGTATTTAAGATCGCGAGGTTTAAAAAAAATCTTGAAATGATCGCCAAAGACAAGGGCTTTGACGTAAACGACTTTAGCAAATTTAGCGCGGATGAGCTAAAGGCGGCGATGAAAGACGCGCAGTACTCGTATGTGGACTACTCAACGCACTTTAACGGCACGCTAAAAATGCTTGATAAAAGCGGAGTGCAGCCGTTTCTTCACTATGCCGTGAAAGCGACTCCGATGGTCGTAAAGGCCGCGCTAAAGCGTCCGGATAGATTTTTGATGATGCAAGCGGTGCTAGCCTACGGCGGCGGTAGTGCATGGCTGGGGGCGGACAACGAGCAAGATAATCTAGCAAAGCCGGAGTGGGCCGAAAGCGGCGCGCTGCCAAACCTCGTGGGCGTAAAAAGTTGGATGAGGGTTGGCGGTACGGACTGGTATTTTAACTCCGGGCGCTTGGTGCCGGGCTTTAGGTTTGATGGGTTTGACAAGCTGGAGTTTAACGGAGGCTTCGTCGGCGGCGCTATAAACATAGCAAGCGGCAAGAGTACGCTAGGCTACAAGATAGAGGGCGAAGAAGACTCGGCCGCCGAAAAAATAACCAAAAGAGTGCTGGAGCTAACCAAAAGCTACTTCCCGCCGATCTCTCCGCTAGGTCGCTACGGACAGCAGCTAGGAGCACAGGCTACGGCCGACATCACGGGGCTAAACGTCGCGCCTAAAGACTACAACAAAGACGATCTAGGATACGGCGGTATAATGGCAAGGGGCGTGGGCGTAAGAAGGTTTAACAAAGAAAAAGAGTACGGCAAGGAGCTAAAAAAGGCTCGCAAGGAGTATGAGCAGCTAGTGCCGGTAAAAGTGCCCGACTCCAAAGATAAGGAAAAGGTAGAAAAAGCCAAAGCCCATAACGAAAAGATCGCAAAGCTAAGCGTGCAAGATCTGCGCGAGGCTAAGGCTAGGGCGGAAGCTAAATTTAAGCGTATAAAAGACGCCGCGACCGCAGACGGCGTGAAGCTAGATATCGAGCTGCTAAAGCAAGGCAAGCAGGGCGGCGGGGCTTTTGGAAGCTTTAAATTTAAGTTTGGGGAGTGATCGATTTTCTTTACTTTTTTAGAAATTTGAGCTATAATCAACCCGAAGTTAAAGGCGAGAGCTTCTCTTTCTCGCCGCTCTCATTTAAATATCCTCTTAAATTCTCATGAAAACATCCCATAATATCGTCTAAAAAGATACTCAAATTTTGCGGCATTATGCCCGTTACTTCCCCGTTTCTTAACGTGCTCACGCGAGGTTTGCCGTCGTTGGTTTTATATAAATTTTCAAAGTGGAAAGCGCGGTTTCTAATCGAAACCAAAAGATCGAGGCATATCCTGACTTTGTAAAAATTTCTTAGCTTGGTTTTTCTGTTTGTCTTTGAGTATTTGCGAAAGTCCACACCTCTAAGGTCTAAAATCAGGTTATGAATACTGCGGCGGTTGATCAGCTGCGCCCAGTAACCGAAAGTCTGATGCGAGACAAACGCGCCATCGCCGATGTCCAAAATCTGCGCGACCCTGTTTCTAGTCGCGATCTCGATGATGCCCAGCTTTGGTGCTAGCTCGCGGATAAGCAAAAAATTTGCCCTATGCTCGTCAGCACTGGAGTATCCGGCTAGTCTATCTTTAGAGAATATCGCCTCGAGTTCATCTTGGTTCATCTACAGCCTTTTATATAATTTGCGCGATTTTAGCCAAAATTTGCTTAAGCTCGGTCGTGTATGCGGGGCATTAAATAGGCCGAGCGGTGGCGATCGCGCGAGTTTAGAGCGACACAAGCGGCAAGCGATGCGGCGACGGGGCGCGGTTTGGCATTTTCTCTTACGGCGACGGCGCAAACGCGAACACGCAAAACAGCCGGAGCAAAATAATGAGATAATCCCTCGGGGCGGGGCGAGCGTGCGGGTTTTGAAAGCCAAACCCAGCCCGTTTTTTGATGTTTTTGCGGGCTTTGGCGAAAAAATAGGCAGACATGGCGGCTTGCTCGGGTGGCTTTTGCTCGCAAACGGCTTAAGCTTCGCGAGTGGAAAATCAGCGAAAAACGGTTTGAAAATTTAGTAACGAAAAGAATACTTTTCAATACTACTTTTTAAAGAGTGCCTAAAATAGGGCATTTGCGCACGGTAAAGAAAAGCGGCTTAAGGTTAGGGTGGGCAAATTTAGCTAAATTTGGGCGAAAAACGGCGATTTGGTTTAAGGTTAGGGCGGCTTTTGCTCGGGCTGATTAGTTTTATTTTTTAAGCTTCGCGGCGGCGGCTTTATTAAACTAGCGGCAGCCGATCGGAGCGAGCGGGTAAATTTAGATGTTATAGGGGGGGGGTATGAACCCACTCGCCCCGCGCACTACAATACTACAGTCACCCTTAAAATTTCAAAATTTTCAAACTTTTTTATTATAAAATTTACTTATAATTTCACTTGCAAAGCCCTAAAATAGCGCTTTTTTATCTAATTTGGTCGATCCTCTTATAAAACTTTATCTTTTTGTGAGCCACCCTCTCGAGCGCGCCAGCGTTGGGGCTTGCGGCCGCCGCCCCCTCCGCTGTGCTCGGTTTGGACTCACACCCAACTCTCCTCATCTTCATATTCCTCGTAAATTTCATCGTAACTTTCGTCGAAAAATCTTCCTGCGATATACTGTAAAATATATGCGGCCGCATCCATAATATCGTCGCTCTTGCTCTCCGTTTCCGGGTCAAACCCCAGCAGCTGTGCCTCTAGTTCGTCGGTGGCGTTTAAATTTGCATTATGATAAATTTGCCTAGTGCGGTAGTAGGGCTCTAAATTTGAGATACGTTTGTTTTTGGAGTTGCCGCCGTGGCTGAGTGGATCTATCGGCAAATTTACGCCCGTTAATTTTTGAATAGTGTCGATCGTGTAGAAAAAGTCGTTTTGCATGCCGGCCTTTTCTATACCGATGCGCGCGGGATTAAAGGTAAGGTAAATTTCGATTATCCGTAGGCTTCGCTCAAACGGCGTAAAGTATCCGCTTGTGATGTCGATGATAAAAAGCCTGTTTTGCCTATCTATCGCAAAGGTAACGTAGGCAGTCTGGTCCCTACCTTTCCCGCTTGATATGTCGGCCACGGTATAAATTTGACACTCTTTTAGCCAAATTTTCTCTCCGCTTTCTAGCTCAATTTTGTTTGCTCGTCTGATTTTTAGCTCTTGTTTGTTTACCCCGTCGGTTACGGTCACGGTCGTAAAAGGTTCGTCCGCCCTATACTCCACTCCCTTAAAGTACCTGAAATATTCGCGCTTAAAGATGGCCTTTTGCGGATCTATTGCGGCGCACATATACTCTTGATAAAATTCGTTAGCTAGCCCTTTTGAGACTAGGGTGCTTTGTATTTTTTTGATTTTATCCATCGAAAAGCGAGACGGCCATGAGCTGGCGCCGTTTCTGATGATCGGAATTTTTATGTAGGTCCAGTCTTGTTTGGCGTCCATTTCCTCGGTGTTGTTTACGATGTTGTTCAGGATGCTGTCCCCATTTAGTATGGTGCCTAGTATCACGGCCTTGCCGCGGGTAGGGTGTAGAGTAGGGAGTAAGTCGGCGTAAAACCAGCTGCGCAGCTTTTGGCGGTTTGCGTTTGAATCGATAGGGTATCTGCCTACTTTACTCTCCAGGTCATCGATGATCAGCAACGTTGGGCGCATGTTGTCGATATTCATACCGCGAGGATCTTGCCCAGCCGAGAGAGACACTACGTAGCATTTTTTCTCTATACTTTTGCCGTCTTCATCCTTCATACCTTGATTAATAATAACCTCGATAAACCCTTTGTTCCAAGCCTTGCCGCGAGCCAAGGCGTAGCCTTTAGCAGCTGCTTTGTCGATGCTGCCTTTTATAGCTTCTAAAAACGCCGTAGCCTTGTCTTCGTTGGCCGAAACGATCATAATAAAGGGCTCGGTGGCGAAATAAAGGCGGCTTAATACGTAAATTTTATTTAGTAGGGTAGTTTTGCCAGCGCCACGAAAAACTGCCACGGCCTTATATTGCCCTTCGCCGTCGATAAAGCGTATAATTTCGAGGTGAAATTTAGGCGTCTTGTTTTCAAAAATTTCAGGTTCGACGTCTTTAGCAAATTTGAGATATAGCTCAGGAGATAGATTCATTTAGCGTCCTTTTTGTTTAAAAAGGTAACATGGATTTTCCTAAATTTTATAAAAAGCTACAAGACAAAAAAGTAAACGGATATTTTTACGGATATTAAAAATATACAACTTCAACAATATGCAGTATTTTGGGGATATTTATTGTAAGTATGGTAGTTGGTGAACCCACTACCTATTCATATTAAATTATCTCAGATTTTTAAAGCTATTTTGTCATTGGATTTACTCTAAAACAGTTATCGTAAGTCAAATTTAAGCCGATTTTTAAAATTTGCGGTCAAATTTGACGTCAAAATCAAGCAAAGGCGAAATCTAATTCGCCTATTTTTTGGTTTGTTTTAGCAGGTTCATCTTCATCTCGTAGTAGCCTACGCTCATATCGACGTAGTGTTTGTGCGGGTTTTCAAAGCGCTGCTCCTCCTGCCAAATTTCATTTTCGAGCTGCTCTTTTACGTACTCTCTGATTTGCGCTAAATTTACCTTCTCGCCCGTGCGCTTACCGTCTTTTACGACTAGATTTTGTAGCTGCCGCGCCGTGCAGCCCTCAAAATACAGCTCCTTCCACGGTTTTTCGGGATCTATGTAGCGGTACGGCTTGGATAGATCCGGCGTTTCGTCTGCGTTTGTGATGAGGTCGGCTATGGCTTGGCCGTTTTGGTAGATGCGCCAGACCTTTTTTATGCCGGGATTGGTCATCTTTTCTACCGCTTCTGAGAGCTTGATGCGAGGGCTAAATTTGCCGTTATTCTCGACTGCGACAAGCTTATAAACCCCGCTAAAGATCGGATCGCTCTTGGAGGTTATCAGCCGTTCTCCCACGCCAAAGCCGTCTATCTGTCCGCCTTGAGCCAGGATCGAGGCGATGGTGTATTCATCCAGGCTGTTTGAGACCGTGATCTTGCAGTCTTGTAGCCCTGCGGCATCCAGCATCGCGCGCGTTTTTTTGGATAGATATGCCAGGTCGCCGGAGTCTAGCCTGACCGCTTTTAGGCGCTTACCGAGCGGTTCTAGCACCTCTTTTGCCGTTTTTATCGCGTTTGGTACGCCGCTATGCAGCACGTCGTAGGTATCTACGAGTAGCGAAGCGGAGTCCGGATAGAGCAGGGCGTAGCGCTTAAAGGCTTCAAATTCGTCGCCGAAATACATAACCCAGCTGTGCGCCATCGTGCCCGTCGTCGGTATGCCGAAAGCCTTAGCCGCCAGTACCGTCGCCGTGCCGTCCGCGCCGCCGATATAGGCCGCTCTAGCGCCGTATACGGCCGCGTCGAAGTTATGCGCGCGTCTGGCGCCGAAGTCAAATACGCTCCTGCCGTCCGCGGCCTTTACAATGCGTCTAGCCTTGGTCGCGATGAGGCTTTGGTGGTTTATCTGCGATAAAATCGCCGTCTCTATGAGCTGCGCGTCTATAGGCGAGGCCACGACTGTCATAAAAGGCTCTTGGGGATAGATGATCGTACCCTCGGCAAATGCGTATATATCGCCTCTAAAGCGAAATTTGCGCAGGTAATCCAAAAAATCCTCGCTAAATAAATTTAACGAGCGCAGGTAGCCAACGTCGCTCTCATCAAAGTGTAAATTTTCCACATACTCTATAATCTGCTCAAGTCCCGCAAATATCGCAAAACCGCCGCCGTCGGGCACCTTGCGGTAAAAAACGTCAAACGCCACGCGCGGTTGATCCCCGCTTTTAAAATACCCCTCCGCCATCGTAAGCTCGTAAAGATCCATCACCATGCTGACATTTCTCGCGTCAAACTGCGTCATTTTTGCCCTTTCTCGTTAAAATTTGATAATGATATAACCCCGCGGCTTGCGAGACGCTGAAATTCGGCGGAATGATTTTAAACAAATATATTATTTAATCTCATAATATTATCACTTTTTATCGGTTTTTAAGCTCCTTTAGCATATAGTTTTAAATATTTTATTTAAAGAAAATTTTTTATATTATCTTTATATTTTAAATTACGTTTTTTGATTTTCGAAGGAAATAAAAATTGAAAATTTAGGAGGATTTTATGAAGCAGGCTTTGCTTTTAAGCAGTTCGAGTTACAAAGATACGGGCTATCTTAAGCATTGTAAAAACTGGATATACGAGTTTTTGAAAGAGTGCGGAGTTTGGGACGAGCAGGTACTTTTCATCCCGTACGCCGGGGTTCGCCGCACGAATGACGAGTACGAGCAAAAGGTCATCGACTGCCTAGAGTATAAAAATATCGCGTCCATCCATAAATTTAGCGATCCAAAGCGCGCCGTAGCCGAGGCTAAAGCTATCTGTATCGGCGGCGGAAACACCTTTGCGCTGCTTTACTATCTTTATAAATTTGATTTAGTCGAAGCTATCAGGCAAAGAGTGGAGGCCGGAGTGCCTTATTTTGGCTGGAGCGCGGGCGCAAACGTTGCCGGAAGCACGATGATGACCACAAACGACATGCCTATCATCATGCCAAAAAGCTTTGACGCGTTAAATATCTTCCCGCATCAGATAAATCCGCATTTTATCAGCGGTAAGATCGCCGGACACAACGGCGAAAGTAGGGAGGAGAGGCTGGAGGAGTTTTTGATAGTAAATCAAAAAAGCCTGATTTACGCGCTGCCTGAAGGCACGGCTCTAAGGATAAAGGGCGAAAACGCAACCGTGATGGGCATGGAAAACAGCCCCGTCTTAAAAATGGCGTATCAAAAAGAAACCGAGCTCATAAAAGTCGGCGAGAGCTTTAAATTTTAGCCGTTTGGGCCCGCACTCAAATTTAACGAGCGGGCTAAAATCGGCAAAAACGTTCTTTAAATATTCGTTTCGATTTGGCGAAATTTGGCGAAAATCTCAAATTTGAGGAGCACTTTTTAGAGGCTCGCAAATTTTAGATAAAAGCTCACCGATAAATTTAAACGAAAAGATTAAATTTGACTCAAATTTAGCGCGCAAAAGCCAAGCGGCGCAAATTTGATCAAAATTTGAAATAAGTATAAAACACAAAACGAAAGGGGACAAAATGGCTACTGCTAAGCTAATCTGTGCGGTCATAGGCTTGATCGCCGTCGTGTTTTTATTGGTCAAAAAAAGAGAGACCAAAACCGTGCTCATCGGCGTGGGACTCGTACTCTGCGTCATCTGTCTAAATCCGCTCGGAGCGCTTGAGAGCTTTACGAAGTCGATGACTTCGGCCGGCCTTATTAAAGCCATTTGCGCCAGTATGGGCTTTGCCTACGTTATGAAGGTGACTAAGTGCGACCAGCACCTAGTTTTGCTACTTACCAAGCCGATGAAAAATATCGGATTTTTGTTGATTCCGGCTACCTTCGTGCTGACTTATTTTATCAACATCGCTATACCGTCGGCTGCGGGCTGCTCGGCTGCGGTCGGGGCTACGATGATACCTCTTTTGATGGCGTCGGGCGTACGTCCTGCGATGGCGGGAGCTGCGGTGTTTGCGGGAACGTTTGGCGGCGTGCTAAGCCCTGGCTCGGCGCACAATATCTTCGTAACCGACATGGTAAAAAAGACCAATGAAGCCTACACCGTCCAAGACGTCATCGGCGTTCAGTTTCCAAACGCCGTCGCTGCAGGCATCGTCGTTTTGATCGTGATTAGCTTGACGGCGATTATCTTTAAAGATTATCAAAAAGGACAGGATTTCTCGTCTAAATCTACAAGCAACGCGGGCGAAGCGACGCAGACGAAGGTAAATTTACTCTTTGCCCTAGCGCCTCTCATCCCGCTAGTTATCCTAGTCGTCGGCGGCACAAGCCTAAATAAAATTTCGTGGCTAGCATGGACGAAGATGGGCGTGGCCGAGGCTATGATCCTTGGCGCTATCATCGCGATTTTCATCACGTGGACGAGCCCTGAGAAGATCACCAAAGAGTTTTTTAACGGTATGGGCAGCGCATACGCCGAGGTTATGGGTATCATCATCGCAGCGGGCGTTTTCGTCGCGGGTCTAAAGGCGTGCGGCGCGATCGACGCGGTCACCGAGTGGCTAAAACACTCTCAGGAGTTCGTGCGCTACGGCGGTACTTTCGTGCCGTATCTCATGGGTACGGTTACGGGTTCTGGGGATGCGGCTACTATGGCGTTTAACCAAGCTATCACCGTTCATGCCGCAGATCTTGGCTTCGCGCAAGATAAACTAGGCATGGCCGCTGCTATCTCAGGCGCGCTAGGCCGCTCGTCGTCTCCTATCGCGGGTGCTGCGATCGTGTGCGCCGGTCTTGCGATGGTTAGCCCGGTCGAGATAGCTAAGCGAACGGCTCCGGCGATGGCGATAGCCGTGTGCGTTATAGCGTTTTTTATGCTCTAAATTTAGAGTTAAATTTGATAAAGTCGGCGCTTTGCCGACTTTTTCCATGGGTGGCGCTAGTCGTCCTTTTTTAAATCTCTAAATTTTAGAAAATTAGTTAAATTTAATCCTTGCGCGCCTCGTATCTCACAAGCAGGTACTTTTTCTATCAAATTTACCGAGTCAAATTTGCCGCGCAAAGGCGGTCAATGTTATTTTTGAGTAAATTCTTTATAGCGGTCGCAGGCTAGCTCGGGCTCCATTTCGCACGCTTTTTTGAGGTATTTTTCGGCTGCGTTTGCGTCCTCTTTGACGCCTCGTCCCTGTGCGTATAGGTTGCCTAGATTGTAGCACCCGCCGCCGTTGCCCATCTCGCACGCTTTGGCGTAAAATTCGCTAGCTTTTGCGTAGTCTTGCCTGGCGCCGCGTCCGTTTGCGTAGGCAAAGCCCAAATTTGAGCAGCCCGCTTCATCGCCCATATCGCACGCTTTGGCGTAAAGCTCGGCGGCTTTTTTGCTATCCTGCGCCACGCCGCTTCCGTTATCGTATAAAAAGCCCAAATTTGAACAGCCGGCGCCGTTACCTAGATTGCAAGCCTTTGAGTAGAGCTCGGCCGCCTTTTGATAGTCTTGCGAGGCTCCTTCCCTAGCGTTGTCGTACAAGACGCCAAGCTCGTAGCAGCTTGCGCCGTTTCCGCCGTCGCACTCCTTTTGTAGCGCGTCTAGATCGGCGCCGTTCATCAAAGCCGCAGTTACGACCAGGGTTAAAAACGTCTTTTTCATTAAATTTGCTCCTATTTAAAATCACTCTTTGCATTTTACGCAAAGCGAGCTTAAATTCGGGCGAGCGGGTTAAATTTGACGTAAATTTGGGTTAGCGCCGTAAAGGAGCGGGTCTCGGAGCGTAAGATAAAAGGCGGTTGCAAATTTGACCCTGATCGGATTTGCAGTGCTCAGGCGGGCAAAATGTCGCCGCAAGTCCGAGTGAGCCGAGCTAAATTCGTCTCGGCGACGGATCGCAAATTTAAAAAGCAGCCTAAAAATTTGAGCGCAAAGCACGCTTACTAAAAAGCGCATAAATTTAAAAACCGGCATTTTCAAAAAGCGCGTAAATTTCAGTTTGACTTTTAAAATTTGAGAGCGAATTCGCCCTCAAATTTGACCGAGTTTATTTCTCGGCTATGATTTTTACGATCTCGCAGATGACGTTGCTGGCCGCGCGTAGCGATTTTACCGGCAGGTACTCGTAGATGGAGTGAAAGTTGTGCGCGCCGGTAAAGAGATTCGGACACGGTACGCCCTTTTCCGAGATGACGGCGCCGTCGTAGCCGCCTCGCATCGGGATAACTTTTGGTTCTATGTTTAGCCGAGCGTAGGCTTGTTTTGCCGCGACGACCGGCAGGCTGTTTTCGCCGTCCGCTAGGTAGTTAAATACGTTTTTATAGCGGTCTTTTAGGCTGATTTGAATTCTGTGAGCGCCGTAAATTTTAGCAAACGAGTCGGAAAGATCTTGTAGAAATGCCATACGCTGCGCGTATTTTGCCTCGTTAAATTCGCGAACGTCCAGCTTTAGCACGGTCTTTGCGCTGTTGCCCGATAGCTCTTTGACCCAGTAGTAGCCCTCGACGCCGTCAGTGTACTCTGGTGCTTCGCCGCCGGGTAGCATCGAGATAAATTTATGCGCGAGCAACAATGAATTTACTAGCTTGCCCTTGGCGTTCATCGGGTGCGCGGACTGCCCGACGAAGGTCACGACCGCGTCGCCGGCGTTCCAGTTTTGATAAATCAGCTCGCCTATGCCGCAGCAGTCCAGGCAGTAAGCAAAATCGGCCTTTATCTCCGAGACTTCAAGCGCCTTGGCTCCGCGCAGGCCTTGCTCCTCGTCGGGTAAAAAGCCAAACGTCACGTCGCCGTGCTCTATTTGCGGATTTTGTATGAAGAACTGTGCGGCGTTTACGATGGCGGCGATCGCAGCCTTGTCGTCCGCACCTAGCAGGCTGGTGCCGTCCGTTACGATGAGATCGTCTCCGACGTAGTTGGCAAGCTCTGGAAATTCGCTAAGTTTTAGCGTTATGTCTAGCTCTTTATTTAGCGTGACGTCGCCGCCCTCGTAGCGCACGATTTGCGCTTTCGTGTCGTTTTTTTGCTCCGCGCTCGTATCAAGGTGCGCGAAAAACGCCACGGAGGGCAGCTTTTTAGCGGAATTTGACGGCAAAACGGCCGTGGTTATAGTGTTTTCTCGCCTTTTTATATTTTGCAAGCCAAGCTCCTTTAGCTCGCTTTCTATCAGCTTTGCCAGATCGTGCTCGGTAGGGTTTGAAGGCATGATGCCCGCCGCGCCCGCTTCGCGGTTTGTCGTTGTGTTGATCTTTGTATAGCGTAAAAATCTCTCGACTATGTCCATGTTCGCTCCTAAATTTGAGATAAAATTTATGAAATTATACTATCTTTTAATTAAGCTTAAAATAAAATTTTAATATTTTTGGGCAAGTTTAAAATTTAATCGGTATAATTCGCAAACTAAATTTAAAGGAGTAAAAATGCGAAATTTATGCTATGTGAGCGACCTTTCGGACTTTCATCAGGTTTTTTCGGCGACGCTGGGCAAGATGGCAACCGTGCAAGGTAGATTTGCTGATATCGTCGGCAACCTCGACTGGAACGTTGATTTTGATCGATGCGAGATAGCTTTCGGCGATCAAATTTACAAGATACAGTTTATCGGCAGCGAGTCAAACGTGAGCGACACGTGGCTGTGGGGACACGCGAACGTAAATAACTTTGGCGAGGAGGCGACGCGGTTTTCGGCGGAAGTGTTGCGCGCGGGGCTGGAGTGGGGTTTGCAGGCTTTTAGCGAGCCTAAGCTTTGAGCTTGATGAAACCTTTAACGGACATACGCTGTGTATCGCAGCGTGTGGAGTCGCTGACGAAAATTTATGCTACTACGGCTGCAGGCACGATAAGGGCTGTGCGTTTGTAGCGATCACCGACGCGCCGGATTTGCTTTTTGAGCCTCTTAGCGTGCACGAGTTTGTCAAAACAGCAAGCGGCTGCATACAAAATCACGACGTAGATCATAAAATTTTCATCAAAAGCTTTTTGGAATTTAACGGAGTCAAATTTGATGAAAACGTTGAAAAGGGCGGACTTTTTAAGAAAGCCAAAGACGAGATCGTAGCCAAATTTGACAAAGAGCTTTTGATTAAATTTGACGATAAGGGTAGGATAGTCGGGTTTAAATACGAATTTTAATTTGGGTGGTTTGAGCAAGGCGATGAGCTAAAAGCCCACCGCCTTAAATTTTACGAATGGAAGTGAAACTCGTCCGGGTGATCGAGGGCGTAGCGGAATTTCTCCATATCTACTTTTTTATCCCAGATCGAGATGATTAGGCAGCCTACGGCGTTGCCGCAGAGGTTTCCGACCGCGCGCATCTCGGACATAAATTTATCCACGCCAAGCAACACCGCAACCGTGACGACCGGGATACCTGCGCTAGGAAGCGCGGCAAGAGTACCCGCAAGTATGATAAATCCGGAGCCCGTGACGCCGACGGCGCCTTTGCTCGTTACCATCAAGATAACTAGAATTTGTATCAAATGCTCGACGGTTAGCGGGATACCGAAGGCTTGAGCGAGGAAAATAACGCTAAGCGATAGGTAGATGTTCGTACAGTCGAGGTTAAACGAGTATCCCGTCGGTATGATGAGTCCGACCGCGCCTCTGTGGATGCCCGCGGCTTCTAGCTTTTGCATGAGCGGAGCTAGCGCTGTCTCCGAGGAGCTCGTCGCAAATACGATCAAGACTTCTTTTGCGATGAAGCGCATAAATTTAAAGATATTAACCTTCGCAAAATAGCAAATCACGCCGAGAACTACGAATATAAAAAACAAGCTCGCAAACGCCATAACGAAAAGTAGCTCAAGCATACCCAAAAGCGAGTTGATGCCGAATTTACCGATCAAAAACGCCATCGCGGAAAATGCCGCGACCGGGCTAAATAGCATCAAAATCGTAAGCAGTTTTAGCACCCAGTGCTGAGCGATTTCAAGCGGTCTTAGGATTTTCTTCTTATAGTCGTGCTTTAAAAACGAAATCGCGACGGCCGTCACGATCGCCAAAAATAGCACTTGAAGCGTGTTTGATTTGATAAACGGATCAAGCAGATGCACGTAAGGGAAAATGCCGTCAACCGGTACCGCGCCGCGTAAAATATGAAGCGTATGCGCTAAAATTCCGCTATTTGCGTCTATATTTGAGGCTTGGCTCGTAAATTTTTCTACGCTAGAGGCGTCAAGCTGCGTGTAGTCAAGGTGCATGTCGTGACCCGGTCTTAGCGTCTCGCCAAAGATTATTCCCACGGCAAGGGCTATGGTGCTAACGACCTCAAAGTAGATAAATCCTTTAAGTCCGATGGAGCCCAGTTCCTTCATACTCTCAAGTCCGATGATGCCTGAGACTATCGTGAGGAAGATAATCGGTCCGATGAGGGCTTTTAAGGCTTTGATAAAGTAGTCGATGCCCGGCTTGCTCGCGATGCCTAGATCAGGGAACATCATACCGACCGCGATGCCTGCGACGATGCCGAAAACCACCCAAAACGCTAGGTTGGTAAACATTCTAATAAGAAAAGGTTTTTGCGGTTTTGCCGCGTTTGAAACGCTTGGGTTCAAGAGGTGTCCTTTAAAAATTATTAAAAAGCTATTTTAACAAATAAATTTATATAAAAAGATAAAATCACGGCGACTTTGGTCAAATTTTACCCGCCGCCGCAAATTTCATCAAATTTTACAAACTCTCTAAAATTTCGATCGAGTTTATCTTATCGCCTTGTCTGACGCTATCTAGAGTCTTTAGGCTAGGCTCGTCCACGATCTGTCCAAACACCGTATGTACGCCGTCAAGGTGCGGCTGCGCGCTGTGGCAGACGAAAAACTGACTGCCGCCCGTATCGCGTCCGGCGTGCGCCATAGATAGCGCTCCGCGTTTGTGCTTGTGTTTTTGGCCTACGCACTCGCATTTGATGCGCCAGCCCGGCCCTCCGGTGCCCGTACCGTGCGGGCAGCCGCCCTGGATCACGAAATTTGGGATCACGCGGTGGAAATTTAATCCGTCGTAAAAGCCGCTTTTGGCTAGGTGCGCGAAATTCGTCACCGCTTGCGGCGCTTCGTCGCCGTAAAGCTCGAGCTTCATATCGCCTTTTTCGGTGTGGATCACGGCAAATTTGAGCTTAGCAAGCTCGGCCGCGTCGATGTCGTAGATTTTTAGTTCGTCGTTTCTCATTTTATTCCTTAAATTTATTCGATATTTGTATAAACCGCTTGCACGTCGTCGTCGTCTTCGAGCTTATCAAGCAGCTTTTCTAGCTCGTTCATTTGCTCTTCGTTTAGGCTTACGGGTGAATTTGCGATGTATTGCAGGCTGGCTTTTTTGGCTTCAAGCCCCAGCTTTTCGATACCTTCGCTAAGAGTGCCAAAGCTTGCGTAATCGCCGTAGATATAAAGCACGCCGTCTTCCTCCTCGATCTCGGTTAGACCAAAGTCGATGAGCTCTAGCTCGATCTCGTCAAGCTCCTTTGCGGGCATATCAAGCTCAAAAACGCTCTTTCTCGTAAACATGAAATTTAGGCTTCCGCTAGGCAAAATTTCGCCGCCGTTTTTGCTAAATATCGCCTTGACGTTTGCGACCGTGCGAGTCGGGTTGTCGGTAGCGCACTCGACGATGATCTGCACGCCGTGAGCGCCCTTGCCGTCGTAAAAGATAGTCTTGATATCCGCGCTATCCTTGCCGCTGGCGCGTTTTATCGCCGCGTCGATGTTGTCTTTTGGCATATTTTGCGCTTTGGCCGCTGCTATCGCAGCGCGAAGTTTCGGGTTCATATCAGGCTCGGTGCCGCCCTCTTTAGCCGCCACGGTTATGGCTTTTGCGAGTTTTGGAAAAACCTTACTCATCTTGTCCCAGCGCGCTTCCTTCGCGGCGCGCCTATATTCAAACGCTCGTCCCATTTCGTTCCTTTAAAAATTTTTGCCCAATTATATCTAAAAAAATTTTGCATTTTTTTAAAAACGCGAGGTTTTGAGCGTATTAGCAAAAAATTTAGCTTTAAGTCCTATAATCCGAATATGATTTTAAATGCCCAAAAAGACGACGCCGCGCGCTGTATAGAGTTGTTAAATTTAGCTATGGAGGACATCGCTTTTACGCTTAGTGGCGTGAGCGACCCCGTTAAGAGCGATGAAATTTTGCATAAATTTTTTAGAAGCGAGATAAACCGCCTAAGCTACAACAACGTATTCGTTTTCAAATTTGACGGCGAGATCGCGGGTGCGATTTGCGCTTACGACGGAGGAGAGATTGAGGTATTGGATGAGCCTATTAGGGCACATTTGCGGATGCTTGGCTCAAACGAAGTTCCGCAGACGGAGTGCTTTGCGGATGAGCTATATATCGATAGTCTAGCCGTTGACGAGAGGTTTCGCGGACGAGGTATCGCAAAAGAGCTGATCAAATTTATCTTTACCCTCGCACCAAAACGAAATATCAAAAAAGTAGCCCTCATCGTCGATGAAAAAAAGCCTAAAACCATGGTTTTTTACGAGCGTTTGGGCTTTGAGACCGACTGCGAAATGATCATAAATTCTCACAAATACTACCATATGATAAAGGAGATAAGATGACTAAATTTAAGGTTGCTAATATCCACTGCGAAAACTGCGCAAACACCATAAAAAACGCTCTTGGCGATGAATACGGCGAGATAAAGGTCGATCTTGGCGTAGAGCCGAAGGTCGTGAGCGTAAATTTAGACGGTAAGGACGAGGCGAAATTTAAAGAGGAGCTGGATGATTTGGGATTTAGCGTCATAGAGAAAATTTGATGCAAAATATCAAACTAAACATCGCGGGCATGACCTGCGTAAACTGCTCAAACGCCATCGAGCGCGTAACCAAAAAGATCGCGGGCGTACTGGACGCTAAGGTCAGCTTCGCAAACGGCTCGGGCGAATTTGTCGTCGAAAACGCTCAGGTACAAGCTGCGATAGAGGAAAAAATAAAAAAGCTAGGCTACGGCGTGGCAAAGGATTTGGCGGAATTTGAAGCTAAGCGCGAGAAGCATATCTTAAATTTACGCCGAAATTTCCTAGCCGCCGCCGCTTTTAGCGCGGTGATCATGGCACTTGAGATGAGCGAGCAGCCAAGCGCGGCAAAATCAGCTATTATGCTGGCGCTTGCCTTTATCACGATAGCTACGTGCGGGCGGGATTTTTTCATCCATGCTTACGGCGCGCTAAAAAATAAAAATTTCGACATGAACGTACTCGTCGCGCTGGGCACTAGCACGGCGTTTGTGTACTCGCTGGGGGTTTTTATCGCGGGCGAGCGCCTACCCGAAAGCATGCGCCACCTCTACGTTTCTGGCGCGGCTATGATAACGGCTTTCGTGCTACTGGGTAAATTTTTAGAAGAACGTTCAAAAGCTCGGGCAGGCGATTATATAAAATCGCTCATGGATATGTCGCCAAAGACCGCTCTCGTACTACAAAAAGACGGTAGCGCGCTGGAAGTGGATGCAGTGAGCCTAAAAATAGGCGACATCGCGGTCGTAAAAAGCGGCTACGCGGTGCCTTGCGACGGAGTCGTGATAAACGGCGGCGCAGAGATCGATACCTCGATGCTAACGGGCGAGAGCCTGCCCGTCTATAAAAGGCAAGGCGACGAGGTCAATGCCGGGACCATAAATCTAAACGGCTACATAAACGTAAAGGTTACTAAGCCCGCTAATCAAACGCTTTTGTCGCAAATTCTAGAGCTTTTAAGCGACGCGTCGAGCAAAAAGATGCCTATCAGCCGCTTTGCCGACCGCGTGGCAAATATCTTCGTGCCTAGCGTGATAGCTATCGCTGTTGTTACGTTTTGCGCGTGGTTTGCTATTACGGGAAATGCGCTACAGGGCGTGCTAAGCGCGGTTTGCGTGCTGATTATCTCGTGTCCTTGCGCGCTGGGGCTAGCTACCCCGATAGCTATCGTCTCCTCGCTATCTCTGGGCGCTAAAAACGGAATCCTCATTAAAAACCCCGAGGTTTTAGAGGTTCTTGGCGGCGTGAAATACGCGGTATTTGATAAAACGGGCACGCTAACCAAGGGCGAAATTTCGGTAAATTTTACCGATATAAACGATGAAAATTTAGCCAAAATCGCCGCGCTAGAGGCTAAAAGTTCGCATCCGATATCAGCCGCTATCGTTAGATACGCAAACGAGCTGGGGCTTAAAATTTTAGGCGACGAAAAGGGCTTTGAAAATATCGCGGGACGCGGCGTAAAAAGCGACGATGAGAATGTGATAGCGGGCAACGAGGCATTTTTAAGCGAGCTTGGCGTAGAGATAAGCGTTCAGGCTAAAGAGCAAATCGCCAAAGCGCAAAACGAAGGAAACGGCGTAATACTCGCGGCCGTGGATAAAATTTACGTTGGATTTATAGCCCTTAGCGATACGGTAAAAGAAGACGCCGCACAGGCTATGCAAAGCCTAAAAAACGCCGGCGTAACGCCGGTAATGCTAACCGGAGATAACGCCTTTACCGCAAAAAACGTAGCGGGCAAGCTAGGCATAGAAAAGGTCTTTGCCGGCATGTTGCCTAATGAAAAATTTGAAACCATAAAACGCCTGCAAGAAGAGGGCGGAGTGCTGTTTGTCGGCGACGGTATCAACGACGCCGCACCGCTAAAGCAAGCAAATGCGGGCATCGCGATGAGTAGCGGCGCGGACATCGCAAAAGACGCCGGCGACGTAGTTTTGGTAAAAAACGATCTAAAAAGCGCGGTAGCTACGATAAATTTAGCCAACGAGACGATGAAAACGGTAAAGCAAAATTTATTTTGGGCGTTTGTTTATAACGCCGTTTGTATCCCCGTCGCGGCGGGAGTTTTTGCGCCGCTAGGATTTATGCTAACGCCTGTTTACGGGGCTGCGGCGATGTGCTTTAGCTCGGTTACTGTCGTGTTAAATTCGATCAGATTACGATTTAAGCAAATCTAAAATTTAGCCTAAATTTTGTAAAATCCCGCAAAAAACACAAAGGAAAACGATGAATTTAGGTAAATTTTATGCCGTGATCGCAAGGATATTTGCGTTAAATTTCGCTCTACCGCCGAGCGCGAAGCTTTTTAGCGAGTTAAATAAAAATCCAAAATGGATAATAACAAACGATAGCGAAGCAAACGCCAAAGGACGAGCGCTATACGAGGAGTCGATAAAAACTGAAAGCACCCTAGAGATCGCGAAAGACTTCGCAAATTTGAAAAAATATTTTAACGCGGAGTTCTTTTTCGAGGGCGATAAGGCGCGGCTTGATGGATTTTATAAAAAATGCAAATTTAGCCCGAATTTAAACGTCAGCGCGCTTGATAGCGTAACGAACGAGCTCTCGTTTTTCTCCTCCGTCGTCGAGCTAAAACAAGACGAGCAGACGAAGGAAATTTTGGGCGTTTTGCTAAGCTCGTATCTGCTACCGTACGCAAAAAAGCTAGCCCCGGTCCTGCAAAACGAAGCAAAAAGTAAATTTTACCGCGCGATGGGGTATCTTTTCGAGGATTTTGCGAGCGGCATCGAAAATACGCTAAAAGTCAAAGTCGTGCCTAGATGAGTTGGTGGAACGACTTTTATATAAATTTTGATCCCGTCGCGTTTGAGCTGTTTGGCATCAAGGTGCACTGGTACGGGATAATGTACGTCCTAGCGCTGCTCGTGGCGCTCGGGATGGCTAAATTTATCGTCAAGCGCGATAATATGCAAATTTCAAATTCGCTGCTTGATAACTATTTCTTTTGGGTGGAAATCGGCGTGATACTGGGCGCGAGGCTCGGCTACATCGTCATTTACGATCCAAATACCGCTTATTATCTCACTCACCCTTGGCAGATTTTTAACCCCTTTCACAACGGCGAATTCGTCGGTATCCGTGGTATGAGCTATCACGGCGCGGTGGTCGGGTTTTTGATAGCGACATGGGCTTTTTGCCGTAAATTTAAGCAAAATTTGTGGCAGCTTTTGGACCTCGTCGCGCTTAGCATTCCACTTGGATATTTTTTCGGTCGTATCGGAAATTTTTTAAATCAAGAGCTGTTCGGTCGTATCACGGACGTCTCATGGGCGATCAACGTCGCGGGACAGATGCGCCATCCGTCGCAAATTTACGAAGCCGTTTTAGAGGGGCTTGCTGTTTTTGCGATTCTTTTTATTTATAGAAAATTTAAAAAATTTGACGGCGAACTTATAGCTCTTTATGCCATACTTTATACATTTGCCAGATTTGTCTGCGAGTTCTTTAGAGAGCCTGATTTCGGTATCGGCTTTGTATTTTTAAATTTATCTATGGGGCAGATACTATCCTTTTTAATGTTTGCGTGCGGGATTTTCCTTTATATTATCTTAAATAAAAAATATACAAAATTTTAAAAGGTTTTTAAAGTAATTTGCGATACTATTACACCGTTTTTCTAGTATCATAATTTAATTTTCTCTTAAGTTATGATAATTTATTTCAATTTTATAGGAGGGCTCATGAGTGGGCTAATCGAGGGCTTCTTAGGTAGGCAAGCGGATACGAAAAAAAGTCGTACTCCTGCCGTTTGGGACAGATGGCAAAGTATAACGGGACTGATTTTGGCCTGTTTTATTTTGTGTCACATGGTATTTACCTCTACCATTTTATTCGGCAAGGGCGCATTTAACGCCGTTGTAGGTTTCGCGGAGGCTAAATTTTTATTCGGCGAGGCTACGTGGTGGATCACTAACGTTATCGCTGCGGTAATATTTGTCATTTTTATCGCTCACGCATTTTTAGCGGTGAGAAAATTCCCTGCAAACTACAGACAATATATCATGTTTAGAGGTCACAAAGACCGCATGAAACACCTTGATACTACGCTTTGGTGGTTTCAGTTTTTAACCGGTTTTGCTCTATTTTTCGCAGCCAGCGCGCACTTAGTCGATATAATCTTCGGCGGACACATCACTGCCGATAAATCAGCGGCCGCATTTCATCAACTAGAAATTTTCTACTTCGCTTTACTTGTATTTATGGTCGTTCACGCCGGCGTGGGAATGTACCGCCTATATGTAAAATGGATAAGTATCGACGGAGTAAACAAACAAGAGATGTTCGCAAAAAGAAATAAAGCCAAAACTGCGATATTTGCGGTTTTTGGAGTGCTCGCGGTCATCGCGCTGATCGCCGATTTCGTGTGGATCAGTCTTTAGGAAAAGGAGCTTTGAAAAATGAACGTAAAATATTATGATGCATTAGTTATCGGAGGCGGTCTAGCGGGGCTTCGAGCTGCCGTTGCCGCTGGAGAAAAGGGGCTAAGTACGGTAGTTTTAAGCCTAATTCCGGTTAAGCGCTCGCACTCTGCGGCTGCGCAAGGCGGTATGCAAGCCTCTTTGGGAAATTCAAAAATGAGCGAAGGCGACAACGAGGACGTACACTTTGCCGACACGGTAAAAGGTAGCGACTGGGGCTGCGATCAGCAAGTTGCACGTATGTTTTGTCAAACTGCGCCTAAGGCGATCCGCGAGTTAGCAGCTTGGGGCGTGCCTTGGACTCGTATAACAAAAGGCGAGAGAAGCGCTATCATCAACGCTCAAAAAACGACTATCGTAGAAAAAGAAGAGGTCCACGGACTCATCCACTCTCGCGACTTTGGCGGAACTAAAAAATGGAGAACATGCTTTACGGCAGACGCCACCGGACACACTATGCTTTTTGCCGTAGCAAATGAAGCTCTAAAGCACAACGTCGAAATCCACGACAGAAAAGAAGCTATCGCGCTAATCCACGCAAACAACCGCTGTTACGGCGCGATCGTTCGCGATCTAGTTAACGGCGAGATCACGGCATACGTCGCAAAAGGTACTCTAATCGCTACGGGCGGCTACGGTAGGGTTTATAAACACACTACAAACGCCGTAGTTTGCGAAGGTATCGGCGCGGCTATCGCACTTGAGACCGGCGTAGCTCAGCTAGGAAATATGGAAGCGGTGCAGTTTCACCCGACTCCGATCGTTCCAAGCGGTATCTTGCTAACGGAAGGTTGCCGCGGCGACGGCGGAATTTTACGTGACGTAGACGGATATCGCTTTATGCCCGACTACGAGCCTGAGAAAAAAGAACTAGCTAGCCGCGACGTCGTAAGCCGCCGCATCATGGAGCATATCCGCGCAGGCAAGGGCGTACCTAGCCCATACGGATATCACGTTTGGCTAGATATCTCGATCCTAGGACGCGAGCATATCGAGAAAAATTTACGCGACGTTCAAGAAATTTGCGAAATTTTTAACGGTATCGATCCTGCTGACACCGAAGTATATACCGACGAGAACGGACGACAGCGCGGTAAAGGCTGGGCGCCGATCCTTCCTATGCAGCACTACTCTATGGGCGGCATAAAAACTAAGCCTACAGGCGAGAGTCCGACGCTAGCGGGTCTATTTAGCGCCGGCGAGGCTGCTTGCTGGGATATGCACGGATTTAACCGTCTAGGCGGCAACTCCGTTTCTGAAACGGTCGTAGCTGGTATGATAGTTGGTGATTATTTTGCCGACTACTGCGGTAGTCACGAGATCGAGATAAATACCAACGATATCGAAAAATTCGTTAAAAAAGAGGAAGACTATCTAAAGAGCCTAGTGGAAAAAGAAGGCAAATTTAACGTATTTGAGATCAAAAACAAGATGAAAGATATCATGTGGGAGCACGTGGCGATCTTTAGAACGGGCGAAGGTCTAGCCGTGGCGGTAAAAGAGCTTGAAGAGCTTTATAAACAATCTTTAGACGTTAAAGTCGCAAACAAGGCGCTTTTTGGCAACCCTGAGCTTGAGGAAGCCTACCGCGTACCGAAAATGCTAAAACTGGCACTTTGTATAGCAAAAGGCGCGCTTGATCGCACCGAGAGTCGCGGAGCGCACTGCCGCGAAGACTATCCGAAACGCGACGACCTAAACTGGCTAAACAGAACTCTAACTAGCTGGAAAGAGGGCGATACGCTACCGACTATCGTGTATGAGCCGCTTGATATTATGAAAATGGAAATTCCGCCGGCATTCCGCGGATATGGAGCTAAGGGTAACATCATCGAGCACCCGGACAGCGCCGTACGCCAAGCGCAGGTCGATGAGATCCGCGCCAAAATGGAAGCCGAAGGCAAAGGCAGATACGAGATCCAAGAAGCGCTAATGCACTATGATCTTCAGCCTAAATATAAAGCACCAAACGAAAGAGCAGGAATAGGATATGAGTAGAAAAATAACCATAAAAGCATTTAAATATAATCCGTTAAGCAAAATTTCAAAGCCGCATTTCGCGACCTACGAGCTAGAGGAAACCGACGGCATGACGCTTTTTATAGCGTTAAATCAAATTCGCGAGAAATTTGACCCGGATCTTAGCTTTGACTTCGTTTGTCGCGCCGGTATCTGCGGTAGCTGCGGTATGCTAGTTAACGGTACGCCAAAGCTTGCTTGCCGTACGCTAACCAAAGACTATCCAAACGGCGTGATCGAGCTTATGCCTCTGCCGGTATTTAAGCTACTAAAAGACCTAAGCGTAGACACGGGCAACTGGATGAACGCGATGAGTAAGCGCGTGGAGAGCTGGATACACACCGACCACGAGACCGATATCTCTAAGCTTGAGGAAAAGGTTGAGCCCGAAGTGGCGCAGGAAGTATTTGAGCTTGACCGCTGCATCGAGTGCGGTATCTGCGTGGCTGCGTGCGGTACGGCTATCATGAGGCCTGATTTCATCGGTGCGGTCGGACTTAACCGCGTAGCTAGATTTAAAATCGACGCGCTTGATAAGCGAACCGACGAGGACTTTTACGAGCTTATCGGCGACGATGACGGCGTGTTTGGCTGTATGACTTTGCTAGGCTGCGAGGATAACTGCCCTAAACACCTCCCGCTACAAAGCAGGATCGCGTATATGCGCAGAAAGATGGCTGTAATAAAGTAGCCAAGGGGTCTTAGGACCCCTTTTAAATTTCACTTCAAATTTTACTTTTATTTCTATTTTACTTCTCTCAAATTTTAGCGTCAAATTTATTTTTTAATTTGGTTAAATTTGTTCAAATTTAATGATGCTTGTAGTATTTAAGTTTTTCAAAATATGCAGATATATGAAAGGGTCAAATTTTGCCTAAATCTAAATTTGATTACGGTTTTTTTACACTCGGTTTTTGCCTGCTTTGATTTGCCGGTATAAATTTAGAAATTGTATCTATTTGAATGTAAGGCTTAGAGTATTTAATTATTTTTGCTTTAGACGATAAAATATGCTTCTTTTCTTGAAAGCGCATATAAATTTATAATAAGGAAAAACAATTTTAAGCTTGTGTTTTGAAGTCTTTTGAAACCTCGTGAAAATGTTAAATGGTGGAAGCGAGGGGGATCGAACCCCTGTCCAAAAACAAACCGATTACAGCCTCTACACGCTTAGCAAAAGTGAAAATTTCATCTAAAAGGGCTCACTTTCCAAAACCTTATTTTAGACTAAGACAAGATTTCGGCTAGCAGCTCGTCAGGCCGCCAGCCTACGCTAGCTAGGGTTACTCGCCGTTATCTTAGCTAGTATCGGACTAGGCGAGGCTCAACTGAACTTACGCAGCTTTAGCGTAAGCAGGAGCGTAGTTAACGTTGTTTGCGTTTAAATTTATTTGAGCTTTTTACGCTTTGCTCAAAGCGACGTGCCACCGTGACCGCTCTGCTCCTGTCGAAGCCAAGTCGCTCCCGTAAGAATAGGCTAAATTTAGCCTTGTTTTAAAGGTTGTGGATTATATTATTTTTTGTATTTTTTGTCAAACGTCTAGTTTTTGGGGGATTTTTACGATATTTGTATCCAAAACTCCGAAAAACTCCGCATCGGTTTCTATATCGTTTTTGTATTTTTCAAACTGATCGCTCACCAAAAGTAACCAGTCTACAAAGTCGTCGTTTGCGGGCCCTTGTAGCTCTCTAGCCTCGCCGCAAATTTCCTCTGCCAATGTCGTTAGCTTAAATATCGGATTGAGCTTCATAAAGCTCGAGGCGGACTTGATATTATGAAAAATTCTAAAAAGCTCATTGATATTGGCGTTATATCTATCGTTTCTAGCTAGCCCGATGATGAGAGGTTCCATCAGGTCGCACATCAAGGAGTAATGCGACAAAAACTCCTCCACAATATCGTAAGAGTAGTCTATCTCGAGGCTTTTTAGTATTCCCATTTATTTTCCTTAAAATTATTGCCCTGATTGTATCATTTTTTTGATAAAATTAAAAATAAAATACCTAAATTTAAGGATGAAATTTATGTTAAAAAATGATAAAAAAGTTACAATTTATGATATAATTAACAAAAAGGGCGTAGAGCCCATCGTTATGATCACGGCTTACGACGCTCTTTTTGCGCGGCTTTTTGACGATTACGTCGACATTATCTTGGTAGGCGACAGTCTAAATATGAGCTTTAACGGCAAAAAAGACACCCTTAGCCTAAAAATGAATGACGCGCTTTACCACGTTAAGGCCGTTTTGCAGGGCGCAAAGCACGCTTTTGTCGTGGCCGATATGCCCTTTGGTAGCTATCAGGACGAAAAATCCGCGTTAAAAAACGCGACTAAACTTATCAAAGCCGGCGTGGACGCGGTCAAATTTGAAGGCGGTCTAAAAGCCGCTCCTATCGTGAAAAGGCTCGTTGGCGAGGGCATAAACGTGATGGCCCACATCGGGCTGATGCCGCAGTTTGTGCGAAACGAAGGCGGCTACAAGATAAAAGGACGAAGCGAGGCTGACGAGTTACGCCTGATCGAAGAGGCAAAAGCTCTCGAGCGCGCGGGAGCGTTCTCAGCCGTGGTCGAGGGTACGTTAAGCCCGGTTGCGGCAAAGGTCGCAAAGAGCGTGCAAATGCCTATCATCGGTATCGGGGCGGGTGTCGACGTAGACGGACAGGTGCTCGTGTGGAGCGATATGCTCGGGTTTTTTAACGAGTTTAAGCCAAAATTCGTCAAGCACTATCTTGACGGCTCAAATTTGGTGCGAACGGCGGTAGAAGCCTACGCTCGCGAAGTTAGAGAAAAGACCTTTCCGAGCGAGGAGTTCGAGTATAAAATTTAGCTTGTTTTGGGTAAATCTAGTCGGCGGGGTAAATTTGATCACCCGGCAAACGGCTGCAAATTTGGTCCTTAGGCGTTAAATTTGACGAACAGAGTTTGGTTAAAATTTGAACGCTTGCATTTACCCGCCCCTCGTCAAATTTGACGGGTAAAATTTGGCTATCAAAACAAGACTAGTTAAAAACAAGGAGCGTGTTTTGAAAATTTTATTGATTTTAGCGGCGTTTTTTAGCGCGCTAACGGCTTCAAATCCGAATTTTGGGCTAGGCATCGATAGTCTTGGCGAGCAAAACGAGCAAATGCAGAACGAGAAGCGATTTTCTAAGCGCGAGGAGGCCGCGAGACAGGCTATCGAAAATGCCGATTATGACGCTGCTTTTAAGATTTTATCGCCGCTTTGCGAGGAGGGCGACGCGATGAGTTGCGCGGCGCTGGGCAGTATGCATTTTAGTGGGCTTGGAGCCCAGAAAAGCAACGAAAAAGCCGAGCTTTTCTTTGTAAAATCGTGCGAGCTGGGAAATGGCACGGGTTGCTTTGACCTGGCGCTTTTAAACGTCAAGGAAATTTTCGGTCCCAAAGATGAAAATAAAATATTCCGCCTCTACGAAAAAGGCTGCGAGCTGGGCTCTGAGGCGGCTTGCAACAACCTGGGCCTCATCTACGAATCTCAAAACGATCTCAAAAAATCCGTAAATTTATACGCCAAAGCTTGCAGGAAATTTGACGGCGCGGGCTGCTACAACTACGGCAGGATGATGCATGAGGGGCTGGGCGCAGAGCGCGATCTAGCAAGCGCGCACAAGGCTTTTGACACCTCGTGCTATATGAAAAACGCGCTTGGCTGTTATGCTCTAGGCTACGTTTACGAGCACTCGCAGGGAGTGGAGTTTGCGGTTTATGACGCGTACGACGGCTATTCGCGCGCTTGCAAGCTCGGCAACGACGACGGCTGCAGGGCGCTTGGTTTTGAAAATTATGAGAAAAATATCGAAATTTACGAAAAATTCGAGTCCATCGCTGAGGGTTGTAAATTCGGCAACGATAGCGACTGCAAGCTTTTAAAAGCGAGGATAGCGGAGTTTTAAGCTCGGACCGATTTGGTCGGTCGCGATCTGTATTTTTCGTCAAATTTAAGCTGATTTTTGAGATTTATCCGCTTTGCCGAGGCGGATAAATTTGAGGCTTTGGGTTTTGCGTACATGGTAAAATTTGCTTTGTACGGTTTTAAAACCCTGACCCTTATGGCGTCAAATTTGGCGTCGTGGTTTTAAAAATAAATTCTTTTCTCTCAATTTTAATTACACCGTTTTTTTAAATTTAGCTCCGAATGCGAAGCCTAGTTTAAACCGAGCCCAAAGCCAAAACTTACCCAAAATTTTGTAAAATGCGGCAAATTTACGAAAAACAGAGCCGAAAAAATGGATAGAATAGTCGAAATAGAAAAAATAAGCTTCGAAAACGATTTTGAGGTGTCGCTGCGCCCTACGCGCTTTGAGGACTACATCGGGCAGGAAAAAATCAAGCAAAATTTAGGCGTATTTATAAAGGCTGCCAAAAAGCGCGGCGAGTGCCTGGATCACGTGCTTTTCTACGGACCGCCGGGCCTTGGTAAGACGACTCTGGCGCACATCATCGCAAACGAAATGGGCGTGAGCATCAAGATGACGGCGGCGCCCATGATAGAAAAAAGCGGCGATCTAGCAGCGGTGCTAACCAACCTCCAAGAGGGCGACGTGCTGTTTATCGACGAGATACACCGCCTAAGTCCCGCGATCGAGGAGGTGCTGTATCCGGCGATGGAGGACTTTCGCCTAGACATCATCATCGGCTCGGGACCTGCGGCGCAGACTATCAAGATCGACCTGCCTAAATTTACGCTCATCGGCGCTACGACGCGCGCGGGTATGATCTCGGCGCCTCTTAGGGATCGCTTCGGGATGGATTTTAGGCTGCAGTTTTATACCAGAGAGGAGCTGGCTCGTATCGTGCAGATCGCCTCGGTAAAGCTTGGCAAAGAGTGCGAAAAACCAGCCGCTCTAGAGGTCGCCGCTCGCTCGCGCGCTACTCCTAGGATCGCGCTGCGGCTGCTAAAGCGCATACGAGACTTCGCCGAGGTAAACGACGAAGCGATCATCTCGCAACCTCGCGCCAAAGAGGCTCTGGACGCGCTTGGCGTAAATGACATCGGCTTTGACGAGATGGATATCAAGTACCTAGAAATCCTGCTCGCCGCCAAACGTCGCCCGATGGGGCTAAGCACGATCGCAGCGGCTCTAAGCGAGGATGAAGGCACGGTCGAGGACGTGATCGAGCCCTATCTGCTCGCTAACGGCTACATCGAGCGTACGGCAAAAGGCAGGCTAGCTAGCGCCAAAGCCTACGAGGTGTTTAAGCTTAAATTTGACGGAGATGTGCAAAAGGGACTCTTTGAGGAGTGAGGCGAATTCGGCTCTTTTGCGATGGTCGCTTTTTGCTAAATTTTATCCAAGCAAATTTGAGTTTTCAAATTTGCCGCCGTTTGGATATTTAGCCGTCAAATTTGACCGTATTTTTGCTATGCGTTCGGATTAAAGGCGCTTGCGAAATTTAACCCTCTCAAATTTCGCCTCAAATTTATCAGCCGTCATAAGACTACCGCGCCCAAGCGTCGCCCGTCCGCAAAACCCCGCAAAATCTGATATAATAAGCCCCTCAAAAGGAAAAAAATGAATAATCGAGTGTTTTTCGGTATCTTCGCTCTTTGCGCGTTGGCGCTAGTGGTGTATCTTTTTAAGCCGTTTTTGCTAAACATCTTTATCGCCGCCTTACTCGCGGTCGCCACCTCAAATGTCAACGTCAAATTTTTACAGCTAACGAAGGGTAAAAGGACGCTCTCGGCGGCTCTTACGACGCTAGCGCTATTTTCGCTATTTATCGCGCCGCTTTTGTACGCCGTGATCGAGATCGCCAAGCACGCCGCAAACTTTAACACCGGCTACATAACAAACACGCTAAATTATTTTCAAAGCGGGAATTTTCAGCTACCCGAACCGATCAAATTTCTAGAGCCCAAAATCAAAGAGATGATCGCAGACATCGACGTCGGAGCGATATCTAGCAATGTGCTTTCTAGCCTTGGCGGCATCGGCAAGTCAAGCGTTAAATTTCTCATCGATATGATTTTTATCCTCGTGTTTTTCTTTTTTGCGGTGCTTTACGGTAGCGAGCTCGTGGGCTACCTAAAAAGCGCGCTTCCGATGAAGGAGAGCGAGAGCGAATTTATCCTAAGCGAAGTGGCCAACGTCATGAGCGTCGTGCTTTACTCTATCGTTTTAAACGCGATTTTGCAGGGCTGTCTTTTTGCTATCATCACGATTTCGTACGGCTACAACGGCTTTTTGATGGGCATACTCTTTGCATTTACCTCGCTCGTGCCGGTCGTTGGCGGCTTGCTCGCGTGGGGACCGATCAGCCTTTACGAGTTTGCTAACGGCAACACCGCGGCCGCGATCGTCATCGCCGTCTATACCATCGTCGTGATCTCTATCATCGCAGATACGTTTTTAAAGCCGATCGTGATTAAATTTATCAACGATAAACTCGTAAAAATCCCGACCAAGATCAATGAGCTACTGCTGTTTTTCTCGATGATAGCAGGCATCTCGACGTTTGGCTTTTGGGGGCTTATCTTGGGACCTGCGATCGTGACGTTTTTCATCTCGACTATCAAGCTTTATACATTGCTTAAAGAGCACTCGGTCGTGTAAATTTGCCTAAAATCGGCGATATTTTTAGCAAATATCACAAATCTAACACGAATTTTATTATTTTCTGTGCTATAATCCTTAAATAAAAAAATTAATGTTCCGCATTCAATTTGCGGAACGTAAATTTGCTAAATTTAACCAAGGAGTTTTTATGAAACTAGCAAAACTAAGTTTAGCCGCCGTTTTGGCGCTTGGCTTTTTGGGCGCCGCAAACGCAGCCGATACGTTTGGGGAGGCGTTTACCAAAGGAAAACTAGCGGGTAAGATCCAGGCTACCTACGTGGATCAAAAAGACGAGCGCGCGCCGATACACGACGAGCAGATGACGTCTATACAGCTTGAGCTTGGCTACGTGACCGATCCGTTTTACGGCTTTAGGCTCGGCGTTACGGGGCAGGGCAACTTCTTGCCGTTTAACAGCATGAGAAAAAGCGGCACTCTATACGACAAAGAGTGGAGAACGCAAGGCGCGGTAATGTCTGAGGCATACCTAGGCTACGGCATAGGGCAGACCGATATAAAATTCGGCCGTCAATACGTAAACACTCCGCTAGTAGCGGGCAATCCGACGCGCGCGTTTAAAGAGGCGTTTGAGGGTCTAACGATCGTAAATAAAGACATACCAAACACCGCATTGATCGGAGGCTGGTATTATAAATTTCAAGGCAGAAGCGCCGTCGTAGCAGGCGGCAAAGAGGGGCGCGCTCCGCACTTTAAAGATAGAGTCGTAGTGGGCGGCATGGGACCCGTGGCGTATGAGTTTGACAATATCTTTACCGGCGCGGTCATAAATCAAGGCATCCCGAATCTAAAACTAACCGGCGCATACGCTAGAGTGACCGACCTTAGGCGCGGCGCGCTGCAAGGCGACATCAACTTCTACCTAGCCGAGGCTAACTATAAAGTACCGGTAGGCGACTTTAAGCTCGGTTTTGACGCGATGTACAAGGGCTCTCGCACCACAAGAGGGCTGGAGGATCTAAACTACGACGGAAATATGATCGGCCTAAGGGCTGGGATTTATGATTTTGTTGGCTTTAGCGCCTCTTACGCCTATACGACCGTCGGCGACAACGACGCTTTGGCGTTTGGTCTAGGTAACGGCCCGGGCTCATACACGCTGCTTCCTATCCGCGGGCCTTTCGTGTTTACGGGCTATGCGGGTATGAATACGCATAAGCTTTTGTTTGAGTACGACTTTAAAGACGCGGGCGCCGAGGGCTTAAAAGCAAAACTACATCTAGTAAAAGGCAGACAAGACGCCCCTCACCGCAACGCCGGTCCGACTGCGGCTAACACGCATATGAACGTCCAAGGCTGGGCGGCGCAGGCTAGCTACGATATGCCGTGGGTCAAGGGGCTAAGCGCAAGCGTCACCTACACGGCTCTTGAAAGAAAGAACTTTGATACCAGAGGAGCCGTTAGAAAGACCGACAACAACGAGCTTTGGCTACAACTCGGATACAAATTTAACCTTCTAAACTAGCTTTTAGCCACGCGGACGCAAATTTGACGCGTCCGCTACTTCTTTTTTATTTTATTTTTTGCGTTTGAGGCGTAAATTTAGCCTCGTAAAACCCGTATAAATTTGATGTAAGCCGTAAATTTGAAGTACGCAAATTTGACTTTTATGGCAAATTTTGCAGTTTACTGACTGGGTAATCAAATTTGACCCCTAAAGCGGCAAATCACGAGCCGGATTTTAGACTTCTTTTGTGTTTTCTTATCTTTTTTATCGCCCAGTCGTAGTGCGATGAGGTACTGCCGGTGACGTAGGAGGCGAGATTTAGATTGCCGGTGAAATCAAAATGCCCGCGCGCAAAAAGCTCCTCGTCGCTAAAATTTGCCGTAAGCGCCATTGCTTTTTCGTGAGTTTGCGCTAGTAGCGCTTTAGCCTCACAAAGCGGCGTATCTTGGTGCTTACGCCAAATTTGCGCGTTCATCTGCGGGTATGTTTTCCAGTTATAAGGCTCGGGTAAAAACGCAGTCCGCTCGCCGCTTAAATTCTTTTGGATAAAATTTATCAAAAGCAAGTGCCACTCGTAAAGGTGCGCGAGCACGTCACGGACGCATTTATCTCTATCCTCGAAGTCAAATTTAGCCTCTTGCTGCGCCTCGCTCATGCTCTCAACTAGCGACAAAAGTTTTTTAAAATTTGCCTCCGAAGCGTTTAGTAGGTCTATTTTATTCGTCGGTCGCGGCATGTTTTTTCCTTGGCTAAATTTGACCGAATTATACACCGCGTTTTTTGAAATCGTGCTTTAAAGATGCGGGTATCGCCAAAAACGAAAAATATCAAAGGCAAAATTTAATTTATATTTATATTTTAAAAATTAAAAATAAAACTTAAATATATAGCTCAAATTTGATCAAATTTCAAATTTGCGAGTTTTACGGTCTTGAATTTTAATAAATTTTATACCTTTGATAATTTAGCCTAAATTTAGCCGTTTTTAAGGCTTAAAATTAAAAATATGCAGTAGTTTTGAACTTAGATATAAAAATTTATATTTATGTCTTAAAATTGTTACGGATTTACACGTTAAATTTATATTTTAAAAAAAGTTTCTGAGATATTATGGGTTTTGTTATCAAAAAGCATATCAAGTTTTGTAAATATAAAATTTTATATTTATCCGCAGTTTTGTGAGCTAGCCTTAAAATAGGCGAAATAAGGATAATTTTCGTCTTAATTTGAATACCAAATATTGCTAAAGAATTAGTTATTTTTAATCAACTTAAATTTAGGTTGTAACGGTTAATATCCGCCTGATTTTTAAGAACTATCTTAAAAAATAAACGAGGAGAGAAAATGGATCGACGAGATTTTATAAAAAGCGCCGCCGCTTCTGCTGCTTGCGCAAGCGCGGGTATAGCACTGCCTAGTTCTATGGCAGCTGCGCAAAACGCCGCCGAAAAGGGCTGGCGCTGGGATAAAGCCGCATGTAGGTTCTGCGGAACGGGCTGCGGAGTAATGATCGCAACCAAAGAGGGCAAAATCGTAGCCGTCAAGGGCGACCCTGAAGCGCCGGTAAACCGCGGCCTAAACTGCATCAAGGGCTACTTTAACGCCAAGATCATGTACGGCGCGGACCGTATCACTCAGCCGCTTTTGCGCGTAAACGAAAAGGGCGAATTTGACAAAAAGGGCAAATTTAAGCCGGTAAGCTGGGAAAAAGCCTTTGATATCATGGCCGAAAAATACAAAGAAACCATGACTAAAAACGGCGTGCACTCAGCCTGCGTTTTTGGTTCGGGTCAATACACTATTTTAGAGGGTTATGCAGCCGTCAAACTATGGAAAGCGGGCATCAGAAGCAACTCCATAGACCCGAATGCTCGCCACTGTATGGCGTCTGCGGTCGTCGGATTTATGCAGACTTTCGGTATCGACGAGCCTGCGGGCTGCTACGACGACATAGAGCTAACCGATACTATCGTGGCTTGGGGCGCTAATATGGCCGAGATGCACCCGATACTTTGGGCGCGCGTAAGCGATAAAAAGCTAAGCAATCCCGAGCGCGTAAAGGTAGTAAATTTAAGCACGTATTCGACTAGAACGTCAAATATCGCCGATTCCGAGATTATTTTCGCTCCTTCAAGCGACGTCGCTATCTGGAACTACATCGCTCACGAGATCGTTTATAATCATCCCGAAGCCATCGACTGGGACTACGTAAATAGCCACTGCGTATTTGCGACGGGACCTGCCGATATCGGTTATGGGCTTAGAAATAATCCAAATCATCCTAACTACTCAAACGAAAAAGACGTCGTAGAGACGGAGCTTCATAAGAAACTAAGCAAAAACGAGGGCGTGACTCTGGGCTATCTAGGCTATAAAGAGGGCGACGTGATGGAAAATAAAAATACGGCTACCGCGGGCAAACACTGGCAAATCACGTTTGAGGAATTTAAAGAAGCTCTTAAGCCTTATACGCTTGATTTCTCAGCTCCGCTAATAAAAGGCGATCCGAACGAGGATATGGAAGAATTTAAGAAAAAACTAAAGCAACTAGCCGACTGGTACATCGAAAAAGGCAGAAAAGTAGTGAGCTTTTGGACGATGGGCTTTAACCAGCACCAACGCGGCACTTGGGTAAACGAGCAAGCCTATATGGTGCATATGCTACTTGGCAAACAAGCAAAACCGGGCGAGGGCGCTTTCTCGCTAACCGGACAACCAAGCGCGTGCGGAACGGCGCGCGAGGTCGGTACTTTCGTTCACCGCTTGCCTGCGGATATGGTCGTAGATAACGCCGAACACCGCGAAATAAGCGAGAAAATTTGGAAACTGCCTAAAAATACGCTAAATCCAAAAGTCGCTTCCCACTACGTAAAAATGATGCGCGATATGGAAGACGGAAAGATGAAATGGGCGTGGGTGCAGGTAAATAACCCGTGGCAAAACACCGCAAACGCAAACCACTGGATCAAAGCCGCTAGAGAGATGGATAACTTTATCATCGTCTCAGACCCGTATCCGGGCATCTCGGCTAAGGTTGCCGATCTAATCTTGCCTACTGCGATGATTTACGAAAAATGGGGCGCGTACGGTAATGCCGAGCGCCGAACGCAGCACTGGCGTCAGCAAGTCCTTCCGGTAGGCGAAGCGATGAGCGACACGTGGCAAATGCTGGAATTTGCTAAGCGCTTTAAGCTAAAAGAGGTCTGGGGCGAACAAAAAGTGGACGATAAGCTAACGCTCCCAAGCGTGCTAGACGAGGCAAAAGCCATGGGTTATAGCGAAGAAGATACGCTATTTGACGTGCTTTTTGCAAACGAAGAGGCTAAGAGTTATCCTGCAAAAGACGCGATAATGGAGGATTTCGATAACTCCGAAGTTTTTGGCGACAGCAGAAAAGTAGTCGGCTCAGACGGCAAAGTGTTTGAGGGCTATGGATTTTTCGTTCAAAAATATCTTTGGGAAGACTACCGCAAATTTGGCTCGGGTCACGGACACGATCTAGCCGACTTTGATACATATCACAAAGTGCGCGGCCTAAGATGGCCTGTCGTAGACGGTAAAGAAACTCAGTGGAGATTTAACGCCAAATACGATCCGTACGCGAAGAAATTTGCCGAGGATGGCAAGCAGTTTGCATTCTACGGCAATAAAAAAGCCAAGTTGCAAAAAGGCGATTTGACCAAAGTAACTAGCGGAGACGAGAAATTTTCTATCGCTAATAAAGCCAAAATTTTCTTCCGCCCTTATATGGATCCTTGCGAGATGCCTGATACTACGTATCCTTACTGGCTATGCACGGGCCGCGTTTTGGAGCACTGGCACTCAGGAACGATGACTATGCGCGTTCCGGAGCTTTACCGCGCCGTTCCGGAAGCTCTTTGCTATATGCACGAGGGTGACGCGCAGAAGCTAAATTTACAGCATAACGACGTAGTTTGGGTCGAGTCTCGCCGCGGCAAGGTAAAAGCAAGACTAGATCTACGCGGACGAAACAAACCGCCTATGGGTCTTATTTATGTACCGTGGTTTGATGAAAACGTATTTATTAACAAAGTTACTCTTGACGCGACTTGTCCGCTATCAAAAGAGACCGACTATAAAAAATGCGCGGTTAAAATTTACAAGGCTTAATAATGCAAAATAGAAGAGAGGCTTTAAAATTTGGGTTAAAAGCGATTAGTTTGGTTCTCGCGGGCGGCTTTATCTGGAGTACGCAAACGACGGCTAAAGCCCAAACTCTACTCATCAGGCCGCCGGGTGCTTTAAAGGAGAAAAATTTCCTTAGCGAGTGCATACGCTGCGGGCTTTGCGTAGAAGCCTGTCCTTGGGATACGCTTAAGCTTGCGGATTTAGACGACGGATTGCCTTACGGCACTCCGTTTTATACTCCGCGAAATATCCCTTGCTATATGTGTCCGGATATCCCGTGCACGGTCGCCTGCCCGACCGGCGCGCTAGATACGAAGCTAGTGAGCGAGGATAACGGCAAGCTAAATATAAACAAAGCGCAAATGGGTATCGCGGTGCTGGATCCGAATTTCTGCATCGCTTACGAGGGACTTCGCTGCGACGCTTGCTACCGCGCTTGCCCTTTGATAGACAAGGCGTTAAAGCTTGAATACGTTCGCAACGAGCGAACGCAAAAGCATGCGTTTTTTAAACCGGTCGTAGATGCCGATTATTGCACGGGCTGCGGTATGTGCGAGCAAGTTTGCGTGACGCCTAAGGCTTCTATTTTCGTACTTCCGCGCGAAATAGGGCTGGGATCTAGCAATGAGCAATATGTCGAAGGCTGGATCGAAGGGCAAGATAAAAAGCTAAAAGACGTAACGCCGAAAGATTTTAAAGGCGATGATAAAAAGCTAAACGACTATCTAAACGGCGGAGATTTGCTATGAAATTTTTGATTTTAAGAAGAATAAGTCAAATTTTGATTTTGGTTCTATTTTTTGCGAGTAACTATTACGGAGTTAAAATTTTACAAGGCAATCTTAGCTCGTCTTTGCTATTTGGAGTCGTTCCGCTTAGCGATCCGTTTGCGGTTTTGCAGCTGTTTTTAGCGGGTTTTTCTATCGGCTCTACCGCCGTTTTAGGAGCGGGGATAATACTAGCTTTTTATGCTTTTATCGCTCCTAGAGCCTTTTGTAGCTGGATTTGCCCCGTAAATATCATCACCGAAACGGCTCGCTGGGTCAGAGTAAAGCTTGGCTACGACAAAGATAAAAAATTCGTAAATTTCACGCGAAGCGCGAGATATTACGTTTTAGGGTTTACGCTTTTTATCTCGTTGGTCACTTCGGCTCCGGCGTTTGAGGGCATTAGTTTTATCGGCATTATTCAGCGCGGCGTCATCTACGGCGGCACGCTGTGGCTATTCGTGGCGTTTGGAGTGTTTGCGATAGACGCGTTTATCGGCGATAGACTAGTCTGCTCAAAGCTTTGTCCGTTGGGCGCTTTTTACGCGATAGCCGGCAAATTTGCCCTTATCAGAGTAAAGCACGATGCGGCTAGTTGCACTAACTGCATGAAATGCAAGCTAATCTGCCCGGAAAATCAAGTGCTTGGCATCATCGGCAAGCAAAGCGGATTTATAAAATCTAGCGAGTGCATTAGCTGCGGACGCTGTATCGACGTTTGCGACGACGACGCGCTCAAATTTAATATAAGAAATTTAAGGAGAAATTAATGAAAGCTAATAAGCTTATTTTTGGAGTCGTTTGCGCCGCTGCACTACTCATCGGCTGCAATAACCCTAGCGTCGGCGACGTGTCAGGCTTAAGAACCGCCGAAGTTACTGACGAGAACGTGACTTTAGCGGATATTAACTGGACTAGCCCGATGCCGGGCGAAGCGCAAAAATACGAGCGCTCTTTCGAGAACGCGCCTCCGCTAATCCCGCACGATATCGCGGATCTGCTTCCTATCACGAAAGACAACAATATGTGCGTTACGTGCCATATGCCTGAAGTCGCGAAAGACGTAGGCGCTACGCCGATCCCTAAATCTCACCTTTACAGCATGAGGTTTAACAAAGACAAAGGCGGCGAGCTAAGCCAAGACCGCTACGACTGCACGACTTGCCACGTTCCGCAAGCCAAAGTAAAACCGCGCGTGAAAAACAACTTTAAGCCTGACTTTAGCCGTCAGCAAGACGCGCAACACCGATCAAACCTTCTAGATATACTAAACGAAGGCGTTAGGTGAGCGTATCCAGACGCGAACTATTTACTAAATTTTTGGGCGGCAAAACCGCTCAAAAATTTATCGCGCCGCCTTATTTTTGCGGCGAATTTAACTGCGCTGATTGCGAAGCGCCTTGCGTTAGCGCTTGTCATAGAGAACTTTTGAGTTTTGAAAACGAGAGAGTAAATTTTAAATTTAAGTCCTTGGGTTGCAACTTTTGTAAAGAGTGCGCGATTGCTTGCGAGGAGGCGGGACGAGAGGTTTTAAATTTAAAATTCGCGGCTATTATAGAAGCTAAAATTTTTATCGACGTGCATAGCTGTCTTGCGTGGAACGGCACGATTTGCTGTAGTTGCCAGGACGTTTGCAAATTTAGAGCGATCGATTTTTTAGGCGTTTTTCGCCCAAGCGTAAATCAAAAATGCACGGGCTGTGCGCAATGTATGGAAGTTTGCTTCGCGAATAGTATCAAAATGGAGGCGTTATGAGAAAATTTATTTTATTTTTTACGGCGATTTTTTGCTTAAATTTGACCGCAAATTTAGCGGCGGCACCGCTTGAGATCTCGCAAGCGGACAAGGTCATAAAAGCGGGCGCAAACGTGATAAGCTCAAATTTGATAGATGAAATTTTATATCTAGGCACGGACGGTAGCGAGCTTGATATCTATGACATAAAGGCGGATAAATTTTTAGAACCGATCAAATTTCGCACGGTCAAAACGCACTTTAGCGACGAAGAGCCAGCAAAAATTTTTAGCATCGACCGCCTGGGCGATATGCTTTTAGTTCTAACCGAGATGGACTACAACGAACGCTATTTGTACGTTTTTAGAAAAGAAAATGACGGCTGGAGCGAGGTTAGCAATATGCACCTAGCCAACAAATCCGCCAAAAAAGCCTTTTTCATAGATGAAAAAACGGCGGTAGTGTCGGATTTCGGCAATGAAATTTACTACATCGACCTAGAGAGTAAAAAAGCGGTCTTTAAACATAAATTTTCTATCGCGCTTTACGTTGATTTCGAAATCAACAAAACCCGCGACAAAATCGCTATCGGAGCCGAAAGCGGCGTGATTTATATCTATAATCTAAAAACTCGCCAAACCGAGCAAACGCTAAATTTCTTTAAAGACAACATGTACGATATCGACTACAAAAATGACGTCGTAGCCGTGGGCTGCATCGACAAACAAGCAGGCGTTTTTAACGGCTCGATGAGCTATTTTAAGTCCGATTTTATCGTTTATGCGACTGGGCTTAGCGACGATGCCAAAACGCTAGCGTATATGAACGGCGAAGAGAGCGATATCCTGGTCTACGACATCGCAAGCAAAACAAAACTCGCGACCGTAAAAACCGGACAGCAAATTTTAAATGAAATTTATCTCTCCGATAACGGCAGGCTAATCAGCGTCGCGTACGAAAAAGAGGTTAAATTTTGGAGCGTAAAATGAACATATCAAGTGCGATAGTATATACCAAAGACGGAAACGAAGCCGCCGAGGTAGCCAAAAGAATCGAACAAGTAAAAGGCTGCGAGGTCATCGCCGCGCAAGACGGCAAGATCGTAGTCGTGATGAGCGCGGAAAATTTAGACGGCGAGATAGAGCTCTTTAAGGCGCTAGAGGGCGTAGAGGGCGTCTCGGGAGCCGCGATGATATACAGCTATCAAGAGGATTTGCAACAAGATATCGAAAGCATTAAAAAAAGCGGCAAGATAAGCGAAATTTTACTCGACGAAAACATCGATGCCAAGGACATTGTATACAACGGCCACGTCGGCGATAGGGTAAAATAAATTTTTACCCGTTAACTTTATCCTAAATTTGACGATATATAATATGGATAAAATTTAAAGGATAAAAAATGCAAAGCATCAACGGTTTAAGCCAAAATCCCTACATCCTGCAACTTCGCTATGACGTGCAAAACGTCCAAAACACGGCAAGCGTAGATCAAAATGAAAATATAAAAAGGATGCAAGAAGCCTACGCAAATATCGATGCAAAGCAGCTAACAAATAGCTATTTGTCGCATTTTCAGGCTAGAGCGGACTCAAATTCGAGTTCAAATTTCTTATCTCAAGTTTCGGCCTTTAATGGCTCTGCAAAATTTAGCGACATTTTCGGCGCTCAAAACAAAAGCATAAATTCTCTAAACGATATCTTGTCCGGCGTCGATTTTAAATCTATCGGCTACGAGGGCAAGCCTATAACGCAACTAAGCCAAAGCGAAGCCAGTGATCTAGTGAGCGAGAATGGATTTTTCGGTATCGCAAACACTGCTGATAGGATTTCAAATTTTATTATTAGCGCTGCAGGAGACGACCTGCAAAAGCTCGAAGCCGGAAAAGAAGGTATGCTGAGGGGCTTTAAAGAGGCTGAGAAAATTTGGGGCGGTAAACTGCCTGAAATTTCGCAAAAAACGATAGAAAAAGCGACGCAAGCGGTAGATAAAAGAATAGCCGAACTCGGTGGGAACGTCCTTAGTGTTCAGGCTTAAGTTTTTAAATTTAGCCGCCGTTTTGCTGGTTTTTAGCGGTTGCGCATTTTTTGAGAAAAAACCGGCGCCAAAAATCGTTCAAAAACCAGTCGTACAAAAACCTGCGCCAGTTAAAGGCTCTTTACGCGGCGTGATATCAAGTGTGACCTATGACGGCGGCAGATACTGCTACGATATAAAATCAATCGACGTATTAAACGGCAAACTGCCTAGCGGCAAATACTGTGCGGATAAATTTTACTTTTCTAGCGGAGATACCGTCTATGCAAGAGTTTCGGGTGGATTCGTTACCGAGATGCTACTCATAAAAAGCGGAACGCATCACGTTACGCACAAAGTAAAGAAAACGCCAAAAATTAAAAGTCCAAGTCCTGCAAAAAGCCCGCAGCAAGAAGAAAGCAATAAAAAAATCCTAATCGACGTTCCGAAAAGTGAAAATATCAGCTTTGATTAGCCGTTGATTTACCGAAATATTTTATAATTCTTACAAGCAATCAAAGTTAGAACTCCTTTTAAGAAGGGGATGTGCGTCCCCTTTTTTATCTTTTTTCTCATAAAAATCATTAAAATTTAGTTTTTGTATTTAAGCTTTGCTGATAGTATTTGCATTTTGGTAATATCAAGTATCAAAAATAACCTCAAAAATCCTGATATATACAAGTTTTGCCATTATTTATGTTAAATTTTCCTATTAAGCTTACTGCAGCCGCTTTTGTGCTAGAATTATGCCTATAAAACTTTTATAAAGGAGAACTTATGAAACTTGCTAAAATTTCTTTAGCTGCTTTGGTTGCGCTAGGCGCTTTCTCTACTTTAAATGCTACTCCGCTTGAAGAAGCTATTAAAGACGTAGATTTTTCAGGATTTGCTAGATATCGATATACGGGCAATAAGCTAAAAGTAAATGATGCAAAAGAGACAAAAGCAGCTCACAACTTTAGATTTGTGGGTACTTTTAAGGCCGCTCTTGACGATAACTTTTTTGGTGTGTTGGGCTTAAGATACTCTGCAAACGACGGTTCTGGTCACAACACTGATACGACAAATACAACAAGCTCATTTGGCGTAAGAGAATTTTATCTTGGCTATAACGTAGGTAATACCACAATAACAGCCGGTAAACAATTTGCCAAAACATATTTTGACGATGACTTGGTTGGAACCGGTCTAAGAGTGCAGAATACCGATATCTCAGGCCTTACTTTGGTCGGTGTTGCATTCGACGCTCTTGAAACCGACAATATTGATTACGACGGTAAACTACTATCAGGATTGGCAGGCTCAAAAAGCCTTAACTATTATGGTGTAGGCGCAATGGGAAGCTATGATCCTCTAAATTTCAAAGCTTGGTGGGCGTATCTTGAGGATACTGCAAACCTATTTGCAGCAGATGCGGCTTTAAAATTTGACTTAGAGGCTGTAAAATTGGGATTACAAGCGCAATACGTCCATAACGAATCAGACGATAATAACTTTGGCGATGCAAATTTCTTTGCAGCTAAGGGCGATGTAGGATTTTTTGGAGTTGGCCTAAATGCAGGTTATATTTACTATAAGGCTGATGACAATAAAAAATCTTTCGTAACAGTCGAAGATAATGCCAAGCTAATTAACCCAGGTAAACTTCTTAACTCTGTAATGAATGGTGGTGCTCAATACTACAACAATATTCAAGATAAAAACGACTATTGGTTTGTTGGCGCATCATACAAATTTGACAAATTTGGCTTGTATGCTAACTATATCGATGGCAAAGGCTATAGTTATAAATACCTAAAAAGAGTTGATAGAAACGAGTGGAATGCGGGTGGTAGCTACGCTTACAGCAAAAAACTTAACTTCTCTACATTCTATGCGGCAGCTAAAGAAAAAGACGGAAATAACAAAAATAAACACGATCGTATAAGATTTGAAGCTAAATACAGCTTCTAATCAAAAAAGCTCGTTTTATGCTATAATCCCAGGCAAATTTCCATTTGCTTGGGATTTTTAAATTTATCAAAAAGGTTTTTTATGAAATTTATGCGTTTTTCGCTTTTAGCGTGTCTTTTTACTTTTTCTTTAAATGCTGCTGATGAGCCGAGCTATATATTTGAGGCAAAAGGCGAATTTGCAAAAGAGCTAAAAAGCTTGGTAGAAAAATATTCTAAAGACGAAAATATAAGTATAAATGTTTATGAAAAAGCACCCGAAACTGATAGCAGCGGTAAGTTTTTAAATATCGGCGTAGATGGTAAAAGAAAATATAGTGTAGAAAAAGGTCGCGAGCTATATGCCAAAAACTGCGCATCTTGCCACGGCGAAGACGGAAATAAAAGAGCTTATGGCACTTCTGAAAAGTTAACCAAAATAAGTGCGGAGGATATAGAGGCTGCTTTTTCGGGCTATCTAAACGATTCTGATTATGGTGGAAACATGAGAAATTTAATGAAAACCGTTGCTGCAAAAACTACATATAAGGATCTTGGGGCTATCATTGCTTTTTTAAAAGGCAAGGACGCTTTATTGTATAAGGATGGCACACAGGAAAATACTGACGTCTCCACTACCCCTACACAGGGAAGCTACTTAAAATAGAAATTTGCCGAGTTGATTTAACTCGGCATTCTAAAATTTTGCTACAAATTTGATCCCTATATTATATTTTGGTAAATGCTTGGTAATAATTCGCCCAAAAGCTAAATTTTTAAGCTTACCAAAGGTTATATTATGCTAGTATTCTAAAATATTTAATCTTTCTTAAGGAGAAAATAATGAAAATTGCTAAAATTTCATTAGCAGCTTTGGTTGCACTAGGTGCTTTCTCAACTGTAGCGAGCGCTACACCGCTTGAAGAAGCTATTAAAAATGTAGATCTATCAGGATATGCTAGATATAGATATAATAATATTGCTGTCAAAGATAGTGCTGGGCAAAAAGACAATACTGTTGCACATCATCAATTTAAATCAGAATTTTCTTTTAAAGCTGCTCTTGATGACAATTTCTTTGGCGTTTTGACTCTTAGGTATAATTCATCAGATAGCTCCGCTTTCGGTGCCGACAATAGAGCGGACAATACTAACACCACTAGCCCATTCAATGTAAAAGAATTTTATTTAGGATACAAAACAGGTAACACTACAATAACTGCAGGTAAACAAGAGATCGGCTCATTCTTTACCGATGATGCTGTTGGTACAGGTCTTAGGGTTGAAAACCAAGATATTACTGGTTTAACACTAACAGCACTTGCATTTGATGCGTTAGAAAACAATAGCGAAAGTGATGGTAATATCTATGGCTTCCTTCCTGGAATTTTCAATAATAACCTTTACGCAGTAGCTGCTATCGGTTCTTATGATCCGGTAAGCTTTCAATTATGGTACGCATCTTTAGTTGATTCTGTTAACCTCATGGTAGGTGACGTAAACTTTAGCCTTAATGTTACTGATGATGTAAATATCGGTGCTCAAGTTCAATATGCACATGCTGATATAGATAGTAATGTTGGTACAGACTACAAAGATACAGACTTTTATGCAACAGAGCTGGGTACGAAAGTATTTGGCGCTGATGTAGCTGCAGGTTATATAGGCTACAAGGTTCACGACAAAGCTAAAGGTTTTGTAAGCCTGGAGGATCAAGGTTCATTTATAGATGTAGGTGAGATAAAATCTGCTCTTGACTATACTGCTCTTGAGGGTAAAGCAAATTTCTGGTTCTTAAAAGCTGGATATACTTTTGCTGAGAAATTTAGAGTGGGCGGCGATTACTCTAACGGTAAAGTTAAGCTTGCTTCGGGTGATAAAGAGAAATATCAAGAGTATGTAGCCAGACTAACTTATGATTACAGTGCTAAGCTTCAGTTCTCAAGCTTCTATGCGTATGAGGTTAACAAGCACCAAGACGCTTCAAAAGACAAGACAAAACAGCTAAGATTCCAAGCTAAATACACATTCTAATTTTAAATATCTCGGGCTTGTCCCGAGATATTCTTCTTTTTATAATTTTCTGCACGCTTATTATTGTATTCTTCAAAGTAGTTTTGGATTTCCATTTTTTTGTGGCACTAAGTGCAAATGTCCGTATTTCAATTTATCCAAATTTGACTCTTTCTATGGCCTAAATTTGATTTAATTTTTACATATTGATAATTTTGCTAATTTTTTAAAAATACCAAAATTTGTAGAGATTAAAATTTGAAAGAAAAGAATAAAAAAGAAGAGAGGGGCTTGCGCCCCAAAAATTAAGCTAAAGTAGCTTTTAGCATCCAAATAGCTTTTTCGTATTTTGCGATTTTATCTTGCGCCATAGCTACAGTTGTGCTGTCTTTTGCTTCGTCGGCTACTTCTTCAAGCTTTCTAAACTCGCCCAAAAGATGCTCGTACTCAGCTAAAACACCTTTTAGGACCTCGGTTGGAGTGTAACTATCCTTATTATCGGTTTTTGGATGCGCTAGTTTGTTTAGCTCTTCCATCTTTGTTATAGCTCTGCCGCCTAGCTGTATAGCGCGCTCAGCGACATCGTCGAATATCTCTGCCATATCCTCATAAGCTTTTTCGGTGTATTCGTGTACGCTAAAGAACTGAATACCTTTTACATACCAGTGGTAGTCGTGAAATTTAACGAATAACGCGTGAGCGTCGGCCTGAATTTGATTTAATTGGGTAACAACTTTTGACATTTTGTCTCCTTTGATTTGATTTATGGTGAAATTATAGCACAAAAAACTTAAAGAAAAATAATTTGCAAATAATAAAAATTATTGTTTGTGAAGAGTTTTTGAGGATTTAGAATACATTACTTCGTCAAGTGTTGATAAAGATTGCTACGGGGCATAAAAATCTTTCTGGATGGAATAGGGGCATGTTCTTTGGTTGGTTTTTAAATTTCACTAAATATGCCAAAATATCTAGAGAGGAGGTTTTGGTGATTAGAGGGTAAAAGTTTAGAAATTTTTATTGCAAATTATAGGATGATATATGGTAGAAGCTGTTAAATTCGTCTATAAATGCGTTTGCCAAATAATATTTATGATCAAACCAGCGGTATCGAAAAAGTAAAATCTAGCAAATTTACTGATAAATTTTATTCGCACGACTTTAGCGAAGGCTAAAGATCGCGCAATGTCGCGCCAAATTTACGCCTCGAGTTATCAGCACTGCAAAAACGAATCAAAAGCGTATAGGGCAGCGGAGATTATTCGCTTGTTTGCCGGTATTGGTGGATGCGCATTAAATTTCCGCCTAAAATTTGTCAAAACAAAGCCACAGCAAACTTAAACTCAAATTTGCCGACGATACCGCAAATTTGAGCCGACAGCTCAAAAAATTGCTAGACTAACGGTGCTTTGTTTGCATACGTCTTCGCAAAGCAAAATCTGCGTAAATTTACGCCGCAGCCTTTATTTTCCGGCCGTTAGCATCGTCTTTAGTATGCGTTTGCCGACCTCGACGCCCGGCTGATCGTAGGTGTTTATGCCTAGCATTATGCCGGTAGCCGACGTAAGAAGCTCGAAATAATAAATCAAAAATCCCGCGCTCGCCTCATCTAGCCGCTCAAGCTCGATGACGTCTACGCTGATGCCTTCTTGCACGAGCGCATGCATGGTGGCGCTACACTGGGCGTTGATTAGCTCGCCCAAATTTAGCCCGTTTACGAAGTCGCAGCCCTCAAGGCCGTTTAGGCTAATGCTCGGTATCGCCGTGTTTACGCCAACTGCGGCTACCTTGATGAAGCTTACCGTTTTGTCCTTCACACCGTCCATGATGAGCTGCAAAAAGCTGTGCTGATCGCGCGAGCCGATGAGTCCGACGGGCGTGAGTCCGTAGCGTTTGTAGCCCTTTTTCTTGCCCAGGCTCTCCGCCCACAGCTGTACGTACCAGTCGTTAAACTCCAAAAACCTATCGCCGTAGCTAAATATCACGTTGATCTTGGCGTTTTTGTGCGTCGCGTAGTGATAGGCTTTTTGTAGTAGCGTATCGTCGCCGTCCTCTAAAAATCGCTTTTTACACGCCCGCGCGCCTTCTAGCAGCGCCGCCGCGTCGTATCCGCATAGCATTAGCGGCACGAGTCCGATCGCGCTAAGCACGCTAAATCTGCCGCCGACGTTTTTAGGGATATTAAAAAATTTGATACCGTTTTGCTTGGCGTAGGTCTCTAGCGGCGAGGCGGGGTCGGTGATGACGATAAAATTTGCGCTCAAATTTGAGGGCTTAAAGCGCTCTAAAATGCACTTAAATAGCGTGATCGTCTCGATCGTGGTGCCTGATTTTGACGAGATGATAAAAAGCGTTTCGTCAAATTTGATGCTTTTGCAAACGCTCTCAAAGCTAAAGGCGTCTACGTTATCGAGAAAATAAAGCTCTCGCTCGCGGCTCCTTTTTGCGCTTGAAAGCATCGTTTTTAGCGCCTTGACGCCTAGGCTGCTACCGCCGATACCTACTAGCACTACGCTTTTTACGTGCGCGAGCGTCGTTTCAAACTCGGCGATTTCGCTTAGTAAATTTGCGCCGATTTCGGGCAGGTGATAGTAGCCGATCTCGCCGCCTTTTAGCTCGTCGTTCATGCGTTTGGCGTAGGAGCCGATCGCGCTTAGCGGCGTACGCTCGAAAAATAGCTCATTTTTTAGCATTTTTGCCTAGCTCGTAGAAGAAATTGGTCGCCTGCACGAAGCCCTCGACGCTACCGCAGTCAAAGCGCTTGCCTTTAAATTTATATGCTAACACCATGCCGTCTTTGGCTTGCTCTTTTAGCGCGTCGGTGATCTGCACTTCGCCGTTCTTGCCGGGCTTGGTGCGCTCTAGGATCGTGAAAATATCGGGCGTCAGGATGTAGCGGCCGATGACTGCTAGGTTGCTCGGAGCTTCTTTGGGGTCTGGTTTTTCGACCATGTCGCTAACCATCAGCAGATCGTCCTCGATCGCGCGGCCCGTGACGATGCCGTAGTTTTTGCTCTGCTCGATCGGTACTTCCATCACGGCGACGATGCTGCAGCGGTACTTCTCGTAGATTTTTACCATTTGAGATAGCACGCCTTCGCCCTCTTCGTTGATGCACAGGTCATCGGCCAGCACCACGCCAAAAGGCTCGTCTCGCACGAGGACTTTGCCCGTGTGGATGGCGTTGCCTAGGCCCCTCATACTCTCTTGACGCGTGAATGAAAACGTGCAGCGCGCCATCAGTTCGCGGATATCGACGAGCAGGTGTTCTTTGTTCGTGCCTGATATCTGATGCTCTAGCTCGTAGCTGATATCAAAATAATCCTCCAGCGCGCGTTTGCCGCGACCCGTGATAAACGCCATGTTTTTCATGCCGGCCTCTAGCGCCTCGTCCACGCCGTAGTGGATCAGCGGTTTTGTGAGGATCGGCAGCATCTCTTTTGGCAGCGATTTGGTCGCAGGCAAAAATCTCGTGCCGTAGCCCGCAGCCGGAAATAAACAAGTTTGTATCATAATTTTCCTTTTGATTTTTTAGGAGATTATAGCGAGTTTTGGCTTATTTGGAGTATTGGGGGCGGTTTTGAGCGGTCAAATTTGACTAAATTTAAATTTTGCCGGCCGAGACCCGAGTCTTGAAAATGTGAAATTTAACTCCATCAAATTTAAAAACCAAATTTGCTCTTTCAAGATACGAGTCTGGGTGAGTAAAATTTAAAATCAAGCTAAAAATAGGGTGCAAATTTATGAGTTTAAAATGCGCCGAATTTATCTAGCAAATTTGACCGCTGGAGGGCGTCAAATTTATATCCCTCTAAACGCAGCCTTCGCATTTTCTAGGTCGTTTGCGTCGGGGTGAGTTGCGGCTCTTGCCCATCTGGCTTCGCGCTCCGGAGTTACGGCGTAGCGCGGGTCGTTAGGAGCTGCTTCGCCCATTTTGCGTAGCTGCTCGATGACTTTCGGATCGATCGCGCCTTGACAGTAAAACTCGCGTAAAATTTCATTTTCGCCCTCGCGTAGCACGACTTTTGCCTTTTCTAGGCAGTTCATCGCGTGCTCGTGCTCGGGATCCATGCCAAGCGTCATAAATACGCCCGTTTTTTTGCCCTTTATCTCGCGTAAAAAGCGTTTAAATTTAGGCTCCGCGTCGCCCTTATCGACGTAAAATCCAAGCGCGATAAAGTCGTAACCGTCCAAATTTAGGTGTAGATCCTCGGTAAATTTGACCGCCTCGCAGCCAAGCTCGTTTGCGATGGCAAGACCGACTTTCTCGGTATTTCCAGTCGCGCTCGTGTAGATAACTATTTTTTTCATTCAAAGTCCTTTTGTGAGATATTTGCTACTTCGGTGCCGATCGACATACCCCAAAATACGCCGTCCGTCGTGTAGTTTAAAAAGCCGTTTTCTATGTGCATATAGCCTTTGCTTTCGCATTTTTTGAAAAACTCCATTAGCGCACTAAACGTCTCGTTGCTAACGAAGCTTTTTACCTGCGCGAGGTCGATTTTTGGGTACATAAAGAGGCTTTTTAGCCGTCCCTCGGCGCGCTGTTTATCGTCTACTTTGTTTATCATACGCATTTTTTCTTTTGCGTTATAGATGTCGTAGTAGCCCAGCTTTCCGCCCGAGCCTCTACCTAGCGGCAGGATATCGGCGCCTTGGTGGCTTAGGCGGATATACTGATAGCGGTCGCGGCCGATGCGGTTAAATTTAGTATGCTCTAGCACCTCGTAGTTGCCCGTGCCCAGTAGCTTTTCAAAGAAAGCGTTGTGTAGCTTATGCTCGTAGTTTACGTCGTAGTAGTCCTGCGAGACCGTCTTTGCGAGCTCTGATTTCTCAAAAAGCTGAAGCGAATAAAAGCTCGTGCTGTCGATCTCTAGCTCATCGACTAGGCGCGCGTCTTCTAGCACCTCGTCTATCGTTTGATCCGGGTAGTTAAAGATAACGTCCGTACAAACCATGCCGCTAAAATTTTGCCTGATCATTTTTAGATGCTCTATCGCGCCTTTTTTGTCGTGGACGCGGTTTAGCAGTTTGCGGCCTTTGTCCGAAAACGTCTGCACGCCGATGCTAAAGCGGTTTACGCCTAGGCTTTCTAGCAGGCGCACTTTGCTTAAATTTAGATTATGCAGCGTGCTCTCTAGACTAAATTCGCAGTCCTCGGCGATATTAAAGCTCGAGCGCAGAGCCGCGATAATGGGCTCAAGGTGTTTTTCTTTTAGTATCGTAGGGGTTCCGCCGCCAAAATAGACGCTGCGGATATTTTTAGCTTGCAGATACGGAAATTTGCCGTATTTCTCGATCTCGCCCAGCAGATACTGTGAGTAGCTATCTAGCTCGTCCTCTAGCTTCGTGCGGTTCATCGAGCAAAACGAGCAGATATTATCGCAAAAAGGCACGTGGATATAGATCACGCCGTCTTTTTGCGCGGGCAGCTCCTCGTTTAGAAATTTCTCGACCTCGGCGTTAGTCGCCATTTTTATTTTTTTGGGACGCGTCGGTCCTGCGTGCCCCTTTTGTCTGGTTTCAAACATCTATTCCTCCGTTTTGAACTCGTAAGGTTTGGTAATTATACAGTGCGATATATTTTTTAACGCTTTAATTTCTAACTCCTTTGTTATTTTCGCCGCCTCGTCGTTAAAGATTTTATTTTTCCCGCGCACGGCGACGATTTGTATCTGCCCGTCAAATTTAAAATCGACCTCGACCTTAAACGTCCCGCTTAGCCGCAGCATGATCGCTTTTTTGGGATATTTGGCCTCCGGCTCGCGCGCCACGGTAAAGCCGACGCCCTCTTTGCACGCGTTTTGCTCTTTTGCTTCGCCGCTATTTTGCGCGGCGGGCTGCTTTGCGGGAGTTAAATTTGAGCTAGGCAGCGAGCTTTGCTCGGCGGGCAAAATTTGACTCGGCGCGGGTGCTGGTGCTGGTTCAAATTTAGGCTCGTCTTTTACCGCTTGCGCGGGCTTTGGCGAGATTTGTTTTTTTATTTTCGGTTTTGGCGGTTGCTTTTTCTCCTCCTTGGGTTTTATAGATTCGCTCTCTACCTGCTTTGGCTCGGGTCGTGAAATTTCGGGCTCGGGCTCGGGCTCAAATTTGACCGGCTGCGGTTGCGTTTCTTGCGGCCTTTCAAATGGCTCTGCGCTTTGAGGCGGCACATACTCTCTAGTCTCTTTACTAGGCTCTTCTTGCGTCAAATTTAGCTTGATCTTTATCGTTTCTTGCGGCTTTGCGCTCTCTATTGGGCGCGAGTTTAACGGCAAAAAAAGTAGAGCTAAATTTAAGACGAGCGAGACTAGAAAATAGCGCATTATTTGCTTAGCATCTCGTAAAATTTATCTACGGCTTCGCCTATGCGAGGCGTTCCTCTAAGCAGCAGCGAGGATGGCACGGTGAGTACTTTACCGTTTTTTGCGGCGGTCGTTTTTTTAAGCACAGGATTTTGTTTTAGGAAATTGTCGCCGTCGCCGCCCATGCCGCCGATAACGACGATGTAGTCGGGATTTTGCGATAAGATAAACTCGGTCGAGACGATCGGAGTCGAGCCCTCTACATTATCGGCGATGTTTTTTAGTCCAAGTTTGGTAAAGATATCGCCCGGTAGCGTCTTTGAGCTAAAGCCCGTAAGCGGCGTCGAGGAAAATACCGCTAGTATCTTTTTGCCCTTTACCTCGCTGTTTGCAAAAGAGTCGATTTTGGATTTTATCTCGCTTACGACTTCGCTCGCTTTTTGTTCTTTGCCCGTTACTTTGCCGATTTCTTCGATATTTTTGTAGATATCGCCGACGCTATCGGCTTTTAGCGTGAGGGTTTTTAGGTTAAATTTAGCAAGGCTCTCGTTTACGTTTGCCGAGTGAAAGCTGGTGACGACGAGATCAGGCTTTAGCTCGACGATCTGCTCGATATTTGGCTTCGTGTATGTGCCCACGCTTTTTAGCTTTACGGTTTGATCCTCGGGCCAAATTTTAGAAAACTGAAGCGTAGCGATGGCCGCTAGCTGATCCTGCGCGCCTAGCATATAGACTATCTCGACGACCGAAGGGTCTAGCACGACTAGCTTTTTGGGCGAATTTGCGGTTAGATTCGTCAAAAGACAACTAATGGCAAGTAAAAATGCCGCGACTTTTTTCATAGAAAATCCTTTCAAATTTTGATTTATAAATTTATCGCTTTACGGGCACTACGAACGGCATGCCGTCGTGTTCTAAAATTTCGCAGTTTAGCCCGTAAATTTCATGCAAAATTTCTTTCGTATAAAGCTGCTTTGCCGTGCCTGCGTAGCGTATCTCGCCGTCTTTTAGCATCACGAGCTCGTCGCAAAACATAGCGGCTAAATTTAGATCGTGCAGCACGGCTACGGAGAGTAAATTTAGCTCCGCGGTCAAATTTTCGCAGATCTTTAGCATCTGAACTCCGTAGTTTAGATCCAGCGCGCTCGTAGGCTCGTCAAGAAGCAAAATCTTTGGCTCGCTAACTAGCGCTCTAGCAAGCAGCACTCGCTGAAATTCGCCGCCGCTTAAAGAGTGGGCGCTACGTTTGGCAAACCGCTCTACGTCAAGCAGGCGCATGATCTCGTAGGTTTTTGCTACGTCGTTTGCGTCGTATCCGCTAAACTGGCTTTTTAGATGGCAAAAGCGCCCCGTTAGCACTATATCCTCGACCGTTAGAGGCATGCTTAAAACCGTTTTTTGCGGCACGAAGCCTAAAATTTTAGCCAGCTCTTTTAGCGAATAATCCTCCAGCTTTTTGTTTTCTAGGGTTATTACGCCGCTATTTGGCGATAAAATTCTTAGGATATTTTTTAAAAGAGTGGATTTGCCGCAGCCGTTTGGGCCCAAAATCCCTACGAACCGACCGTTTTTGAGGCTTAAATTTACGTTTTTTAGTATCTCTTTTTTGCCGTAGCTAAAGCATAGTTTTTCTACTTTCACCTTATATGCTCCTGCTTGAACGGATAGCTAAAAATAGAAAAAACGGAGCGCCGAAAAACGCCGTAACTACGCCTATAGGCACCTCGGTCGGGCTTAGGACGCTTTTGCCTATCGTGTCGCAGGCTAGCAGGAAAAACCCGCCCGCAAAGGCGCTAATGGGTATCAAAACGATGTTGCTCGAGGTTTTTAGTATCATGCGTAGCGTATGCGGGATGATGAGCCCCACAAAGCCTATCATGCCCGTAAACGCGACCGAAAACGCCACGGCTAAAGATGAAACGATGAGCAGGCGTTTTTTCATCTTTTCGACGTCCACGCCTAGGCTTTGAGCCTCTTCGTCGCCGCTTAGGATGACGTTTAGCTCAAAACGCTTAAAGTAAAAATACGCCATAGATAGCACGAGAGGAACGCTGATGTAGGCGATCTTTTCCCAGTTGGCAGAGCCTACGTAGCCCATCATCCACGCTACTATCTTAAAACTATCCTCGCCGATGAGGTAGGTAGCAAAGCTCGTAAATGCGCCCAAAAACGACGAAAACGCGATACCGATGATAAGAAGCGTGGCGATGGATTTGCCTTTTTTTGAGAGTTTAAAGATCAGTACCGAAAGTATCGCCGCGCTAAAAAAGGCAAACACTCCGTAGTAAAAATCGGGCAGCTTTAAAAGATAAGCCGCCACGGCGCCAAAGGTCGCGGCGGAGGCGATGCCGATGATGTAGGGGTCTGCTAGCGGGTTTAAAAACACGCTTTGCACGACGACGCCAGAGCTTGCTAGAAGCATGCCGATTAAAAAGGCCATTATGACGCGCGGCAAGCGAATCTCAAGCAGGATCGTTTCCTTTATCTCGTCTATCTCGCCGCCGCTTGCAAATTTGATTATATCTTGCCACGAGATATCGGCTCCGCCAAGACTAAGCGAAAATATAAAAAGCAGCGCCGTAAGCGCCGCCAAAACCGCCGTAACTCCGTTTTTAGTAGGCATACTTAAACTCTACGTAGTAGTTTCTCTCATCGGCGGGCTCATATATGTCCTCTAGCACGCTTTGATAGGCGTTATATTTTTTGTTGAATAAATTTTTAACTCCCGCAGAGACCGAAAATCCGCCTTTAAATTTATACTTCGCCCCAAGATCCACTAGCGTTCTAGACACGGTCTGCGTCTCGTAGCCGGATATGTCCGTCACGCCCGAGTAGATAGCTCTTTTTAGCTTTGATAGGTATTTGACGTCAAGGAGTAAATTTAGATCCTTGATCGGCTCGTAGTCGAGGCTAGCGACAAATTTGCTCTTTTGCACAGTCGGTACCTCCATGCCTTTGTTGCTGCCTTTTTTAAATTCGGCTTTTACGTAGGAGAAGGTCTGACTGGTTTTTAGGTTGTCTAAAATTTGCTGTTCGGCATAGAGTTCGGCTCCGTATCTCCTAACGTCGTCTAAATTTATAAAAAACCAACCGTCGGTTATGTTGTTTGTTAGCGTCCTGGTGTAGATTTCGTTTTTCGTATCGGTTAAAAACACGGTCGCGCTTACGAAGCTATCGTAGATCATATCTCTAACGCCAAGCTCGTAGGTTTGGTAGGTTTCGGATTTTAGATTGTTTACTACGTAGTCGGTTCTGTTTGGCTTATCTACGAACTGAACGGGCGACGGCGAGACGAAGCCGCGCTCAAATTTAAAATAAACGTTGCCGGTGTCTGAGTACTTAAAGCTAGGCGTTATCTCAAAGGCGTGGTTGTCCGAGTTTTTCTTGCCTTTAAAGGACGAAGCGCTAGTTATCGTTCGGCCGGGCGTCATGGTTACGACGGATTTTGAGCGCCTATCCATATCGTTTCTAGCTAGCTCGAATCTATACCCCGCGCTCAAAGAAAACTGATCGGTGAAGTCGTGCTTTTCTAGTACGTAAAACGAATGCGTTTTCTTTTCTACGTCAAATTTGGTCGTGACGTCGGCGCTTACCGTGATAGGACCGCGTCTGCTCGTAGATTTCGAGAGTATGGATCTTTTGGCCTCTTGCCTTAAAAAGTCGTAGCCGAATATAAAATCTCCGCTGCCGTAGCCGTATTTGCCCTTAAATTTAGCTCCGGCTTGTTTGTCGGTTAGCCCTAGCGCTCCGGTGCCGCCGTCTTTGTAGGCGCTATAGGAGTCCATAGTTAGCTTTTGATAATAAGGCGATAGATTAAACGTCAGCGCGTCGTTTAAATTTATAGAGTAGTCGGCGTTTACGCTAACTCTTTTGTTTAGAAAGTCGGTTTTGCTTGATCCCGCTTGCCTTCTGTCCTGCTCTAGCTGAGCTTTACTTAAAGCGCCGGTGGTGCGGCTTTTGTCTTTAAAATAGCTTGAGTTTATAGATAGCGCCTGATCGTCCGTTATCTGATAGGTTAGGCCGCCCGAGAGGTAGTCTTCTTTGGTTTTATCCCCGCGTCTATATCCGTTTGAGTCAGATTTTTTTGCGTTTAGTTTTAAAGATAGCGCGTCGGTTACTCCGCCGCCCACGTTTAGGGCTACGTCTTTATAGGAGTAGGAGGCTAGCTTGCTAGAGACGCCAGCGTAAAATTTCTTTTTGCTCTTTTTGGTGATGATATTTATCACGCCTCCCATCGTGCCGCTGCCGTATAGCACGGTGCCGCCTCCGGGGACTATCTCTATCCTATCTACGTCCTCGATAGGTATCATATCTACGGGGATCCTAGTAGGCGTAGTGTCGATCATGTTTAGCGCGACGCCGTCTACCATCACCTTTACGGTCGTGGTCGATCTAGCCGACGAGCTCCTTCTAGATCCTTGTCCGCGCATATCTACGTTGTTGCCGTTTAGGCTGACGCCCGGAGCTTTTTCTAGCGCTTCTTTGATATCGCGGTATCCCCTGTCCTCTATCTCTTTGGCGGTTATAACGGTTACGTTTCTGGCTTCGTCTTTTAGCGCGCTCTCAAAGCCAGTCGTGGTTATGACGGTGGCGTCTAGTCTCGTAGAGTCGCTATCTGCGGCGTATAAATTTATGCTCGCTATCAGCGAAAGCGCGATAGCTCCTTTGCTTGATTTGGTAATCATAGTTACTCTCCTTGGTTAAATTTACAGGGAGATAAAACCGGGTTCATTTTCTATCCTTTGGATTTTTTCTTGATGTTTAGCTCGACGTTTTGCGTGCCGTTATCTTTTAAAATAGAGATCAAATTTACGACCTCGCCGTAGTTTATAGCCTCATCTGCGTTTAGTTTGACGCTCTCTTTTTGCTTTGGGGTCAAATTTGCGATTTGCGCGGCTAGATCCGTTAAATTTAAGCTTTTTTGTTCGCTGCCCACGCTTAAAAGCACTTCGCCGTTAAGTAGATAAAAAACCTCGACGTTTTTGGTATCTTTTTCGTCCAAATTTGACGCGCTTTGGGGCAGGACGATGTCGATGTGGGCAAATTTGTTAAAAGAGGTCGTGACCATAAAAAATAGCAAAAGCACAAATATCACGTCGATCAAATTTAACATCGAGATGCCGGCGTATCTGGTCTTATCTCTGCGGACATACTTCACAGCTTCTCCTTTCAAAACTGCGGCCAAACAGGCTCATAATGCGGTTTAGATCGTTTAGGATGAAATCTATCTTTTTGCTAATCATGAGAAAAAATATCACGCAAGGAATCGCCACTATAAGCCCAAAAGCCGTCGTATAAAGCGCCTCGGAGATACCGACTGCTACGAGCGGAGCGTCCACTCCGCCGCTAAGTCCGCTAAAGGCCTTTATCATACCAACTATCGTGCCCAGTAGCCCTAGCTGCGGGCTCGCGCTCGCGCAAAGCCCCAGTATCCACGTGCGCCGCTCAAGCGAGGTTAGCTGCATGGATACGGCCTCCTCGGCGATGTAGTCGATCTGCGTTTTGCTAGCGCCTTCGCCCAAATTTTCCGCGACGAAAAGTGCGGTTTTAGCAAGCGAGTTTTTGTAGCTTTTGCAAAACTCTTTGATTTTTGCGTAGTCGCCTTCTAAAATAAGATTGCAAAGCCTGATCTTAAACGAACTCGTCGCGTCTATTTCGATAAATAAAAAATACGCTCCCTTTTCAAGAAGCACCGCAACGCCAAGCACCGAGAGGCAAAATATCGGCCACATAAATATACCGCCGACTTCTATATACTCAAACATTTTAATCCTAATATTAATTATCAAAAGCGGTTTATTATACCGCTGCTATCATTAATCGGTAATAAAATTTGACGGTATTTCATAACGTTAGATAACAAAATCCAAATAACATTTCGCAGAGAAACAGAGCGTCCAAAAAGGCAAATTTAGGACACAAAGCCCTAAATTTAGCGGTTTAGTAGGTGTACTTAAACTCTACGTAGTAGTTTCGCTCGTTTGCCGGGCTATACTCGTAGATGCCGGTTTGGTTGTTTTTGCCTTGGTAGTCGTAGTATTTTTTGTTAAAGAGATTTTTTACGCCTCCTGTTATGCCAAATCCGTTTTTAAATTTATACGAAAGGCCTGCGTCCACGATGCTGCGAGATGGGATGTTGTCGTAGTTTACGTCCTTTTTCTTTGAGTAAAATTTATAGTCCGCAAACACGTGCAAGTCGCTCACGATCTCGTAGTCCGCGCCGAATATAAATTTGTGTTTTGAGACGTACGGTACCTCTTTGCCCGCGTTATCGCCTTTTTTGATTGTGGCGTTTACGTAGGCGTAGGACTGGCTTAAAATCAGCCTATCAAAGAGATTTTGCCTGCTAAAAAACTCAAATCCGTAGCGTCTAGTTTTTGCGATGTTGTAGTATTTCCAAGCGTCTCCGTGGTTGGCCCCGAGCTCGACATAGGCTATCTCGTCGCTAGTGTCGGTTAAAAACACGGTAGCGTTTACCGGCATGCTTGCGATGTGATCTTTTAGTCCGATCTCGTAGGTGTTAAATTTCTCGGACTTTAGGTCGTTAAATTTGTACTGTTTGGTCACCTGATCCTTGTCGGTTAGCTGAGAAGGCGAAGGCGAGATGTAGCCGCGCTCAAATTTAAAATATACGTTTCCCGTGTCTGAGTATCTGAAATTGGGCGTAAACTCAAACGCGTGGTTGTTGATATCTCTGCCGTCGCTTATGGCGTTGTAGCTAGTCATCGGAGGAAAAGGTATGCCGTTTCTAAAGCCCTTCATATCAGAAACCCTGCTCGCCTCGTACTGCGCTAGCTCAAATCTATACCCGAAGCTTAGGTCGAAAAGCTGCGTGAATTTATGCTTTTCCATAAAATAAAGCGCGTAAGTGGTCTTTTGTAGATCAAGCGTCGTATCGTGCTTTAAGCTTATCACGGGCGATGTTTTTACCTCGTAGTGCGACTCTCTCTCGCCTTTGTTTTGTTCGTAGTCGTAGCCAAAGATAAACTCGCCGCTGCCGTAGTCAAGCTTGTTTTTAAAATTTACGCCGTATTTTTTATCGCCGAAAAGCCCCTCCATCGGATAGCGCACGCCGCGAGCCGACTCGGTCGATGAGGTTTTGATTTTGATTTTTTGATAATACGGCATCAAATTTACCGAGTAAAAGTCGTTAAATTTACCCTCATAAACGGCGTTTACGTCGATTTTTTCGTTTTCAAAGAGCTTTGTTAGGCCGTTATTGGCGTTTTGTCTGCGGTTTTGCGAAACTTGATCCTGGGTTAGAGTGCCCGGATCGTTCCTTTTTGATTTAAATACGCTAGGCGTCAAATTTAGCGAGTGAGAGTCGTTAAATTTGTAGTTTAGCCCGCCGCTTAGGTAGTATCCGCGCTCCTTGTAGTCATGTCTGTAGCCTTTTTGACCGAAGGCCTTGCCGCTAAATTTTAAAAACAGATCCTCGCTCGCGTTTCCGCCGACGGTTGCTGCGGCGTCGCGGTAGCTATACGAGCCGATTTTTGAGCTTACGTTTGCGAAAAAATCTCGCGGTCTTTGCTTGGTGATGATATTTACCACGCCGCCTCTAGTGCCGCTGCCGTATAGCACGGCTCCACCTCCGGGCATCACTTCGACCTGCTCGACGTCCTCGATGGCTATCATCTCAAGCGGTATGATGCCGTGCGCCGCATCGACCATATTTATCGGCACTCCGTTTAGCATGATTTTTACGGCCATAGTAGGCGTCGCGCCGTCTCCGCGCATGCCCTGTCCGCGCATATCTATGTTTTCGCCTAGGCTTGAGGTGCTGACGAAATCGACGCTAGGGATCTTTTCTACGAGCTCTTTTATCGTGCGGTAGCCGTAGGCTTCGATGTCTGTTTTGGTTACGACGAATATATTTCTGGTCTCTTCTTTTAGCGCGCTTTCAAAGCCCGTCGCCGTTACTATAGCCGCGTCAAGCGTGACGTTTTGGGTTTGCGCGTTTAGGCTTGCGGCTGCGGCTAGCGACAAAAGTATAAATTTACCGCCTTGCGCGCCTAATCTTTTTTTGCTCATTTTGGCTCCCTTCGGTTTTATCATGATTAATAATGATAAAATTTTCGTTATTCTATTGCTTTTTATATTAATTAATAATTAAAATCAATTCTATATTAAATTTATCAAGAGCGAATTCGGATGATATTTTCGATTTAAATTTGCAGACGATTTTGCGCGTTTCAAAGATGAAATTTAAAGATTAAATTTGAAAGACTTTAAAATAAATTTGACGCGAGGTAAAGCTTGGAAGGTTTTAAATTTGAGGGTTAAATTTGGCGTAAAAGCAAGTAAGCGCAGTAAATTTACGCCCTGCTAAAGAAGCAAGGGAGGATTACCCCTCCATGCTGTTTACGACGTTTATGACCTCGTCGCGTAGGCTCTCGACTGTTAGCTCGGCTTTTTTCTCAAACGGTACAAACACCTCGCCCTCGTCGCAGGCGATATGCATGCCGTCCTCGGTGATATCGGTCATTTTGACGTTTTGCGGGTTCGTAAAGCCGCCAAATTTTGCGCACATATCCTCTGTAAGGCCGATGAAGTTATCGTTCATCATGCCTAGCGCCATCTCTTTAGCTTCTCTTGCTTCCTCGCTCAGCTGCATTATGTCTCCTTATTTAAAATGATATCCGTTATTTTAACCATCTTTAGCTGAAATTTGTCCTTGTGTTTATATTCTAAAAGAAGGATCGTAAAGCAAATTTAAGGCAAGCCGGTCGCCGACAAGGACCGGTTTGCGAATTTTAATAAGTATATTTAAACTCTACGTAGAAATTTCTTTCCGCGGACGGGTAATAAACGCCTGCTCCTCTATCTGCCGCGCTGTCATAGTAGGAGTAATATTTTTTATCAAAGAGATTTTTGACGCCGCCGGACAAGGAGAAATTTTTAGTGAATTTATATTTTGCGGAGAGATCGACTAAGGTTTTTGCGCTCATGTATTCGTAACTGCTGTTTAAAATTTTGGAATAATTTCTCAAACTCGCATATATATTAAGCGTTTTGATCGGCGCGTAATCGACGCCCAAAACGATTTTTCTTTTCGCTACGTAAGGCAGCGACTTTGTTTCCTCTTTGCCTTGTCTCGTAAAAGTAGCCTTTGAATCTACGTAGCTAAAGGACTCGGTGAGTTTTAGTTTGTCGCTAAATAAATTTTGTTCCGCATAAAGCTCCAGTCCGCTACGCGTCGCTTTGTCTAAATTTATATATTCTCTTTCGAATATCCTTTGTCCAAGTCCGTGCAAGGGGTCTTTCCACTTTAAAAATATCATGTCTTTTGTGTAGGTTTTAAATACCGTAGCGCTGAAGAATTGATCAAAAATGGTATCTTTTATGCCTATTTCAAAGCTTTTAAAGGTTTCTGGTTTGAGGCCGTTAAATTTAAATTCGGTATGATTATCTACCTTTACGACGTCGACTAGCTCTTGAGGGGACGGGGAGACGAAGCCTTTTTCAAATTTAAAGTAGACGTTTCCGGTGTCCGAATATTTAAAATTCGGAATCACGTCAAAGGCGTGACTGTTGGTGTATTTGCTTTGGTGAAAAGCCGGTCTTTTATTGGCCTTGCTTTCAGGCCTTTTTACGTCGTATAGGGCCCTTTCGTATCTGGCTCCGCCGCTAAGAGAGAACCAGTCGGTAAAATCGTGCTTTTCGACGAGATAGACGGAGTGTATCGTTTTACCGAGCTCATCGCCTTGAGATAATTTATCGAATATGTCTTCATAATCATATCCGAATACCAATTCGCCGCTGCCGTATTTAAATCTATTTTTCAAATTCGCCCCGTATTTTCTATCGCTAAATTTGGTTTGATATGAGCGTTTTACGCCGCCGGCTCCTACGATTTCGCCTTCTTGGGTGTATTTTGTTTTTAAATAATACGGCATTATGCGCGTTTGAAAGCTGTCGCTAAAATCGATCGAATAATCGATGCTAAGATCGGTTTTGGTGTATTTTTGCGGATCTTGCGTTTCGCCGGATTGCCTTCTATCTTGCTCGACTTGTCGCAACGTGAGCGGACCGCTTTGGTTTTTTAGTTTTTGGGAGTAGTAGCTCGGAGTAATGGCGATATTTTGTTTATCGTTTATCTGATAATTGAGTGCTCCGCTGAAATAATGTCCTTTGTTTTTCTCTTCTTTTCTGTAGCTTTTCGAGTCAAAGCCTTTTGCGCTAAATTTTAAAAACAGATCTTCGCTAACGGGTCCGCCTATGCCAAAGGCGAGGTCGCGGTAGCTATACGACGCAAATTTACTCGAAGCGTTTACGTAAAATTTGCTCGGTTTTTTCTTTGTGATGATATTTATTACGCCACCGGTCGTGCCTCCGCCGTAAAGCACCGACCCGCCGCCAGGGATTATCTCTATCCTTTCTATATCTTCGACGGCGATGAGGTTAAAAGGCGTCGTGATGTTGCCGTGACCGGCTTTTAATACGTTTAAATCCATCCCGTTTACTAGCGTCCTGACGTTTGTTTTGGCGTAGTCGCCTTGCCCCCTCATGTCTATCTCCTCAGCGCCGAATTCTCCGGAGTTCCTTATATAAATGCCGGGCGCTCTCTCAAGCACCTCCGTCACGCTCGCGTAGCCGCGGTCTTTGATCTCTTCCGAGGTTATTATGTAGACGTTTTTGACCTCGTCTTTTAGAGGTGTTTCAAAACCGGTCGATGTTATGACGGTTTTTTCAAGTTTCGTATTTTCCTCGTCGGCTGCGTATAAATTTACGGCAACGATCAAAGACAAGATGTAAACTGCACTTTGGCGTCTGCAATATAGACCCTTTTTCATCGTTTTCTCCTTAAAAAATATTTTTATACAAATTTAGTAAGCGTAAATACAAATATATAAATATGGATTATAATATGCTCAAATATTATAACTTTATTCCTTAATTGATAATTAAAATTGATATTTATATAATATAAAATAAGCATAAAATAACTAATAAATAATCGATAAAAACGAGCTTGATTTTAAAATACAAAATTTTGGGATTAATCGGCGGTTATTTGCATTATTTTACGAACGACGAAGGTCTATAAGCGATGGCGAGTCATTTTATTTTGCTTATTTGCCCGTTTCGTATCTCGTAAATTTTATCCGCCGCGTCAAAATACGCATCATCGTGGCTGATCGCAAAGATCGTGTAGCCTTGCGCCTTAAGCCCCGACAAAAACTCCGCGTAAAAATGCCGTCTAAACTCTGGGTCTTGATCGGCCGCCCACTCGTCAAGGATCAAAAATTTACGTTTTTCAAGCAGCGCCGCGACCATCGCGAGGCGTTTTTTCTGGCCTTGAGAGAGATTTAGCGTGCTAAAAATCCCGTCCTTGACGCTTACTTTATTTTCTATCGACATCTTTTTTAGCAGGCCATCTATCAGCGCTTCATCCTCGCTCATCACTTCGTCAAAGAGATAAAAGTCGCTAAACACCGCGCTGATCGTGTTTGCGTAGCTTTTTAAATTTGACTCGGTGATTTTGACGTCATCTGCGAACATCTCGCCGCTTTTTGGCGCTAGAAGCCCGGCTAGGATCATAAATAGCGTGCTTTTGCCGCTGCCGTTTTTGCCGATCAAAAACACCGTCTCGCCGCGCTTAATCTCTAAATTTATATCCTTTAGCGCAAATTCGCTCCCCTCGTCGTAGGCGAAATTTATATCTTTTAGGCACAGTTTTTGCCAAATTTGCGGAGCCGTCTCGCCTAGCTTAAACTCCGGCTCAAAGGGCGCTAGGTCTAGCTTTTTTAGCCGCTCGTACGCGATGCGCGCGCGAAATACGCTAGGCACCGAGTAAAGCAGCATCATGAGAGGCGCTCGCAAAAAAAGTATCGCTAGCGCAACCGTGATCGCGTCTTGCAGGCTCGCGGCGTCGTAGGCTAGGCAAAAATATATCTCGATGCCCACGGCGCCTAGCATCACGGTGTTTAGCCAGTTGCTCATAAAGGATTGATGGATCTCGGCTTTTACGATATTTTCGCGCAGGCTTTTTGCGTTTGGGATAAAGCGGTCCCAAAAAAGCCGCTTCGCGCGGGCTAAATTTAAGCTAAGCTCCCTGTGCCCCTCGATGCAGGTCTGATAGTCGCGATATAGCGCATCCTCGCCGTTACGGCATTGTTCGTAGTATTTGTGGATATTTTTGATGAAGTATCGGCAAATCCATGTCGCCGCGCTCATCCAAAGCACCAAAAACACGAAAATCTCGGCCGAGATGTAAAGCACGTAAGCGCCCGTCGCGCCGATGATAAGCACGCCTTGGATGATGCTTGGCACCTGCATAAAGCCGTCGGTTAGGCTGCGCACGTCGCTTGAGAGCGAGGCGATCAAATTCGACTTGCCCGCGGCTACGATTTTTTGATTTGCGGTATCGAGTATTCTTTTTATCGTTTTGGCTCGCAGCTCGTAGACAAAGTCGTTGCCGATCACGCTAAGAGCGATGCGCGAGAGCACCGAAAAGCCCAAAAACAAAATCAAAAGCGCGAAAAACGCGAGTAAAATTTGAGCGTCTTGTTCTTTTAAATTTAAGAGGTATTTGTTGATAAAGGCTAGTATTAAGATTCCTGAGCCGCTAAAAACGGCGCTAGATACGATCATAGCGATGATTTGCCAAAGCGTTTTTTTTGAGATTTTTTTAAACATTTTCATTCTTTTTGAGATCTTATTTCATTTTAGTCGCCATTTTATAAGAATATTTTTAAAATTTCGCTAAAATCGAGTTTTATTTAAAGGAGAAATTTGCAAACGGTTTTGCGGGTCGTATCGACCAAAACTGAAGCCAAAAAATCGACGTTTTTGTGTTTTTTGTGTCCTATTTCGGAGTTTAAGGCCTTGCACGAGCGCCTAAAGGCCGAGCATCCAAAGGCCGCGCACGTCGTGTGGGCGCTGCGCGAGCGAAACGGCTACGGGCAAATAGTAGAAAATCAAAGCGACGACGGCGAGCCAAAGGGCACGAGCGGCCAGCCCTCGCTAAACGCGCTTAGAGGCGCCCAGCTCGTAAACGCGGGCGCGCTCATCGTTCGGTATTTTGGCGGGATAAAGCTAGGCACGGGCGGACTCGTGAGAGCGTATGGCGCAGCGGTAAATGCGGCGATAGAGGAGGCTGCTGGCTGTGGCGCGCTAGTTAAATTTGAGATAAAATCGCTTTGCCTGTTTTTTACGCCCTACGCGCTTGGATCGCGCTTTGAGCACTATTTTGAAAAGCGAAATTTGATTTTTGAGCGTGAATTTAACGAGGATGGCGCGATCTGGCGAGCGGAGTTTAACGGAGCCGAATTTGACGAATTTCAGGCATTTGCGAGCGGGTTTGAGCAGGAGGGGTTTAGCTTCTACGCCTTGCCGTTAGCCGCGCGAGAATAAATTAAGAGGCAAAATTCACGTTGGGTTTAGAGTGGGCGGTTATAATTTTGATATTTTCGGGTTGATGCTTTAATGATTTGATAAATTTTACTTAAATTGTTTGCGTTAAGGGGGAAGGGGTTGAATTACGCTCTGCTTTGCAGTTGCGAGCGTAGCGAAGCAAAAGAGCTCCCTTCCCCCTTAACAATCCCCCAACCCCTACGACGTGATAGGTGGCGACACTGCTTTGCTCTGCAAGCAAAGCGTCGCGTGGTTTGAAGGCAAATTAAAGATGCAGCTTTCGGTGCGTAAAATGCAAAACCGTCAAATTTGAAGTCAAATTTGCCCGAATCAAATTTAATCAAAAATTTAAGCCAAAAGGAGCGAAAATGCTTGGCAAAACGTTAAAGACAGTTGGAATAGTCGGCGCTTTGGCGCTATTTTTAGGTATATTTTTAAATTTACAAGGAGAACAGATGAATCATAAAACAAAAGAGCCTGCGGTCGCGAACAAAACTATCGTGCTAGCGGGCGGGTGTTTTTGGGGCACGGAGGCCTATCTCAAGCAGCTTCCGGGCGTGGTGAGCACCTACACGGGCTACGCAAACTCAAAGGTGCCAAACCCTAGCTACGAGCAGGTCTGCACGGGCGACACGAACGCCGCCGAGGCCGTCTGGGTCGAATACGACGAGTACGTGATCGACCTGCCGCATTTGCTCAAATTTTATTTTAACACCATCGATCCCACCAGCCTAAACAAGCAAGGCGGCGACCGCGGCACGCAGTACCGCACGGGCATCTACTACACCGATGCGGCAGACGAGGCGGCGATCAGGGCCTTTATCGCCGAGCAACAAAAAAACTACAAAGCACCCATCGTGACGGAGGTCGCGCCGCTAGAAAATATCTACAAAGCCGAGGAGTATCACCAGGACTATCTGGACAAAAATCCGCACGGCTACTGCCACGTGACCTTTGAAAGCCTGCCTAAAAAGGGCGAAATTTTGAGCGACAAAAAGCGCGATATGAAGCAAAATTTGCAAAACTACAAAAACAAAGACGACGCAACGCTAAAAAATGAACTAAGCGACATCTCATACGACGTCGTGAGGCACGCCGCGACCGAGCGCCCGCACAGCAGCGAGCTAAACGCTGAGGAGCGTATCGGCATCTACGTCGATATCACCAACGGTCAGCCGCTTTTTAGCTCGTACGATAAATTTGACGCGGGCTGCGGTTGGCCGAGCTTTACTAAGCCGATCGACGCGAGCCTGATCGCCGAAAAGTCCGATCTATCGCACGGCATGGTGCGCACCGAGGTCAAAACCGCGATGTCGGACTCGCACTTGGGGCATGTATTTGACGACGGTCCGCGCGATAAAGGAGGGCTAAGATACTGCATAAACGGCGCTGCGCTGAGATTTGTGCCAAAGGAGGAGATGGAGAAGGAGGGGTATGGGTATTTGATACCGTATCTTGACGCGCAGTATTCTTCTAAGTAAGGCTTGCCTCTTGCGCGCCTTTAAATGATTTCGTAAATTTCGCCCTGCGACAGACTATATGTCTAGTCTTGGGACGAAATTTACTTCAAAACATTTAAAATCATCGCAAGATACTTCGCCTTATCGTTTTACGTTCAAATTTGAAGTCAAATTTGTAAATTTCGGCTTCAAATTTTACCCGCCGAGACCCGCATCGCAAAAACGCTAATTCTTGTTTTTATGCCTTATTGTGAGTAAAATCTTTTTCGTCCACAAAGAAAGAATTTAAGAGATTTAAATTCGGCTAAAATTTATTCTTTATGTTCTTTTAGCGCCTTTATCCCCTCGCACTCTTTTAGTTCCGCAAAATCGGCGTGTAGTTTTTCGTGGATTTTAAAAATTTGTACGCCGACGTCGGCAAAATCGCGGTAATAATCCTTAAATCTTGGATCATTTTTTGACATTTCGATAAAATTTTTGACGAGCTCGCCAGCTTCTTTTACCATATTTACTATCAGTTCATCGCTTTTTTGTAGTAAATTATTTATGCTTTCGCCCATTAGCATTCTCTCCTTATACTGCTACATTCGCATCTATTTGTTTTTATATTTAGCTATTTTTTCACAGTAGTAAATGATATAGATAAATGTTATCATAGAAATATTTATCTCATTCTTAAGAAACAATACGCGGCAGTAAAATTGAAAAATATTTCGGCATTTTCGTAGCGCAAGCCTTATAAATGGTCGCTAAAAAGATAAGCGGTAAAATTTATTTAAATTCAAGTAAGCTAAACCGAGTCAAATTTCCGCTTGGATTTGCTTTCAAATTTAGCGAGCGTCAAATTTGCCCGCCAAAATCAAAAGCTAAGATTAAAGATAAAATTTAAGCCGTCGCCCCCTCGTTCATCGCGGCGTATTCTTCAAAAGTTCCTTTAAAATCGACGACCTCGCCGTTTCCTTTGAGGTGGATGATGCGGTTGGCAAATGCGTCGATGAGCTCGCGGTCGTGGCTCACGCAGATGACGTTGCCGACGAATTTATATAGCGCCTCGCCTAGAGCGATGATGGCTTCGAGGTCTAGGTGGTTGTTTGGCTCGTCTAGTACGAGTAGATTGCCGCGCTCTAGCATCAGACGGCTTAGCATTAGGCGGTGTTTTTCGCCTCCGCTTAGGCTGCCGACTGATTTTTCCTGTTCGGCGCCGCTAAATAGCATCCTGCCCAGGCACTTGCGGATCTCGTCTAGGTCCTTGTTGTTTTCGTCTTGCAGCCACTCGTAGAGTTTGAGCTCGCCGGTGATTTTGTTTGTCGTGTCCTGCGCGAAGTAGCTAGGCTCTATCGTAGCGCCCACGTGCACGTCGCCGCTATCCGGAGCGACCTCGCCGATGATGATTTTAGCCAGCGTGCTTTTGCCCACGCCGTTTGCGCCGATGATGGCGACTTTGTCGTTTTTTTCGAGCTTGAAGCTAAAATTTTCAAACAAAACCTTGTCGTATTTTTTGCTGATGCCGCGCGCCTCTAGGATCTCGTTGCCGATGTCGCGCTTGGTGCGGAAAAGTATGCTAGGATCGCGCCTGCTTGATACCTTGATCTCCTCGATATCAAGTTTATTTAGCTGCTTTTGACGGCTCGTGGCTTGGCGGGCTTTGCTTGCGTTTGCGGAAAATCGCGCGATAAATTTCTCTAGCTCCTCTTTTTCTTTTAGCTTTTTGTCGCGTTCCATCTCGTGCTGCTTTGCAACCAATGTCGAGGCGATGTACCAGTCGTCGTAGTTGCCGGCAAACTGCCTGATTTTCTTAAAATCCACGTCTAGGATGTGCGTGCAAACCGCGTTTAAGAAGTGGCGGTCGTGGCTTATTAGCACCATCGTGCCTTCGTGGCGGTTTAGCTCGTTTTCTAGCCATTTTATGCTCTCGATATCAAGGTTGTTGGTCGGCTCGTCGAGGAAAAGGATGTCGGGCTTTGGAAATAGCACTTGAGCGAGCAGGACTTTAAATTTATCCGAGTTTTCGACCTCGCTCATCGGTTTTTCAAAGTCGCTAAAGCCAAGCGAGCTTAGGATTTTTTCGATTCTCACTTCGTACTCGTAGCTAGGATCCTCCTCGGCGCTTATCATCTCAAGCTGCGCCAGGCGGTCGTTTATAGCGTCGGTAAACTCCTCGCTCATGTAGAGTTGCTCTTTTTCTTTGACGGCGTCGTAGAGGCGTTTGTTGCCGTATAGCACGGCATCTTTGACGCTAAAGTTTTCAAACGCGAACTGATCTTGACCTAGCACGCCTACTTTTAGCCCGTTTTCGATGACGATCTCGCCGCTGTTTGCTTCGATCTCGCCTGCAAGGATTTTTAAAAACGTCGATTTTCCAGCGCCGTTTGCGCCGATGAGTCCGTAGCGGTTGCCACGAGTGAGCTTTAAATTTACGTCTTCAAATAGCAGCTGCGCGTTAAATCTTATTAATAAATTTTTGACTTCAAGCATATTTACCCTTAAATTTTACTTTTAAAATCCTAGATTGTGCCAAAAAATCGTTTAAAATTAGTATAAAGACTTATCTAAGATCAAAAAACTTTTAAACAAAAATGTGATAAAATGAGCCAAAATTTATAGAAACGGAGCTTTTTTGCTTATGGCCGAAACGGCGCGAAAAATCTTGCGAAAAAATTCGCATGACGAGAGAGAGTGCGAAAAAAACGGTAGCAGATTTAAAGAGCTAAAAGCTCGGGTACAGATGGCGAAATTTGAGCAAAGCGCCGAGGAGAAGGCGCTTGCGGCGATTGCTCTTCCGCTACTTAGATTTTTTACTTGCTTGCAGATATTTTTACTATTTTTCGCTATTTATGCGCGCGTGCCTGCGCCGTTTTTGGCTGCTTATATTTTCTTGGCGACGGTTAGCATTTACGTGGTTCTTTGTTATGGCGAGGATCCGAGCTTTGCGGCAAATTTTATCCATCTCACTGTCATATGCCACGGATTTTTGGGCGTATTTTTATACGGCTGGGGTTGCGGCAACGAAAATTTCTTTATTTGGGGCATCGCGACTAGCTATTTGATTTTTATCGGTAAAAACCGAACCGTGCTTGCCATCATCATCGCCGAAGCCGCAGCTTACGCGGTTTTGTATATCTTAAGGGACAAATTCGGTATCGTAAATTTAGGCGCTAGCGGAGGCGTAATGTTCGTGGTGACGTTTGCGGCGATATTCGTATCGTTTGCTCGCCGTACGAACACGCTAAACTCGGTTTACGCAAAGAGTATAAACGAGGTCGCCTCGCAAAACGATAAGCTAGAATCCGCATCAAAATTTGACTTTTTAACCGGCCTTGATAATCGCCGCTATGCGCAGGAACAGTTTGACGAGATAGCGGAATATTTTCCGTATGAAAAGGTGCTGGTCGCGCTTGGCGATATAGACGATTTTAAAGTGATAAACGATACTTTTGGGCACGACGTCGGGGACGAGACGCTAAAAGAGATTGCGCGAATTTTACGCGAAAACTCGCGCGGAGAAAAAGATATCCTGTGCCGCTGGGGCGGCGAGGAGTTTTTGCTCGTAGCTTTAGTGCATGACGACGTTTCGGCTCATGAGATGGTAAAAAGGGTGCTAAAAAGCATAAACACTCTTAGTGCTCCAAACGGCAAAAAAATAGGCATAACCTTTGGCACTGCGGTGTTTGAAAGCGCGCGGGCAATGAGTCTAAACGAAATGGCAATCGTCGCGGATAAGCTTTTATACGAGGGCAAGAGGAGCGGTAAAAACTGCGTCAAATTTAAGGGATGCGGCGATGCTGCTTAACCTTTTTGCGAGGTACGGCTTTTATGTCAAACTTCGCGCGATGTTTGCGGCGTTTGGGCTTATTCACGCGATATATCTGGCGCTTTTTATCTACATAGGGCAGCCTTTACTCGCGTGCTTAAACATCCTTAGCGTCGCTCTTTATGCCGCTTGCGTTTATGCGGCGAAGGATCTAAAAACGGCCGCCATAGCCGTAGCGGCGGTTAGGATCGAGATATTTGCTCACGCTTTTATCTGCACGCTTGTTCTTGGCTGGGATTACGGATTTCAAAATATCATCTTAGCCCTCATGTCCATGGTGTTTTTCTCGAGCTTAGCTACAAAGGGCGTAAATAACTTTTTTGCGTATGCCAAAGGCGCGGCGTACCTATTTTTGTATTTTTACGCGAAGACTCCGCCGCAGCTCGCCGGAACGCAGGCAGAGTGCTTTTATATTTTAAATTTCATCGTCGTAGCGGCGTTTATTATCGTTTTGGTCGTGGATTTTTCTAGGACTTTTAGCGCAAAACTGCGCCAAGAGATGCTTGAGCGCCAAGAGAGGCTAAGCGAACTAGCCAACAAAGACCCGCTCACCGGCCTTTTAAATAGAAACGCATTTTACGAATTTGCCGTGCCGCGCATGCAGTTTTTGAGCTGCGATGCCAGCATCGTGCTGTGCGACATCGACGACTTTAAAAAACTAAACGACGCCCACGGGCACGCCTTTGGCGACGAGGCGCTAAAGATCATCGCGCACGCGATAAAAAGCAGTCTGCGCGAGGGCGATCTGGTGTATCGCTGGGGCGGCGAGGAGTTTTTGATATTTTTATCGGACATAAATCTCGAAAACTCGGAGCATATTTTTGAGCGCATCAGGCGCAAGATCGCCGAGACGCAGCTAGAATTTGAAGGCAAAAGCGCTAAGACGTCTGCGACCTTTGGGCTAGTTAACTTTAACGTCAAAGCCGTAAAAGACGTGGAAGCTGTGATAAAACAGGCTGATAAACTGCTCTACGAAGGCAAAAATAGCGGTAAAAATAAGGTCGTCGCTCAGGCTTTCGGTGGAGATTATCTTTAAAAACCTACGCCGGGAGCGGATCAAATTTAAATTTATCATTGGGGCTACTTAAATTTGAGTTAAATTTGACGAGTTTAAATTTGACCGCTAAAGGCAAAAACCTAGCTTTCAAAATCCTTTTGTAACCGCTAAAATTTGTTCAAATTTAAGTTGAGCCCGTAAAATTTCGCTAAAATCCCTCATAAAATCCACGCAATCAAAGGCCGAAACCAAAATGCGCATCGCAAAAATCAGCGCCAAAAATATCCTCTCGCGCTCCAAAATCGGCAGCGGAGGCTACGCGATCAACCCGTACGTAGGCTGCCCGCACGGCTGCATCTACTGCTACGCCGAGTTTATGCGCGGCGTCACCGGGCACGAGGAGGCGTGGGGCGAGTTTTTGGACGTGAAGGATTTTGGCGCGGCGAGCCTAGTTAAATTTGCCGCTTCGCACGGCGGCGAGCGCGTATTTATGAGCTCGGTCACCGACTGCTATAATTCGTACGAGGCGCGCTTTGGTGCTACGCGTAAAGTCCTTGAGGCGGTTGCGGTCTCGGATGTGAATCTACAAATTTTAACAAAATCAAGCCTCGTGACGCGCGATATAGGCTTGCTGCAAACCATGCCAAACGTCCGAGCGGGCGTGAGTTTGAGCGTGATAGACGAAAAACTGTGCCGCACGCTGGAGCCTCGCGCGAGCTCCGTAGCCGCAAGGATCGCAGCGATAAAAAAACTGCGCGCCGCGGGAGTGAAAACATATATCTTCGTCGCGCCGATTTTCCCGCAGATCACGCCCGTTTTTGATATCATATCCCGCTACGGCGATGCGGCGGACGAGATGTGGTTTGATAGGCTAAATCTCTATCCAAATTTTAGGGATAAAATTTTAGCTTTCATCGGGCGAAATTTTCCGGCGCTTTTGCCGCTTTATAAGCAAATTTATCTATTTGGAGATAATGGCTATTTTGAACGGCTAGCGGATGAGATCAGGCTAGCGGCGCAGGAAAAATTTGGAAGCGAGGGCGACGAGAGATTTAGGGTATTTTTCGGGCAAAGAAAGTCCGGCGCAGATAAATTTGAAAGGCGAAAATGAACGTAATTTTACGGCTTGGCATCGTAGTTTTGATCCTATATATCGCGCTTTTGGCGCTGCTTTATTTTTTTCAAGAGAGGCTGATATTTTTCCCGAGCAAGCTTGAGTCAAACCATGATTTTAGCTTTGACCAGCCTTTTGAGGAGATCAGACTAGACGCGGAGGGCACGTGGATAAGCGGCCTTAAGTTTTTAGCGCAGAGTAGGGACGGCGGGCAAATTTACGGCGACGCGCGCGACGGAAACGGCGAACGAAAGGCAAAAAAGGGCGCGGCGATATTTTTCCACGGTAATGCGGGCAACCTGCAAGGCTGGGGCAAGTATGCGCGGTATTTTACGGATTTGGGCTATGATTTTTATCTATTTGACTACCGAGGCTACGGCAAGAGCGGCGGCGAGATAGGCTCACAGGAGCAGCTTTACGCGGATACGGACGCGATGATGCAGGCGGTTTTGAGGGAGTATGACGCGGGCAAGGTTACGGCGGTCGGCTATTCTGTAGGTAGCGGACTGGCGGCTCGCGTGGCGCAGAAATACGGCGCTAAGCGACTAGTTTTGATCGCGCCCTATTTTAGCCTAGAGGAGCTAGCGCGGAAGAAAATGCCCTTCGTGCCGAAGTTTTTAATCAAATATAAAATCCCTACGTTTGAGTTTGTAGGCGGTTTTGGCCGGCCGGTGACGATATTTCACGGCGAGCATGACGAGCTAATCGGCGTGGATAACTCGCGCAGGCTATTTAAATTTCTAAAACTCGGAGATCAAATTTACGAACTAAACGCCGGACACAACGATATCCTAGGCCTAAGCGAGTTTTGGGAAAAATTAGCGCAGAAGCTAGGCGAGTAGGGCGGGGCTACGGCGGTAAATTTGACGCGGCTAGCTTGGTTAAATTTGACGAAAACGGGCGCTAAGGCCCGCTTTGCCTCCTAAAAACAAAACCTCTCGTCGGCTTTGTTTTGCTTGCGCATAGCTTTAAATTTAGCCAAATTTTCCTCATTTAAAAAATAATCTTTTTCTTTTTGCGCGCGTGCCTCTAGGGCTTCGATTGCTTTTGCAAGAGCCGCTTTTCTGTCTGCGTGAGGCGACCCAAACTCCGGTAAAAACATAGCTTCATAGACGTTTGCCTTGCTCCACTCAAGCGACTTTGCGGCGATATCTTGCTGCTTTTTGATGTCGCAAAACGCGTATGGATTTACCACGTCGCCCACTAGCTTGATAAATGCTCCTATCGCGCTTTTGACCTCAAAAAATCTACCGTCGTCTAAATTTATAATCTCTCTTAACAAGATCGCGCGGTTTTTAGCGTTGTAAAACCAAAACACCGCATCGTCGCGCAGGCCAAGATCGTAAGCGCGAGCCGAAAGCACGAAAAGAGTCATCGGCGTGACCATCTGAGGAGCGTCCTGCACGATCTTTTCTGCGCTTTTAAAGTCCTCTAGCGTGCCGCTTTTTAGTAGACCGTCAATCTTGTCGTAAACCTTTACATGTTCAGCCTTGCCGTCATTTGCCGAGTAGTACGGCGTCACGTAAATATCGATGCTCGTTACCTTGCCGTCACCAGCCGCCCATGCCGCCGCCGCGCCAAAACAAAGCGCCGCTAAAAAACGTAAAATTTTCATTTATAGATCCTTGACGTAAATTTTCGATGTTATTTTAACTAAAAAATATTTAAACGTCGCGTATAAATTTGAAGGGATAAAGTCCGCAAATTTGAGCGGACTTTGTAAATTTAGTTTTTAAAACTATGAATAGGCGCGGGGATCTGGCCGCCGCGGGCGATGAAGTCAGCCGAGGAGTTTTTATTTACGCTCATCACGGGCGCGCTACCGAGCAGGCCGCCGAATTCCAGCGTGTCGCCCTCTTTGCCCTTTGGGATTATGCGCACGGCGGTCGTTTTTTGATTTATCACGCCGATCGCGGCCTCGTCGGCTATGATCGCGGCGATCGTCTGCTCGGGCGTATCCTGCGGGATCGCGATCATATCAAGCCCCACCGAGCAGATCGCGGTCATCGCTTCGAGCTTTTCTAAATTTAGCGAGCCCGCGCGCACTGCGGCGATCATACCCTCATCTTCGGAGACGGGGATAAACGCGCCGCTAAGCCCGCCTACTTGGTTGCACGCCATAACGCCGCCCTTCTTGACCGCGTCGTTTAGCAGCGCTAGAGCTGCCGTCGTGCCGTGCGTGCCGACGCGCTCTAAGCCCATCTCCTCAAGCACGCGCGCGACCGAATCGCCCACCGCAGGAGTCGGAGCTAATGATAGATCGACGATACCAAATTTCACGCCCAGCCGCTCGGAGGCCATTTGGCCGACGAGCTGTCCGATGCGCGTGATCTTAAACGCCGTCTTTTTCACGGTCTCGGCGACCACGTCAAAGCTCGCTCCGCGCACCTTCTCAAGCGCGCGCTTAACGACGCCGGGGCCGCTGACGCCCACGTTTATGACGACCTCGGCCTCGCCCACGCCGTGAAATGCGCCCGCCATAAAGGGATTATCCTCGACGGCGTTGGCAAATACGACTAGCTTTGCCGCGCCCAGATCGGAAAGTCGCGCCGTCTCTTTGATCACGCGTCCCATATCGGCGACCGCACTCATATTTATGCCCGTCTTGGTCGAGCCGATATTTACCGACGAGCAGACCTTTTGCGTCGCGGCGAGCGCGGCGGGGATAGAGTCGATTAAAATTTTATCGCCCTTTGCGTAGCCCTTTTGCACTAACGCCGAAAAGCCGCCGATAAAATCGATATCGACCTTTTTGGCCGCCTCGTCCATCGCTTTTGCTAGTGGCACGTAGTCTGCAGCATCCGTCGCCGCGCCGATGATGGCGATAGGCGTTACGCAGACGCGCTTATTTACGATCGGGATGCCAAGCTCTGCCGAAATTTCATTACCGACCTTTACCAGATCGCGCGCCTTGTCGGTGATTTTTGCGTAAATTTTCTCCGCGGCTTTGTCGATGTCGGGATCGATGCAGTCAAGCAGGCTGATGCCCATCGTGATCGTGCGGATGTCGAAATTTTGCTCTTCGATCATCGCGATCGTTTCGGTTACGTTTTTGATGTCCATATCGGGGCCTTAGATGTTGTGCATGGCGTCGAAAATCGCCGAGCTTTGGATGTTGATTTTAACTTTTAGCTTTTCGCCAAGCTCGTTTAGCTCCTCGCGTAGGACCGTGAAGTCCTGCTTTTCCTCGCTGGAAACCACCGCCATCATCGTAAAAAACTCATCCAAAACCGTCTGGCTGATGTCGTCTATGTTTAGCCCAAGCTGCGCGAGCTTGGCCGAAACGCCCGCCACAATGCCAACCTTGTCCTTACCGATCACCGTTACGATCGCTTTCATCGTCGTTCTCCTAAATTTGTAAATTTGCGAGAGTTAAAGCCCAAATTTGAGTAAATTTGGGCTTTAGATTTTAAATTTTACTTCGAGCAAGCGCTCTTGCCGTCCATCACGGGCTGGATAGACGAGTTGTCTGCGCCGCCGTCATCGTTGATATTTTCGATTATCTCCCACAGCCTAGCCGCCGCTTTTTCGTAGCGTTTAGCCGTGACCGAGTTTGGCTCGTAAAAGCTCACCGGCTTGCCGCTATCGCCGCCAACCCTAACGGCAGGCTCGATAGGTATCTGAGCTAACACTTCGGTACCGTAGGCTTTTGCCACTTCCTCGGTCGTGCCTTTGCCAAATATATCATACTCCTTGCCGCTTTCAGGGCAGATAAATCCGCTCATGTTTTCCACGATGCCCGCGATCGGTATGTGAAGCTTCTCAAACATATCAAGTGCTCTTTTGCTATCATCTAGGGCTACTACTTGCGGCGTCGTGACGCACACGCCCGCAGTCACAGGCACGCTTTGAGCAAGGGTTAGCTGCGCGTCGCCAGTTCCCGGAGGCATATCCAGAAATAGCACGTCTAGCTCGCTCCAAAATACGTCTTTTAGCAGCTGCTCGATAGCTTTCATGATCATCGAGCCGCGCCAGATGAGGCTCATGCCTTCTTCCATTAGCACGCCCATACTCATCATCTCGACGCCGTGAGTTAGGATCGGTTTTAGCTTGTTGCCGACGACTTGCGGCTGCGTGCCCACTTCGCCTAGCATGCGAGGGATGTTTGGACCATATATGTCGGCGTCTAGGATGCCTACTTTTTTACCCAGCTTCGCCATCGAGATAGCTAAATTTAGCGTCGTAGTGCTCTTGCCCACGCCGCCTTTGCCCGAGCTTACCATTACGAAATTTTTGATCTGCGGAGCGATGTTTTTACCGCTTTGAGTGTTGCTTTTTTCTTCTGGGATTTTTGGCTGGATGATGCTAACAACGCACTCGTTTGAGCCCATCACGCGCTTTATATCCGTTCGCAGTTCGTTTGCTACGTCGGGATTTGAGCTTACGATCTCGACCTCGATTAAAATTTTCTCACCGATTTCGACGTTTTTTACGAATCCAAAGCTCACGATATCTTTCTCAAAGCCCGGATATATCACGCCTTTTAGTCTATTTAAGACATCCTCTTTACTTAACATTTTTCTCCTTCATTAGATTTTTTGAAATTTTATACGCGCAAAATTTAGGCCCGCACATCGAGCAAAATTCCGCCTTTTTAAACGACTCTTGCGGCAAGCTCTCATCGTGTAGCTCGCGCGCCCTTTCGGGATCTAGGCTTAGCTCAAACTGCCTGTTCCAATCAAATGCGTATCTAGCGTCGCTCATCGCGTGATCTCGCTCTATCGCGCCCGCCTTGCCTAGCGCGACGTCGGCTGCGTGAGCGGCGATCTTATGCGCTACGATGCCCTCTCTGACGTCGTTTGCGTTAGGTAGGCCCAGGTGCTCTTTAGGCGTCACGTAGCACAGCATGCTAGCTCCGTAAAAGGCCGCCATCGTCCCGCCGATAGCCGAAGTGATGTGATCATACCCCGCGCCGATGTCCGTAGGCAGCGGTCCTAGCACGTAAAAAGGCGCGCCGTGGCACAGCTCGCGTTCGATTTTCATATTATACTCTATTTGGTTTAAAGGAATATGACCCGGCCCCTCGATCATCACCTGCACGTTTTTCTCCCATGCGCGCAGCGTTAGCTCGCCTAAAACCCGTAGCTCGCTAAGCTGAGCTTCATCAGTCGCGTCGTATAGGCAGCCCGGACGCAGCCCGTCGCCTAGAGACAGCGCGACGTCGTGAGCGGCGCAAATTTCTAAAATATCGTCAAAGGCCTCGTAAAACGGGTTTTCTTTGTGATGGTGCATCATCCAGCTAGCAGTTAGGCTACCGCCGCGGCTAACGATACCCATCTTGCGTTTTGCGACCAGCGGCATAAATTTGAGCAAAAATCCCGCATGTATCGTAAAGTAGCTAACTCCTTGGCGCGCCTGCTTCTCAAGCGTTTTTAGGATGTCGTTTGCGGTTAAATTTTCGACCTCTTTTATGTCGTGGATGATCTGATACATCGGCACGGTGCCTATGGGGACGCTCGAGTTTGCGATTATGGCGCTTCTGATCATATCCAAATCGCCGCCCGTGCTTAGATCCATGACCGTGTCGGCGCCGTACTTTAGGCAAATTTGCAGCTTTTCAAGTTCGGCGCAGATATCGCTGCTTAGGCTTGAGTTGCCGATATTTGCGTTGATTTTGGTTTTGGCCTCCCTGCCGATCGCCATCGGGAGCAAATTTGCGTGATGGATGTTAGCTGGGATTATCATCTTGCCCGCGGCGACCTCGCTCCTAATGAGCTGGGGATCTAGCATTTCAGCTTGCGCTACGTAGTTCATCTCGGGCGTTATGACGCCTTTTTTAGCGTAGTACATCTGCGTCGGAGTTTTGTCGGCGGAGTCAAATTTGACCCGAAATTCTTTCATGTTTCGCTCCTTAAAATTTTGGTTCTAATCTTACTCAAAAAAGATAAAAACAAGCTTTTGGGATGTATAATATCGTAACACTTCGCCAAAGGAGAAATTTTGCTAGACGTTACGCTGATAATGCTCGGAGCCGGAAGCTCTAGCCGTTTTGAAATGCCCGTTAAAAAGCAGTGGTTGCGCGTCGGAAGCGATCCGCTATGGCTCTTTGCGGCTAAAAATTTAAGCTCGCACTACGCTTTTAAAGAGATAATCATCGCCTCAAACGAGGAAAAATATATGAGCAAATTTGCCCCGTCGTATCGCTTCGTAAAAGGCGGAGCGACGCGTCAAGAGAGCCTAAAAAAAGCTCTTAAACTCGTTCAAAGCGAATTTGTTTTAGTTAGCGACATCGCTCGTCCGATGATTAGCGCGGAGCTTTTTTCTCGCATAATAGGCGGCATCCAAAACGCCGACTGCGTCGTGCCTGCGCTAAAGGTGCCCGATACAGTTTATCTAGGCGCTGGCGTCGTAGATAGAGAGCAGATCAAGCTCATCCAAACTCCGCAGCTCTCGCGCACGGCGATGCTAAAAAGCGCGCTCGAATCAGGTCAAATTTACACCGACGATAGCTCGGCGATAGCGGCTGCGGGCGGTAAAATTTGGTACGTGCAAGGCGACGAAAACGCGAGAAAAATAACATTTAAAGACGATCTAGCCAAAATTTACGGCCTTAGCGCGCCCTCAAGCGAAATTTACGTCGGCAACGGTTTTGACGTGCATGCCTTTGAAGAAGAGAAAAAAGAGGGAAGTTTCGTAACAATCGGCGGCGAAAAAATCCCTTTTGAAAGAAATTTAAAAGCCCACTCCGACGGCGACGTGGCTATCCATGCGCTCATCGACGCGATACTGGGAGCGGGCGGACTAGGCGATATAGGCGAGCATTTCCCCGATACCGACGATAAATTTAAGGGAGCAGACTCGGCTGTGTTGCTAAAAGAAGCATATAGGCTCGTTCAAAGCGTCGGTTTTGAGCTTATCAACGCCGACGTCACCGTTATCGCCGAGAGGCCAAAGCTTAGTAAATTTAAATCCGCGATGGAAATAAACATTGCAAATGCGCTAAATTTAACCCCGAGCCGCATAAACGTAAAGGCCACGACGACCGAAAAGCTAGGCTTTACGGGGCGGGGCGAGGGCATAGCCGCCACGGCGTCGGCGAGTCTAAAAATTTACGACTGGACGCAAAAATAAAACGACGAAAGTAAAAAAATGAGAGTTTTGATAATAGAAAACGAAATTTACCTAGCCCAAAGCATCGCATCAAAGCTAGAAGATCTAGGCTACGAGTGCGAGATCGCAAGGAGCGCGGCGGAGGCGATGAAAAGCGAGCCCGAGCAGAGGGCAAAGGAGGGCGCCAAGGACGTACACTTTGACGTGGTGCTGCTCTCTAGCGCGTTTGCGGGCGACGACACGCTAAAAATCATACAAAAATTTAAAGATTCCGTCGTCATCCTGCTCATCACGTACATCAGTAACGACACCGTCTCGATCCCGATAAAAGTGGGCGCTAGCGACTACATACAAAAGCCGTTTATGATCGAGGAGCTGGTGCGAAAGATCAAGCATTTCGAGGAGTTTAGGAGGCTGCAAACGTTTATAAAAACCTATCAGGACTACCTAAACTATCATTTTAAGGCCGTCTCGGCGCTAAATTTCGACTTTAAGCGCATAAAGCTACCGCTTCTCATAAAGTGCAATAAAATGATAAATGCCGATAATTTCGTTTTCGAGTACGCAAAGGCGCTAAATTTGAGCTTCAAATACGTCCCGCTAGAGCCAGGCGTCGACGTAGAAGCCGTAGCCGCGGCAAATCCGCGCACGCTTTTGTATTTTTCAAATTTTCAAATTTTACGCCAAGAGGCCAAAAATCAGATCGTATCTCTCGCCGCTAAACGCAAGCTCATCGCTAGCTCAACCAATCCTAACGAAGAAGCGCCGATGGAGACGCTAAACATCGCAAGCGACGAGAAAAATTTCCAAATCGACGAAATTTTGACGATTGACGACTACATCAAGCACATCATCGTAAACTATCAGGACAAATACCCAGACACCGAGCTTAGCAAAAAGCTAGGCATCTCGCGCAAATCGCTTTGGGAAAAGAGGAAAAAATATGACGTCGTCAAGAAAAAATAACGCCGTTTGGATAAACGACGAGGCTTTCGGCGCGCTTGATCTCATAGAAAATCAAATTTTTAGCAAATTTAACCGCCTGATGAACGAAAAAGAGGCGAACGGGATCTATGAAACGGGCTTTTTAGCCGGCGAGCCGATGCCATATACTTTCGTCTTCGCTCCGCACGGCAAGCGCAATCAAGAAACGATAAAAAACGCCTCAAAGGGCGATCATATCGAGCTTATCAGCGGCGGTAAGGTCGTGGGATATATCGAGGTCGGCGAGGTATTTAAATTTAACGCCGAAAAAAGCTCGCAAAATATCTTTCGCGCGAACGAAGCCGCGCCCGCACAGCAAAGCCAAAGCGGCGAACTAGCCGTGAGCGGCGAGATAAAGATATACGACGACAAGTTAGCCGAGGTAAGAAAGCTCATCGAAGAGGTCAAAAGAGAGCAAAACGTCCGCAAGGTCTCGGCGATCATGCTAACCGCGGAGCCCTTTAACCGCGCGCACGAGCGCCTGATCAGGATGACGATAGATAAGTCCGATCTGGTGTTGCTATTTTTACTAAAAAGCCACGGCGCGGACGAGATGATGAGCTTTTCGCTCAAAAAAAGCGTGCTAGAATACTTCATCCAAAACTACATCCCCAAAAACCGCCTGATCATCGTGCCTTTTGAGAACTCAAATCTCTTTAGCTCGCACCTAAATCCGACGCTAGAGTGCATCGCGGCGCATAGGCTGGGTGCAGATAAGCTCATAGTCGGACAAAATCACGCGGGCATAGGGATGTTTTACGATCACAACGTCGCTCACACGGTGCTAGAGCGATATAAAAACGATCTAAATTTAGATATCGTCGTGCTGCCCGAGCTCGTCTACTGCGACGAGTGCAAGACGCTAGTTAGCACCAAGACCTGCCCGCACGGCCAGCATCATCACATCAAATACCACGCCCAGACGCTAAAAACGCTGCTGCTAGCGGGTATCTTGCCGCCTGCGATCCTCATGCGGCGCGATATCTCGGCGATGATACTGAGCGAGCTTTTCCCGAACCGATTTGAAAATATCCAAAAGCTTTGCGACGATCTTTTCCCTAGCAACGGACTGCTCGAAAAGCAGACGGAGAGGGAGTTTTACGAAAACTTGATGAAGCTTTATCAGACGACGTCGCTGACTTAAATCTGCTTTCGGCGGTTTTGGTAAAAGCGGTTAGTCTAGCAGGCGTTTTTTGCAGAGTCGGCAAATTTTAGCACGTGTCTTATATTTGTTAAATTTGAGCCGTAGGCGAAGCAAGGCATTTAAATTTGCTTCGCGGTACGATGTCTAAATTTCTCGCGCCCAAATTTATAATCAAGTTTTTGTAAATTCGTGCCTTAAATTTACTCGCCCAGATCCGCACCACAAAAACTCAAAATTTAGTATTGTTGATTTATGGCGTTAGGCTGCGGCTTTCTTTGCAAGAGACGTCGTGCCGTATTTGGCGTCAAATTTGATGTTTTAAAGGTGCGGGTTTTGCGCAGGGCGTGGGTATGCTTGCAGTCAAAATTTACGAGCCAAAAGCCTGGGTAAAATTTGCGTTTTTGCTTCAAATTTAGCGGCTCGTGCTTGCAAATTTGAAAATATCCGAGCTTGGCGCAAATTTGACGTCCGAATTTTGAAATTTGCAAGCTAAATTTGCTAAAATCGCACTAAAAATCGGCGAGTAAAAATGCGCCGTTTATGATTTAAATTTGATTTCAAGGAAAATTATGCAAAGGTTATTTTTAACGTTTTTCGGCGCCGGCCTAAGCCCCAAAGCTCCCGGCACGGTGGGCTCGCTAGCGGGCGCGATCGCGGCGTTTGGGATTTTGACGATCCTGCCAGCTTCCACGCTATTTTTGGTTTCGATTTGCCTTTTTTTGTATAGCATAAAGATTATCGACGATTATGAGGCGAAAACCGGCGTGCACGATCACGGCAGCATCGTGATAGACGAGGTTGCGGGCGTTTGGTTGGCGATATCTATCAGCGGCGCTACGGCGGTGCAGTTTGCTCTATCGGTAGTTTTTTTTAGGCTCTTTGATATCTGGAAACCTTCCGTGATCGGACGTATCGATAGGGATGTCAAGGGCGGACTCGGCGTGATGGGCGACGATATGCTAGCAGGGCTTTTTGCGGGGCTTCTTAGCGCGATTTGCTACGAGGCCGTGACGAAGATCGGGCTTGACTACGAGTGGATTAAATTTGAGCTGCCGTTTGTAAAATAAAATCGTAGCGGCTCTCAAAGCCAAGGCGCTTTTATTGGTTCTTGGCTTAAATTTGCCTTTCAAGCGCTACTTCTGCGTCAAATTTGGTTGGGTAAAAATAAAATCGTCTGCTTAAAAATCAAACGGCGGCGTTAAATTTGACGCCTGATTTACTTCTTTCTTTGCGAGGTTCCAAGCTGTTCGTAGTAGTCTATCTCGGCTACGTATTCGGGATTTTTCTTTTTTAGCTCGTTGCTCATAAGGGCTATCAGCTTTGCGTCGGCGTTTTTGTGAGAGGCCAAAATCGTAATGAAATTTAGATAAGCTTTTGCATCGCTTGGGGCCTTGCCGTTTTGTTTGGACGGGATTTTAAACGAAGCGGCGAAAATTTTTAAAGCCGCAAAAAGATCGTTTTTATCGCTTTTTGGATTGCCGGCGATGTCGATTAGATCTTGCAGGGTGAGCTCTTTTTCCTCTTTTGCCGCGGGAGTATTTTGAGTGGTTTTGTCGCCGTGTTTAAATTTGACGACGAGAAAAATTAGCGCGGCGACGATTATTAAAAAAATCGCCGCCAAAATCGCTATTATGAGGGTTTGATTCATTATAATTTTACTGTTTTATCGGGCTTTCTAAAATACGCCAAAACCGCGATCAAGACCATCAAAAGCGCGCCCACCCATACGAAAGTCGGCACCGGTATCGGCTCGCCCGCGGCATACGAGTGCATACCGCTTAGGTAGAAGTTTACGCCAAAATAGGTCATTATGATCGACCAATAAGCAAACATCGAAGTCACGGCAAATGCGTACTGGCTGTTTAGTTTAGGGATAAATCTGATATGTAAAACCGCCGCATAAACTAAAATAGAAACAAGCGCCCACGTCTCCTTGCTATCCCAGCCCCAGTAGCGACCCCAGCTTTCGTTCGCCCAAACGCCGCCTAGGAAGTTTCCCATCGTAAGTAGGCTAAGGCCTAGTATCATCGCCATCTCGTTTATACGCGTGGCTTCTAGGATATTTCGCGAAATTTCCTTATGCTCCTTGCCGCCTTGCAGAGCAAAAAGCACGAGCGTAAACATACCAAGTAGCGAGCAAAGTCCCAAAAATCCGTAGCTAGCTGTTATGACTGAAACGTGGATCGTTAGCCAGTAGCTCTGAAGTACCGGCACTAGAGTGGTGATCTGCGGATCCATCCAGCTAAGGTGTGCGACAAATAGCGTAACGCCGGCTAAAATCGAGGTTAACGCCATGGCTATCGGGCTTTGGCGCGAGAACACGAGGCCCGATAAGCTAAGCGCCCAAGCGATATATATCATCGACTCGTAGGCGTTGCTCCACGGTGCGTGCTCAGCGATATACCAGCGTATGCCAATACCGAAAGTGTGTAGTAAAAACGCCAAGATATTTACGCCGTAAACGATACCAAATAGCCATTTTATATTTAGTTTAGGCCTTGCCATCTTAGCAAATACGAAGCATAAAAGCCCAAATCCTGCCAAAAGATATATCGGCGTTAGCGACTCGAAAATTTTATATTCGTTAAAAAACAGCTCCATCTCGACGCGTTTTTCGCCTGGGATGACCGCTTTGCCGTGCTCTTGTTGATAGGTTTTTATCTCGGCTAGAGCTTGATTTGCTCGGCGCCAGTTGTTGTTTTCTGTAGCTTCGGCAACGCCAGTGAAATAGCTCCTTAGCATCCTGCCGATCGGCTCGCTCTCGTTTTTAGGAAGGTATATCATAGCCGAAGCTATACCGTACCATTTGTTGTTTGGATCATCCATCTTTGGAAACATCGTAAAGACTTCGCCTATAAACACCATATAAAGGATATTTAGACGCTCGTCCACCTTTTGCAGGTCTTTATCGAACGTTCCGCGCTCACCCGGAGTTTTGCGGTTTGCGGCTTCGGCAAATTTGTTTAGTTTGTAGATGATTTTACCGTCTTTATCGCTTGCAAAAAAGTCATTATAGCTCGCGTATTTGGCCTTTTCGTCTATGCCGATTAGTTTTTTTAGCTCTTTATTTCCGACGTAGATTATCGGCACGTCGCGCCAGTACGGGGCGTTTACCATCATCGAAAGTATGGCTTGGTTTGCGTTTAGGCCGTCTAGAGTATCGCCGCGGTGGATTTTGTTTAAAATTTCCCTTGCTACGGTGTCAAAAGGCTTCATTCTTCCGTCGGCGCTTTGGATGATTAGCGTCGAAAGCTCTTTGGCATGGTTTACGTCGATATTTCTAGCGTTATCGACCGCATAAGTTTTGCTTGGGGCAAATGCCGTAAAACAGGCAATTAGCGCAAAGCTAGCGACTTTTTTAACGGCATCTTCGTTTATCATTTTAGCTAGTTTTCTAAAGCGCGAGCGAGGATTTACGACGTTAAAAAATAGTCCTAGTCCTAGCAAAAAGTAGCCGACGTAGGTCGGAATCTTGCCCGGGTCGCGGTTTACCGATAGTACGGTGCCAAGCTCGTCTTGGTCGTAGCTGCTTTGGAAAAATCTATATCCGTCGTGATCTAGTACGTGGTTCATATAAATTTTATACGGGTAGTTTCCGGTCCTAGAGTCCTCGACGATGACGTCGCTAGAGTAGCTCATCGGCGAATTTGAACCCGGATAACGCTTAAGCTCGAAGTCCTCAAGTTTTAACGAAAACGGAAGTTCGACCATCTTTGAGCCCCAGTAAACGTTAAAAAGCACGCCGTCGATCTTAGCTTTAGCCGGTATGTAGCTGTTTTCGTAGAGCATGAGCTGCTGAGTTTGCCCGTCAAACGCCAAATTTGCCACCAATGCGTCGTATTCGCCGTTTTTGCTCACGACTCTCTTGGCCGCCTTGGTTAGCAATGATTTTGGAACGAAATTTACGTCCGTGACCGTATAGAGCTGCATCGGTAAAAACTCTGTCGCTTGGTCTTTCGCGTACTCGCCTTTTTCATTTGTCGCCATCGTAAAGTAGCCGATATTTTGGTTTGATGTTATGTAAAATTTGCCCTCTTTTAGCTCGATTTTGACGAAATTTTCAAGTAGCGGCTGCGCATCGAATGCAAAGCTAACGCCGCCCACCTCGCGAGTTTCGCCGGCTTGCAGGCTTATTTCCTCTTTTGAGTCAGGGCTTGAGACCGCAAGCCTAACGAGCGGCTCGCCTTTTTCCGCTTCGTAGTACTCGGTTTCGGCCTTTTTGTAGTATCCGTCAAAGGTTAAATTTGCTTTTTTCCCCGCGATTTCAAGCGGCAAGTTAAAGTCGTTTGAGCCGACGGAAGTGATTTGTTTCGGGATTGAGTTTGAGTAAATTTGACCGTCTTTTTCGGCTGCGATTTCTATCCTAGAAACGGATCCGAATACCGCGTTTGAAGTTTCGTTTTCTCTGATGTGGATGTTGCCCTCAAAGCCTAGATATCGCGTCATCGCCGCACCTAAAAGCATAAACAAAAAGCTAACGTGAAATATCAAAACAGGTAGTTTTTCTTTTCTTAAAAGGTTGTATCTAAAAATATTGTAAGCCAAATTTATGCCTAAAAGCACCTGAACTAAGGCGAACCAACTCGCTCCGTAAACCGCCGCCCACGCGCTTTTTGTGTCGTAGTAGCTTTCTATTATCGTCGCCGCGCCGCTACCGATAGCAAATATAACAAGTAGCACGACGGCCGACGTCATACTGAAAAATAGGGATTTTAACTCGCTCAAAACAGATCCTTGAACATAAATTTAGTAAATCAAAATGCACATTATAGTAATTTTTTTTAAATAATCTTACTTTTTAGTTATTATTTTATGATAATTTTTCGTCTTTAAGTTTAAATAAATTTAATATAAACTCAAATTCGCTAAAGCCGTCCGTGCTCATAAAGTGCCCGCCTTTTTCAAAGATATCGGGCGTTACGCCTAAATTTAGCGCGACCTTTAGGCTAAGCTCGCAAGGCACGATATAGTCGTCTTTTGCGGCTATTACTTTTATTAAATTCGCCGCCGTTTTTATCTTTTCGTAGGCGATTTGCGGCTTGCAAAACTCATCTAAAATCGCAAATTCCTTAATCGGCTCGTCAAACGGCGAGATGAGAACTAGACCGCCAAATTTCGGCAAATTTGCAAAACCGCTAAGAAAATTTAGGCTAGTTATCGTGCCCAGGCTGTGAGCGATGATGAATGAATTTTCGCATAAATTTACGTTTTGCTTCATCGTTTCTAGCCATTCGCTTAGCTTTGGCGTTTGGGGGTTTGGCATCTTTAAAATTTCCACCTCGGCAAGGCCGCGCACTTTATCTTTAAACCAAGAAAACCAGTGGCTTTGCGGAGAAGCGTCGTAGCCGTGAATGACGTAAATTTGCTTTTTCATTAAATTTGCCTTTTTGAAAAAATACGCGAATTATATACAAATAAAATTAAAATAATTTTTGACGTAAACCGCAAGAATACTTTTTAAGTTATAAATTTAAGTAAACTGTGACTCAAATATCATCATCCTTTAAAATTTGATATTTGTAAATTTAGCAAATTTGAAGTTAAATTTAAGTTTTTACCCTAAAAAACGAAATAGTCGTTATCAATTAAAATTTATATTGATACGAAAAATTTACGTATAATTTACGTTGATTATTTAAGATTTCAGCAAATTTATTTCAAAAAGGGAGAAAAAATGGATACTTCGAGGCGAAATTTCTTAAAAGCATCCACCGCCACAGGCTTGCTTGCGATGACTTACGCGCCCGGTACTTTAGGCGCCGTCGGTGCCAAAGCGCTAGAAGGCGGCGATAAGACCGTTTATAGTTTTTGCGAGATGTGCTCTTCTCGCTGTCCTATCGAGGCCAAGGTCGTAGACGGCAAAAACGTCTTTATCCAAGGCAACGGCAAGGTAAGCGGCACGGCGACTTCCGTGTGCGCAAGGGGCGGCAGCGGGCACAATCAACTCTACGATCCGCAGCGCATCGTAAAACCGCTCATCAGAGTAGGCGAGCGCGGCGAAAACAAGTGGCGAGAGGCGAGCTGGGACGAGGCGCTAGATCTAGTCGCTAAAAAAATGCTAGAAATCAAGGAAAAATACGGGCCGGAGAGCTTTGTGTTTACGGCAAAATCAAGCCAAACGCACAAGCTAATGACGACCTTTGCCAGCGCATACGGCTCGCCTAATTGCTTCTCGCACCTATCTTGTTGTCCCGTAACCTATCAGATGGTTTGTACGCATATGTACGGAGATGCGAAGCTAAAAAGAGACTTCGGCAATGCAAAATACGTCGTAAATTTCGGGCACAATCTTTTTGAGGGTATCGTCATCGCCGACGCTAAAAAGCTGGCTAAGATGGCCGCTAAAGAAGATACGAAGCTGCTAGTTTTAGATCCGCGCTTTAGTGTCGTAGCCTCAAAAGCCGACGAGTGGCTACCCGTAAAACCGGGCACCGATCTGGCATTTGTTTTAGCTCTCATCCATACGTGGATCAAAAACGGCACGTACGATAAAGAATTTATAGAGAAATTTACGATCGGATTTGATAAAGTCGTAGAAGCAACCAAAGACACCACTCCGCAGTGGCAAGAAAAAATCACGGGCATCCCCGCTAAAACCGTCGAGCGCATCGCGGGCGAAATCTGGAAAGCCGCACCTAAAGTCATCATCGACTTCGGCCACAACACGACTACCACTAGAGCTGAGTATATCCGCACTAGAGCTATAATGACCGCAAACGCGATGATGGGCAACTGGGAGAAAAAGGGTGGAATTTTCGGCGGCAAAAAGGCTAAGCTATATAATACTTTAGCAGGCGAAGAGCTAATCCCCGAGATCACGAACCCGGACGCCGCGATAAAAGTGCCTAAAACCCCTAGGATAGACGGCGCGGGCGAGGACGGGGTAAATAAATTCGTCGGCAGGAGTCACGGCGTTTTGATGCAAATTCCGCAAGCTATATTAAGCCAGAAGCCTTATCCGGTAAAAGGCTGGTTTAGCATAAGATTTAATCATCCTATAAACGTCGCAGGCACGGAAACTACGATAGAAAGCCTTAAAAAGCTTGACTTTATAGTTTGTTCGGATATTTATATGAGCGATTTTGCGATATGGGCGGACGTGATACTGCCTGAGAGCACCTATTTGGAGCGCGACGAAGGCATCGAGGATAAATCGGGTCAAAAACCTGCGTATATGATAAGAAATAAGGTCGTAGATCCCGTCGGCGACACCAAAAACGGCTACGATATCTTTAGGGAGTTAGCCCGCAGGATGAAAATAGACGAGCTATATACTTCAAATACGATGGACGAGTGGCGAATGCGACAAGTAAAGGGAAACGCCGAGCTGTTGGCAAAGCTGGTTAAAGACGGCTACGTCACGTGGAAGGTACCGGGGATTTTGTTTAGAGAAAAAGATAGTGTAAAAGAATTTACTAAAAAATTTCCTAGCGCGGCGCAGTTTGTGGGCGAAGACGGGCTTATGGAGTCGCAGGTAAAATTTAAAACCGAAAGCGGCAAAATAGAGCTTTTTAGTGAAAAAGTGGAAAAACAGTTTCCTGGGTACGGCTGTCTAAATTCCGAGGGCATGGATGTATTTTTCGGCGAGGAGCTTTGTCTAATGAGCGGCAAAACGCCGATACATACCAACGGACACACGCAAAACGTCGAATTTTTAAACGACCTGATGAGTAGCGCGCCCGTCTGGATACACCCTAATACCGCGAAAAAATACGGGCTAAAAGATGGCGACAAAATAACCCTGCAAAGCAAAACCGCAAAAGAAAAAGCAAGCGTGATGCTGACTGAAGGCATCAGGGAGGATACGCTTTTCGTCTATCACGGTTTCGGTCACGAAAGCGCGGGACTAAAGCGTACGAACGGCGTGGGAACTAATCAAAGCAAGTTGCTAGATCCCTCTGTGATCGGCCCCGTCGCCTCTACGATGGTACGAAACGTCGGCGTCAAGATAATAAAAGCGTAAAGGAAAAAAGATGAAAAAAGCGTATAGAATGATACATGACGAAAACCTCTGCATAGGCTGTCAGGCTTGCTCGGTGGCTTGCAGGAGCGAAAACGAAGTGCCTAGAGGCGTTTTTAGACTTCAAGTCCATTCGCAGATAAAGGGCAAATTTCCAAATTTAAAAACCGACTTTAGCAGACACAGCTGCGTGATGTGCGAGGACGCTCCGTGCGTGGCGGTTTGCCCTACTGGAGCTAGCTTTCAGACGGCTGAGGGTATCGTGCTGCTAGATCACTCTACCTGCGTATCTTGCAAATACTGCATCCTAGCCTGTCCTTACGACGCTCGCTACGTCGAGCCAAAAACCGGCGAGATAGGCAAATGTACGTTTTGCTTTGAAACTAGAGTGAGCATTGGCGAGCAGCCTGCGTGCGTGACCGTTTGTCCGACCGATGCTTTGGCGTTTGGCGATATAAACGATCCAAACAGCGAAGTAAGTAAAATTTTAAATACCAAAACTCACTACTATCCTAAAGCCGAGCTTAAAACCAAACCTAAGCTTGCTATGATAGCTAACCGCAAAGGAGGAAGCCATGAATAATATGTGGGGAAGCGTAGCGCAATATAATGAAATTTACTGGCCGTGGCCGATAGCGGTTTATCTATTTTTAGCGGGTTTGTCCGCAGGCGCGATGATGGTTGCATTGCTTGTTAAGTGGAACTACCACAAAAAACAAGACGGCAGTATCTGGGACGCGATGGTAAAGGCGGGCGCTCTAGTGGCTCCTATAACGATTACCGTGGGCCTTGCGCTTTTGGTGCTTGACCTTGGCAAACCGCTTAGTTTTTACTGGATTTTGATTAAGTATAACTTTGGTTCGGTTATGTCTATCGGCGTTGCGTTATTGCTACTTTATACGCCGCTGGCTTATCTTTTTGCGGTGATTATTTTTGAAGAAGAGATAGAAAAGTATAAAATTCTAGCGATTTTACGTCCTATTTCTAGGCTGATTCGCTCTTTCGCGCCTCTTTCAAAGATAGTCGAGATGGCGCTTTTCGGCCTTGCGATCGGCGTAGGTATATATACGGGCTTTTTGCTTAGCGCGATTACGAAGCTTCCGCTTTGGAACACGCCGATTCTACCGATCTTGTTCCTAACCTCAGGCTTTAGCTCGGGCGTAGCGACAAACATCTTGGTCGGACTTTTGTGCTTCAAGCGCCTTCTTAACGAAGACAACGTGAAGTATCTTTTGGTTATGGACTTGCGCGCCGTAATTTTTGAGATACCGCTTATAGCTATACTATTTTTGGGACTATATTTCGAGGGCGGAGCTAGCGCGGTCGCCGCAAAACAAGCTCTAAGCACCGGACAATACGCGTTAATATTCTGGATAGGCGTCGTGGGTATCGGACTTTTAACGCCTATCACCATAGCGCTAACGGCTCTTAAAAATCACGCTTATAGAGTGGGCTACATCATAGCAAACTCTCTTGTAGTTATCTGCGGCGTCGTGATGCTAAGATACTATATAGTTTATGCCGGTCAAGTTTTCACGGGCGCGTGAAATTTAGACTAAACTATACGCATTAGGCTCGGTAAACTCGCCGAGCCTTTTTAAGATTTTAAGATACTTGTCAAGGATTATTTTTGATAATGTAGTGTTGTGAGATTATGAAAGCTCGATTATATCGAGGTTTTGTCAATGAAAAATATTTTTTATTTTTGTGTGTTTTTGGGTTAGCATTGTCTTTCAAAATGAGGGGTGTCTATAAAGTTTTTGAAATTACCGCCCCATTTGTTGCTTTTATCAAGGGTTTCCCAATAGTCACCTATACTTTGAAGCTCTGATTTTAATTGTAGCCATTTATTATCTTTGAATATGTGTAAATCAGCAGCACATCGTTTTAGGTGCATTGAATTATAAGTTTTTGATTTACCCTCTTTGATATAGATTTCTTGTTGTGCCTGCGTGCGCTCGACTTCGCCCAATCTGATTGTATAGCCATTGTCGATTAGGTGGTTTAAAAGTTTTACGAGGTCTTGAGTAAATTTCTCTTGAT
>NZ_JBQNAN010000002.1:0-114433 GCF_052170435.1 Campylobacter sp.
ATACCTCAATACCTCAATACCTCAATACCTCAATACCTCAATACCTCAATACCTCTCCCATACTAAATGTACCACTAAAAATGCAACAAAGAAAAACAAAAGCAATTTTATATGAATGTTTTTGTAAAATAGCAGGTTTTAAAAAACTGTACCACTTTTTATCAAAAGTGTACCATAGTTTAAGAAAAAATTCAAAGAAAGGGAAACTGCAAAAGAGGCGGTTTAAATACCGATAAATAGGGCATTTATGGTGTCACGGGGGAGACTTGAACTCCCGACCTCCGGCTTATGAGACCAGCGCTCTAACCAGCTGAGCTACCGTGACGTTAAAGTTCGCAATTATATTCAACGTTTGCTTATATATTGATAAAATATTTTCATTTTTGCGCAGTAGGGCGCCCAAAAGTCAAATTTTCAAATTTAAATTTGCGATTTTCGGGCACAAATTTGTCAAATTTAAATCAACAAAAATCCAAATTTGAGGCAAAAGTGCCAAAAACAAAAATTCGAATTTTCAAGGTGCGGGTTTTGCTGCTCAAATTTGGCGAGTTCAAATTCGCCAAAATATGTCAAATTTGAAACGGCAAAGGCCAATTTTACTTGATAAAATAATCCCCGTCAAAGCTAACCAGCGAGTACTTGCGCTCGCTACCGATGCTGCTAACTAGCTCGTTCACGTCCAAAAACTCGAGGCTGTCCGCGCCGATATATTCACACACCTCTTCGGGCGTTTTGTTTGCGCTGATGAGTTCCTCGAAGCTCGGAGTGTCGATGCCGTAGCGCTCGGGGTATTTTAGCTCGGGGCAAGCGACCTTAAAGTGTATTTCTCTCGCGCCCGCGTGACGTAGCAGCTCGACGATTTTTTTAGAGGTCGTGCCGCGCACGATGCTATCATCCACGACGACCACGCTTTTGCCTTTGAGCAGGCTCGCCATCGGGTTTAGTTTGAGTTTGACCTTGAGGTTGCGCATCTCTTGCGTCGGTTCGATGAAAGTGCGGCCAACGTAGTGGTTGCGCACGATAGCTAGCTCAAACGGTATCCCGCTGGCGTTTGAGTAGCCTAGCGCCGCCGGCGTGCCGCTATCTGGTACCGGCACGACGAAGTCCGCGTTGATTTTGCTTTTTTTGGCTAGCGTTTCGCCCATTTTTTTGCGTACTTCGTAGACGCTTTTGCCCTCGATGACGCTATCGGGGCGCGCGAAATAAATATACTCAAACGCGCAAACCCTAGGCTCGGCTTCAAAAAGGCGCACGCTCTCAAACTCGCTTTTGCCCTGTTCAAAAACCAGCATCTCGCCGGGCTCCACGTCGCGGACGAAGGTCGCTCCCACCAAATCAAACGCGCAAGTCTCACTAGCTACGATGTAGCCGCCTTCTTTTAGGCGTCCTAGCGAGAGCGGTCTCACGCCCCAGCGGTCGCGGATGGCGAAAATTTTATGGCGCGACTGGATGAGTAGGCAGTAGGCGCCTTTGATCTGCTTTAGCGCCGAGACAATGCGGTCTTGTAGGTGTTCGCTGTGGCTTCTAGCGATGAGATGGACGATGTTTTCGGTATCCATGTTGCTCTGAAATATCGCGCCCTCGGCGATCAGCGCCTCGCGGACTTCGTCTTTGTTTACGAGGTTGCCGTTGTGCACGACCGAGATCGAGCCTAGCGCGTAGTTTGCCGCGATTGGCTGGGCATCGGCGGCGGAGCTTTTGCCTGCGGTGGCGTAGCGGTTATGTCCGATCGCCATATCGCCTTTTAGCGTCTCAAAGCTCTTTTTATTAAAGACCTCCGTCACGAGCCCGCGACCCTTGACGGTTTCGATGTGCCCCTCGTCGCATGCGCTGATGCCGCTTGCTTCCTGGCCTCGGTGTTGCATCGCAAATAGCGCGTAGTATGCCGTTCGCGCAGCGTCTTTAGAATTTATTACTCCAACTATCGCACACATTTTAATTTTTCCTTTTTTAGGCTCGTCTCGCGAGTGCTTTTTGCGGAGCTTGAAATTTTCGCCCTGCGACAGACTACATGTCTAGTCTTGGACGAAAATTTCTGCGCAACCTCAAAAATCATCTCGCGATACTTTGCCTCTCATGCTAAAATTTAATTATCAAAAATTTGAACGCAAAATGATAAGGCGCAGGATTTTTCGCTTAATTAAGGCGAAATTTAATTTTTAAGCGTAGGCTAACCGTGCGGGTTGCCGAGCTTGAAAATTAAATTTCAACGCAAAGTAAGTAGAAAAAGCCAAGCCGCCTATCATAGCCCTAGGCAATCATCTATCCCGTACAACCCGCTTTGCTGTCCTGCAACCCAAATAGCCGCCTTTATCGCGCCTTTGGCAAAGGTCGCGCGGCTAGTTGCGGTGTGATTTAGCTCGATAAACTCGCTGTCGTTGTAAAATCCGACCGTATGCCTGCCCACGACATCGCCGCCTCGCACGGCTAGGATCGCGATCTCGTCCTTGCTGCGAGCTCCGACTAGCCCGTCTCTACCGGTCACCAAAACGTCTTTTAGATTTAGCCCTCTAGCCGCCGCTACGCGCTCGCCAAGCGTTAGCGCAGTGCCGCTTGGAGCGTCTTTTTTGTGTCTGTGGTGCTGCTCGACGATCTCGGCGTCAAATTCGCGCAAAGCCTTTGACGCAAGCGCCGTCAATCGGTTTAAAACCGCGACGCCAAGGCTCATGTTGGTAGCATAAAGTATCGGCATCGCCGCGCTTGCTAACTTTAGCAGGTTCGCGCCGTCCTCGCCAAGACCCGTCGTACCGATGACTAGCGGTTTTGGGTCGGTGCGGGCGTAGTTTAGCAGGTTTATCGCGCCCTCTTTGATCGTAAAGTCGATAACGACGTCGCAGTTTGCAAAAAGCTCGTCAAATTTATCCGTGAGGATGACGCCATCAGGCAACGCAAAATCAAGCGGCTCTATCGTATAAGCCGCGCTAAGCTTTGCGTTTGGCTCGTTTTTTAGGCACTCGATGATCATACGTCCCATTTTGCCGCTTGCGCCGTGGATTCCTATTTTTACCAAAATTTATCCTTTAAAATTTGGGCTAAATTTAGCATAAATTTTATAAAAAATAAATTTAGCACGGCCGCCGTCTTCGCCGCGCGCGGGCAAAAATATTAAAAATCGCGCTATATAATCGGCTTTTTAAATTTAAAGGACGACGATGAGGAAAATTTTATTTTTATTTCTAGCCGTTTTTGCGGCGAGCGTTTTTGCTAAACAAGCGCCGATAGCGCAGGCTGCCAAAACGCGGCAGGCGGACGCAAATTTGAGCGCGTTAAATTTGACGGCAAAAGATAAAAACGCGCAAAAGCTAAATTTGACCCAAGACCCCGCTATATCGAGCGGCGAGCTAGCCAACGGCCTAAAATACTACGTCAAAGAGAACAAGCAGCCCACAAATTCGGCATATTTTTACCTAGTCGTAAACATCGGCTCGACCGATGAGCGCGAAAACGAGCTTGGGCTTGCGCACTTTACCGAGCACATGGCGTTTAACGGCAGCCGCGAGTTTAACAAAAACGAGCTGGTTAAAAAGCTAGAGAGCCTCGGAGTGGCATTTGGCGCGGATCTAAACGCGCAGACTAGCTACGATCAGACTAGCTATCTGCTAGAAATCCACGTAAACGAGCAAAATTTAAAGGACGTTTTTCGCGTTTTTCGCGACTGGATCGACGGCGTGAGCTTTGATGCGGCAGAGCTAGATAAAGAGCGCGGCATCATCGTCGAGGAGGAGCGCGCCAGAAACACGCCCGCGTATAGATTTTACATCAAAAACCGCGTGCCCGAGCTTTACGGCGATAGCATCTACGCCAAAAGGTCGCCCATCGGCGATATGAATATCGTAAAAAACGTCGACGTAGCGACTATAAAGGGCTTTTATGACAGGACGTATCAGCCTAGATTTATGAAATTTATCGCGGTCGGAGACTTTGATAAAAAGCGCATCGAGGAGATGATAAGGCAAAGCTTTAGCTCGGCTAAAAACACGAACGACTATGCGAGCCCGGGTAAAACTATCCCTATAAAAAGCGGCTTTAGCGTAAATAACTACGACTCGGCAGAGATCGGGCTAAACTCGCTAAATTTGATCTTCGCGCAAAAGTACAAATTTGACGGCGAGATCCAAAGGCTCAGGCAAAATTTGCTCGTAAACTACATCTCAGACCTAGTCGCCATGATATACGAGCAGCGAAATTTAGCCCTGCGCGGGCGATTTTACTCGCCGATAATCGAAGACCAAAACGTGCTTTACGCCTTTGAGATAAACGCCGTCGAGGATGATTTTAGCGGCGCGCTTAGCGATCTGGCGAGCGTTTTAAAGGGCGTAGAAAAATTCGGCTTTAGCCGGGCTGACTTTGAAAGCGCGAAAAAAGATTTTATAAACTCGGCTAAAAACGCCTATCTGCAAGCGGGCAACAAGCGCTCGAGCGCGGTCGCGGCAAATATCGAGGAGACGACTAGGATCGGCGGCGTGCTGCTAGGCGACAAGGACTTGCGCGACCTTACTTTGGCGCTGCTTGAGGACATTAGCCTTGAGGACGTAAACGCCGAATTTAGGCGGATACTGGCCATCGACGCAAAAAATCTAAACGTAATTAGCGCCAAAGGGGCGAAGCTAAACGAGGCTAAATTTGATCAAATTTGGGCGGAGGCAAAGCCATACGATACGCTAGCCGCAAAGCAGGCAAAGAGCGAGCTTTTCGACTACGGCGCGCTAAATCCTAAAAATTTCGTCTCCAAAAAGCATAACGAGAAGCTTGATTTTTATATTTACGAGCTGCCAAACGGCGCGCGCGTGGCATTTAAGGAGATAAAAACCAAAAAAGACGTCGTCTGGCTAAGCGCGGTTAGTCGCGGCGGTACGTCGAATTTGCCAAAACCAAAGCAGGGCGCGCTAGCAGTAGAGGTCTCAAACGAGAGTGGGGCGGGGGAGTTTAGCAACTACGATCTGGCTAAAATCCTAAGCGGCAAGCAGCTAAGCTATAGCAAATTTATCGATCAGCTTTCGCAAGGATACAGCGCAAGCTCGGCTAGTGCGGACTTTGAGTGGCTTTTGCGCGCGCTATTTTTGGAGTTTAGCGAGCCTAGATTTGACGAAAATGCGCTAAAAAAGACGAAAATAAACGAGCTTGAAAAGCTGGAAAAAACCAAAAATCTGCCCGAGCGTAAATTTCGCGACGAATTTGCGAGATTTTTCTACGAAAACAACCCGCGAACGAACCCGCTCGAGGCCGCGGACATAAACGAGCTGCAGATGAACGACGTAAAAAAGATAGTGAAAGAGAAATTTACCAACGCGGCTTCGTATGATTTTATCGTGGTCGGCGATCTAAATTTGACTGCGGCCGAGCCGCTTTTGCAAAAATATCTGGCAAATTTACCCGCACGCGCACAGCGTGAAAGCTTCGTAGATGACGGCGTGAGGACGATCGCGGACGAGCGGGAGTTTAAACGAAACTACCAAACCACGCAGCGAAGCGACGCCGCGATGATAATGAAAAATGAAAACGTGAAGTATTCGCGCCCGGAGTTACTACGCGTAAATGCCCTATCTGCGGTGCTTTCGATGATGCTACGCGAGGACGTGCGCGAGGACCGCGGGCAGGTCTACGGCCTGGGCGTGCATATGAATCTCGCAAAATATCCGTACGAAAGCTTCACCGCGCATTTTGGTTTTACGGCTGCGCCTGATAACGTAAACGCCGTGCTGGGCGAGATAAAATCAAACGTCGCCGAGCTAAAAGGCGGCGCGGACGTCAAACGCTATCTGCAAAATTTCAAAAAATCTGCGCTCGTAAAGATGCGCCAATCCTACGTTCAGGGCGAGTTTTGGACGCGCGCGCTCATGCGCGAGCTGGTTTTTGGCGATGAGATTTTAAGCCTTGACGAGTACGAAAACGCGGTAAATGCGCTCACCGAGCAGGACGTGAAAGACGCGGCGAAGCTCTATCTGGACGAGAAAAACGTCGTGATAAGCGTGAATAATCCCGCCTCGGCGAAGTAAATTTAAGCCTCGGCGGCAAATTTGATTTGCTACCCGGGCGACGAGTAAAATTTGGCTTTAGATTCGGCTGGGAGCTGTTAAATTTGAAGCTAAATTTAACCCTCGCCAAACGAAATTTGAGTTAAACTCGCTCAAATTTAACTCAAATTTCCCCTGACATTTTATCTCCTTTTATCTATTTGCTTTGTAAATTTGAGTTTGAGTCTGATTTACTAGAGTTGCTATCTATGTAAATCACCTGAGCCATACCACTTTCGGCTCTACCTATGGCGCTCTTGATCCCGTCTTGCTTTTCCATTTCATTTGCCCATTTGATAAAAGCCCTAATGTCTTTAAACGTAGCATTTTGATCAGGGCAATGCGGATTATAGAAATTTATTTCTTTGTCAAATTCTTCTATCTTTTTCGGGTCTATCGGCTTTGGTTTGTATTGTAAAAGGCCGTCTTCATATAGTAACGAATAAGGAGCATATTTGTATTTATTATTGGTCCTTTGTATCTTTTCTTCGGCCTCTTCGTCTCTGCCTTGATTCATTTTATAGATATAGTTTTCTTTATAATCAATTAATCCCTTGCGCTTTTTATAGCACTCCTCATACGCCTTCTTTAGCTCCTCTTTAGTGGGCTGCCCTACGACGTCGTATTTTAAAAGAAGCTCTAGCATGGGTTCGTAGTTTGGTATAGTATCTAGCACGGCATAATACGAGTACTTAAAAGGCGAACTACCGTCTCTTAGACCGGGAAACGAGGATGGTCTATTTCGAAATTTCGGTTTATATCCGCTAGCAAGAGCAAGCTCTGCCATTTCTACGTAGCTATGACTTACTATATATCCCATAGGTTCGTCCGCATCTTTTGATTCCTTGTTAACTTGATAGTTGTCTTCGAATATTATCTTTACGTCGTCTCCGTCTATAATAAGCTTTTTGATGTTGTTATAAAACGGAGGATCTATGTAGTACTGTACCGCCTTTACTTCGTCAAATTTAACCCCACTATCAAGCAGCAGCTTAGCAGTCTTTGTAGAGTTGTTTTCTATAGCGTAGGCTAGGGGCGAGAGTTTGTAGTTATCTTTCGCGTGAGCGTTTGCGCCCATATCTATAAGCCTTTTTGCCGTGACTTCGTCGTCGTAAAAGCTAGCGTACATCAAAGGAGTAACGCCGTCTATTAGTGGAGAGTCTACGCTAATGTTATTATCTTGCATAAATTTTAAAATTTGATCCGTTTGCTTTGATTTTAAAAGCTTGCGGAAATTTTCAGCAAATGCGTCGTCCTTTATCTGCTTATCTATATCCCAGTATCTAAAAGCAAAATCGTCCACTTCTTCTTGCGTTACGTATTTGCTTAGCTCCGAACCCGGGATTATCTTAGTATCGGCGGTAACGACGAAGCGGGTGGGGCCGGATAGTTTTTCGTAAATAAAATTTACGAAAACGATGAGGCAAAGAGCGGTGAAGCTAAGTGCGAGTTTGTTCAAATTTATGCCTTAAGTCAAATTTGCGAAATATTAGCCAAAGGGCGGTTAAATTTGAGTGAAATTTGGATGGGAAATTTGGAAAATGCGGGGAAAATAAATCAAGGCAAATTCGGCTAAATTCGATAAATTTGGGAAAAATTTGAAGTAAAAGAAAAAATTTAGCCGAAAAACTCGGCTAAATTTGAGAAATCTTAGTGCAGGCTCTCGATGTAGCTAAGCGCGCTAAGGGCCGCTACTGCGCCGTCTCCTGCGGCCACGATGACTTGTTTTGGCGCGTCTTTTCTGATGTCGCCTGCGGCAAATAGTCCAGGCACGCTAGTTTGCATTTTTAGATCGACACTCACTTGGCCGCCTGCCTCCATATCGCACAAGAACTCGCCGTTTTCTTGGCGAAGGACGTCGTTGTTTACGTTAAGTCCGACGAATACGAAAACGCCCGGCACTTTTAGATCGCGCTCGCCCTCTTTCGTATTTATGATTAGGCCGGCAAGGCCCGCTTTGTCGCCGTAAGCTTGCTTGATCGTAGCGCTCGTGATAAACTCGATTTTGGCGTTAGCGCGAGCCTTTTGCAGCGTGACGGGAGCGGCGCGAAACTCGTCTCTGCGGTGGATGACGTAGACGCGCGAGCAGATGTTGGCTAGATATAGCGCCTCCTCGATCGCCGTGTCGCCGCCGCCTAGGACAGCTACTTCTTTGTTTTTATAGAAAAATCCGTCGCAAGTCGCGCAGGTGCTCACGCCTCTGCCGAAAAACTCGTCCTCGCCCGCAAAGCCCGCGCGGCGCGGAGTGGAGCCTGTGGCTACGATAACTGCTTTGGCCTGCTCTTCTTTGCCGCCTTCAAGCTTGACCGTGAAGCTACCGCCTGAATTTTTTACCACGCGCTCAACGCCCGCCATCTCGTGCTTTAGGCCAAAATGCGTGCACTGCGCGACCCACGTGCTCATGAAGTCGATGCCGCTCTCGCCCGGCGCTTTTTGGCCCGGATAGTTTTCTATCTCGGAGCTGCTCGTAATCTGGCCGCCGGGCATTCCTTTTTCAAACATTACGACGTTTTTTAATCCGCCTCTGGTGGCGTAAAGTCCCGCGCTAAGTCCGGCAGGACCGCCTCCGATGATCGCTAAATCTAACATATTTTTTCCTTTAAATTTTATTTATTTTCGAATCTTGTTTATAAATGCCGCCCTTTTGCGCCTTTAGCTCCACGCTAGCTGGCAAAGCCGTGATATTTAGGACGTGCATCAGCTTTAAAATCGTATTTATATCCGAAGCGACGAAATTTATATTTCCCTCGCTTGGCGCGCGTTTTTGGAGCAAGTCCACGGCTACGATTTTTAAATCCTTATTCGAAGTTTTTAAAATTTCTCTCCAGTTTGATTGGTTGGAGCTAAAAACCACGAGTAAAAATTTGTCGTCTTGCGGCGCGAAAATTTGAGCCTGCTCATAAAAAACCAGCTCGTTAAAATTTACGAATTTATACTGCGAAAATCTGTAATTATTGTAAGCAAATACGCCTGCTACCAGCGCTGCACCGATAAAAGACGCAAAAACGGAGGTGAGAGGAAGCAGGCTTCCTCCTCGTCTAAAAACCATTAAAGAAGCGAATTTATCTTATCGGCTATGGCTTGTTTTGATTGTGCGCCGACCATTTGCTCTACGACTTCGCCGTTTTTGAAAAATAGAAGCGTAGGGATCGAGCGGATGCCGAATTCTACGGCTAGGTCTTGCACCTCGTCGGTGTTTACTTTGCAAATTTTAGCTTTGCCCTCAAACTCCTCGGCTAGCTCGTCGATGACCGGAGCAAGCATGCGGCAAGGTCCGCACCAAGGCGCCCAAAAATCTACTAGCGCGACGCCCTCTTTAGCGACGTCGAAATTCGCAGTCGTTAGTTCTACGTATTTTCCCATTTTATTCTCCTTTTTAAAGATAGTTGTAATTATACACGAAAGTATTTAAATTTTAGCTAAATAAGAATTTTTACAAACTAATATTTTCTATCCACTTTATCTCGCTCTTTTTTATCGCGATCAAATCGACCTGAAAATCGGCATTTGCACCGTTTTGTAGCAGATAAAAGTCGATAGTTTTTAAAATTTTATTAAATTTAGCGGGCGTGAGACGGTACTCCGCCTCGTAGTCGCCTTGCGTAGCTTTGATTTCGACGAAGCGCAAAACGCCGTCTTTTTTAGCGATGACGTCGATCTCGCCGAATTTGGAACTAAAATTTCTAGCGAGTATCTCGCAGCCGTTTTTTAGCAAAAACTCGCAAGCCAATTCCTCCGAACTTTTGCCGAAAAGATACGCTCTAAGCCCCAAATTTTACTCTTCTATCCTCATCATAAAAGGCTTTTCTTTTACGAACTCTTGCTCTTGCAAAATTTCCATAGTGCGCCTCACGTCCTTTTCTACGCTCGTGTGCGTCGTAAAAAATAGCGTCGCATACGGACTTTCGTCCTTTGGTTTTTGTAGTAGGCTATCGATAGAGAGATTGTTTTCGCTCATTAAATTCGTGATTTTAGCCAGTACGCCGACCTTGTCCTCGACTCTAAGCCTAAAATAATACTTCGTGCAAATTTCGCTCGGATCTAGGAGTCCCAGCGCATTTATCTCAAACGGCGCTTTGTAGCCTAACATCGGAGATTTGCCGTCTCTAGCGATGTCGATCAGATCGCTGATGACCGAGCTTGCAGTCGCCGGACCGCCAGCACCCGGACCGTAAAACATCGTCTCTCCGACCGCGTCGCCCACTACGCTCACGGCGTTTGTCACGCCGTCTGTTTTAGCTATCATTTTATCTTTGGGCACTAGCGCCGGATGTACGCGCAGCTCGACCTTGTCGCCGGTTTTTTTGGCGATGGCGAGTAGTTTGATGACGTACTCGAAGTCGTTGGCGAAAAATATATCCTCGGGCGTTATGCCTTCGATGCCTTCTATCAGGATGTCTTCGGGGTTGCCGTGCACGCCGTATGCGATGCTAGCTAGGATCAGTAGCTTATGCGCCGCATCAAAGCCTCCGACGTCAAAGGTTGGATCGGCCTCGGCGTATCCTAGCTCTTGCGCTTTTTTTAGCGCGTCCGCGAAATTTGAACCCTTGCTCATCATTGAGGTTAAGATGTAGTTGCTCGTGCCGTTTAAAATCCCGTTGATGCTTAGGATGTGGTTGGCGCTAAGACCCTCGCGAAGAGCTCTGATGATAGGTATGCCGCCCGCGACGCTAGCTTCAAAACCAAACGGCGTGTTTTGCGCCAAATTTTGCAAGGCGTAACGGTGATAGGCTAGTAGCGCTTTGTTTGCCGTTACGACGGCTTTTTTACGCTCTAAAATTTTACTAACGATCCTAAACGGCTCCTCTACGCCGCCCATAAGTTCGACGAAAACGTCGATATCCTCACGCTCTAGGACGCTATCTATATCGTCCGTGAGAGGGATGGCGACGTCTCTTTTTTTGCTTAAATTTCTAACGACGCCGATAACCGGAACTATCTCCTCGCCGCATCTTGCCGCGATTAGTTTTTTGTTTTGGAGTAAAATTTTAGCTACGGCTTCTCCGACCGTGCCGACGCCTAAAATGGCTATATTCATGCAAATTCTTTCAGATATTTTTTGACGTTTCTCGCCGCTTGGCGGATACGGTTTTCGTTCTCTATAAGAGCAAGGCGCACGTAGTCGTTTCCGCCCTCGCCAAAGCCGATACCGGGACTCACCGCGACGCTTGCTTTGGTTAGTAGCTGCTTTGAAAACTCGAGGCTGCCGATGTTTCCTACTTGCGGCGGGATTTTCGCCCAGATAAACATACTAGCGCTTGGCTTATGCATTTCCCAGCCGGCGCTTGCAAAGGCTTCTAGCATCACGTCGCGGCGTTTTTCGTAAATTTGGCGGATGTCCTCGACGCAGCTTTGATCGCCGTCTAGCGCGACGGTTGCTGAGACTTGGATCGGGGTAAACATGCCGTAATCGACCCATGATTTTATCTTTTTAAGCGCGGCGCAAAGTCGCTTGTTTCCGCATAAAAATCCGACGCGCCAGCCGGCCATATTGTAGCTTTTTGATAGCGTGTAGCACTCGACGGCGACGTCTTTTGCGCCTTCTACTTCAAATATGCTCGGCGTCTTGTAGCCGTCAAAAGTAAGGTCCGCGTAGGCGATGTCGGAGATCACGTAAAAACGCTCTTGTTTACTCATCGCGACTAATCGCTCGTAGAAGCTCTTTTGCACGGTTACGGTCGTAGGATTGTGCGGGAAATTTACGACGACGTATTTAGGTTTCGGCGAGCTTGAGCGGATAGTATGAAGCAGGTCTTCGAAAAATTTATTTTCGTCAAGCTCAAATTTGTCGTTGTATTTTAGCGGCATCTTCGCCACGCTACCGCCCGCGAACAAAAACGCCTGCGTGTGGATCGGATATGCAGGATCCGGCACTACGGCTACGTCGCCCGGGTTTATCACGGCCTGAGCTAGGTGCACAAAGCCCTCTTTGCTGCCCATAACGGCGACGGCCTCGGTGTCTGGGTCCAAATTTACGCCGTATTTGCGCTTATACCAGTTGCAGATGGCTAGGCGAAGTTTGTAGATGCCTGCGCTCGCCGAGTAGCCGTGAGTTTTGTCTTTTTGCGCGCTTTCGCAGAGTTTATCGACGATGTGCTGAGGCGTGCGACCCTCCGGGTTTCCCATCGAAAAGTCGATGATATCTTCGCCCGCTCGGCGCGCGGCCATTTTTATGGCGTTTACCTCGGCAAATACGTAGTTTGGAAGTCGTTCTATCGTATTAAATCTAATCTCGTCAAACATGAATTTCTCCTTATTCTAGGTAAATTTTGAGTCCCCGTTTGATATTTTCTAGGCTAACCGCATCGTCGATCATTATGTATTTTGCATTTTGAGGGAGTGAGACTTTTAGGCTATTTACGGGCTTGCTAGTTTGCTTTTCGTCAAGCAAATTTAAATTTTTATCCAAAATTCTCACGACGGCAGACCAACGATCCTCTGCGCTAGCGCTTATGACCGCGCTTTTTGCGCCGCTAATGTCGATGAGATAGGGCTCAAGCGGCTTTGAGAGCTGGACTTCTTGCGAAAACTGTACCGGAGTTTGATTTATAGAGGATTTTGACGCGTCGATAACGTACTCGTAGGATAGCTCGCCGGGTTTGTTGATGTCGGTTATCTCGGTGCCGCTTTCTTTAAGCGCGGCGTAGAGCGAGCCTGGATCTGGGATAAATTTGGTGTCGATCGTCACGCCCCAAAGCACGCCGCCGGCGTTAGAAAATTCGCTCGTTAAGATATTGTTGTAGCCTAGTCCGTTTAGAGCGTCTTTGGCGATTTTCATGATAAGTAGCGGGTTGTTTTGGCGCGAGATAAATTTGATATTTACCTTGACGTTTTGTTTGTAGGATAGACGCAGGAGCGAATTTGACTTTAAAACGTTTGAAATTTTAGCGATATCGGGTTTGCCGCTTGCGTTTAGATACGCCGAACCGTCGCCAAAGAGCTGAGTCGCTTTTGCGCTATTTTGACCGAGCAGGCCGCCTGCTATATCCACCACGCTACCAGCAAGGCAAAGGGCCGCGCTAACGGCTAAAAGTAGGAGCTTTTTTACCACGATTTGCCCTTGTTTAGAGCTACGAATTCGTCGTATGTGAGCAGTGAAACCTTGTCTTTTTCTATTAAAAATCTTTTTGGCCTATCGTCGCCAAATTTGATCGTTTGTCCGTCTATTTCGAGGTTTATATTGCCATGCCCGGTTACTGCGAGCTGCTTTTTGCCTATTTCGATCGTGAAGCTATTTGTCGTATCTACGGAGCGCTTTTTATTTTCGTCCAAATTTATAACGCCCAGCCACGTTTTTTTGCGCGGTACGATTTTTATCTCCTTGGTACTTGCCGCTAGGTACCAAATTTTATCGTCTCTTGCTTGCTTTATCTCTTTAGAAGCATCGCTTGATGTATTTTGCTCTTGATTTTGCGTGATATTTTCTTCTTTATTTGTTTGCGTGGTTTCGTTTTTGTCGCTACTTGCGCTCAAATTTACTTCAGGTACGATAACGGCTACGGATGCATTTTCTTCGGTAGGTAAAATAGGTTCGAGATTTTTTATGGCGTATAGATTTTCGTCGTTTGTAGCGTTTTTACTCTCTTGTTTTGCTTCGTTTAGGCTTTTGGCCGCTTGTTGGACGGCGACGGCTCCAGTGTAGGTAACGCTTTTGTTCTTATCTTCGAAAATGTTTAAAACATTGCTAAGGTAATTACCTTCGTTAAGTACGTATATTACGCCGGCAACTGCTATAATGAGCGCTAATATAAGAAGTTTCACGCCTGTATTAGAGTGCCCGCCGTCCGCGGTGTATGCGGATATCTTAGGCGATACGGATATGCTTTTGTGTTCGTTCTTTTGATTGCGCTCGGACATAAACGCCTCATACTCGCTCATCCATTGCGAAAAGTCGATATTTAGCTCGCGCTCTAAAATTTTAATGAAGCCTTTAACGTTTAAACGTACCAATTTTTCAAAATTTTTATCAGCGATGTATCCTAGGTGCTCGGCCTCTATATGAGTTCTTCTCGAAACTTCGTTTAGTCCCAACTCTTTTATCAAACTTATATCATTCATTTATAATCCTATCGCAAAGTATGGCAAACGCAGCCGAGACGTTTAGGCTGTCCCAGTCGTTTTTCATTTTTATTCCTACTATTTCGTCGCTTTTGGCAAGGACTTTTTTATGCAAGCCTTCGCCCTCGCTGCCCATCACGAGCGCGACTTTTTGATCAAATTTGACCTCATGGGCGTTTTTGCCGCCGCTCGCCGTGGCGTAAATTTTAAAACCGACTTGTTTCAGTTCGTTTAGCAGGCTAAGACCGTCTTCTACGAGTGCGATATTTGCCTCGTATGCCGCTCCGCTACTAGCCCGCAACACGCCTTCCATCGCTAAATTTTTAGCTACTATTACGACTCCGCCGCAACCCAAAGCATGCGCCGTTCGGACGATGGCGCCGATGTTCCCGACGTCGCTAAGTCCGTATAAAATCGCTATAAAATTTTGTTTTTTTATCTCGTCGATACTCTTAAACTCAAACTCTTCGACCTCGGCTAAAAAACCTTGGTGATTGCCGCCGTGCGCGAGAGCTTGAGCTTTTTGATTATCCACGCGTTTTATCGGCGCACCGACGCCTACGATCTGCGAAAATAGCGCCTTGTCGCACTCCTTGGCGAGATAGACCGTTTTGACGCTTTTTTTATAGTTTTTTATGATGTGCAAAAATAGCTGTTTTCCGTATATTATCATCGCCTGATAATAGCTAAAAATCGGTAAAATTTAGCTAAATTTCGGATAAATTCGTCGCTTGTTTAAGCGCGCAATTGGGTTTTAGCGAGTGAGCTCTGAGTAAATTTCTTTGGCATTTCTGCCGGTGATTTTGGCTAGGAGTTTGGCCTTGGCTTTGGGCGAAATTTCAAGCTCTAAAATATCTTTTTGAGTGATTTTTTCTGAGGTAAAATTTGGATTTTTGTGCACGACGACGCACCACTCGCCGCTTAAATTTGCATTTTGCAGTTTTTTTGCCAACTCGCTTGCCGTGGCTCTAAATTTGGTTTCAAATTTTTTCGTAGCTTCTTTTACGGCAAAAATTTCTCTATCCGGCTCAAGCTTGGCAAAGTCTAAAATAAGCGAAAGTATACGTTTTGGGCTTTCGTAGATGACTGCCGGAAACGGCGAATTTAGCGCATTTTGCACCGCTGCGGCTCGCTCTTTGCCGTTGTTTGGCAAAAATCCTAGAAAGCAAAATTCTTTTTCGCAAAGGCCGCTTGCGACGACGGCTAAGAGCGCGGCGTTTGATCCGCTTAGCACTTCGTATACGATGTCGTTTTTTATAGCGAAATTTACGAGCGCGGCTCCAGGGTCGCTGATGCCTGGCATGCCCGCGTCGCTTAAAAACGCGACGTTTTTATCAAAAATCTCAAGCTCGATTTTGGATAAAATTTCATTTTCGTTGTGCGTGTGTAGCGGGATAAATTTTTGGATATTTATATTTGCGTCAAAACGCGTATTTAGCAGATTTATGAGGGATTTTGCGACTCTGGTATCTTCGCAAAAGAGTATCTCGCATTCGCGCAAAACGCTCAAAGCGCGAAGCGAGATATCGCTTAAATTTCCTATCGGCGTAGGAACGAAATATAGCAAAGGATTATTTTAAGTTATATTTTTTCTTAAATTTATCGACGCGGCCCGCGCTATCTACGATCTTTTCGCTGCCCGTGAAAAACGGATGGCACTCCGAGCAGATATCCACTCTGATCTCGTTTTTGTTTGACTTCGTAGTGAAGGTGTTGCCGCAAGCGCAAGTTACTTTGCACTCAACAAATTCCGGATGAATTTCTTTTTTCATTTTTTGTCCTTTTATCGTCTGATTTTTTAATTTTCATTTAAAGTAAGGCGAGATTATACAAAAAACTTCGTAAAAAATCAAATTTAAATTAAAATTTTAGCCGCTATGCCTAAAATCGCCGTTTGCGAGCGCAAAATATTTTTTGCTCTTAGTCCGTATTTTTTTGCGACCGCCTCTCGCTCGCTTCCGCTAAATCCCCCCTCGGGCCCGATCGCTAAAATTTCTTTGCCCGCATAGCCGTCTAGATTTTCGCCATCAAAGTCGACAAGAGCGACGTTTGAGTAAAATTTGATTAGCTCGTCCAGGCTTTTATAAATTTCAAATTTCATCAAATCGTTTCGTCCGCACTGCTCGCACGAGCTTATCAAAATGCGCTCTAGGCGCGAAAAATCGAGCTTAAAGTTTTTTTGCGAAAATTCGCCGTAAAAAAAGACGATTTTAGCTACGCCCATTTCGTTTAGGCCGGGCAGCGTTTTTTCGATCGTTTTTGGATCGACGACGGCCCAAGCTAGCGTTAGATCGCTATTTCGCGCTTCCACGTCGTGCGAAAATATCAAATTTAGCTCCGCGCCCCTTTTGTCTAAATTTACGATCTCATAGATGTGGTTTTGTCCGTCGGTCAAATTTCGCACGTCGATGCGCTCGCCTACCTTAGCGCGCCGCGCCTTTAGGTGTAAAAATGCCTCGCCCTCAAGCCTAATTTGCTCGTTTTTTGCCTCTTTTGAATATAAAAATTTCATCTCACCCCGCTTGCAATTAGTATCAAAACAAAATCGGTCACGATTTTTAGGCGCATTTTGGCTCTGAAATCGGCGAAATTTTTAGTTTTCATCGCCGTTTTTAGCCGCTTAAACTCCATCGCCCCAAGTCCGATAAGTAACGCCCAAGCCGCGATCATAACAAGAGCTTTGAGGCTCGGATAAAAGTAAAAAACACTCATCAAAAGTAGCCCCGTAAGCATCATTGCGGCCAAAAAAGCGTAGTAGGCAGGCAAAAACAGCCTGATGCGTTTAGTGTAGGCTGGCGAGTTTATGCCGAAATTTATCAGGCAAAAGTGCGCCGCGACTAACGCCAAAAGCGTAAAGGCAAGCCCGATGTGAATGGAGCGCGCTAGCTCGTAGAGCTCTGAGAGATGCTCGTTAAATTTCATTTTTCGGGCACCGGCTCTGGCGGCATATTTTCGTCGATACTTACGTTTGCGTCGCTTTGCGCGATGGGTACGTCGCTAGGCACCGTGCCTCCAAGATCCAGTGATGCGGGCTCCTTTTTCTCCTCGCAGCCGCTAAAAAACAGCGCCGCTAGCGTCAAAATCGCAAAAATTTTCCTCATTTGCGCTAGACCTCCTTTGGATTTACTATTTTTTTGCCTAGCTTGATCTTCTCAAACAGCTCCGCGTCCTCCCACTCGGCTCTCACACCCTCGGAAAAGACGATCTCGTTCAAATTTACCTCGCCCATTTTGGCGTTATACGCATCCTCTCTGAAGCACTGCGCGTAGCCCGTGTCGGTCTCGTGGACGATGACGCTGTGAAGCTTCACCTCGCGCTCGCCGTTTTGCATCTGCGTGGTTTTTAAAAGCCTATCGATCATCACGAAAAATATCCTACAAAACTGCTCTGCGGAGGGATTTAGTGGGATCTCGACCCAGCGCGCGGAGTGCTTTTTGAGGTCGTTTTTGTACTCGGCTCCGTCGCCGCTAAATATCGTCGTGCAGTGATCAAAACTATCGATGATGCAGCCGATGTCGCGCTTCATCAGGCCAAAATCATACACCATGCCCGCATTATCGAGAAAATTTGACTCGAGTAAAATTTCAGCCCTGTAAGAGTGCCCGTGGATACTGGTTTTGCAGCGTTTTGAGCTACAAAATCTAACGATGTGAGCGTTTTCAAATTTAAACATTTTTCTTATTATCATCTTAGCTCCGTTTATTAAATTTTACCGTTTCGCGCCGTAAAGATACGGGTAACGCCGCCTAAATTTACGCTTTAAACCCCTTCTTTTGCGCCCCAAAGCCTGATATGCAGGCGATCGGAGTAGTTAAAACCGTGCTTGATCGCAAACTGCGCGACGGATAGGGCGTTTTGCTCAAGGCTTATTTTATCATAACCTTGCGGCATACAAAAGACTTCCGCGTCGCAAATCTCTAAAATGCGCGAAATTTGCGCTATCGCCGAGCCGTCCTCTACGCTCTTTTTGTCAAGGACGAATTTATAAAAACTGCCAGCAGCGTTTGGCTTTATCGCTTTTAGAGCGCTAGCGTTGATACGTCTAGCCTCGCTCTCGCCGCTATTTTCGAGCTTGACGCTGACGGCGAAACGGCATCTTTTATAAATCTCAAATTTAGCAAAATCCACCTCGATAGTGCCGTTTGTTTCAAAATGCGGCTCGTATCCCTCGCTAGTCGCAAAATCCAAAAAATCTAGCAAAATTTGGTTTTTGTAATGTAGTAGCGGCTCGCCGCCGGTGATTACGATGATAGGCTTTTGGCGCAAATTTGCGCTCAAGCTTTGTGTTATTTTTATGAGTTCGTCCGAGCGCGAGATTTTTTGATACGAAAAATGCCCCGTAAAAACCGCGCGGATCGTGTCGCAGCCCACTAGCGTTTCGCCGGTTTTGGGCGAGACGGCGCGCACTCCAAAGCCGGCGCAGTTTAGGTTGCAGCCCGCAAACCGCAAGAAAATCGCCAGACAGCCGCTGCTTGCGCCTTCGCCTTGGATGCTTAGAAAACTCTCGACTAGGTTTAAACTCAAATTTCGCCTTTTAAATTTTGGTCGATTATAGCAAAATTTAAAGGGTAGTTTTATGGAGTTAGGCGGATTTTACGTCAAATTTGAGCGGGTTTTGTTAGAAAAACGGCGGTAAATTTACGGATAAAAATATAAAAATAAAGCGCGGTTAAATTTAATAAAAAGCAGGCTAAATCCACGCCAAATTTGACGTAAATTTAGCCCTAATTTCAGCCGCCCGTTTGGTAAAAGGCGCGGCTTGAGGTCTCGTTTTGAGCGCCGATCGCCCATTTGTTTTCTTTGGGTTTGTTCTGCAACACTTGGCGCAAGATCTCGCTAGCTCCCGCGATATCGCCCTTTCTTACGGCGTCTTTTATGCTCATCGCATCCTCGAAGTATAGGCACGGGATGAGATGCCCCTCGGCCGTGAGGCGTATGCGGTTGCAGCTCTCGCAAAAGTCGTGTTTGTGCGGGTCGATGATGCCGAAGGTATAGCCGTCCTCTAGCTTGTAGATGCTAGCCGGTCCTGTCGGGATCTTTTCGGCTGCTTCAAAGCGATATTTTTTTGCGATAACATCTAAAATTTCAGCCGATTTCATGCCTTTTAGCTCGTCATTGGCGTGGATGTTTTCCATATATTCGATAAAGCGAATTTGACAACCCATAGAGCGCGCAAACTCTAGCAAAGAGACGATCTCGTCGTCGTTTACGCCTCTTAGTGCGACGGTGTTTAGCTTGACTTTTAGCCCGGCTTCAAGCGCAGCGTCAAGACCCGCTAAAACCTCGTGCAGGACGCTTTTTTGCGCGAGAAATTTAGCTTTTTCGGTTTTTAAGCTATCAAGCGACATATTTATGCGCTTTAAGCCCGCGTTTTTTAGGGCTTTTGCGTAGTGTTTGAGCATAAAGCCGTTTGTCGTGATGGCTAGATCGACATCGGGACTGTGCTCGTTTATCATCGCGATAAATTTGTCCAAGTCCTTGCGCAGTAGCGGTTCGCCGCCCGTGATACGGATCTTTTTTACGCCTTCGTCCAGGCAGACTTTGACAAATAAAAACAGCTCCTCAAAGCTCAGTAAATTTTCTCTAGGTTCCCAGCTAAACGGAGTTTTAGGCATGCAGTATTTGCATCTAAAGTTGCATCTTTGCGTGACCGAAATACGCAGATAATCAACCGTCCGTCCGTGCCCGTCTATTAACATTTTTCCGCCCTTCAATTTTATCAAAACCATTTAATTTTGATTTGGTTAAAAGGCATTATAGGAAGTTAAGCTTTAAATTTTTTTAAAATTCACGTATGAAAATAATGTTATTTTTTTATATTTCGCGCCTAGGTTTTAACACTATATCAGCTCTCGCAGTTTTAGCGTTAGCTCGACCTTGCCGACGCCCACGCACAGCTCTTTTGCGATGCTTTCGACGCTTTTGCCTTCGCTATACATCTGCACTATGCGCTTTTCGTCGTCCTCGCCGTTTGGAGCGGAGATTTTGCTGATGCTTTTGGTGCGCTCTTCAAGCGTAAATAGCCTATCTTGTTGCTGGCTTTGGAAGCTATCTATCGAGCTTTCGATGCCTTGGAGGGCGTTTATTATCGGGGTAATTTTTTGATTTATTTTTTCATTTAGACGCTGTTCGAGGTTGCTTTCTAGCTGCACTACGTCAAATTCGGCCGGCTCGCTTCGGTCTAAACTCGCGACCTGTTTTTTTACCGCGTGAAGCTCTTGTATCAGGCTTTCGATCGCTTTTTCGTATCTTGAAAATTTTCTCGATGCCTCTAAATCTTTTATGAAAACCAGCACGAAAAGCACCGTCAAAATCAGCCCGAAAATGACAAATATTATCAAGTCGTTATTCATCGTTCATCTCCTTTAGTTCTCTTATCATAGCGCGCTCTCTGGCTGTCACGTAGCCGTTGTAGTCGCTCTCGTCGCTCTCGTTTATGCGCGTGATTTTGGCGGTTTTTTCATCTAGCGCTTCAAAAAATATCGCCACGTCTCGCTTCGGAAAAATAGGCATAAAAATGCGTCCGTAGTAGCCGGCGCCGTTTTTAAATTTAGCCTCTTTTATCCTAAAATTTTCAAAATTTATCCCGTCTAGCGCACTAGATTGCGCAAGCTCGAGTTTTACGAATTTCTCGTTTTTTATGTAGGCGTTTAGCTCGTCAAATTTGCGGTGAAGCTCGACCAGCAGCGTCAGTATCACCTGATCGCTCTCTTTCGTGTCGCCCTTTGCTTTGGCGCGCTTTATCCACGCTCCTAACGGATCGTCCTCGTTGCCGCTTAGCTTGTCGAATTCGCGTAAAAACTCGCTCTCGCGCTCGCCGACTTCCTCAAAAACTATGTCTAAATTTGCCGGAACCAGTCTCATAGGCTAGCCCAAACGAAAACGAAAAAAAGTATGCCAAGATAGCCGTTTAGCGTGAAAAACGCGCGGTCGATCTTGCTAAAATCTCGCCTAACGATGCGGTGTTCAGCCACCAAGATACCCCCGCAAAGCAAAATGCCCGCATATGCCGCCGCGCCGAGCCCTCCAGCCCACGCAAAAAGCAGCCAAAAGATCACGGCCGTAGCGTGAAAGATCGCCGAGATAAACATCGTAGCCTTTTCGCCGTAAACGCTGGGTATGCTAAAAAGCCCGTGTTCGCGGTCAAATTCGATATCTTGGAGCGAATAAAGCAGGTCAAATCCCGCCACCCAAAACATCACGCCAAGGCAGAGTAGTACGCTAAAAAGCGGTATCTCGCTGGTGACTGCTACGGCTCCGGCGATGGGCGCAAGGCCTAGCGAGAGGCCAAGGACGAGATGCGCTAGCTCGCTAAAACGCTTAAAAAGCGAATATCCGCCAAGCACCGCTAGGATCGGAAAGCTCAGCCAAAACGCAAGCTCGTTTACGAGATAGGCGACGAGCACGAAGATGGCGGCGTTTGCCGCGATAAAAATTTGCAAATTCGTCCTGCCGATACGCCCGTCCACGCTCGGGCGATTTGCCGTGCGCGGGTTTAGTTTGTCGATATCCTCGTCCTTGTAGCGGTTAAAAGCCATCGCGAAATTTCGCGCTGAAACTGCGCAAAGAACGCCCAAAATAAGCAACTTCCAGCCAAACCAAGCCGTGCCGTTTACCTGCGCGCTCGCCGTTATCATCGCGGTAAATATAAAAGGTAGCGCGAAAATCGAGTGCTTAAAGACGATCAGTTCGTTAATATCTTTTAAAATATTTATAAATTTTTGCATAATCTTCCTGAAATTTTTGCTTTATTTTATCTTATAAAAGCGTAAATTGTGATAAAATTTGAGCAGATTCACGAATTTTAAGGCATTTTTATGAAAGAACTCGCCATCATCGGCACCACGGCTAGCGGTAAAACGGCGCTCGCTCTAAAACTCGCAAGCGAATTTAACGGAGTGATTCTGAGTCTTGATTCGCTTTGCGTTTATAAATTTATCGATATCGCAAGCGCTAAACCCAGTGCGGACGAGCTAGCCTCGGTGCCGCATTTTGGGGTAAATTTGCTGATGCCGGACGAGCATTTTGACGTCGGTATGTTTTTTGAGGTTTATAAAACGGCTCACGAATTTGCGCAAAAAAACGGTAAAAATTTATTTATAACTGGCGGTAGCGGATTTTATCTAAAGGCCTTGCTATCGGGTCTCACGCCCAAATTTGAGCGGGTAGAGAGCGGTCTAAGCAACGCTCAAATCTATGGGCTCATTTCAAGCCTTGATCCCGAATTTGCCGCCAAATTTAGCGCAAACGACACCTACCGCTTGCAAAAGTGGTTTGATATCTACTCGTTTTTGCGCTCTAGCGGACGGGATGATGCCGTGAGCGCGTATCTGCGCGAAAATACCCTAGCTCCCGTTGCGTCAAATTTGGCGATTTTCGAGCTTAGCTGGGATAGGGACGAGCTGAGGGAACGTATCAAAGAGCGCACTAGGGCGATGTTTTGGCAGGGTTTGCTAGATGAGGCGCGGGAGCTTTTTGCGCGGTATCCGCAGCGACCAAAGCCGCTAAACTCGGTCGGTCTAAAAGAGTGTGGCGAGTTTTTGAGAGGCGAGATCAAAACCCAGACCGAGCTAGAGGAGCTCATCTGCACGCATACGGCGCAGCTGGCCAAGCGTCAGCGGACGTTTAATAGATCGCAGTTTGAGAGTAAATTTAGCGGTTCGGTTAAAGAGTGTGAAGAGAAAATCATAGAATTTTTGAGTGATTGATTCTGATTTGCGGCTTGTCTCTTGCGCGCTTTTAAATGATTTCGTAAATTTCGCCCTGCGACAGACTACATGTCTAGTCTTGGGACGAAATTTACTTCAAAACATTTAAAATCATCGCAAGATACTTCGCCTTATCGTTTTACGGTCAAATTTGCAAATTTAACTCGAAATTTTACGCACCGAGACCTGCATCTTGACGGCGCTAAATTTTGGTTTAGTCAAATTTAGCACGCTGCTAGCTTTAATAAAATTTGCAGTTAAATTTAGTAAAATCGGCAAAAATTATTTAGACACGATAGGCATAGTTTTAATAGATGTTTCTTACTTGCAAAATAGCGGATCGTGGTTGCTATGATAAAATAAAAGGCGAAGTATCGCGAGATGGATTTAAGGGCTTTGCTTCCCTTGCGGTGGCAACTGCAAGCAGAAGCGACGTAAAAATTTAGCAAAGATAAGACACGTAGTCTATCGAGATAAATTTTTACTAGCTCCGTTAAAGACGCTCGCGAGACGAGCCGTAGAAAGGTAAAATGTTAGTTCATATTTGCTGCTCCGTCGACAGCCACTATTTTCTGCAACGCCTGCGCGCCGACCGTCCGCATGAGCGTCTCATCGGCTATTTCTACGATCCCAACATCCATCCGTACAGCGAGTTTTTGATGAGGTTTCGCGACGTAAAAAGGAGCTGCGAAAAGCTAGGCGTCGAGCTTATTTGCGGCGAATACGAATTTGAAGGCTGGCTAGAGGGCACAAAGGGGCTTGAAAACGAGCCCGAAAAGGGCAAGCGCTGTGCGTATTGTTTTGATTTTCGCGTGGGAAATTCAGCCCAAAAAGCGCTCGAGCTGGGCGAAAAATCTATCACTACGACGCTGCTGATGAGCCCGAAAAAGGACTTCTCGCAGCTAGAAGCCGCGCTAAATAAGGCTGCGGGGAAATACGGCCTTGAAACCTTTGCCGTGGACTACCGCGCTGGCGGCGGCACTAACGCGCAGTTTGAGCTTGCCAAAAAAGATAAACTCTATCATCAAAACTACTGCGGCTGTATTTTTGGGCTCAGCAAACAGCGCGAGGCGCAAAAACTGCCGCTTAGCGAGCTTATGAGCGAGGTGGGCGGGCGCGTGATGCCCGGAGGTATCGAGGAGCGCCTGGAGCTTTATGAAAAGGTGCGCGAGTGCGAGGCTGCGGGCGTGAAATTTCATCTGTCGCGCAAGTATTTTCTAAACTACCGACTGCTACGCGCCTACGTCAAATTTGGCGGTGCCGCCCTGCCGTCGTATTTTTTGCTCTACTCGCATTTTAAGCGCGAAAACGTCAAATTTAGCGTGAGCGAGGCGGCTCAAATTTGCGACGATCTACGAGACGGCGTGACGTTACTAAATTTAGCCAAATTTAACGAGCTCTCGGGCATAAATTTCGCTAGCGTAAACGAGCTTTGCCGCCGGCCTATCGCGGTACCTCGTGAGCTAGAAATCCGCCGCGAGCTGTGCGGAGAATTTAGCCAAAATCCAATAATCGTGCTGGATGAAATTAGCGCGGGCAGATACGAAATATACGCCAAAGACGAGCTTTATAACGATAGCCGCGAGGTTTTGGTAGCGCAAATTTGAGCCAAATTAAACGCACTCGAGATAAAGAGGCGGGCGCGAAAATTTAGCCGCTAAATTTTGCCCCTGGCCAAATCAATAATCTTTTTCTTAGCAAAATTTGGCTAAAATCGGCTTTAAATTTTACTCACAAGGTTTAAAGTGATCGACATCGTTGAAATCCAAAAAATACTCCCGCACAGATATCCTTTTCTGCTAATCGACCGAGTTACCGAGCTCGAGCCAGCCAAGCACATCGTGGCGTATAAAAACGTAACGATCGGCGAGCCCGTATTTCAGGGACACTTCCCGGGCCACCCGATATATCCGGGCGTGATGATCATCGAGGGTATGGCGCAAGCCGGCGGCGTGCTAGCGTTTAAGAGCATGAGCGACGAGCATCAAGCAAATATCGAAAATAAGGTCGTTTATTTTATGAGTATCGACGGAGCGAAATTTCGCCATCCTATACGCCCCGGCGACAGGCTCGAATACCGCCTCGAAGTGCTAAAGCACAAAGGCAACATCTGGGTACTAAAAGGCGAAGCCTACGTGGACGGCACGCTATCGTGCGAAGCCGAGCTAAAAGCTATGATCGTAGATAAATAAGCGAGCCAAAATGAGAAATATCCATCCGCAAGCCGTCGTCGAGGACGGCGCGAAGATCGGTGAGGACGTAACGATCGAGGCCTACGCCTACGTCAGCAAAGACGCGGTACTGGGCGACGGCGTACTCGTAAAACAAGGCGCTAGGATCGTGGGCGACACGCATATCGGCGAAGGCGGTAAAATTTACAGCTACGCCATCGTGGGCGACATCCCGCAGGACGTGAGCTACCGCGCCGAGGAAAACACCGGCGTTCGTATCGGCAAAAACGCGACGATCCGCGAGTTTTGCACGATAAACTCGGGCACGCACAAAGGCGACGGGATCACGCGTATCGGCGATAACGCATTTATCATGGCCTACTGCCACGTCGCGCACGACTGCGTCGTCGGAAATAACGTCATCCTGGCAAATAACGCGACTCTAGCCGGTCACGTGGAGCTTGGCGACTACAGCGTCGTGGGCGGTATGACGCCGATACATCAGTTCGTGAGAGTCGGCGAGAGCTGCATGATCGCGGGCGCTAGCGCGCTATCTCAGGACGTCGTGCCGTTTTGCCTAGCCGAAGGCAACCGAGCCTACATCAGAAGCTTAAATTTAGTCGGTATCAGACGAAGATTCGATAAAGACACGGTCGAAGAGATAAACAGGGCGTATAAATTTTTATTTAGAAAAAGCGGGGATCTAAAGGCTGCGGCTAGCGAGCTTTTAGAGAGCGTGCAGATAGAGCAGGTGCGAAAAATGTGCGAATTTATCCTAAGCACCAAGCGCGGTATCCCATTGGCAAAAGGAAGAGAATAATGGCGAGAAAATGTAATTTTTGCGGCGAGATAGAGTCTGCCGAAAGGAGGCTACTGGCCGATATAAACGGGACTTCGTTTATATGCGAGCACTGCATCACTGCCGCTTACAAGGTGCTTTACGGCGAGGAGAGCCGCGAGCAAGAAAAAGAAGAGCGAACTAGAGACTATCAAAATTTGACGCCAAAAGAGCTAAAAGCGGTGCTCGATAACTACGTAATCGGTCAAGATAAAGCCAAAAAGGTCTTTAGCGTCGGCGTTTATAATCACTACAAAAGAATTTTTAGAAAAGGCGAGATCGAGGACGATACGGAGATCTCAAAATCAAATATCTTGCTAGTCGGCCCTACCGGTAGCGGCAAGACGCTGATGGCGCAGACGCTGGCTAAATTTCTAGACGTGCCTATCGCTATCTGCGACGCTACGAGCCTAACGGAGGCCGGCTACGTCGGCGAAGACGTGGAAAATATCCTGACTCGTCTTTTGCAGGCTGCGGACGGCGACGTAAAGCGCGCCGAGCAGGGCATAGTTTTCGTCGATGAGATAGATAAGATCGCCAGGATGAGCGAAAACCGCTCGATCACGCGCGACGTGAGCGGCGAGGGTGTGCAGCAGGCGCTTTTAAAAATCATCGAGGGTAGCCTCGTAAATATCCCTCCAAAAGGCGGCAGAAAGCACCCTAATCAGGAATTTATCCAGATAGATACTTCAAACATCCTCTTCGTCTGCGGGGGCGCGTTTGACGGCCTGGCCGACATCATCGAGCGCAGGATCGGTAAAAACGTGCTAGGTTTCGGTCAAGATAAACGCTCAAAAGACGATAAGGAAAATTTGCTAGACGCGCTTGAGAGCGACGATTTGGTGCATTTTGGACTAATCCCGGAGCTAATCGGTAGGCTTCACGTGGTCGCCACGTTAAATAAAATCACTGAGGATGATATGGTGCGAATTTTAACTGAGCCTAAAAACGCGATCTTGAAGCAATATCAAAAGCTTTTCGCGATAGATAGGGCAAATTTGAAATTTGACGATGAAGCCCTAAAAGAGGTCGCAAGGTTAGCTATCGAACGAAAAACGGGAGCCAGAGGGCTACGAAGCATAATGGAAGAGGTGATGACCGATATAATGTACGAACTGCCGGAGCTTGCGGGCTACGACGTGGTGATCACGAAAGAGGTCGTAAACGGCAAAGAAAAGCCGATTTTCGTAAAAAACAATAAAATAAGCGCATAAGGACACAGATGATTTTAGACCAATTAATAGGATTTTTTTCGAGCGATATGGGAATCGACCTAGGCACGGCAAATACGCTAGTTTTGGTAAAAGATAAGGGTATCATCATAAACGAGCCCTCCGTCGTTGCGGTACAACGCGAAAAATACGGCAAGCAAAAAATATTAGCCGTCGGCCACGAAGCAAAAGAGATGGTCGGTAAAACTCCCGGCGACATCGAAGCAATCCGCCCGATGAGAGACGGCGTTATCGCGGATTTTGACATGACTGAGAAGATGATCCGCTATTTCATCGAAAAAACTCACCGCAGAAAGAGCTTCCTGCGCCCTCGTATCATCATCTCAGTACCTTACGGCCTAACTCAAGTCGAGCGAAAAGCCGTACGCGAGAGTGCGCTAAGCGCCGGAGCTAGAGAGGTATTTTTGATTGAGGAGCCTATGGCTGCGGCTATCGGAGCAAATTTGCCGGTACGCGAACCGCAAGGAAACCTAGTCGTCGATATCGGCGGCGGCACGACTGAGATTGGCGTAGTATCTCTAGGCGGTTTAGTCATCAGCAAGTCTATCCGCACCGCGGGCGATAAAATCGACATGAGCATCGTAAACTACATAAAAGAAAAATACAACCTCCTAATCGGCGAGCGAGCGGGCGAGGATATCAAAATCTCCGTCGGCTCGGCGATTCAGTTACCAGAGGAGCTTAGCATAGTAGTAAAAGGTCGCGACCAAATCAGCGGCCTACTAAGCCGCGTGGAGCTAACGAGCGAGGACGTGCGCGAGGCTATGCGCGAACCTCTAAAAGAGATCGCAGATGCCCTAAAAACCGTGCTTGAGATGATGCCGCCCGATCTTGCCGGAGATATCGTGGAAAACGGTATCGTACTAACCGGAGGCGGCGCGCTGATCCGCGGTATCGACAAATATCTAAGCGATATCGTTAAGCTTCCTGTTTTCGTCGCGGACGAGCCGTTGCTAGCCGTGGCCACAGGTACGGGCAAAGCGCTTGAGGAGATTAAATTCCTGCAACAACTCGTAAATGAAGAGTAAGATTTTATTCGTCGCTCTCATCGGCGCGCTGATACTATTCTCGCTGGATAAGGGCGCGCTCATCTCGGGATACGTCGTAAATTTAAACAACCGCATAGTCGCCGCCTACGACGACGCGGTCAAATTTGTAAAAGACGGCGTAAACGAGCACTTTAGGCAGCGCGAGGAGATAAAGCAGCTTCGCGCTCAAAACGCCGAACTGGAAAAATCGGCGGCTTTGCTTTCAAGCTTCGCAAAGGAGCTAAATGAAATTTTGGTCGATAAAAACTCGACCGCCTACGAGCCTAGAGTGCAGCTCGTGCGAGCGCTAAGCTACGTAAATATCAGCGACTACGATAAGGTCTGGCTGGATAAATTTAGCGGCTATGACGAGTCTAAGATTTACGGGCTGATTTACCAAGGCAAGAGCGCGGGTATCGTCGTGAGCAAGGACGGCAACCCTATGGCCTTGCTGCAAAACGATCCAAAAAGTATATTCGCCGTATCAATCGGCGAGGAAAAAATCCCGGGCATAGCGCACGGGAGCAAAGACGGAATAACGGTGAAATTTATCCCCCAGTGGCTCAGTCCAAAAGAGGGCGATGAGGTCGTCACGAGCGGGCTTGACGGGATATTTTTCAGCGGGATTTCAGTGGGCAAGGTCACGGGCGTGATCCAAGAGAGCCTATATAAAAGCGCGGCCGTAAAGCCATACGTAAGCATAACTATCCCCTCATATCTATACGTCGTAACAAAGGAAAAATAATGCCAAAAAGAACCGACATCAACACCGTTTTACTCATCGGCAGCGGCCCTATCGTCATCGGGCAAGCGTGCGAATTCGACTACAGCGGCACGCAAGCTGCAAAAACGCTAAAGCAGCTGGGCTACCGCGTCGTACTCATTAACTCAAACCCCGCCACCATCATGACGGATCCTGATTTCGCCGATGCGACCTACGTCGAGCCGATAACCAAAGAGAGCATCAAGCGCATCATAGATAAAGAAAAGGTCGACGCCATACTGCCTACGATGGGCGGTCAGGTCGCGCTAAACGTCGCGATGCAGCTATATGAGGCGGACATGCTTGGCGGCGTCAAATTTCTAGGCGCGAACCCGCAAGCGATCAAAAAGGGCGAGGATAGGCAGGAGTTTAAAAAGGCTATGCAAAAGATCGGCATGGACTTGCCGCAAAGCCGGTACGCCTACGATATGGACGAGGCGCTAGCCGCAGCCGCAAACATCGGCTTCCCACTCATCATCCGCGCTAGCTATACGCTTGGCGGCGCGGGTAGCGGCGTGGCGTATAATATCGACGAATTCAAAGAACTGGCCCAAACCGGCCTAGACGCCAGCCCGATACGAGAAATTTTGGTCGAGGAGAGCCTGCTAGGTTGGAAAGAGTACGAGATGGAGGTCATCCGCGACCGCAACGACAACTGCATCATCGTCTGCTCGATCGAAAACTTTGATCCGATGGGCGTGCATACGGGCGACTCTATCACGGTTGCGCCCGCTCTTACGCTAACTGACAAAGAGTATCAGGCGATGCGCGACGCGAGTTTTAAAATTTTACGCGAGATCGGCGTGGATACGGGCGGCAGCAACGTGCAGTTTGCTATAAATCCAAAAACCGGCCGCATGATCGTGATCGAGATGAACCCGCGCGTTAGTCGCAGCTCCGCACTTGCCTCAAAGGCCACGGGCTACCCGATCGCCAAGGTCGCGACGTTGCTAGCGGTTGGCTTTAGCCTGGATGAGATCAAAAACGACATCACGGGCACGCCTGCTAGCTTTGAGCCCGTCATCGACTACATCGTGACTAAGATCCCGCGCTTTACGTTTGAGAAATTTCCGGGCGCAAACCCGTATCTAGGCACCGCGATGAAGAGCGTGGGCGAGGTGATGGCGATCGGCAGGACGTTTAAGGAAAGTATCCAAAAGGCGCTTTGCTCGATGGAAAAGGACTATTACGGATTTAACTTCGTAAATTTGGAGAAAAACGCGCTAATTTACGGCCTTAGAAACGCGAACGAAAGCCGCATTTTATACGTCGCGCAGGCGTTTCGCGACGGGCTCAGCGTAGCCGAAGTGCACGAGATGAGCAAGATTGATCCGTGGTTTTTGGATCAAATTTGGCAGATAGTTAAATTTGAAGAGCGTATCGACATGGACATCCTAAACGACGAGCCGCTACTTCGCGAAGCTAAAACGATGGGCTTTTCGGACAAGATGATCGCGCATCTGATAAATTTAAAAGACAACCTCGACCTCGGTCAAAACGATATATATTTTGCGCGCGAGAAAATGGGCATAAACCTCGAATACAACGAAGTAGATACTTGCGCGGGCGAGTTTAAGGCGCTCACGCCGTATCTTTACTCGACGACGAATATCACGAAGCTACCGCATCTTTCGTCAAATTTTGCGGAGTCAAATTTGAGCTCAAATTCGGCGCAAAAAGAGAAAAAAGTGATGATCATCGGCGGCGGCCCAAACCGCATAGGTCAGGGCATAGAGTTTGACTACTGTTGCGTGCATGCTAGCTACGCGCTGCGCGATATGGGCATCAAAACCATAATGTACAACTGCAACCCCGAAACCGTCAGTACCGACTACGACACGAGCGATATTTTGTACTTTGAGCCGATCGATTTCGAGCACGTTAGAGCCGTGATCGAGCATGAGAACCCAGACGGCGTGATCGTGCATTTTGGCGGCCAGACTCCGCTAAAATTCGCCAAACGCCTAAGCATAGCCGGCGCGAAAATCATCGGCACCAGCGCGCGCACGATCGACGTCGCCGAGGATAGAAAGAAATTTAGCGAATTTATCTCTAAAATCGGCGTCAAACAGCCGCGAAACGACACCGCTACAAGCGAAAAAGAGGCGCTAGAAAAGGCCGCCGCTATCGGCTATCCGGTACTCGTACGCCCTAGCTACGTGCTAGGCGGCCGCGCGATGAGACGCGTGCATAGCGACGAGGAGCTGCGCCTATACATGAGCGAGGCGGTCAAGGTCAGCAACCACTCGCCCGTACTAATCGATAAATTTTTACAAGACGCGGTGGAGCTCGACGTAGACGCGATCAGCGACGGCAAGGACGTCTATATCGGCGCCGTGATGCAGCACATCGAGGAGGCGGGCATCCACAGCGGCGACAGCGCATGCATACTGCCTCCACTAAATTTGACCGCGCAGATGATCGAAAAGGTAGAAAACCAAACTCGCGATATCGCGCTAAATTTAGGCGTCGTGGGGCTTATGAATATCCAGTTTGCCATCTACGAGAACGAACTTTTTATGATAGAGGTAAACCCGCGCGCTAGCCGCACGGTACCGTTTGTGAGCAAGGCGACGGGCGTGCCGATGGCAAAGGTCGCCACGCGCGTGATGTGGCAGGGAGATTTGCGCGAGGCGCTTAAATTTTACGATAACTACGGCGCGGTTTACGAGGAGCGCGGCATACTCAAGCCTCGAGTGAAAAATCACGTCTGCGTCAAAGAAGCGGTCTTTCCGTTTAACAAGCTCTCTGGCGCGGATCTAATCCTGGGGCCTGAGATGAAAAGTACGGGCGAGGTCATGGGCATATCAAGCGATTTTGCAAAGAGCTTTGCAAAAAGCCAGATCGCCGCTAGCAACTCGCTGCCTACAAGCGGGCTAGTCTTTTTGACCCTTGCCGACGCAGACAAAAAATACGCCGCAAATTTGGCGCGCGAGCTAATAAATCTCGGCTTTAAAATCATCGCCACCGGCGGAACGTATAAAATTTTAAATGACGCGGGCGTAGAGAGCGAGTTTGTCTACAAGATCAGCGAAGGCCGCCCAAATGTCGAGGATAGGCTCAAAAACGGCGACATCGCGCTTGTCATCAACACCAGCGACAGTAAGTCAAACAGCGAGGATGGCAAGAAAATCAGGCAAAACATCATGCGATTTAAGATTCCGTATTTCACGACGATGTCGGCGGCTCTAGCGGCGGCCAAATCGCTAAAAAGCGTACAAGACGGCAGCGCGCTGGAAGTAAGAAGCCTGCAGGAGTATCTGGGCGGCGAGTGAGGCTAAAACTAAAATCGTCAAATTTAGCATCGGCAAACTTAGCCGATAAATTTGACGTCCGTAAATTCAGCCAAATTTAGAGGCTAAATTTGAATTCTAAATTTGGCCGAGCGCTACCATAGACTCTGAAATTTCAAAATCTTACCGCATGGCGCACGGGATTAAAAACTCTTTAGATTCCCGCTTGCGTAGTTTGCGATCAAAAATATAAAGCAATGAAATGATAAGACTAAAAGCAAGATTAAGATTAACCGCAAGGAAGCTTAAAATCGCCTTTTTTATTAGCCTGATCGCTTATGCTTTGGCTGCTTTGAGCTTATTAGCCGTACCCGAAGACGTCTTGTCCGCTCACGCGGTTTTTAGAGAATTTACGACGTTTATGGCGGATTTTTATCCTGCTATAAACGCGGCGCAGACCAAAACCACCTTTGGCGACGTAGCGGCGTTTCATCTTAGTTATTTATGCTTTTTTATGCTAGTTTGTTTGGTGCTTGCGGGGCTTTGCGGCGCAGTTAGCGGCATTACCGATAGACTCAAAGGAAACAAAAGCAACGCCCAAGCGCTTTCGCAAGATATTATTTTATTTGCGCTTATCGTATGCTTTTTAGTCTTTGGCGGGCCGCTTGGTGATCTTTTCTCCGGCTATAGGATATGGCACACTTATCGCCTGACGCGAGAGTTTACGATGCAGATAAGATTTGAGCTATTTTTTTACTATGATATGATCGGCTTTGGTATTGCGAATTTTTGCGTGATGATGTCGGCGTATCTTATTATGCAGATTTGTAGGCAGCTGCGGGCGTTCATTTTGCTTAGGGCTCGCCAAACGGCTACGTTTTTCGGGCGTCGCTAGGCTAGGCGGTAAAGTTTGTTTGAAATAAAGTCAAATTTGACCGCTTTAATGCGAGAAACGCTAAATTTAAACGGCTAAAACCATAAATTTAAGCCGTGCGGCGTATTTGCTTCATTTTCATGCGGATAAGGTTTGCTTGTAGCAGCGTTTCCTCTTTGTCGTACGAGTTTGCGAGCCGCTCTAGCGCCTCTTTGGCAAGTTTTTCGGACTCGCTTAAATCATTTTTTGCGCTCAAATCATCTAGCAGCTTTGCGTTTGCTTTCGCCGCGCTCAGGCACAAAAAGTCAAAACATATGCAAAATACGAGCAAAATCTGTGCGCACGGGACGTAAATGCTAAAAATATCCCTTGAAATTATCGCCGTAATAAGCCCGCAAAGTAGCTCCAAAAGCGCCAAGCGAAACGAAAAAACGTAAAAATACCGTTCCTCTAGCCTTGCAATCAGCGAAAATCCAAAAAGTAGCGCATCTAAAAGCAACCCGGAAGCTAGCCCGCCGAAAACATTTGCCGACGCACCCCAAGTAAAATCAAAAATGATATTTTGCGAAACCAGCGCGATATAAAGTGATAAAATGCACGCGGGCGCGAACATGGCTAGGCTAAATTTAGGGTCCTGCAAGCAAAGGCGCGCGGCAAATTTGATAAAAGCATAAAATTTCGCCAAAACGCCGAAAGCAAAGTATCCGACCGCCGATAAAAACAGCACGCAAGCGCAGAAAAATACAATCGCAAAAGTCGTTTCGCTCAAATTTTCTCCTTTTTGTTTTTAAATTTTATAGTTTTTGTCGTTTAACTTTGTTTAATCGAATTTAGCTTTGCCTCGCCAGCTCTCGCTCAAATTTAACCCCAGCTTAAGCATAAGCTTATATACTTTGGCTTTAAATTTAAGGCGGCAAATGAGATCTCAGAGCGAATTTTTTGGCGTTTTCATCACGCTTCTTGGCGGCGTATTATGGGGCTTTAGTGGCGTTTGCGGGCAGTATCTGTTCACGCAAAAAGGCGTCAGCGCCGACTGGCTCGTGCCATACCGTTTGAGCCTTGCCGGGCTTGCGATGGTGGCGTACTATTTAGCGCGTTCGCCGCGCGCGGCCCTCGCACCGCTAAAAGATCGCGCGCTTTTGCCGCAGCTGCTCATCTATGCCGTATTTGGGCTCATGATGACGCAGTATGCGTATTTTTACAGCATCGAGCTCTCAAACGCCGCCGTCGCGACCGTGATCCAGTACTCCGCACCCGCGCTCATCCTCGCCGTCGTTTGCTTTTTAGAGCGGCGCGCGCCTAAAAAGGTCGAGCTTATCGCGCTCATTTTGGCGGTGCTGGGTGTCGTGCTGCTCGCCACCCACGGCGATCTGGGATCGCTCGTTATCAGCGCGGAGGCGCTGGTTTGGTGTCTCATTAGCGCGCTTGGTGTCGTGATTTATAGCCTCATCCCCACGAAGCTAAATCAAAAATACCCCGTCCCGTTAAATTTAGGCTGGGGCATGGCGATCGGCGGCGGCGCGCTCGCGCTTTATACGCGGGTTTGGCAACTAGGCGGCGTGAGCGACGCGGACGGCTTTGCGGCGCTTGCTGCAGTGGTGATTTTGGGCACGATATGCGCGTTTAGCTTTTACATGACGGGGCTAAAGATAATAGGTGCGAGCAGGGCGAGCATGATCGCGTGCATCGAGCCCGTTAGCGCGGCGGCGTTTGCCTATTTTTGGCTGGGGACGGAGTTCGTGTTTCTTGATTTTGCGGGCTTTACGCTCATTATCTCGTGCATATTTTTGCTGGCTAAAGATAGGAAAAAGGCGTAAATTTGGAGGAGAGATGATCTATTTGGCGCAGACCGATACGACGGCTGGATTTTTGAGTAAGGATTTTCGCGAGATAAACGCGCTAAAACGCCGCCCTCTTGACAAACCATGTCTCATAACCACAGCTAAATTTGGCGAGCTAAAAAATCTCGCTCGTGTGCCCGCTAAATTTAAAAATTTAGTGCGCCGTGCGAGGAAAACGACGTTTTTGTATCCGAACACTAGAGCCGTGCGCGTCGTAAAAGAGTGCGCTCACGAGGAGTTTTTGAGGCAATTTGACTGGCTCTACTCCAGCAGCGCAAATTTAAACGGACAAAACTTCGACGAAGCCTGGGCGAAAGCGGCGGCGGATCAGGTCGTGGATCAAAATTTCAGCCAAAACGCAAGCTCGAAAATATATAAAATTTCAAAAACGCGCCTAAAACGGCTGAGGTAGTTTGTCTAGGCCGCATCTAGCCGTTAATAATTTTCTTTACCGCTAAAGCCGCCAAATTTAACCCAAAACACGCCGTTACGCCCATAAAACTGCCCAGCTTCACGCACCTTGGCAGCTCGGTCGAAAACACGACGTCAAATTTACCTTTAAAGCCCGCTTTTTTAAGTTCGGTGCGTATTTTTTTGGCAAACGGGTCGTTGCAAGTCTGCCAGATGGAGGCGACCTTGATCTGCGTCGGATCTACGCGCTTTGCCCCGCCCATCGAACTGATGAGCTTTTCGTGCGTTTTTAGTGCGAGCGCGATCTTAGCCGGAACGTCGTCGATAGCGTCGATCACGAGATCAAAGGGTGAAAAGTCGAAATTTGCGATAAATTTGGGCGTCATCAGCTCTTGTAGCGCCGTTACGCACTCGTATCGTGCGGCAAATTCGCCGACTTTAACGGCGCCGACTGCTTCGCTGTAAATTTGACGGTTTTGATTGGTTATATCAAAAATATCTTTGTCTATAACGGTGATTTGACCCACGCCTGAGCGAGCTAGTGCGTCCGCACAGACTCCGCCCACGCCGCCCACGCCGCAGATTAGTACGTTTGCGTTTTGAAGCTTCTTAAAATCATCGCCGAACAGCCAGCGAGATCTCGTAAATCGGTCGTTTTGATCCAAAATTTCCTCGCTCAAATTTGATCCTTTAGCGCGGTTTTTAAGCCTTGCAAGCTCGCGTGCGCGGTCATATCGAGCATGATCGGAGTGAGCGAGGCGAAACTCTCGCTAAGCACGCTGATGTCGGACTCGCCGTTTTGTTCGTAGTCTAAATTTGACGGCTGTCCGAGCCAGTAGTACTCGACGCCGCGCGGGTTGCGGTGGAGCATGGCGTGCGTGGCGTAGCTGCGTCTGCCTGCGGGAACTATGCGGTAGCCTCTAAATTCGCGGACGGAGACGGCGGGGATATTTACGTTTAAAAACTGACGCGGCGGTAGGGAAATTTCACCGTTTAGTACGCGCGGAACGATAAATTTGACGGCTTGTTGCGCAAGAGAAAAGCCTAGTTTTTCGATGCTGTCGTTTTTATAAAACTGCGAAAACGCGATGCTAGGCACGCCCTGCAAAACGCCCTCCATAGCCGCTCCGCACGTGCCCGAGTAGGTGATGTCCTCGCCTACGTTGGCGCCGTGGTTTATGCCGCTCACGACTAGATTGGGCGGCCTTTTATAAAGCGCGTGAAGCGCGAGATAGACGCAATCAGCGGGCGTAGCGTCGTCGAGTTTGTAAAAATCGTCGTCGAGCTTGATGAAACGAAGAGGCCTAGTTAGCGTAAGAGAGTGCGCGCAAGCCGATTTTTCGCTGCTTGGGGCTACTATCGTGACGCGCGTGTCCGGTAGTTCGCGCAGCGCGCTAGCTAAAGCGTGCAAGCCGCTAGCCTCGAACCCGTCGTCGTTTGTGATTAAAATTTCTTTCAAATTTATTCCTTTTTATCACGATTAACTCAAATTTGACGAGCGCATAGCTTTCAAATTTTTAAAGAAATGATTTTAGCACAGCTTTTATTATTTAAATTTAAAGTTTTGGGCTATGTTGGATATTGTTTACTTTATATTTTAGTTTTTAAATTTTATTCAAATTTAAGATAGTAAATATATTATATTATATAATACCGAAATAGATTGAAATCAATCATAATAAATTGATAACAACTATTGTTATATTTACACAGTATAAAAATAAGCTTTAGATTTAATTTTAATTATATTAGGAAAATAAATGAGAATTTAAGCGAACTAATAATAGAATACCGGCTTATAAATAAAGTTAAGTTTTATTTAAATTTATAATGGAGGTTAGAAAGCCCGTCATGGAAAACACGAAGAAAAAAGCATCCATCTGGGTCATTCTTTTGTTGCTATCGTTTGGAGTGGTTATCGGTCACGGACTATACACTTTTTACTATGCCAAGGGATTTTCATACTTTAGTCCGGATCCCGCAGCCTGTAAAAATTGTCACGTGATGAATCAAGTCTACGAAAGCTGGTCAAGAGGCGGACACCAAAACGTTGCGACCTGTAACGACTGCCATTTGCCGCATGATTTTATAGGATATTGGATCATGAAGGCTCAAAGCGGCCTAGGACACGCGTATGCCGTTACTTTTAAAGATAATCCTTATGCATTTACCGCAAACGAAAAAACAAAAAGAGTCGTTCAGGAAAACTGCATGGACTGCCATAAAGAGTACGTCTCAAACGTTATCGATCCGCGCGCCATAGGAGTGGCAAAACCGTTTGATAAAAATCTCAAAGAGCATCAAGACAACTCTAACGAGCCTTTAAGATGTGTATCTTGCCACCGCGAAGCGGGACATGCGCATAACTTTTAAAATTTAACAGGAGGATAAAATGAAAAACAAAGTGTTGTATGTAGCTACTTTCTTAGTGGCTGTCGTACTCGGTGCGGCTATGTTCGCGCTTTTTACGGATATCGGCGCTAAAAAAGCCGAAGAAAAGATGTATCCGCTAATGCTCAATAAAGTAAGCGAACTTGAGCCTGATTTTGAAAAATGGGGCGCAAATTTCCCAAATCAGCTCGATGCTTACAAAAAAATGGAGCATAAAAGCGACGCAAATCCAAAAGGAAGCGAATTTGTAGAAACGGCTTTCGGTGGCGATTTACCTTATAGCAAGATTATTCGCTGGCCTGCGGCTACGGTGTTTTGGAACGGCTATGCGTTTGGCGTGGATTACAGCAAACCGCGAACCCACTACTATACCCAGATAGATCAGATCGAGACCAAAAGAAACGACAAAGAGTTTTTAAACTCTCACGGACTTCCAGCGTTTAAAGGCCAACCGGGCGCTTGCGTAAACTGCCACACCGGCTATCTAACCGCGCTTCAGCTAGATCCAGACTACAAACTAACCGAGGATCCGACTCCGGCAGCTAGCTTGCCTATGCCTTTCTTTGACGTAATGCCTAAAGAAGAGGGCGAAAAGAGAAAAGCAGCATGGACGAAGATGAACTCTATTCCGTATTTTGACGTCATGAAAAAAATCGCGGCTAAACACGGCGAGAGTATCCACGGATCGCATCTAGGCAGCACCTGTGCGGACTGCCACCACCCGGACGATATGAGCCTAAGGGTAACAAGACCGGGATTTGTAAACGCGATGGTAGGACGCGGCTACGAAGCTGACGCTAAAAGCGGCATAAAAGCTACTAGAGCGGAGATGAGAAACTATGTTTGTATGCAGTGCCACGTCGAGTATTATTTCGGTAAAGACCAAACCCTAACTTTCCCTTGGACTTTCTGGAAAAAAGATCAGCCGTTTAAGATCGAAAATTTCGACCAGTATTACGACGATCAGTTAGCCAAAGAGGATGGATTTAAATTTGACTACATCCACAAAGATACCGGCGCTAAAATCATCAAGATGCAGCACTCAGAGGCTGAGCTAAGCTCAACCGGTATCCACGGAAGAAGCGGTGTAACGTGCGCAGACTGCCACATGCCGTATAAACGCGCCGGAGCTCAAAAGATCACCGAGCATGAAATTTTAACTCCGCTTGCCGATATAAACGCGGCCTGCAAAACTTGCCACCCGCAAAGCGAACAAGTGCTAAAAGATAGAATTTCATTCGTACAAAATCGCCACGCTTACGAGCTAAGAAACTGCGAAAATGCGCTACTTTCTTTGATCCAAGACGTAAAAACGGCTAGAGCCGAGCTGGCTAAGCATGAGAAATTTGCTTCGATCGCCGATGAAAAAGAGAGAAAAGAAGCTATCAGTAAGGCTCTTGAAAAGACTCTTTACTTACACCGCAAAACCCATATCCGCTGGGACTTCGCATTTAGCGAAAACAGCTACGGCTTCCACGGAGACGAAGAGGCGGCTAGAATCCTCGGACAATGTAAAGAATTTGCTCGCCAAGGACAAATCGAGCTAGTTAACGAGCTTGCGCCTTACGGCATCAGCATCAAGCTAACTCAAGAGGCTACTCCGGTTCCTGCGCCTGCTTCTTTAGGACATAAATATCCTATCGGCGTAGCGCCTACCGAAGCTATGAAAAAAGCCGACGAAGACGTTAAGAACCTAAATTTTAAATAAACCCCAAAACCCAAGGCCTGCGGGCTTTGGGTTTTTAAATTTACGCATTTATCCTTCAAATTTCAAAATCCGAATTTTACTTATAAATTTAAATTTTATTGTTTATTTAGCCGTTTTAGGCGATAATCTTCATCAAATTTAAAGGAGAAAATATGCTTAAAAAATTTATTTTTGCTGCTCTTGCGGCTAGTCTGGTTTTCGGCGCGCAGGATCTTGCGATCAAGGCAAAACCGTCGTCGAATTTTGAGCAAAGCGCAGAAGAGGAATACGATGAATCGCAAGCGCGCGTAGATGAGTGCATGCAAAAAGATAGCTCGACTGCAGGCATGATTCAGTGCATAGACGCCGAATTTGCTATCCAAGATAAACTACTAAACCAAAATTACAAAAAAGCCATGAGCGTACTAAACGACGAAAATAAAAAGAAACTAAAAGACATCCAGCGTAAATGGGTGGCCTATAAAGAGGCCAAGTGCCCGTTTGTGCCGCCTATGGGTACGCTTTATGCCGTAACGGCTGCTGATTGTTACCTTCAGATGACTAAGGAGCGCGCCAGAGAGCTTGCAAACTTAGCCGAGGACTTTGAGGGCAATCAGTGAAGCTACTCGTCTCTTGTTTAGAGGCCTCTGCAAATTTGCACTTCGAGCAGGTTTTAGAGCATCTGCCAAAGTGCGAACTAAAGGGCATTTTTGACGAAAAATTCGGCGAGCCTTTTATGCGAAGCTCGGAGTTTTCCGCGATGGGCTTCGTGGAGGTTTTGCCGCTTTATTTTAAGGCAAAACGCGCGATAAAAGAGATGACTCGCCTTGCCGCAGAGTGCGACGCCGTGCTACTTATCGATAGTCCCGCCTTTAACCTTCCGCTGGCTAAAGCAATCAAAGAAGTAGGCATCAAAACGCCCGTGACCTACTACATCTTGCCGCAAGTGTGGGCGTGGAAGGCCGGACGCGTGGCGAAGGTTGAGGCCTACTGCGATCATTTGGCTTCGATTTTGCCGTTTGACGGGATGTACTACAACCGCTCGCGCTACGTCGGACACCCGCTGCTTGACGAGCTGCGAGTGCGAAAAAACGAGCTTTTGCAAAGCGGCAAGATCGCTTTTATGCCCGGATCCCGCCGCGCCGAAATTTCGCGCTTGATGCCGATTTTTCGCGAAGTAGCGAGCCGCATAAAGGACAAAGAAAAACTACTCGTCGTGCCGCCTTTTTTGGCAAACGAAATGCAAATTTACGGCGACGTTAGCGACTTTAGCGTGGTTACGGATGCGCCGCGCGCGCTTTTGCAAAGCGAGTTTGCCTTCATCTGCTCGGGCACCGCGACGCTGCAGGCCGCGCTCGTGGGCACGCCGTTCGTGCTAGCTTATAAAGCTAAAGCAATCGACATAATGATCGCGCGGATGTTTGTGAAGCTACGCCACATCGGGCTTGCAAATATAATGTTTGATTTTATGGGCGAAGCGGCGCTACATGAGGAGCTACTGCAAGAGGAAGTAACACCCGGCAATCTAATAAAAGCCTACGAGAGCTGCGATAAAGAGAAATTTATCAAAGGCTGCGAGAAGCTGCGAAAATACCTAAAACACGGCTCTGCGGCTAGCGTAGCGCAAATCATAACGAATAAAGGATAAAAAATGACCGAACCGATGACGCTTTTCGGATATGAAAAAATCACGAACGAACTAAAGAACCTAAAAACCGTCGAGCGCCCCAATATCGTTGAGGAGATCGACATCGCGCGCAGTCACGGCGACCTAAAAGAAAACGCCGAATACCACGCCGCGCGCGAAAAGCAGGCGTTTATCGAGAGCCGTATAGCGGAGCTTAGCGACATAGTAAGCCGCGCCAAGGTAATCGACCCCGCAGAATACGAGCACGATAAGGTAAAATTCGGCTCCACGGTCGTCATCATGGACGTAGAAACCGAGCTAGAAAAAACCTACACGCTAGTGGGCACGCCGGAGAGCAACCTAGAGCGCGGTCTCATCTCGATAAACTCGCCTCTAGCCAAACAGCTAATCGGCAAGAGCGAGGGCGACGAGGTCGCGCTAAATTTGCCAAACGGCAGAAGCGACGTCGAGATCGTATCCGTTAGCTATAAACCGATCAAATTTTAAAGCCGATGACCGCGTTTAAAACCGTTAAATTTATGCGCTGGGCAGCTAAATTTGAGCATTTAAATTTAACTACGGCGTTTGCCGAGTTTTTCAAATTCGGCTCGCTAAATTTAAAACCACTAGACGCTAATTCGGCGCTACAAAAAGTAAAATTTGATGCCTGAGCAAATCGTCATAAAAAGCGGCGCGATCTTTATCGCCGACTCGCACGAAAACGAAAATCGCGAAAATTTCTGGCATTTTTTGTGCGCGTTAAAAAGCGGCGAGATAAAGACGCCGCAGCTGTTTTTGATGGGCGATATGTTTGATTTTTTGGCTAGCGAGTGCGAGTTTTTCGTCAAATTTTACGAGCGATACGTCCGCGTGATCGACGAGCTGGGCGAGAAAATGGAAATTTATTATTTCGAGGGAAATCACGATTTTAACCTAGCAAGGCTTTTTAAAAACGTCAAAGCCTATCCTATCGGCGCCCAGCCGGTTAAATTTGCCACTGAGTGCGGACAGAGCGTGCTTATCGCGCATGGAGATATATTTTTGCCTTTTGTTGCAAAATACGCTTTGAGGTTTTTGCGTGTCAAAGTTTTTTTAAAAACGATGAATTTTTTCGATAAATTTTTAAATTTTAGGCTCTCGAAACGAATTTTAAACAAGCTTAAACGAAAAATTTTAGATTATAAAATACCGAATTTTAAGAATTTAGCCGAGGCGAAAATGCGCCGATATAACGTATTTTACGAGGCTGACGTCGTTATCGAGGGGCACTATCACCAAGGCGAACAGTACACGATAGGTAAACAAAAATATATAAATGTTCCATCTTTTGCATGCGAGCAAAGCTATTTTGTAGTAGAATACGGCCAAAATATTAAGTTTGCTCGAAAGAGCGTAAAGGTTTAGAATGCTTAACAACGGCACATTAAAAACCGGTTCAAACGAGATGGAGCTTGTTGATTTTCGTATCTTTAAGCAGGCGGGAGACAAGGTATATGAGGGCATATACGGCGTCAACGTCTCTAAGGTGCGCGAGATCATCAAGATGCCGAATTTGACCGAGCTTCCCGGAGTACCCGAGTATATCGAGGGGATTTTTGACCTGCGCGGCGTAGTTATACCCGTTATAAATTTAGCTAAATGGATGCAGATAAACGAGCCTAAAGACTCGGCAATCAAGCCTCGCGTCATCATCGCCGAATTTAGCGAGATTTTGATAGGTTTTATCGTCCATGAGGCAAAACGCATCAGGCGCATAAGCTGGGCGGATATCGAGGCGGCGACTTTCGCCTCAAATGCAGGAACGCTAGATAAAGGTAAGATCACGGGCGTAACCCGCATCGAAAACGACGAGGTCTTGCTCATACTTGATCTTGAAAGCGTCGTTGAAGAGCTTGGCATATATAGCCCGAAAATAGAAGTAGAGATCGATCAAAACAAGCTTTTAAATGGTCTAGCGCTCGTGCTAGACGATAGCTCGACGGCTAGAAAGCTCGTCAAAGATACGCTTGAGAAAATGGGGCTAAAAGTGGTTGAAGCAAAAGACGGCATAGAGGGGCTTGATAGAATGCAAGATCTTTACGAGATGTACGGCGATAAGCTTGATAGCCATCTAAAGGTGATTTTAAGCGATATCGAGATGCCGCAGATGGACGGATACCGCTTCGCATCGACGATAAAAGATGATCCAAGATATACGGGAATTCCTATTATATTTAACTCTTCTTTGAGCAAAGACTACACCGAAGCTCAAAGCAAAGAGGCTGGAGCCGCCGCGTATCTAACCAAATTTGACGCGACGCTATTTTACAACGAGGTGCTTCGCGTGATCGAAGCGAACAAGAAATAAGGGGGAAATCATGGATGATATGAAAGAAATAATGGAAGACTTCCTAGTTGAAGCCTTCGAACTGGTAGAACAAATAGACCATGACCTCATAGAACTTGAGTCAAATCCCGAAGATTTAGAGCTTTTAAATAGAATTTTCCGCGTCGCTCATACGGTTAAAGGATCATCTAGCTTTTTAAATTTCGACATCCTTACTAGGCTCACTCACCACATGGAGGACGTACTAAACAAAGCCCGCCGCGGCGAACTAAAGATAACTCCCGATATCATGGATGTGGTGCTAGAGTCAGTGGATATGATGAAAGGGCTACTACACGGCATCAGAGATAGCGGCAACGATACGGACGTAGGCATCGAGATAGAAGATATATGTAAAAGACTAACCGCGATATCCGAAGGCGAAGCCCCGAGCGCTGCCGCTAGCGAGCCTGTTCCTGCAGCGCCTGAGCCTGTAGTGGAGGCGCCGATAGAGCCCGAGCCAGAACCCGTTAGCGATGAAAATTTATCAAATTTAAGCGACGACGAAGTCGAAGCCGAGATAGAAAGGCTACTAAAAGTAAGAAAGGCTGAGGATCAAGCAAGACGCGCTCAAAAAGCGGCCGGAGGCGAAGCGCCAAAGCCTGCCGCACCGGCTGCGCCGCAAGCTCCTGCGCCGTCAAATTCGGCTCCTGCTCCAAAAGCAGCTCCCGCAAAGCCTGCCGATAAAAAAGAGGATAAAAAAGTTCCCGCTCCATCAAGCGGAGCTAACGCGGACGAGCAGACTATACGCGTCGAGGTTAAGCGCCTAGATCACCTGATGAATTTGATCGGCGAGCTGGTGCTTGGCAAAAACAGATTACTCAAAATTTACGACGACGTCGAGGAGAGGTACGAGGGCGAAAAATTCCTTGAGGAGCTAAATCAAGTAGTATCTAGCCTAAGCCTAGTGACTACCGACATCCAGCTAGCCGTTATGAAAACGAGGATGCTGCCTATCGCGAAGGTGTTTAATAAATTCCCTCGCATGATCCGCGATCTAAGCCGCGAGCTAAATAAGCAAATCGACCTTGAGATTACTGGTGAGGAGACGGAGCTTGATAAATCTATCGTCGAGCAAATCGGCGATCCGCTCGTGCATATGATAAGAAACTCGTGCGACCACGGTATCGAAGACGGCGCGACAAGACTGGCCGCGGGTAAACCGGAAAAAGGCACCATCCAGCTAAAAGCCTACAACGAAGGCAATCATATCGTAGTCGAGATCACCGACGACGGTAAGGGACTAGATGCCGATATGCTAAAATCTAGATCAATAGAAAAAGGCATCATCACCGAGCGCGAGGCCGATGCGATGAGCGATAAAGAGGCGTTTGGACTTATATTTAAACCTGGATTTTCGACTGCGGCGAAGGTAACTAACGTAAGCGGCCGCGGCGTGGGAATGGACGTCGTAAAAACCAATATCGAAAAGCTAAACGGTATAATCGATATCGAAAGCGAAGTGGGCAAGGGTACGACGATGAAGCTAAAGATCCCGCTCACGCTAGCGATCATACAGTCGCTTTTAGTCGGAGCTCAGGAGGAATTTTTCGCTATCCCTCTAGCAAGCGTCTTAGAGACCGTGCGCGTACCGATCGACGATATCTATACGATCGACGGCAAAAACGTACTCAGACTACGCGACGAAGTGCTATCGCTAGTTAAGCTCTCAGATATCTTCGGCGTCAAACAGGTCTTTGATGGCGGAGATCAGACCTATGTGGTCGTTATCGGCGTAGCGGAGGCGAAGCTTGGCATCATCGTAGATAGCCTCGTAGGACAAGAAGAGATCGTCATAAAATCAATGGGCGATTATCTCCAAAACATCCCGGGAATCGCAGGCGCCACGATAAGAGGCGATGGTCGTGTAACTCTAATCATCGACGTGGGTATGATGATGGAGATGGCAAAAGATATAAAAGTAGACATAAAAGCCAGTATGGAAGCCTCAAAGAGCGTCAAAGAAAAACCGAGCGATTATAAGGTGTTAATCGTCGACGACTCGAAGATGGATAGAACTATAATGCAAAAATCGCTAGCCCCTCTTGGCGTAACGGTTATAGAGGCTACTAACGGCGTCGAGGCTCTAGCTATAGTAAAATCGGGCGAACACGCGCTTGATGCGATGCTGATAGATATAGAGATGCCGAGAATGGACGGCTATACGCTGGCAGCTGAAATCAGAAAGTATTCAAAATATAGAAATTTGCCGCTCATAGCGGTAACTTCAAGGACCTCAAAGACCGACAGGCTAAGGGGCGTGGAGGTAGGAATGACCGAGTACATCACCAAGCCGTATTCGTCGGATTACCTTGAAAACGTAGTTAGAAAAAATATCAAACTAATAGGATAGAACATGAACGACAAATTAAATCAGGTTCTAAAAAAACAAAAAAGTCAGGTGATGGATCCGAGCGAAAAAGAGCGCGAGGAGATCGTCCAGCTAGTCGGTTTTATCGTGGGCGACGAGGAGTATGCGATACCTATTTTAAATATCCAAGAGATCATTAAGCCGATCGAATACACTCGCGTGCCTAGCGTGCCGGACTATGTTTTAGGCGTGTTTAACCTGCGCGGTAGCGTCATCCCGCTAATCGACTTGAGAAAGAAATTTTCTCTAAATGCCGCAAAACCTAGCCCAAGCACGAGGTATATCGTGATGAAAGAGGGCGATAACGTCGCGGGATTTGTGATCGATAGGCTAACGGAAGCCATCAGGATACAGCAAAACAGGATCGATCCGCCGCCTGAAACGCTTTTAAAAGACAAAGGCATGATTTACGGTATCGGCAAAAGAGATAACAATATCCTTACGATTTTAAAAGTCGAAACATTGCTAAAACGCGATTTTTAGGGTCAAATTTGATAAAGCTTTGCGTATTTGATTTTGATTCGACTCTGATGGACGGCGAAACGATAGATTTTCTAGCCGCGGCAAAGGGCGTTGGCGATGAAGTTAGCGAAATAACGGCAAAAGCGATGGCGGGCGAGCTTGATTTTTTCGAGAGCTTGACGCGCCGCGTATCGCTTTTAAAGGGGCTTGAGCTCGCTAAAGTAGATGAAATTTGCTCAAATTTGCCGCTAATGCCAGGAGCTGCCGAGCTAATCACCCATCTAAAAAGTAAAGGCGTCAAGGTCGTAGTTTTTAGCGGGGGATTTCACTCGGGCACCGATAGAGCGCAAGAGAAGCTCAAATTTGACGCTAGCTTTGCAAACATCCTGCACCACAAAGACGGCGTCTTAACCGGACTCGTGGGCGGCGAGATGATGTTTGGCTTTTCAAAGGGCGCGATGCTTGTAAATTTGCAAAAAATGCTCGGTATCTCAAAAGAGCAGACGATGAGCGTGGGCGACGGCGCCAACGACCTATCCATGTTTGAGCATTCAAATTTGAAAATCGCGTTTTGCGCGAAGCAAATTTTAAGGCAAGCGGCAACTTGTTGCGTGGATAAAAAAGATTTGCGCGAGATCATAAATTTGATATAAAAAGGCGAGAAAAATGTTTAATAACGATATAAATTTTTCACTGTGGTGTGACTTTATCGAGCGCGACTTTTTGCAAGACGAGTTTGAAAATTTACTTCAAATAGGCGCTATTAACGGCGTTACCTCAAATCCATCCATCTTTAAAGCCGCGTTTTTGTCGGACTCCTACAAAGACGTCATGGGCCAAATGGGCAAAAAATATCCAAAGGCGCTTTACGAGGCGCTCGCGGTGCAAGATATCAAGATAGCCGCGACCAAGCTTTTGAGGCATTATGCAAACGGCGACGACGGGTTTGTTAGCATCGAGGTCGATCCTAGCTTTTGCGATAACGCCGCAGCTACGGTGGACGAGGGCGCTAGGCTGCACGCGGAGATCGGCATGCCAAACGTCATGATCAAAATCCCTGCGACAAAAGCAGGCTTTGAAGCGATGAGCGCACTAAGCGCGCGCGGTATCGCGGTAAATGCGACGCTGATTTTCTCGCCGGAGCAAGCCGTAGCGTGTTTGGAGGCTTTTGAAGAGGGCGTGAAGGCTTATGAGAAGAAATTTCCGCTAACGCCACTGCCAAAAAGCGTGATTAGCATTTTTGTTAGCAGATTTGATCGCTTGCTAGATGAAAAAATGCGCGAAAACTCGCTACCGACGGGCCAAATCGGCATCATGAACGCGACTAAAATTTATAAAATCATAGAAAATAAAAGCTTGCCGACGACGCGCGCGCTTTTTGCTAGTACGGGCGTAAAGGGCGATGAGCTGGCAAAGGATTATTACGTAAAAGAGCTCATGTATCAAAATGCGGTAAATACGGCTCCGCTTGATACTATCAAAGCATTTATCGCGGGCAAAAACGAACCTAAAACCGCAGTTAGCGATGACAGTATAGAGAAATTTTTTGGCGTAGTAAAAAGAGCCGACATAGACATGGAAAAGGTTTACAAAGACTTGCTAAACGACGGTTTAAAGCAGTTCGTGACGGCATTTGAAGATATAATGAAAGCACTAAAATAACTAGGAAGCAGCCATGAAGCCTTTAAGATTTACTTCTGTGAACGAAGAGGACGTTAAAGACTACGAGCCCATCGGTTCTAGCATTAAATTTGATAGCCAAGACGATGTCCTAGAGAGTATTATTAAGCTCAACGCAAGTATTTTAAAAAGCGAAATAGAACATGGCAGGAATAAAAGATCGCACGAAGAGCAAGGGGTGGTGCCGCTAAAAGCGGACGACGCCGTGCGCGAAGAGGCTGCGGCGCAACCGGAGTCTAAATTTGAAGAGATCGGCGGGTTTGATGATTTGCCAAAGCTAAAGCCAATTGACGACGAGCTTGCAAAAGACGAGGAGCAAGAAGAGCCGGGTAAGATTGATAAATTTGATGCATTTAGCGAGTCTACCGAGCTCGAATCAAAAAGGCAAGAGCTAAGCGAAAATTTACAAGCTATCAACGAGGCTCTAAATGAAATAGACGCGCTAGACGAGATGCCTGCGCAAGAAGACGAAAACGACGAAGAGGCTATTTTTGTGGCATGGAAAGAGCCGCAAATAGAAAAAGATACGCAAGAAATAAGTGAATTTGACCAAGACGGCGAAAAATCGGACGTTTCTTGTTTTGAGCGTTTGCAAGAAACGGTAGTAATGAAGCAGATTTCTAACGAAAAAGATCAGCTTTTAGACTTTTTAAGGGATGAATTTGCTTCAGTAGAGCTTGATGGTGATGAAGAAGAAGCCACAGATAAATTTTGCGCAAGCCAAAGCGATCAGGATAAATTTGATACTGAGGAAGACGAGAATCTTGAGAGTAAATTTGACTCTATCAAAAACGAATTCGATATCGTTAAAAATGAGATAAATTCCGATAAAGCGCAGTCAAATTTAAACGCTGATTTTTGGGATGTGCCGCAAAGCAAAGAGTTAGAGGATAAAGGTTTTCTAAAGATTGATGAGTATGCGGATTCAAGCGTGCTTGAGGAGCAAATTTCAGAGTTAAATTTGACACAAACGCAAGAAGAAACTAGTAAAGGGGTGGACCAGGTGCAAACTATAGGCGATACGCAAGAAAGCCGAGCAAATACGGCAAAAGAGCCGGAAGCAAGACCCGTTAGGCGTAGAGATAGGGCTGCGCTTTTAGCCGAACTTGGCATCGGTATGGAAGATGAAACTTTCGGGACGCCGATTAGAACCACGGTGCCGCAGAGCGACGAAGAGAACGAAAAAAAAGCCGAAATGAAGGTTATACTGGATGGGTATCTAACAAAACTTATCGAGCTTGGCGGTAGCGACCTGCACGTAAAATCTAATAAAGCAATTCGCGGTAGGTTTAACGGCGAGATATTCACGATGGGTGATCAAATTTTAGATTATGACAGTTCTGTAATTCTTGCCAAGGAAATTTTAGGGGCAAATTATTACAATCTTATGAAAAAAAAGAGCGTGGATTTTACATATAAATTAAACGACGACTACCGTTTCCGCTCTAACGTCTTTTTGCAGATGGACGGCGTATCTTTCGTATTTAGAACGATTCCGACGAAAATTCCTACGATGTCGGAGCTTTTATTGCCGCCGGTTATTGAAAAGCTTTGCAATAAAGTAAATAGAGGTATCGTCCTAGTAACGGGACCTACCGGTAGCGGTAAAACGACGACGTTAGCTAGTATGATAAATCACCTAAATCACACGAAAAACTACCATATCGTCACTATCGAAGATCCGATCGAGTTTATATACAGCGACGATAAAAGCGTAATAAATCAGCGCGGTATCGGCCAAGACGTCGATAGTTTTGCCGACGCGTTAAGAGCATCTTTGCGCGAAGACCCGGATGTTATATTCGTAGGCGAGATGAGGGACCTAGAGACTGTTAGAACCGCGATAAATGCAGCAGAAACCGGCCACTTGGTACTTGCCACGCTACACACGCTTGATGCTAAAGAAACTATCGGTCGCGTCATAAACATGTTCCCTAAAGAGGAGCAAAACCGCATTAGGATGACCTTTGCTTCGGTTGCGGAGGCTATCATATCTCAGCGTCTAGTCGTAACTACGGGAAATAAACGCCGCGTCGCTTGCGAAATAATGATAAAAAACATAAGAATAAGGGATATGATCCTAGAGGATAGAGATAGCGAAATTTACGATGCAATAGAGCAGAGTAGAAACACCTATCAGATGCAGACTTTCGAGCAGCATCTGCTTGATATGTATACTTCGGGAATTATTACAAAAGAAGAGGCTCTAAAGAGTGCGGGTAGAAGAGAAAACCTTGATATTAAAATCAAGAGCGCCGATCTTGCTAAAAAGCGAGCTATGCTTGCTTCTATCGAAGAAGATGCTGCGCTTTTAAAAGAATTTCAAAGCGACGTTATCGCGCTTAAAGATATCAAGTAAGGCGAAATTTATATAAATTTGGGTATTATCGGCTTCTATTTTTCAAGAAAGGAAAACGATGTTAGAAGGTATCGTTAGAGAGAGTATCGGTAAAAAGGCGTCAAAAGCCTTGAGAAGAGATGGTTATCTAATCGCCAACATTTACGGCAAGGGATTAGAGAATGTGCAAGCCGCTTTTAAAATCAACGATTTTATAAAAGAGGTTCGCAAAAAAGAGAGCCTTGCGTTTGACGTAAAAGTAGGCGGAAAAACCTTAAAAGTCGTAGTAGTCGAATATCAAAAAGACCCTGTGACAAACGCGCTAAAACACGTTGATTTAAAGGTTGCGCTTCCAGGCGTCGTCTCAAAATACATGATCCCGGTTAAACCTTACGGAGCTCCGGTCGGTCTAAAAAATAAAGGCGTTTTGATCATCTCAAAAAGGCGCTTAGCCGTAAAATGCACGGCTGAAAATTTGCCGAATTCATTTGACATAGACGTTAGCGGTCTTGATATAGACGACACTGTCCTAGTGCGCGATATAACCGTTCCTGCGGGCGTTACTATGATCGATGCTGACCGCGTAGCGGTTCTAGGCGTAATAAAAGCTAAATAAGGCTAGCCTTGATACTCATAGTCGGACTGGGGAATCCCGGTCCCGAGTACTCCAAAACAAGACACAATGTCGGCTTTATGCTGATAGATAGACTCAAAAACTCAAATTTTACAGATGTAAGCTCGACCAAATTTCAAGGCGAGCTATTTAAAATTCAAAATTTACTTCTTTTAAAACCGACAACCTTTATGAACCTAAGCGGACGAAGCGTAAAAGCCGTTGTCGATTTTTACAAACCTGAGCGCGTTATCGTTATTCACGACGATCTTGATTTAAATTTCGGCGTTGTTAAATTTAAAAAGGGCGGCGGAAACGGCGGGCATAACGGGCTAAAATCAATCGACGCGTTAATGGGTGCAGACTACGAGCGCGTGCGTATCGGTATCGGTAGAAGCGCGCATAAAGGCGAAAGTGCGGTAACCGGCCACGTACTTGGCGAATTTAACGCAGAGGAAAAAGAGGGATTGGAAAAAATTTTGGACTACTGTGAAAACGCGCTAAATGAGCTTATAAAAACTGATATCGACGCCGTTTCGCAAAAATTCTCAACCAAAAAAGGTATTTTGTGAGAGGGTTAAATTTGGTATTTGCGACTTTTGCGGTTTCTCAAATTTTGCGGCTTTTTAAAGCGCTAAAAAATCGGTTAAATTTAAAGTCAAAATTTAAAACCGTACACCAAATTCTCTTTACAGCAAATTTTATAAATTTACTTAAAAATTTTACTATCAAATTTATAAAATTTACGAAAAATGCTGTTTTTTCGCAGGCTTGTCTTTTATCCAGAGCCGCATTTTTATTAAATTTAATGCAAAAAACAGAGCTGTTTAAATTTGGTATTTTTAAAAGTGTCACTCTTGTCCGCCGTCTCGCGTACGCAAAATTTGATTTAAAAGGCCATAAATGAATCTTTACGCGCGTTACGTCGGCTGGCTTTATTTTAAATATTTCGTGATTTTATTCATCGCGCTCACGCTTTTTTACGTCGGCATCGACATCCTAACCAACCTAAAAGACATGCCCGCAAGCGCGAACCTAAAGCTGCTTTACTTCGGCCTCACCTCGCTCACGGCGGTAAACTACGTCCTACCGCTCGCGCTCATTTTTGCGCTTATAACTAGCAAATTTAGCATGATCCGCAGTAACGAGCTGGTTAGTTTTTATGCGCTGGGTATCGATAAAAATCGCCTGATAAAACCGCCTTTTTATATCGCGCTTGCCATCACGCTCATTTACGTCGGGCTAAATTTCACGCCATTTGCCTACGCTTACGAGTATGGGCGAAATATCGTCAAACTCTCGAATTTATCGCGCACGAGCTCGGATATTTTCTTAAAATTCGAAGGCAAATTTGTCTACATGGACAGCCTAAATCCTATTAGCGGCGAGGCAAAAGACGTGCGGATATTTGACATAGACAGCAGCAACTTGCGCAGCGCTACCTTCGGCGAAAGCGGGAAGTTTATAGACGATGCGTGGCTTTTAAAAAACGCTAAAATCGTAAATTTGCCGCAAAATATTAAGCTTGGCGAAAAGGGACTTGATATCAAAACGCCAAGCGAGCTAAAAACGCTTGAAAATTTTAAACCAAAAACCATAGAAAGCGCGTCGGCGGAGAGCTCGGCGATCACGATTCCCGATGCGGTGGATTATATTTTGGCGTTTAAAGACGAAGGTATCGGGCTAAATTCGACCAAAACTACGCTTTATAACCTCACTTTTGCGCCTTTTTTTGCGCCGTTTATGGTGCTCATTATTTACTATTTTTTGCCGATTACCGGACGATTTTTTAATCTCGCCTTAAAAAGCTTTATCTTCACGATCGCCTCGCTTTGCGTCTGGGGTGCGCTTTTTGTGATGATGAGATTTGCTAGAAACGGCGTCGTCTCGCCCGAGGTCGGCGTGCTTTTACCGATTATTTTACTCGGTGCTTACGCTTTTTATCTGCGTTTTGGGAGTCGTTAAGAGAGATTTAGGCAAAATTTCTGTAAAATCTAACTATTTTTAAACAAGGTCGGTTATGGATTTTACGAATTTAGCGCAAAAATACGGCACCCCTCTTTACGTTTACGATTTTGACTACATGGCACACCGCTATGAAGCGCTAAAAAACGCGTTTCACGCAAGAAAATCTCTCGTATGCTACGCCGTTAAGGCAAACTCAAATTTAAGCGTTTTGAAATTTTTAGCCGGGCTTGGAGCCGGATTTGACTGCGTAAGCGTAGGCGAAGTTAGGCGCGCGCTACTAGCGGGGGCTAAAAGCTATCAGATAATCCTAAGCGGCGTGGGCAAGCGCGACGACGAGCTCAAATTTGCTTTAGAAAATGAAATCTTGATGATAAATTTAGAAAGCGAAGCTGAGATGAACCGCCTAGAGGCTATCGCAAAGCAGCTCGGCAAGTCCGCTCGCATCAGTATTCGCGTAAATCCAGACATCGACGCTAAGACTCACCCCTATATCTCGACTGGACTAAATGAAAATAAATTCGGCGTAGATCTGCAAACGGCAAAAAAAATGTACCTTCACGCCAAAAATTCGCCTCATCTAGAACCGGTCGGTATCCACAGTCACATCGGCTCGCAGATAACCGATATCAAGCCCGTTATCGAAGCGGCAAAGATCGTGGCAAATTTGACTAGAGAGCTAAAAGCCGCGCAAATCGACATCAAATTTTTTGACGTCGGCGGCGGCATAGGTATCGTTTACGGCGATGAAAGCGAGCCTGATCTATACGAATACGCGCAGGGTATCTTGGCAAATTTAAGCGGCCTGGACGTCACGGTAGTTTGCGAGCCGGGACGCTTTATCGTCGGCAATGCGGGATATTTTCTAACCAGCGTGATTTACGAGAAATTTAATAAAGAAAAGCGCTTTGTCGTCGTGGACGGCGCGATGAACGACCTTATCCGACCGAGTCTTTATCAAGCTAGGCATAAAATTTTTGCTCTTAGCGGCAGCAAGACTCTTTGCGAGTGCAAAAAAGAGCAGCTTCGCGAGCTCAAATTTGCCCCTTGCGACGTGGTCGGGCCGATCTGCGAGAGCGGCGATTTCCTCGCAAAAGACCGAAATTTACCGCCTCTAAACCCAGGCGATCTCGTCGTCATCAAATCAGCGGGCGCATACGGCTTTGCGATGAGCAGCAACTACAACACTCGCGGACGTGCCGCAGAGGTTGCGGTAAAAGGCGGCGAGGACTTTTTGATTAGGCGCCGCGAGAGTTTTGAGGACGTAGTGGCGCTGGAGCGCGAATTTCTAGACTAGGGAGCGAAAATGCAAAACATAAACGACCTTAGAAGCGAGATAGATAAGATCGACGACGAGGTGCTAAAGCGCCTAAATGAACGCATGAATTTCGTGCGAAAGATCGGCGAGTTAAAGCAAACCAGCGGCAGCGCGATCTACCGCCCCGAGCGCGAAAGAGCGATCCTAAACCGCCTCGAGGGGCAAGACTCCGCCTTTTTAAACAAGGCCGCGATCGAGGCGATCTATCTTGAGATTTTCGCCGTCAGTAGAAACCTTGAGATGCCCGAAAAGGTCGCCTATCTAGGGCCTGAGGGCACCTACACGCACCAAGCCGCGGAGAGTCGTTTCGGCGCGATGAGCGCGTATCTGCCGCTAGCTAGCATCGAGGCGGTTTTTACGAAACTAAAGCACAAAGAGGCCAAATACGGCGTCGTTCCGATAGAAAATAACACCGAAGGCGCGGTAGGCGCGACGCTAGACTGCCTCGGACGGTTTGATAGCGTCAAGGTCGTAGCCGAAATTTACATGGATATTCACCACATTTTTGCGAGCAAATGCGAAAATTTAAAAGACATTAAACGCATCTACTCGCACCCGCAAGGCTACAATCAGTGCCGCAAATTTTTAGACGATCACATGCTTTCATCAGTCGAGTTTATCCCGGCAAAATCGACCGCGCAGGCCGCGCAGCTAGCTAGCAGCGAGCCAAATTCGGCCGCCATCTGCTCTAAGATCGCAGCCAAGCTTTACGGCGTGCCGATCTTGTTTGAGACGATCGAGGACAACGCCGCAAACCGTACGAGATTTTTTATATTAAGCGATTTTAAAAACGAGCGAGCGCAAAAAAATAAAACATCCATCTTAGCAAAGACCGAGCACCGTCCGGGCGGGCTCGTGGAGCTGCTACTAGCCTTTAGAGACGAGGGTATAAACATAACCAAACTAGAGAGCCGCCCGATAAAACAGCGCGAATTTAAAGCGAATTTTTATATAGATTTCGAGGGGCACATCGACGACGACAACGTCCAAAAAGCGATACAAAAAGCGATAAGCTACGGCCATGAGATCGCATGGCTGGGAAGCTACGTCGCGTGGGAGGAATGAGATGAAATTTAACGAAAATTTGGCAAATCTAGTGAGCTACGAGGCGGGCAAGCCTATCGAGCTAGTCGTGCGCGAATACGGCATCGACGCCAAAGACGTCATCAAGCTAGCCAGCAACGAAAACCCGTACGGCACGAGCCCTGCGGTAGTAAAAGCAGTCAGCGAGATAGTAAATAAAATGCACCTTTATCCCGATGATAGTTACTTCGAGCTAAAGGCTGCGCTAGCGAGCAAATTCGGCGTCGGCGAAAAATCTATCGTAATAGGCTCTGGAAGCGATCAGATAATAGAATTTGCCGTGCATGCAAAAGCAAACTCGAACAAGGGAATTTTGACCGCGGGCATAACATTTGCTATGTATGAAATTTACGCTAAAGCAGCGGGCGCGAAGGTCTTTAAAACAAAGAGCAAAGAGCATGATCTAGGCGAGTTTTTGCAAATTTATAAGGCGAACAAAGACGAGATCGGCGTGATATTTTTATGCGTGCCAAATAACCCTCTCGGAGGCTGCCTAGACGCCGAGGAAATTTATAAATTTTTAGAGCAAATCGATGCCGACACGCTCGTGGTTGTCGACGGCGCGTATCAGGAGTTTGCTAAATTTAAAGACGCGAAAAAAGAGATAAAGCCTCGAGACCTCATAGCCAAATTTCCAAATGCGATATATCTAGGCACGTTTTCTAAGGCTTACGGCCTTGGCGGTATGCGCGTAGGATACGGTATCGGCGAGCAAAGCGTGATGAACGAGCTGGGAAAACTAAGGGCACCGTTTAATATAACGACGCTTAGCCTAAAAGCAGCCATAGAAGCTCTAAAAGACGAAGAATTCGTAAAAATGACGCTTGAGACGAACTTTGAGGAGATGAAAAAATACGAAAATTTTGCCGATAAGCACGGCATAAAGCGTCTGCCTAGCTTTACGAATTTTATCGTTTTTGAATTTGAGCGTCAAAACGCGAGCGAGCTTGCTCAAAATCTGTTAAAAAAAGGTATAATTTTACGTGATCTAAAAGGCTACGGATTAAACGCGGTTCGCATAACGATCGGGCTGCCGAATCAAAACGACGTAGTTTTAAAACAAATCGAGGAAAATTTAAAATAAATGGATTTTAAAACCGCAGTTCAGCAAATCGGCCAAGTCTATCACAACCTCTCGCTAAGGCAGCGCCTAGTCGCCGCGGGCTCGATCGTGCTCGTGGTCGGGTTTTTGGTGTTTTTGAGCATTTATAAAAGCTCAAACGAAAGCTACGACGGCTATAGCGTTCTTTTTGAAAACACCTCCGCTGCGGACTCTGCGCTGATAATCCAACAGCTTGAAAAAGATAAGGTAAAGTATAAAATTTTAAATGAGGGCACTATCTTGGTGCCAAACTCGGACGTTTACCGCGAGAGGATCTCGATCGCGTCGCTTGGTATTTTAAAAGACGGCAAGGTTGGATTTGAGATTTTCGATAAGCAAGAATTTGGCGCTACAGACGCCGAGCAGAAGGTTAAATTTCAGCGCGCTTTAGAGGGCGAGCTAGCCCGCACGATCGAAAGTTTAGCGCCGATAAATAAAGCCATCGTGCGCATCGCGATACCCAAAGAAACTCTCTTTACCGAGCGAGCCACTCCGCCAAGCGCCTCTATCGTATTAAATTTAAAAGACGGACAGAGCTTAAATTTAAAACAAATCACGGGTATTAAAAATTTGGTCGCGGCCGCGGTGGCAAATTTAAAGCCAGAGCAAGTCAAAATCGTGAGCCAGGACGGAGTACCGCTAGGCGAAGAGGACGGCGAATACGATAGCGATCAGATCACGCAACAGATCCGCTATAAACGCGACGCCGAGCACAATCTCGAAGAAAAAATCATAAATGTCCTATCGCCTATCGTGGGCGGCTCGGATAAGGTCGTAGCAAAGGTCACCATAGATTTTGACTTCGCGAGAAAAGATAGCCAAAGCGAGACCTTTGATCCAAACTCCGTAGCTAGAAGTGAGCAAAACGTCGAAGAAAAGCGCCAAGGTAGTAAAGAAGCCGAAGTACAAGGCGTGCCTGGAGCCGTGAGCAATATCGGTCCGGTCGAAGGCCTGCAGGATAATAAAATGAAAGAGCTTTACTCAAAAAGCTCATCCACGACAAACTATGAAATCTCAAAAAAAGTCGAGCGCGTCAAGGATCAGTTTGCTAAGATAAACCGCTTAAGCGCCGCTGTAGTCGTGGACGGAAAGTACGAAAATAAAAAAGACGAAAACGGAAATCTGACCAAAGAGGTAGCCTACGTGCCGCTTGATAAAGAGCAGCTGGCGCGCATCGACGCTCTCATTCGTCAGTCTATCGGCTTTGATCAAAATAGAGGCGACGAGGTTACGGTTAGCAACTTTGAGTTCCAGCGTCAAGACGGACAGACGCCTGCGGGCAAGGTTCAGTCCTTTTTCGATCTTTACGTAGTGCCGTTTTTGCCGATCCTAAAATACCTTTTTGCCGCAGTTTTACTCTATGTATTTTACAAAAAAGTCATCGTGCCGTTTATGGCTAAGATGCTTGAAGAGATCAAAGAAGAAGAGCCGGAAATCCCTGATAACGACATTCAGCTTGACGATAGCGAAGATACGCTGGAGAAATTTCAAGCCGCTAGGAAAAAGGTCGAGGAGCAGCTGGGTATCGGCGATAACTTTAACGAGGACGATCTACGCTACGACGTATTGCTAGAGAAGATGAAACTAATCGTGCAAGAGCGCAGCGAGGAGATCGCCGTCTTGCTACAAGACCTAGTCAAAAACGACTCGGATTTTAGCAACCGTAAGGACTTTTAATGGCAACAAAGCTAAACGAACAGCAAAAGATGGTGTATGACGATCTTTCTATGCCCGAAAAGATCGCTATTTTACTTATTCAGCTGGGCGAGGATGTCACGACTCTGCTCTTTTCTCATATGGAGGTTGACGTCATAACCGAAATTTCGCGCTATATCGCTACCGCAAAAAGTATGGATAAAAACGTAGCGGCTGCTGTTTTGGAAGAATTTTACGCTCTCATGCAGTCAAATCAATACATGAGAAGCGGCGGCTTAGAGTATGCAAAAGAAATTTTATACCGCACCTTTGGTCCGGAAACCGCGCAAAAGATCCTCGATAAGCTCGCAAAAAGTATGGAAAACTCAAAGAGCTTCGGCTATCTTACCAAGGTCAAGCCTCAGCAGCTTGCGGACTTTATCATGACCGAGCATCCGCAAACTATCGCGCTTATTTTGGCGCATATGGATTCAACCAGCGCAGCCGAGACACTTTCGTTTTTTAACGATGAGCTTAGAAGCGAGGTCGTCGTTAGGATGGCAAATTTAGGCGATATCAGCCCGTCCATCATCAAGCGCGTTTCAACCGTGCTCGAGGGCAAACTAGAGAGCCTCACGTCCTACAAGGTCGAGGTCGGCGGACCAAGAGCCGTGGCGGAGGTATTAAACCGCCTCGGTCAAAAAGCGTCAAAAGCCACAATCGAATACATCGAAGATATCGACGACAAGCTTGCTACGACGATCAAAGAGCTTATGTTTACGTTTGAGGATATCAACACCCTCAACCAAGCCGCTATCCGCGAGATACTTAAAAACGTCGATAAAAAAGACCTTATGGTCGCGCTAAAAGGCAGCGGAGACGCGCTCAAGGAGAAATTCCTCTCAAGTATGTCTCAGCGCGCTAGCGAAGCGTTTAAAGAGGAGATGCAGTTTTTGGGCGCGGTGCGCGTAAAAGACGTCGAAGAAGCGCAGCGCCGCATCGTAGAACAGGTTCAAGCCCTAGCCGAGGGTGGGGCATTCCAGATAGGCGAAGCCGATGAGATGATAGAATGAAAAGCAGCGTAATAACAAACGAGCGCTCAAAAGAGCACTTTGTAGAAAACTATCGGTTTAAAATTTTAGGCCAGGAAAAAAGAAGCGAGGATGTGCACACAGCTCACGAGAGCGAAACCCGCCGCGCGTCCGAACATCAACATGACCGTGCCTTAAACGGCGAGCAAGAGGGCTTAAATTTAAGCGAAGAAAGAGAGCAAAGCTTGCATTTTAAACCAGAACCTAGCTTTATCGAGGAGCTACTAAAGCGCACCGACGAGATGAGTGGCAGCATGATAAAGCTGCAAATGCAAATCGAACATCAAGAAAACGAATTCGCTAAACGCCTAGAGAGCGAGATTCAGCGTGCTAAAGAAGATGGCATAAAGCAGGGCAGAGACGATGCGGCGGCTAAATTTGACGAGGAGCTAAAAGCGCTTGAGAGCAGATATCTAGGCTCTATAAATAAGCTTGAAGAGCAGGCGGCTAAATTTGAAAGCCTCATCGCATCTAGCGAAGCGCAGCTGCCCGCTACCGCAGTTGATATAGCCAAAGAGGTCGTGAAAAAAGAGATTTCGATAAATTCGGCAAACATCGCGGCGGCTATCTGTAAGGAGCTTTTTAGCGAGATAAAAGACGCCAAAGAGGTGCAGGTCAAAGTAAATCCGAAAGATTACGAGTTTATCAAAGAAAATTTCTCCGGACAAAACGTCAAAATCTCCGCCGACGAGGCTATCAGCGCGGGCGGAGCGATCGTACTTAGCGACGTGGGCAACCTCGAGGGTACGATCGAAGCCAGACTAGAAAAAATCAAAAAGATAATAGGACAATGATAGACGTAAAATCTATGAATGTGCAGGAGCTCGAAGCGCTTTGCGGGAAGCTCCGAGATAAAATTTTACAAACCGTCAGCGCAAACGGCGGGCATCTGAGCTCAAACATCGGCGCAGTCGAGCTTATCGTCGCGATGCACTATGTTTTCGATGCCGCAAAAGATCCGTTTATATTTGACGTTAGCCACCAAAGCTACGCGCACAAGCTAATCACCGGACGCTGGGATAAATTTGACACGCTTAGAAAATTCGGCGGTATCAGCGGCTACACTAAGCCCTCCGAGAGCAAATACGACTACTTTATCGCCGGCCACAGCTCCACCTCTATCTCGCTAGCAGTGGGCGCGTCAAAGGCGATCAAACTAAAGGGCGAGGATCGCATCCCAGTGGCCTTTATCGGCGACGGCTCGATGAGCGCTGGTATCGCGTACGAGGCACTAAACGAGCTGGGCGATATCAAAAACCCTTGCGTAATCGTCCTAAACGACAACGAAATGAGCATTAGCAAACCCATCGGCGCCTTTAGCAACTACCTCTCGCAGATGATGGCCGGGCCGCTGTATCAGAAGTTTAAAAGCCGCGTAGAGAAATTTTTGAGCTATATGCCAGACGGCGCCGCGTATATGGCGCGCAGGATGGAGGAGGGTATCAGGATCTTTACGCCCGGGATGTTTTTCGAGGAGCTGGGGCTTGAGTATATCGGCCCCGTAAACGGACACGACGTGGGGGCGCTCATCGAGGCTTTTAGCGTCGCAAAAGGGATGAAAAAGCCCGTCGTCGTGCACGCGCAGACGCTAAAGGGCAAAGGCTACGAAAAGGCTGAGGGGCATCTAGCCAGCTGGCACGGCGTGAGTCCGTTTGATTTGCAAAGTGGCGAAGCTATCAAAAAATCAGCCGCCAAATCGGCCACCGCGCTCTTTGCGGAAAATTTGACCGAGCTAGCTAGTGAGCATAAAAATATCGTCGGAGTTACCGCCGCGATGCCTACGGGCACGGGCATAGACGCTTTGATGGAGAGATTTCCGGATAGGTTTTGGGACGTCGCGATCGCCGAGCAGCACGCCGTCGCCTCTATGGCCGCGATGGCCAAGGAGGGCTTTAAGCCGTTTATCGCGATTTATTCGACGTTTTTGCAGCGGGCGTTTGACCAGGTCGTGCACGACTGCGCGATCATGAATCTAAACGTCGTTTTTGCGATGGACCGCGCGGGCATCGTCGGCGAGGACGGCGAAACGCATCAGGGCGCCTTTGACGTGAGCTATTTAAATTTGATCCCGAATTTGACGATTTTCGCGCCTCGCTGTGCCGATAGTTTCAGGCTCGCGATGCGCTACGCTTACGCTCACGAGGGGCCTTGCGCTTTTCGCTATCCGCGCGGAGCTTTTGCGCTGGCGCAGGGCGAATTTGAGGCGCGAGAGCTAAGGCTCGGCAAGGGCGAAGTTTTAGTCGAAGGCAGCGGCGAAGCGGCCTTTATCGCTTACGGTAACGCCGCGGGTAAGGCAAACGCCGCGCGCAAAATTTTACTAGAAAAAACGGACGGCAAATTTGACCCGAGCCTTGTTGATCTAGTGTTTGTTAAGCCGCTTGACGGCGAACTTTTGCAAGAGCTCGCGCGCAAGCATAAAATTTGGTACGTCTTTTCCGATACCGCAAAAAAAGGCGGCGTAGGCGAGATTTTGGCTGCGTTTTTGCAGGAGCGGCGCATTTTTGACGTGCGCATCGTTAGCTTTGAGTTTGACGACGCGTTTATCCCGCACGGCGCTACGACCGACGTCGAAAGGGCTCTTGGTATCGATGCGGCAAGTATTTGCGATAAAATTTTAGCTGAGGCTGCGGATCAAATTTGAGCTGAAGCGTTTTTGCGCGTTTTGGCGAGCGTATTTGGGCGGAAAAGGCGAAAAATCTGAGCGAAACAAGCCTTTTTATACCCGCTCTTGCAGCTCTTACTTTGATTTACCGCCCCTAAACGGCACAGGCAAATTTGCACGCATCAAGCCGGTTTTATTTATTTTTATCTTCGTTTATTTTTTTGCGGGCTGGTTTTACTACGGATTTTGGGTTAAATTTGAGCCGCGATAGGTTTTTGGGCTAAGGTTTGTTTTGCTCGCTGCGCCCTAGGATAAAATCGCTAAAAAACATTGCAGACTTTCGTTTTTGCCGTTTACAAAATGCTTAAATTTGGCGCCGATGCTTGACTATATGCGGATTTTATCAAAAAGGTAAAATTTAAGCATATTTTTGATCGTAAATTTAGCCGTGCGGCAAGGCATAGAAATTTAAAATCGTAATTAGCGAAAACTAAAAAATGCGAAAAAACGTAGCCGTATCTAAAACGCTGCTGTATCGCCGCAACCGACAAAAAATAAATTTTACGGCGGCGATGATAAGCGGCGATCGGTCGCGACGATCGATAGCAAAATTTACGCCGTATTAAAAAGTCGGATTTTTATTTAAATTCGGCGAGCAAAGCGTCAAATTTATGTAGCCTTCAAATTTATGCCCCAAAATACTAAATTCGGCACGGTAAATTTGAGCCCAAACGTCTAAAATTTACCGTGAGTATAGCGCTTAAACTCGCAAAAAGCATAAATTTGACTACAAATGACACAAATTTTAGTAAATAATAATTTATATTACCAACTATAAAGAAGTTTTAAATAAAATTTTTGTATATTTAGCTAAAAAATATCAGGAAAAACGATGAATTATATGGAACTTCTCAAAAATCACGGCCTCAAAGCCACTCCGCAGCGCCTCAGCGTGCTCAAAATCCTCGATCGCCACACGCACCCGACGATCGATGAGCTTTACGAAGAGATCTGCGCCGAAAACCCGTCCGTATCGCTCGCGACGGTGTATAAAAACCTAAATATGCTCAAAGACGAAGGGCTCGTCGTCGAGGTCAATATGCCGAACCAAAAGGCGCGCTACGACATCTTTAGCTACCCGCACATCCACGTCGTATGCGAGAGCTGCGGACACGTCGAGGACTATAACTTCTGCGAGGCGCTGAGCGAGTACAAGGAAAGTTTGGAGAGAAAGCTCGGAAATTTCATCGAAAAGATGAATGTGCTAGTGACTGTAAAGGACTGCAAAAACTGCCGCCATTAGGCTTTTGGCTCGCTTTTTTGATCGGGCGAGCTAATTTTTATGTGCTACAAAGCTATCGCGAGCAAAGATTGCGTTTGGCTTGCTAAACCAAGATCATTTTTTGCTTGCGACTCTAAAATTTAATACCATCAATACGGCAAATTTGAAATAGATTTAAATCCGCAGCGCTTATTTTTATAAAATCTACATTGTTTGGCGGACGGACAAAATTTCGTCTAAATTCCAAGCTCGGCTCTTACGAGCGCTTCGTTTTGCGGCGTCAAAAAGCCTGCGATATCTTGCCACATGGAGTGAAAGCCGTATCCGCCGTCTATCATCTCGCTACGCGCGGCGTCCAGACTCCAGCCCTGATAGATCACGCGGTACATCGCCACCACAAGCCCCGTGCGATCGGCTCCGTGATAGCAGTGCACGAGCACGGCACCCTCCTTTTGGCGCTCGCGAATGGTGCGCAAGACGTCCGCGATCTGTGCGGGCTTTATCTCCCAGCTTTGAAGCGGCTTGCTTGCGAGCCAAAATTGATCCCCAAACGCCCTTTTGTCGCCGCCTCTGCTAAAATGGCGCAGATTTACGATGCTTTTGATGCCAAGCTCGCGCAGCTTTGCGGCGTAGCTTCCGTCAAGCTGTGCGCTGCGAAACAGCAGCTCGTCCACGCGGTAGAAATTTTTCGCTTCGTCGATGAGGGTTACTTTTTGCGATGAGTTTGTGCTGTGCGCCGCGGTATCTGCGCTTTTTAAATGCGCGTTTTTAAATTTGGAGTCTTTTGCGTCCGCGAGATTTTGCTCCGCGCCGCTCGTTTTTCTAAAATTTATGGAATTCGCTTCTGTCGCAAGATCCGCATTTATGTCGGTCGCAAAGAAAAACGCGACCGCTAGCGCAAGGGTTTTAAATTTCAAATTTCATCCTTTAAATTTGGCTAAATTTTATGATTTTTGTAAAATTTGACGCTCGCAGTTAAAATGCAAAATTTGCAAGCGCGCCTTAATTTAACGCAAAATTTGAGCGTCAAATCCGCCCAAATCGCCGCTAGATTTCGCCGCAAGCCCGCAAATCGCGCCGTTAAAATCAAAATTTCGTTTTAAATTTCCCCGTTCCCGCCCTCGGTATCGCTAGATCAGTACGCGGTAGTTACATTGCGTAGTTACATTGCCCCTGTAAATTTACTGAAAATAAATCGTAAAAGGGGTGCGCCCGTTTCCGCGAGCGCTGCCATAAACCTGCTTTGCAGGTGAGTTTCGTACTCGCCTCTTGCGATACTTACCCGAAATTTTTCTAAATTTTACGCTTTTAGCTTTCGATCAGATCGGTCTGCCAGTTCGCGCCTTGCAGCGTCGTATCAAGCTGTCTGATCTGCTTAGCCAGCTCGTCCACCTGCTTTTGCAGCGCCGCGACATCGACCGTGCTTAGGATTTTAATCTCGCTGCGTGAATAAACATCCACTTTTTGCGCGGCGACTTGCGCGAAAGTCCGCAATGCGCCCGCTTTTAGCGTGAGTACGTCGCGCTTGGCGATCAGCTCGGTTAGGCTCTTGCCGTCCGCTTTTGCGGTGCAGTTGGTTAAATTTATCCGAACGATTAGCCGCTCAAGCTCGCTTGTGAGTGCGTCCAGCTCGGCTAGCAGCGCCTTTGGCTCTTCGCTAGGATTCTCGCCCTCTTGCACCTTTGCGTTGTCCGCGAGTCTTGATTTTAGCTGCTCGATGCGTTTTTGTATGTCGGCGCGCAGTATCAGCGCCTCGGCTAGTTTCATTTTCGTCCTTTTTAAAATTTATTTTCCGCCGCCAAGCTGCCTATCCCGGCCGTAATGCGGCGAATACGGGCCGTATAGCAAGCAGTCTCGGCAGTCGGTGCTAAACAAAATCGCGTCTGCGCGCGCCGAGAGGTCAAAGCTCGCGTCCGAGACCGAGTCGGCGATCTGTTTAACTAGCGCAGAGACTAGCATGCCGATGAGGTTGCCGCCGCCGTCACCCGAGTCGTTTGCCGCGGTGGCGCTTTTTTGCCAGAGTACGGCGCCCGTGTTTAGATCCACTAGAGTCGCCGCTACGCTCACGCGCGTAACGCTGCTAATCAGCATATACGATGTGCCGTAGTCCGCGACGTTGAGGTAGAGCGCGGCGTCGGCGCCGAATATCTGCTTTAGCTTGTACGTAGAGATCTGTGCGATCTCTCCAGCGTCGTAGATGCCGTTGTTTTTAAAGGTCTCGTTTACGAGCGCGGGCGAAAATACGTAATACCCCGCCTCGCTAAGCGGATAGAGCGCGTTTGCCAGCACCGCCGCGGAGGCCTTTATCTCGGCCGAGTCGCTGGTGGGCATCATGACGACGATCGAGCGAGGCTTGGTCTGTAAAAACGCCGAATAGTCGTAAACCTCGGGCTGCGAGCCTGCGCACGCTCCAAGAAACAGCGCCGCAAATGCGCAAAGAAGCGCTGATTTTATTTTATTTTTCATTTTGGCTTCCTTTTGCGGTTTTGCTCGTTTTGGCTGGTTTTGCTTGCTTGTTTTTTAAATTTTGCTTGCTCGTCTGCTCGCCTAAATTTGAGCCTTTGCCCTTTAAATTCGGCTCGCTTGCGCCTGGTTTTTCCCTCGTCTGCTCGCTTAAATTTGCCGCAGATTTGCCCGCCGCGCCTTTAGTTTTGCTATTTTGATTTAGCAAAAACATTGCGTAGTCGTGCGACTCGGGGTAAAGCTCGGCTTCTTTTTCGACGTAGGCTTTAAATTTAGCCCCGTTTCCCTGCGAAAGATAGAGTAAGCCTAGATGCGCGTGTAGTCCGGGCGGAGCTTTGGCGGCTCTTTGATAGGCTTTTTGCAGGCTCTGCTCGAGTGCGGCGATTTGCGCGCCCGCGTCGCCCTCTTCGGTTAGGTACTCGTAGACTGAGCTCGTGTAGGCGCCGTCCCAGTAGTATAGCTGTCTAGGCGAGTCGTCCGCGCAGCCAGAGAGTAGCAGGGCGGCGGCGGAGGCGAGCGCGAAATTTGCTAGAGTTTTAAAGCGCAAAATTTATCCTTATTTCGCGTTAAAGGCGCCGCTTTCAAGCCCGCGCGTTAGGTTATTTACGGCCTCGATTATGGCTAGGCTTAGCACCTTGCCGTTTAGCGTCGAATCATACCCCGCGCTACCGCCAAAGCCCAGTACTTCGCGGTTTGAGAGCTCGTACTCGCCGGCACCCTGAGTGGAGTAGATCACCTCGGAGTTTTTCACGTCCACGACGTTAAGATTTACCTTCGCGTAGGCGGTTTGGGTTTTGCCTTTGCCAAGTATCCCAAAAAGCTGGTGATCGCCCGTAGTTTTGCGGCCAAACTCCGTCACGTCGCCCGTGATGACGTATCTTGCGCCCTTGATGTTTTGCGCCTCTTTGTTTAGCGCGCTTTCTTCTTTGATGGCGCGCATGTTGCTGCGGTCAAGCACCGAAAAGCGCCCGCTTTGCTGTAAATTTGAGATGAGGATAGTTTGCGCTTGGTTGCCTAGCCTGTCCTCGCCGTCTGAAAATACGCCGTTTTGGTATGAGGACTGGTTGCTAAAGCGGCCGATCGAGACGGCGATCTTTTGTCCTTGATAGGCGGCGCTTGGGGTTTGAACTTTGGGCGTTTCGACTACGCGAGATCGCTCAGTCGCGCAGCCAGTTATCAGCATCGCGGCGCACGCAGCTAGTAAAAATTTTACGTTCGTTTTCATATCGCTCCTTTAAATTTTGATTTGCGTTATTATCTTACTATTTTTAGCTTAAAATTTTTAACCCGCCCAAAAACTTAAGCCGCTACGTCCGCGGATCAAATTTGGCTATAAAATTTCCGCCTCTTTGCTTGCGTTTACCGAGCTTAGCGCGATGCGGTCGCCGGGTTTTAGCTCGCTTAGATTTACGGTTTTGCCGTCCTTTTGTACTCGGACGAAATTTGAAATCTGCGCGAAAAACGACTCTTGCTGTGCGTATGCGGCGCGAGCTAGTTTTAGCGCGTTTTCAAATTTGAGCAGCTTAGTTTGTACGGCGGCGTCTAAAACCTGCCTTAAATTTAGCAAAATTTGCTCTTTGCGAGCGATCTTTTGCTCTAAACTCGCCTGTGAAAATCTCGCTCTCATCATCGCTAGAGCGTTAAATTTACGCTCCCAAACACGCAAGTAAGCCGCATCCATAGCCTCTACGGCTCGGTCGATGCTTTGCATTAGCTCGCCTGCATCTGGCAGTAGCGTAGCCATCGCCGCACTTGGGGTCGGAGCGCGAAAATCAGCCGCAAAGTCGCTGATCACGTAATCAATCTCGTGTCCGACGGCCGATATCACGGGCGTGCGCGCCGCGTAGATCTCGCGGGCTAGATTTTCGTCGTTAAAGCACCACAGATCCTCTCTGCTGCCGCCGCCGCGCGCCAGCACGATCGCATCCGCGCCGCTTGCATCTGCTCTTTTTAGGGCGCGTATTAGCGAGGCGGGCGCGGCTTCGCCCTGCGTTAGCGAGTCAAAAACTAAAATTTCAGCCAGCGCCCAGCGCTGCGAAGCGATACGCAGCATATCTTGCAAGGCGGCGGAGGTTTTTGACGTCACTAGCGAGATCTTGCGGGGAAATTTAGGCAGCGGTTTTTTGCGCGATATGTCAAAAAGCCCTTCGCTCTCAAGTCTGGCTTTTAGCTGTTTAAATGCAAGCTCGAGCTCGCCTTCGCCGCTTGGTCGTATGAGTGTTGCTATAAACTGATAGCTGCCGCTTGGCGAGTAGAGCGAAATTTTGCCGTAGAGAGCGACTTTCATGCCGTCTGCGACGTCAAATTTGAGCTTAGCGGCGTTAAATTTATAAATGACCGCCGAGATCGCGGCCTTTTCGTCTTTTAGCGTGAAATACCAGTGGCCCGAGCCGTGTTTAACGAGCCGCGAGATCTCGCCCTCTACCTCAACGTAGGAAAACGTCGTCTCAAGTAGCGTTTTGGCCTGCTCGTTTAGCTCGCTGACGCTTAGCATTCACGCGCCTTTTGCGCGATGAAAAGGGTAGAAATATCCATCGAAAAGCCCTTGCAAAGGCGCATCTCAAAGCCAGCGCTAGCGAGCTCGTCCGCAAAGCTTTTGGCGTCTAAAAAGCCCTCGATCGAGTTTGGCAGGTACTCGTAGGCTTCTTTATTTTTGGAGATAAAGCCGCCTATTTTAGGCAAAATTTTACCTAGATAAAAGTCGCGAACGCCGGTTAAAAGTCCGCTTTTTTTGCGTTTGGTAAACTCTAGCACTACGACGTATCCGCCCGTTTTTAGCACTCTGTTAAACTCTCTTAGCGCGGCCTCGCGCTCGACTACGTTTCTGATGCCGTAGCTGATGCTTAGCACGTCCACCGAGCCGCTATCAAGCGTCGTTTGCGTCGCTAGCGCCTCGATAAATTTAAACTCGGGGAATTTTTGCTTGGCGACTGCTAGCATGCCGCTTGATGGATCGACGCCTATTAGATTTTCGATTTTTGCGTTAAACTCGCCCGCCGTCTTTTGCCAAAAGCCCATCATATCGCCCGTGCCGCATGCAACGTCTACGATATTTACGCTTGAATCTTTGAAATTTGACAGAACCGTCTTGCATGCGATCTTGCGCCAGCTCACGTCCGCGCCCATGCTCAGCACGCGGTTTGCTAGGTCGTAGGTAGGCGCGATGTCGTTAAACATCTGAACTATTTTTTCTTGTTTTTCCATTTTTTCTCTTTAGATATAGTAGATTTTTAAGCCGTGCGAAAGCTTTGTGAGGCTTTTTAAAATTTTAGGCTTCGAGTCCAAAATTTCGCTTCGCAGCTCATAGATTTTTTTGTAAATTTTAGCTTGGAGTTTGTCTATGCGCTTTTGCTCGGCGCCGCTTTTTACGTGTGCGAGCAGGCCTAGCCAGACATCGGCGTCTTGCAACGAGCCAAAAACTTCTTGTAAAATTTTGGTCTTTTTAAAGCATTTTTTAGCCGCAGGGAAGCCAAAACCGCCGCCGAAAATCTCGCTTAGATACCTTAGTCTTTTTATCTCGATGCGACACTTGTGAAACTGCGCGTTTTGGGTGGTTTGGCTCAAATTTGAGAGAGATTTTTTAAGGCGTAAAATTTGAGCTCGCGTGGATTTTGCGACGAGTTTTTTTATCGGCGCGTCTCCTAGCTCGCCTTTAAAAAAGTCGCTTCCCTCGCGTAAAAATACCTCCCAGTCGCGCAAAATTTCGTTCACTTCGTCGCTTTGTAGCTCTGCTTGGACGCTCTTGGCTAGAGTTTTGCTTAAATTTTCTAGCTCGCTAACTAGAGCTTCAAAGCCTTTTTGCTTTTGTAAAAACTCGCAAAATACGTCTATATCGCGCTTTTGGTTAGTTAGCTCGGCTAGTTTTTTAAAATTTAGCAAAAAATAACAAGCCGTTTTTCGGTCGAAAACGGGAGTGAAAATTTTGAGCAAAGAGCGCGTTTTGCGTAGATTTATGCGGATCTGATGCAGCGCCTCGGCATCGCTAGAGCTTGCGTACTCGTTTAGGTACTTGCCAAGCAGCGTAAAGATCTGAAAAAACACCGTCCGCATCCCGTCCATCGCGCCGATGTAGCTTGGTAAATTTAGCTCTAGCCCCGGGCTGTTTCGTAAAATTTCGATACTCTTTTGCGCGTCGAAACTGCCTTGCGGCAGGCCAAAAAGCGCTAAATTTTTATTTTTATAGCGCTCATCCTCCGTAACTTCTCTAGCTATGTGCGCGGTGATAAAATCAGGCGGGTTAAACTCCGTCGCCTCGCGCTCGCCGCTAAACTCGGCCTCTAAAGTCACAAGCCCCTCTAAAGCGCCGTGAAAAATATCGACGTTGCAAGCAGTGCCGTCAAGCCGAAATAAAAATCTCGTCTTTTTTATTGGAGCGGCGACTGCGTTTTTTAGGGCTTTTTTAAAGCTTTTGGCGTCCGTTTCGCTCTCATTTTCCTCGCGCGCTAGACCGATGCCAGATTTTTGCGTGATAGTAAAAACGCCAGAAGCTTCGCGAAATCTAATCTCCTCAAGCGGAGTGATTTTGACGTAAATTTGCGTCACCTCTTTTTGCTCGGTACCGATGTCGCGGGCCTTTAGCTCGTTTATGACGGCGGCGTCACGCAGGATAAATTTACGCTCGATCTCTATCAAATTTCGCTCCTTAATATGAAAAATTGTATCAAAAGGTAGCTTAAAGTGTAAAATTTGCGAGCTTTTGCCGCCGACCTTGCGACGCGAAATGATTTTTTAACGCAAATAACGCTAAAATCAGCTCAAATTTGAAAGGAGTTTTGATGAATAGAAAGCTAAATTTTAGCGCGGGACCTTCGGCTCTGCCTCTTAGCGTACTTGAGCGCGCGCAAAACGAGCTCACCGACTATCAGGGCAAGGGCTTTTCGATAATGGAAATCAGCCACCGAAGCAAGATTTTTGAAGAGGTGCACTACGGCGCGATGGCAAAGGCGCGCGAACTATACGGTATCGGCGAGGAATTTGACGTGCTATTTTTGCAAGGCGGCGCGCATTTGCAGTTTGCGATGATACCGCTAAATTTAGCCGCCAATGGCGTCGCGCAGTATGCCGACACGGGCGTCTGGACGAGCAAAGCGATCAAAGAGGCCGCAAACGTCGGCGCAAGATACGAAGTGGTCGCTAGCAGCAAAGAGACCTCATACGACCGCATCCCCGAGGTTAAATTTAGTGATGACGCCGCATACGGCTACGTCTGCACGAACAACACCATCTACGGCACGCAGTACCGCGCGCTGCCTCGCTCCAAAGCCCCGCTAGTCGTCGATGCGTCGAGCGATTTTTTCTCGCGGCCGGTTGATTTCACGGACGTGGGGCTACTCTACGGCGGCGCGCAGAAAAATGCCGGCCCAAGCGGCGTAACCGTCGTCATAATCCGCAAGGACCTGCTAGAGCGAGCCTGCATGGAACGCACTCCGACGATGCTTCGCTACGACACGCACGCCGGTGCCGCGTCGCTATACAACACGCCGCCGACGTTTGGTATCTATCTGCTAAATTTGACGCTAGGCTGGGTACAAGAGCAGGGTGGTCTAGCAGCGATAAACCGGATCAACGAGCAAAAGGCGGCGCTGCTTTACGGCGCGATCGACGGTTCGGGCGGTTTTTATAAAGGTCACGCGCAAAAAGATAGCCGCTCGCTGATGAACGTTAGCTTTACCATCGCAAACCGCGAGCTGGAGGCGGCCTTTATCTCCGAGTCCGAAAGTGCGGGCATGCTGGGCCTAAAAGGACACCGTCACGTAGGCGGCATCAGAGCCTCGATATATAACGCCGTGAGTATCGAAAACGTGCGGACTTTGGCTGAGTTTATGAAAGAATTTGCTAGGAAAAACGGGTAAGTCGGAGTAAATTTGACGAGGCGTGCCGCGCCAGTTTGACTTTTTTCTGGTAAATTTAAGCCCACTGCTAAATTCTGCGGTGCGTCAAATTTTGCTTTTTACGCAAATTTAAGCGGCTTTGTCATGGGAGCGGCCGCTTAAATTTCTTTGGCTTTACGGCGAGCTGATTTTAAATTTACCTAGTTAAAATTTAGCTCGCGCTTGTCTTTTGTTATGCATTTTAAATTTGACCGCGTGAAGCGAAATTTGGAGAAAATTTGAGAAACTACGACAAAAATCCGATAATCATAAACGATTATGGCGCGCTGTTTTTGGCGGGATGGTATATTATTCTTTACTCGATTCTCGTTTTTGTATTTGCTTTTAGCGACTATGAGCTTTTATACCGCATTTATCTTATTGCTTTGCCCGCATCTTTTTTATTATTCTGCCTATACAATACATACGTTTTCGCGCCGCGAGTTTTTAAACAAAAACCGAGCTTTTTTAGATTTTCTAGCGAGCAAATTTATCATATAGAGTATGTCTACGTAAACAAAGTAGAGAGCGAGGAGAAAATCGTCCTCGTAAAAGACGTGGAAAAGGTCTATTTTTGCGTTATCAGCGAGCTTGATAGCAGATACGGCAGATTTCACTTTTTTACCCCGTATCAGCTCTATAAAAAGTCCTCTATCGGCGTGCATTTTAATAAAACGAAGGACTTTATAAGATATCTTTTAGTTTATTTGATATTTGCGCTGCCGTTTAAAATCTATAAACTCAAAAAATCCGGCGAACCGCTATGGCTACTGCGTAAAAATTTCGTCATAAGGATGAAAAATAGAAATTATTTTTTGGTAAATTGCTATAGCAGAGATGATTATTTTGAGCTGTTGCGGTATTTTGGGGCAAACAAAATCCCCGTGGAGGACAAGACGAAATTTATGCCGCAAGCTCAAAGGTCTGCGATATTTTTCGAGGACAAACACGAGGTCTGGAGCGACGATCCAAACGATACTGAAATACCAAAAGACGACTGGAAGCGCAAGATGAGGCGGTTTTTTAGTTTGGAGTAAATTAGGTTTAAGCTTTTTGTTAAATTTTCATATAAATTTGCTTTTAGTTGCCGCACAGCTTTTGCCTCTTAAATTTTTTATCAAATTTTGCCGCTCGAATTAGCCCCTAGCAAACGCAAATTTTACAAATAAAATTATCTTTTTATCTCCAAATTTATCTTGCCGTTCGCCTCTGAAAATTTATATTCCAGCCCGTCCGAGCGATAGGTTATGCTTTTATTCTCGCAAATTTGCTTCTCGCGGGAGGCTATCTTTTCTAACATCGGCGGCAGCTCCTTGGCGATCAAAAGCTTGATGGACATCTCTAGGCCGTGCGTTAGCTTTTTGAGAAATATACCGTCAAGCTAGCTCTCGTCTTTTATCATATGCAAGGTTGCGTCAAAGCCGAGCTTTCCTAGCTCCTCGTAGAACTGTGCCTTTTCCTCGGGCGGCGAGCAGTGATCGTTTACGGCGCAGTGGTAGCCTACGTAGATAGGCTTTGGATACTCGCTTTGGACTTTTAGGTGCGCGGCGTCCAAAATGTTTCGTATATCCTCGCGTGCCTGCGAGAAATATCGAGGCGAGGACTTATCCAGTAGCGTCCACATCGTTTTGGTAAAGACGTAAATTTTGATATTTTTAAAATATATATATCGGTCGAGTATTCACGAAATTTGATATAGTCCGCCTCTTTGCCTAGGCCTATGAGCTCCCAGTTTAGCTTCGCGTAGCTGCTGCTGTCGATGAGACCGTCCACGAGTCACGGAGCAAATTTGGCCGCCAAGGCGTTTATGTATGCGCCGTGCGAACTGCCGACTAGGACAACTGGCAGCTCGTCTATATCGGTCGCGGATTTAAACGGCGGATTTGCCTTGATGAAAAGCGCGGCATTTATCACGTCTTGAGCCTGCATAACGCCGAAATTTTGATACTCGTTTTTGGTCGGTTGCAGCGTTACGGATATTTCTAATTTAAAATCGCTCGGTAAACCGCCGCTTGATTTTACCTTGCCTAGATAGACATCTAGTACGGAAAGCTCGCCGTAGCTGGTATCGTTTGGGATTTCTATACCGATTTTCGAGCATTTATTTTTAAGGATTATTTTATCTGAATCGTTTAAAAAATACGTCGCTCCCGTTTGCGGCCTGTTGCCGATACAGTGATAATTCACACTCGCTACGGCCACGTCAAATTTGCTAGCTACGAACTGCGCTAAATGCTCTCTATAGTTTTCGTTCGCATCGTCGCCAAGACCCGGCACTATGAAAACTAGGTCTCTAGCTGGCTTTTTGTCGTCGTAGCAGAGCTTAAACTCGAGTAACGAATCTCGCTTTAGGCCAAGCTCTACATCGTCGCAGGATGGGATCTCGTATGTTTTATTTATTATCATAATTTGGCCTTGGAAATAATGCGTTTATTATACGAACACTTGGCTAAATTTGATAAATTTTAATGTCCGATTGACGTTTTTGTATTGATTGTTGTTGGGTTATGAAATTGATTTAAATTTTGATAGCAATCTATCTGTTAAAATTATTTTTCGTAGCTTTCGCCGCCGAATTTTAAGAGCGCTGAGCCCCACGTAAAGCCTCCGCCGAATGCGTCCAGTAAAAGCAAATCGCCTTTTTTAAGTCTGCCCGCTTCGTATGCGTCATTCATCGCCATAGGTATAGAGGCTGAGCTTGTGTTGCCGTATTTTCCGACGGTTACGACGCACTGTTCGTTTGTAAAATTTAAGCGTTGCTTGACTGCTTCGATGATGCGTAAATTTGCCTGATGAGGTATAAAAAGATCGATTTTATCGCTTGAAATTTGATTTTTTTCTAGGATATCTACGACGTCTTTGGTTAGAGTCTGGACTGCGACTTTAAAGACTTCGTTGCCCGACATTTTGATAAATTTTTCTTCTCCGCCAGGAGTTATGAGTAGGTTTGCGTAGTTGCCGTCGGCTGCGGTATGAACGTCGATGATCTCGTTTTCTTCGCCTGCGCTTACGACCGCCGAACCCGCTCCGTCGCCAAATAGTATGCAAGTTGTTCTATCGGTCCAATCGACGATTTTACTTAGCTTTTCGGCTCCGATTATCAATACGTTTTTTTTGCTTCCGCTTTCAATTAATGATTTTGCAAGCTCAAGCAGATAAATAAAACCCGTACACGCCGCGCTTATATCAAATGCCGTAATAGCATTTATGCCTAAATTTTTAGCGATTTTACACGCCGTCGAAGGCATACAAAAGTGATCGGGCGAGATAGTCGCGCAGATAACCGCGTCGATATCTTTTGCCGCTAAATTTGCTCTTTCAAGCGCTAATTGTGCCGCTTTCGTGCCAAGATCGCTCGTATCTTCACCATGCGCTATGCGTCTTTGGCTAATGCCGGTGCGTTTAACTATCCATTCGTCGTTTGTCTCCACCATTTTTTCAAGGTCGAAATTTGTTAAAATTTTAGGTGGAGCGTATGCGGCTATGGATATTAGCGAGGCTTTTGGCATTAAATTTGTCTTTGTAATTTCATTTTGCGAAGTGCGAAAGCTCGTCTTCGATAACTTTATTTATATCGGAGTTTGCGAATTTTAGAGCTTGAAATATCGCATTTTTGATTGCTTTTGGAGTGCTTTTACCGTGGCTTATTATGACGCAACCGTTCACGCCAAGTAACGGTGCGCCGCCGTATTCGTCGTAATCGACTTGCTGTTTTAGCGTTTTAAAAACTTTTTTCATTAGAAGCGAACCTGCTATAGCGACCGGGGATTTTTTAACGTGTTTTTTGATTATTTTGGTTATCGCGTCGGCTACGCCTTCGCTTGTTTTTAGCAGGATATTTCCGACGAAACCATCGCAAATAACGACATCGACGCTTCCGTCAAAAACCTGATTTCCTTCGGCGTTGCCTACGAAGCTATCAAGTTTTGAGATCATTTCAAAAGCTTCTTTCGTCGCCTCGTTACCCTTACTACTCTCTTCGCCGTTAGACAAAAGTCCTAGTTTAGGGGATTTTATTTTTAGAATTTCTTTTGCGTAGGCTTCGCCCATTATCGCAAATTGAAATAGATGCTCCGGCCTACAGTCCACGTTTGCGCCGACGTCCAAAACTAGCGTGTTGCCACCGATTACGTTTGGCATCAGCGTCGCTATCGCCGGGCGAGAGACGTTTTTGAGCCGTCCGACGCGAAGCGTGGCAAGGCTCATCGTGGCTCCGCTGTGTCCTGCCGAAACTACGGCCTTTGTTTGTTTATTTTTAAGTAGCTCGATAGCCTTAAAAATACTGCTTTCTTTTCGCTTTAACGCATCGGTGGCGCCGTCGCTCATAGAGACGACCTCGTCGGCTTGAATAAATTTTACGTATTGTTTTAAATTTTGCGGAACGAGGCTTTCTAAAATTTTCGTATCGCCTACCAAAACGGCTTCAAATTTTACTTCTTTTAAAGCCTCGATCACGCCGCCGATAATAGGTTGCGGACCGAAGTCGCCGCCCATCGCGTCAATGCAAATGCTGGTCATTTGTATTAATACTCTCCGGTAGTTTTATTTACGCGGTGAGGCATTTTCCATGAGCCGTCTTTATCTTTTACGGGAACGGGAAGCGTTACTTTGTAGTGCGTTCTTCTCTTTGCCGCGCGAGTGTGACTTACTCTTCGTTTAGGTACTGCCATTTTATTCTCCTTTATAGATTTTTACATTTTTCACAATAAAAATAATCGCTCTTAAAAGCTTCTATTTCGCTTGTTAGTACTTCTTCTAAATTTATAAAACCGTCGAAAAACTCAACCGCATCGTCGAGGTTTTCTTCTTTATCTTTATAAATTCCGTCGCTTAATATCAAATTTACATCTTCATCAAGCTTTAAATTTATATCTTCGCCGCATCGGTCGCAGTTGTGAGCTATCTCGCCTACGATTTTGCCTTTGCAGCTAACTAAATTTTGGCTTATTCTTTTGAGTTCGCCGTTAAAATTTACCCCGTCCAAGCCTAGCTCGAACGGTATTTGATTGTTTGCGATTTTGGCGAAAGATATTTTCAAAATTTAACCTAAAATTAGCAAATTTCTCTTGTTGCAAAGAAAAATGCAATCTCGTTTTTAGCGTTTTCTAGGCTGTCGCTACCGTGAACGGCGTTTGCGTCGATACTCTCGGCAAAATCGGCTCTGATAGTACCGGGCTTTGCTTCTTTCGGGTTAGTTGCACCCATTAGATCGCGGTTTTTAGCTACCGCATCGTCGCCCTCAAGAACCATAACTACGACCGGTCCGCTCACCATAAAATCAACCAAATCGTTGAAGAAAGGTCTGTCTTTGTGAACTGCGTAGAAAGCTTTTGCGTCGCATTTGCTTAGTTTGACTTTTTTCATAGCGGCGATTCTTAGTCCGTTGCTTTCGAATCTATCCACGATTTTTCCGATAACGCCCTTTTTTACGGCATCAGGCTTAATAATAGAAAGCGTTTGCTGCATAAAATTTCCTTTTTGTGGTTTTTATAAGGCGGTGATTATATCAAAAAAAAATTAAATTTCAAAATAAGCCCCGCAAAAGGGCTTAAGTGCGGAGTTTACGAGATGACGGCCGTAGCGCCCGTTCTCATATCTGCTGTTATCTCGGCGCGAGAAGGCTGTCCTGAATAAGGAGCGTCCCAAACGATGCAGCCGTCGGTCGGACAGGCTGAAGCGCATGCAGGCTCGTCGTTAAATCCTACGCACTCGACGCATTTATCGGCATAAACGTAGTATGCGTCCTCGCCGGTCGGGTTATCCGCGTCGTCTACGATAGCGTTCGTCGGGCACTCGTCGATACAAGAGCCGCAGCTTATGCAGATGTCTGTTATTTTTACTGCCATTTTTTATCCTTTTTGGTCAAATTTTTCGCAAGAATATCAAAAACTAAGTAAATTTGATATTAAATTTTTGCGTTAAATTTTGAAGCGAAAACGTAAAATTTTTAGCTCTTTTTAATTTTTAGATGATATAATTTCGCTACAAATAAAAATTATTAAGGAGAAAAAATGTTAGTAACAAAAAAAGCGCCTGACTTTACAGCTGCAGCGGTTTTAGGAAGCAATCAGATCGTAAATGATTTCAACCTATATAAAAATATCGGCGAAAAAGGCGCGGTGGTGTTTTTCTACCCTATGGACTTCACTTTCGTTTGCCCTAGCGAGATTATTGCATTTGATAAGAGATACGATGAGTTTAAAGCTCGCGGTATCGAAGTCATCGGAGTTTCAACGGATAACCAATTCTCTCACTTTGCGTGGAAAGAAACTCCGGTAAACAAAGGCGGCATCGGCCAAGTTCGCTTCCCGCTAGTAGCCGATATGACGAAGTCTATCGCTCGCGGTTTTGACGTACTTTTAGAGGATGCGGGCGTCGCACTTCGCGGCTCATTCCTGCTAGACAAAGACGGCACGGTTCGTCACGCGGTTATCAACGACCTTCCGCTTGGAAGAAACATCGACGAGATGATAAGAATGGTCGATACAATGCTATTTACTAACGAGCACGGAGAGGTTTGCCCTGCCGGTTGGAACAAAGGCGATAAAGGCATGAAAGCCGATACGGCAGGCGTCGCAGACTATCTATCTCACAACGCGGATAAGCTATAATAATCTAAATTTAAGGGCGAACTCTCGCCCTTTTCTTCCCTTTTTTTACCCACTTCACAAAATTTTTAACGAAATACGCAAAAAATTTAAACTAAAAACAAAATAAATTTACTATAATAGAGGCAATTTCTAAAATCTCGCAGAAGGGAAACCTCTAAATGATCAACACTGATAACAGCGGTTCTATGATCTTAGAAGGCGCTATTAGCGTATTTTCAAGGGCTCTAAAAGACAACCATCAAATTCATTTTTTAAATTTATACAACGGCGTAAAGGTCGAGTGTCAAGGTAGCGTTATAGCAGTCGAGGATGAGACCGTGGTTTGCAAGGTAACGCTAGAGCAGATTTTGGCCATGAAAGAGGAAAAAAACGCCTACATCGTGCGCGATGAGTATTTTGCCGAAAATTTAAGAGCCGATATCGCGGGATTTGATTTGTCGAATTTGACCGTGACGCTTAGAGATTTTATCTACATGCACAACCTGCATGCAAATTTGCGAAAATATCAACGCGTCTATCCAAACCGCTATACTAAGGTCTCTCTTGCTCAAAACGGCAGCGCAGTGCAGGGGAATTTATACGATATCTCCGAGGGCGGACTCGGCGTCGTTAGCGCCGATGACGGAGAGTTTAGGGACGGCGAGCAGGTAAACGCTAAATTTGAGCTCGGACTTTCCGACTGCGAAAGCGGATCTTGCGAAAAAGTGGACGTCGATATCGATCTAAAGCTAGTTACGGCGCTAAAATATAAAGGCGCCATGAGATACTGCTGCCAAGTGATGAACAAGCAAAACGCGCATCAAAATATCGTAAAATTTACCGACAAGCGCGTAAAAGAAACCCTCGAAGAGCTCAAAGAGCAGCTAAAAACCTACCAATAAATTTAACGCAAAATTAAAAGGCGAGCCTCGCGCTTGCCTTATTTTAATTCTACCCGCCTCGCTTTCAAATTTATCCTCCCGGCTTCACCCGAAATTTAATCAAAAATCAGTAAAATAGCCCAAAATTTACAAGGAAGCACATGAAAACCATCCAAGAAAATTTAAAGCTATTTTACGTCGGCCTCAAAAACAAAGAGCCGTTTTTTTACAAAAACAAGGACCTCACGACGCACGCAGCCATCATCGGAATGACCGGTAGCGGTAAAACGGGCCTTGGTATCAGCATCCTAGAAGAAGCCTGCATCGATAATATCCCGACCTTTATAATCGACCCCAAAGGCGATATGACCAACCTCGCTTTGGCGTTCCCGCAGATGCGCGCGCAGGATTTTGCGCCCTACGTCGATGAAAACGAAGCGCAGAACAAGGGCATGAGCGCGGATGAGTTTGCCGCTGGCGAAGCGCAGACGTGGAAAAACGGCATCGAGGGCTCGTTTCAGAGCTTAGAGCGCGTAGGGCTTTTTAAAAATAGCGCCGAGCTAAAAATTTACACGCCAAAGAGCAGTAGCGGCGTGGGCGTGGCGCTGCTTGGGGATTTTGCCCGTCCGAGTTTAGACGCAGGCAGCGAGGAGTTTAGCGAGTACGTAGGCTCTCTGGCTAGCTCCGTGCTCTCGCTTGTGGGCATAGAAAACGACGTAAACTCAAAAGAACACCTGCTCATTTCAAACATTTTTATTGATAAATTTAGCCAGGGCGCGGACGTGAGTCTAGAGGAGCTCATCGGCTTTATCGCGACGCCTCCATTTACTAAGATCGGCGTGTTTGACGTGGAGAAATTTTATCCAAGCTCCGAGCGCATGAAGCTAGCCGTCAAGATCAACACGCTGCTTGCAAGCCCCGATTTTCGCGCGTGGCTAAGCGGCGAGCGACTCGACATCTCAAAGATGCTTTTTAACGCAAACGGCAAAGCAAAGTGCAATATCTTTACGATCTCGCACCTAAAAGACAGCGAGAGGATGTTTTTCGTGACGCTACTGCTAAACGAGATCATCGCGTGGATGCGCAAGACCGAGGGCACGAGCTCGCTTCGCGCGGTGCTTTATATGGACGAGATTTTCGGATTTTTCCCGCCAAACGGCAACCCGCCTAGCAAAACTCCGATGCTAACTCTACTCAAGCAAGCCCGTGCGCACGGCCTTGGCGTGATACTGAGCACCCAAAACCCGGTCGATCTTGACTACAAAGGCCTTAGTAACATCGGCACGTGGTTTATCGGGCGCTTGCAAACCGCGCAGGATAAGGCGCGCGTGATCGACGGTATGACGGGGCTTGCGGGCTCTGCGATGGATAAAGGCGAGATAGAAAATCTCATCTCAAATTTGCAAAAGCGCAATTTCCTACTAAAAAACATCCACGAGGACGGGCTGTCCGTCATCTCGACGCGCTGGGCTCTGAGCTACCTAAAAGGACCGCTTAGCCGCGAGCAGATTTCAAATTTGATGAAAGAGCAAAAGAGCGGGTCAAATTTGAGCGGATCAAGCCCGGCAAAAAGCTCAAATTTTGCCGCCAAGCCGGTTCTGTCGCCGGACATCGCTCAAATTTACGCCGCAAGCTCAAATTTGCAGGAGGGCGGCGAGCTGGAGGGGTATCTTTACGGTGAAGCCAAAGTGCGATTTTACGACGCTAAAAAGGGGCTTGACGAGGTTCGCGAGGTAAATTTCACGCTAAGGTTGGATGAAGCTCAAAAAAGCGCCGACTGGAGCGAGGCTAGCGAAAATATGCATTTTACCGCGGTTGCAGAGCCAAATTTCAAGCTCTCATACGCACCGCTGCCGGGCTTTGTCGCGGGAGCTAAAAATTTCAAAGAGCTAACCAAAAATTTCAAAGAATTTATCTATAGAAACTACAAACTTAGGCTCTTTAGCGCGCTAAATTTAAGCTCGGCGCCGGGTGAGAGCAAGGAGGAGTTTTACGTCCATTTGGCCGATAAATGCAATGAAATTTTAGAGGCGCAAACGGCCAAGCTTACGGCGGAATTTGACAAACAAAAAGCGCGCCTAGAGGAGAAACTAAACCGCTCGGTGGCAAAGCTAGAAAAAGAGCAGCGAGACTTTAAAAGCAAGGGGATCGAGACGGCGATCTCGGTGGGAGCTAGCATTTTGGGCGCGATTTTCGGCAAGGGGCTGCTAAGTAGCGGCAACATCGGCAAGGTCGCGACCTCCGCGCGCTCGGCAAACAGCGTGCTAAAAGAGCGCAGCGACGTCAAACTAAGCGAGCAAGAAGTCGCCCAGCTAAACGCGCAGATCGAGGAACTGATGGCGAAATTTGAAGAAGACGCCAGCGCGCTAAAAGCCAAAAACGATGTGCAAAACGTGGAGGTTACGGAGGTGGAAGTGGCACCGAAAAGTAGCGATATATACGACGAAAAGCTCTATCTTTTGTGGAAATAACGGCTCGTCTCGCGAGTGCTTTTCCGAGATTTCACAAAATTTTCGCTCCGCAGGCTATATGCCTAGCGCACGCTCAATTTTGCTTCAAAACTCGAAAAATCATTTCGCGATACTTCGCCTTATCGTTTTACGGTCAAATTTGGCATTAAATTTACAAATTTGGGTCACAGAGACCCGTATCTTGAAGGTTCAAATTTAGCATCTTAAAGTTTCGGGTTTACTCAAGTGAAATTTACAAATTTACCGCCCTTTAAAACGACCGATTTATCAAAAAATCAGCCGAATTTAATTAATATTGCGAAATCGAAACAAAAATCAGGATAAAAAATGAACGAAAATTTGATAGCTTACGCCGCGGCGTATCTGCTAGGCGGCATCCCCTCGGGCGTGATTTTGGCTTATATCTTCGGCGGAGTGAACATCAGAAGCGAAGGTAGCGGCAGCATCGGCGCGACCAACGTCTTGCGCGTGCTAAAGCAAAAAGACCCCAAACTCGCCAAAAAAATCGCGATTTTAACCGTCGTTTGCGACGTTTTAAAGGGCGTTTTGCCGATACTGATCGCGAAATTTTTAGGCCTTGCTCCCGCGACGCTTTGGGCGATGGCTGTACTTTCGGTGCTCGGACACTGCTATTCGCCGTTTTTGAAATTTGAAGGCGGTAAGGGCATAGCCACGGGAGCGGGCGTTTTGGCGGTTTTTTTACCGCTTGAGATCGCTATCGCGCTTGGGGTTTGGTTTGTCGTGGGCAAACTGCTTAAAATCTCATCGCTTGCCTCGCTAGCCGCGCTCGTGGCGTTTATCGTAGCGACTTTTGCGTTGCAGCCGCAGATTCCCGACATCGACTCCTATGCGCCGATATTTTTGATCGCGTTTTTGGTCGTTTATAAGCACCTGCCAAACATCAAACGCCTGATAACCGGGCAAGAAAAGCGCGTTATTTGACGACGATTATCAGAGATTACGAATTTAGCACGATCATCGGGCTGCTTGATTTTGAGCGCGTGACGCCGCAGAAGGTAAGAGTGAGCGCGGAATTTGAAAGCGGCGAGTTTATAGACTACGTGGAAATGATAAATTTTATCGAGGAAATTTACGCGCGGGAGAAATTTAGCACTGTGGAGAGCTCGCTTGAAATTTGCGCGAAAAAGTTGAAGGAAAAATTTAGCTCGCTTAGCTTTTTAAAAATGGAAATTTTAAAAATCGAGATCGTCAAAAATGCGACGGTTGGCGCAAGAGCTGAGTTTAAATATTAAATTTTTTTTAAAGTATCTTGAAATCTTGCTTAATTTATGCTACAATCCCATCAAATTTCACTGAAGGGAAAAAATGAGAATTTTAATAGTTGAAGATGAGGTAACTCTAAACAAAACCATCGCCGAGGGCTTGCAAGAGTTCGGCTATCAGACCGACAGCTCGGAGAATTTCAAGGATGCCGAATACTACATCGGTATTAGAAATTACGACTTGGTTTTGACTGACTGGATGCTCCCGGACGGCGACGGCGTGGATCTAATCAACATCATCAAGCACAAATCTCCGCGCACTGCAGTCGTCGTGCTATCTGCTAAAGACGATAAAGACAGCGAAGTTAAGGCATTTAGAGCGGGTGCGGACGACTATATCAAAAAGCCGTTTGATTTCGACGTTTTGGTAGCTAGAATCGAGGCTCGTTTGCGCTTTGGCGGCACCAACGTTATCAAGATAGACGACCTTATCATCGATCCGGACGAGGAGAAAATCACATATCTAGGTCAAGATATCGAGCTAAAAGGTAAGCCGTTTGAGGTACTAACTCACCTTGCGCGCCACAGCGATCAGATCGTCAGCAAAGAGCAGCTACTAGACGCGATCTGGGAGGAGCCTGAGCTCGTAACTCCAAACGTAATCGAAGTAGCAATCAATCAAATCCGCCAAAAAATGGATAAACCGTTAAATATATCGACTATCGAGACGGTCAGAAGACGCGGGTATAGGTTTTGCTTTCCCAAAAAAGCCTAAGATTTAGGTTTATAGTGCAATTAGCATCGGCTTCTACGATGCTAATTCTCATCATCTCCGTTCTTTTATATCAGTATATCAAGGTCACGATATACGAGGGCATCTCGCAATCGCTCGCATACGAAGCTAAAATTTTATCCACGAGCGCAAATTTATCTAAAGTAGAAAAACCGTTTGAGTACTTCACGCTAAACGATAGTCCCACTAGAGCAAAGCTAGTCGAGGGCAAAACCGTATCGCCTTATTTCGTCACGGAAAGGGTGGGGCAAAAGACTCATTTGACGTTATTTTATCCGTATATGGACGACACGAGCATCGCTCTAACCAAAGACACAACTCATCAAAGCAAACTCGTAGATCAAATTCTAATCGATATCATCATGGTAAACGCTACGTCGATACTCCTGATTATTTTTTACGTGCTGTTTTTGTCGCGGATGCTACTTGTGCCGATTAAAATTTTAAGCAGAAAAATGACGAATTTAAACGAGCGATTTTTACAGACGGTGAGCCTTGACGAGCTACCGCCCGAGTTTAAGCCGCTGGGCAGAAGTCTAAACCGCTTAATCGAGCGTATTCAGACGTTCGTACTCTATCAAAAAGAGCTTTTCGTCGGCGTCGCGCACGAGCTAAAAACGCCGCTAGCGGTGATGAAAACCAAAAACGAAGTCACGCTAATAAAGCCGCGCGAGAGCGAAAAATACATCGAAGCGCTCAAAAACAACAACGAAGCCATCAATCAGATGAACAAAATGATAAGCTCGATCCTAGAGATCGGGCGGCAGGAGGGCGCGCAGTTTGAGGAGGCTGTGCGCATCGATATCATCGAGTTTTTAAATCAATATGCGAATAATTTTAAAATTTTAGCTCGCGGCGAGGGCAAGGATATCTCGACCGATTTTACTCCGAGCAGCCTTGAGATGACGCTACAAACGACGCTTTTAACACACGTTATTCAAAATTTCGTCCAAAATGCGATCAAATTTTCTCCTCGCGGCGCCGTGGTTACGCTGCGCTCGCGCCTTAGCGAAAACGAATTTATCATCGAGGTCGTAGACGAGGGCTGCGGCATCGACGAGAGCAAGGACCTTTTTGCGCCGTTTAAGCGTTTTGGCGATAAGGGCGGAGCGGGACTCGGGCTATTTCTAGCTAAGGGCGCGGCTCAGGCTCTGGGCGGCTCGGTGTCTATCAAAAACCGAACCGACGGGCACAGCGGCGCGATCTCGACCCTCACTCTAGCGATAAATAAAAATAATAAAGGCAAATAAATGGCAAAACGAACCGCCGTCATAGATCTAGGCTCAAATTCGATGCGAATGGCGATTTTTGAGAAAACTTCGCGTTACGCGTTTCACATCATCGGCGAATTTAAGATGAAGGTGCGTCTGGGCGAGGGCGCGTACGAGCACGGCGGCGAGATCTCGGAAAAGTCGATGCAAAAGGCTTGCGAGGCGCTTAGCGAGTTTAAAAATATCGCACAAAACTACAAATGCTCGAAAATTTTCGCCATGGGCACCTCGGCTCTGCGCGACGCTCCGAATGCCGGCGAGCTCATAAGCATGGCGCGCAAGGAGCTTGGGATAAATTTAAAAGTCGTTAGCGGCAAGGATGAGGCGACGTTTGGCGGCGTAGCGGCGTTAAATTTGCTTGAGCCGCTAGAGGAGTTTGTCACGCTTGATATCGGCGGAGGCTCTGCGGAGCTAGCTCTTGTTAGCGGCGGCAAGATAGTAGACGCCATGTCGTTAAATTTGGGCACGGTGCGGCTAAAGGAGCTATTTTTCGATAAGAAAAATTTAAACGCCGCAGCGCCTTTTATCAAAGAGGCGTTTAAAAGTTTGCCTAAAAATTTTAAAAGCAAAAACCTAGTCGCTATCGGCGGCAGCCTGCGCGCGATATCTTCTGCTATTATGTCGGCGCAAGACTACCCGCTAAAAACGGTGCACAACTTTGCCTATAAATTTCAAAGCCACAAAAATTTCATCGAAAATTTAGCCCGGGCGAGCGTACTAGAGCTTGGAAAATTCGGCATCAAAAAGGACCGATTCGATACGATCAGAGAGGGCGCGCTTATATTTTTAGGCGCAGTGGATGCTGTGGGCGCACAAAACATCTATACTAGCGGCGCGGGCTTTAGAGAGGGCGTATTTTTGAGCGATATCTTGCGCCCGACGCGCAAATTTCCGCCAAATTTTAACCCGAGCGTGAGGAGCTTGCAGGATAGATTTTTGCTGGATGACAATAAAACTATCGTAAAATACGCAAAAGACCTCTTTGCCGCGCTAGAGCCGCTGCACGGGCTTGATGGGCGCTACGAGAGCGAGCTAGCCGTGGCTGCGAGGCTACATAGCGTGGCGCAGTGCTTGGGATTTTACGGCGAGCACGCTAGCTCGGCGTTTTTTGTGTTAAATGCCCTAAACTACGGCTTTTCGCATGCGCAAAAATGCCTAGTTGCCGCGATCATCGCGCAAAACGGCAAAAAAAGCTCGAGCGAATTTGAACGATTTAAAAACCTGCTGCCTAGCGAAGAGGTCGTGCGCTGGTTGAGTTTTATCCTTGCGCTTGCTAAAAATCTCGATGCAAACTGCGCGCATAAGAAGCTAGAGTTTGAGTTTATTAACCATACTTTGCAAATTTACGGCGCTAAGGAGTTGTTTATGGCGAAGGAAAATATCAAAAAGATGACCAAACCGGATACTTTTGCGATCTGTTTTGCGTGAAATTTGATGGAGGGATTTGATGAAATTTGCGGTAAATTTCATCAAATTTTATAAAATTAGTTTTTACTAGGCGCCAGACGATTAGTCTATGCTCGCCTTATCCTTGTATGCGTCCAGCGTTTGGCGGTTTTCGATGTAGGCGTTTAACTTTTTTTGATTTTCTTCAAAAAAACTCTGAAAATCTTGCTCGCTCGTCATCTTTTCTTCGCCGAATTTATCCAAAAGCACGTTTGACGTGCCAGTCAGCACGAGATAGCGTCTATCAAGGTGCTGAAAAAGCACTACTTTATTCGTATCGTCAAGCGGTTTTTCGTAGATTATCTCCACACCATCGTCGCTTTTTACCTTTTCAAACCAGCCGTTTTCGCGCTTTGTTTTTATCGTTTTTTGCTTGTTTTTTAGCTTTGCCTTGACGAACAAAAGCACGACTAAAAGCAGCGCCAAAACGCCCAAAACCGAGTAATATCTATAATCGATCATATCGCTCATGCCCTGCGTCATAAAATTTACGTCGCCGCTTTGCATGCCTAAATTTAGGCCTGTGTTTTGAGCGGACGAGGTCAAATTTGATACGTTTTGATCGCCGGATAAATTCGTCGCTTCGGTTATATTTTCTCTAGTTTCTTGCGGCGAGAGCGCGGTTGCGGCAGCTGAGTTTGCCGCATTTTCAGGCGTCACGCGTATGCGCAGGCCAAAGCCGTCGGTGGTTTTTGAGGCGCTAACGGCTACCTGAGCGTCGCTTTTTATCACGAGGGCTAAATTTTGGCCCCTAGGCTCAAACAAAAGCTCTTGTAGTATGCTTGAATTTACGCTTTTTTCGATACTTTGGTCGTTTTGTAGGTCTTTAAAAAGTAGGGTTATCACGCCGTCTTTGCGCTCTTGCAGGATCGCTCCGCTATAAGGTGCGTCAAAGCTAAGCATGATATCGACGCGGTCGCTACGCTCGTAAATGTTGTAAGTAGATAAATTTGACCCCCAAAGCGCGGCAAAAAACAACAAAAGAGTGGCGAAAATCCTCATAACTGCTCTCGTTTAAAGTACTGGATGACGGATTTTGAGTCTAGGATTTCATTTATCCTGATGGCGAGGTTTTTTTCGTAAACCATCACTTCGCCCTTGCCGAAAATTCGGTTGTTTATAAAAAGCTCCACGCTCTCACCGGCAGGCTTTTCTAGATCGATTACCGAGCCAACCTCAAGCTTTAAAAGCTGCTTTACGCTAATAGTCGTGGTACCGAGCTCCGAGATAAAATCCACTCCGATATCCATCAGCTCGTCGTAGCTTTTAAAAAGCCCGCCGCGCTCTTGCAACATCTCCTGAACCCCTTGGAGCGCCGTTTCTACGGCGGTTACTTCTTGTAGTTCTTCGCTCATCCTTTTTTATATCCTATTTGAAATGTTCTATTTTTGATTTTATAGACGCGCTTATCTTCTAGTTTGATGCGGAAATTCGTCCTGCCTAGATACTCCGGAGTGCCTAGTTTGTAGGCGTTTGCTTCGCGTTCGTTTAGTAGATTTTTGGCGTAGCCGATTGCGAGGTTGGCTACCTCTTTACAGATATCGCTTAGCTCGTCTTCGGCTAGTTTATCGACGCCAAGAAGCACGCTAGCAAAGCGATTTAGCGTATCTTTTTTAAAATAAAGATAAAAGTGAAACTCCTCTTTGCCCTTAAAAATCGGCAAGCTCGAGCCGTAAAATTCGCCCTCCGCGCTCTTTGCGCTCTCTACCTTGTAGCCCAGGGTATCCTCGCATAGATGCTTGATCCCAAGCTCCGCAACGTCCATCATCGCGCCGTCCTTTAAACGAAATTTTTTGATTATACTTAAATTTAACGCAAACGCGGCTAAATTTAAAAAAGTTTATTGATTTGCTTTATCAGCTCTTCGCCCTCAAATTTGGCCGTGAGCTTTACTATCTCGGTGCCGATTATCGCGCCGTCGGCATAGGTTTTTACCTCATCGGCGTCGTTTTTATTTTTCACGCCAAAGCCCACCGCGACAGGCAGATTGCTTCTTTTTTTTAGACCCTCTACGAGCGCTTTTAGTCTCTCCTCGCTGGCTCGCTGCGATCCGCTCACGCCGATAGCGCCAAGCGCATAGATAAAGCCCGAGCCGAATTTTAAAATTTTATCCGCTCTGTTTTGCGACGTGACACTGATTAGCGGGATGAGATCAAGATCAAATTTAGCGCACAGCTCCGCTACCTCCTCGCTCTCCTCAAACGGCAGATCGGGGATGATGAAGCCTGCGATACCGACCTCTTTTGAGCGGGCGATAAACCTCTCTACGCCGTAAGCAAACACGATGTTAAAATACACGAGAAAAACGACGGGTTTATTTATCTTGCCTTTGCACTCTTCTAGCATGGCAAATATTGCACCCGTGTTTACGCCCTTTGCGGCGGTTTCAAAGCTAGCCTGCGCGATGAGCTTACCGTCTGCGAGCGGATCGGAGTAGGGGATACCAAGCTCTAGTAGATCCAGGCAGCTGCCGTCTAAATTTAGTAAAAACTCCTTCGTCGCCTTGGCGCTAGGATATCCGGCCACGACGTAGCCGATGTTTGCTTTTTTGCCCGCGAACGCGTCTTTTACCTTAGCCATAAATTTTTCCTTTCTCGTAGCTCATCACGGTGTTTATGTCTTTGTCGCCGCGCCCCGAGACGTTTACGACGATGACGCTTTTTTTCGTCAAATTCGGACATAGCTTTTCTAGATAAGCTAACGCGTGCGAGCTCTCGATCGCGGGGATGATGCCCTCTAGGCGGCTGGTTAGATATAGCGCGTTTATGCATTCATCATCAGTGACGCCGTAGTAGGCGGCTCGCTTGCTCTCGTGCAGGTGCGCGTGCTCTGGGCCTACTCCAGGATAGTCAAGCCCCGCCGAGATGCTGTGAACGGGCTCGATCATGCCGTATTCGTCTTGAAGCACGATCGTTTTCATACCGTGGATGATGCCTGTGCGGCCCTTTGTTAGCGTCGCAGCGTGATACGGAGTGTGCGCGCCTAGGCCTGCAGCCTCGACTCCGATCAAATTTACGTCCGCGTCGCCCAAAAATGCGCTAAAGATACCGATGGCGTTGCTGCCGCCGCCGACGCAGGCGATGACGTAGTCCGGATGTACGCCGTATTCTTTTAGCTGAGCCTTGGTCTCGCGGCCGATGATGCTCTGGAAGTCGCGCACGATCCTAGGATAGGGGTGCGGGCCGACTGCCGAGCCGATGACGTAAAAGGCGCTTTCTATCTCGTTTACCCACGCTTGGATCGCTGCGGTGGTGGCTTCTTTTAGAGTTTTTAGACCCTCTTCTACGCTCACTACTCTGGCGCCTAAAAGCTGCATGCGAAATGCGTTTAGCTGCTGACGCTCGACGTCTGTCGCGCCCATATACACGTCGCACTCAAGACCGAGCAGTGCCGCCGCCGTCGCAGTCGCCACGCCGTGCTGACCCGCACCCGTCTCTGCTAAAACCTTCTTTTTGCCCATTTTTTTGGCTAGAAGCGCCTGGGCTAGGGCGTTATTTATCTTATGCGCGCCGGTATGGTTTAGATCCTCGCGCTTGAGGTAAATTTCATGCCCGTAGTGCTCGCTTAGGCGTTTTGCGTGATATAGCGGGCTAGGGCGTCCGACGTAGTTTTTTAGTAGGTCGTCTAGTTCGGCCTCAAATTCAGCCGTTTTTACTATGCGCTCGTAAGCAGCCTCGAGTTCGTCTAGCGCGAACATAACGGTTTCCGGCACGAACTGGCCGCCGAATTTGCCGAAATATGCTTTGGTATTCATCGGTATCCTTTAAATTTTCGTTTATTTTAGCATTTTAAGTTTTTATTAGGCTTATTTTGTGTGCGATATGGCAGCGTTAGCCGGCAAGCTGGTAAAATGAGTAAATTTAAAACATGCCATATTTTATTTAGGCAAGGCGGCAAAGGCGTAAATTTTGCCTCCGTCGCAAGCAAAATTTACGCCTTTAAAAGCTCCAAAATTTTCTTTATTTTTTCGGCCGATTTTATACCGTTTTCGTCCTCGACTTTTGAGTTTAGATCGAGCACTCGCGGGTTAAATTTGATCGCTTCGCGCACGTTATGTTCGCCGATACCGCCCGCCATACCGAAGTCAAATTTGACCTCTCGCAAAATCTCCCAATCAAAGCTGATGCCGTTGCCGCCGGCGTTTTGCCCCTTGCAGTCAAAAAGCGGCATATCGCAAAGCGCGGTATCGACGGCTGGTAGTGCATCTAGCACGCTATAAACGCGCCAAACCTCTAGCCCCACCGCCTTTAAATTTGCGTATAAATTTGAGCTAACCTCGCCGTGGATCTGCGCAACGTCAAGAGTAGCAAATTCGCAGATTTCCATTATCTCGCAGTCACTTTGCCCGGCAAAAACGCCGACGCATTTTTTACCAGCCGCATGCGCGATGTGAGCTATCTCACGCGCCGTCTGTGCGCTCACCCGCCGTTTGCTTTTGGCAAATATCACGCCCAAAAAATCAACGTCCAAACTCGCCACGTCGCGCGCCTCCGCAGGCGTTTTGATACCGCAAATTTTAACCAGCGTCACGCTTCGCCTCGCACGTAGTCTTCAAAATAGCGATAAACTTTACCGCTTTTTATCGCGTCCAGGATGACCTCTTTGGCCTGCGCGGGGCTGTCCGCGACGCCCGCTGTGTAGAGCGCAAACATAGCGTTTAGCACGACTACGTCAAATTTCGGTCCGTCCAACTCGCCTTTTAAAATTTGCTTTAAAAATTCGGCGTTTTGCTCAGGCGTGCCGCCCTCGATCTCGCTGTGAAATGCTCGTCTGAAGCCAAACTGCTCGGGCGTGATGCTGTACTCGCTGATCTGGCCGCCGCGTAGCTCCACGACGCGCGTCTCGTCACACAAGCTGATCTCGTCTAGTCCGTCCTCGCCGCGAACCACCAGCGCACGCTCGCGTCCAAGCAGCTGCAGCGTCTCGGCGTATAGGCGCAAAACGGGCTTGTGATAGACGCCTACCAGCTGATTTTTGAGAGCCAAATTTGGATTTAGCAGCGGGCCTAACACGTTAAAAACCGTGCGGATGCCTAGGCGCTGGCGCACCTCGCGCACCTCGCCTACTAGCGGGTGGAAAAACGGCGCGTGGAAAAAGGCTAAGTTTTTGTCGTTTAGCAGCTCGCGCTGTCGCAGGAGCGAATTTGAACTCTGAACACCTAAAATCTCAAGCACGTCCGAGCTGCCCGATTTGCTAGAAACGGCCTTATTGCCGTGCTTTGCGACTTTGACGCCAAGGCTTGCGAGGATAAACGCGACGGTGGTTGAGATATTTATCGTCTTAAAGCCGTCGCCGCCCGTGCCGCAAAGATCGATCATCGGCGAGGGATCGCGGTAGGTCTGCGAGTATTTTAGGATGTTTTTAGCCAGGCTTGCTAGGCTTTGTGGATAGAGGCTTTTTTCGCTGATTAGCACCAAAAGTGCTGCTAGCTGCGTGATCTCGCACTCTTTGCTCGCGATGATTTCGCAAATTTGCTCAAAGTCGCGGTCGTCTAGGCGTTCGTTTTCTTGTAGTTTGATTAGAAACGGCTTTAGCGGGCGAATTTTAGGCTCTTTGGCGACCTCGGCCGCAGGCGCTGCTTCGTAGTCGATGAAATTTTCGATGATTTTTTTGCCGTACTGCGTGAAGTAGCTCTCGGGGTGAAACTGGATGCCGAAAATCGGCCTGTCTTTCACGCTAAGCGCCATCACTACTCCATCCTCGCTCACGGCCGTGGCCTCTAAATTTGACGGTAGCTCGTCCACGTAAAGCGAGTGGTAGCGCATGACCTCAAATTCGTCCGGTAGTCCCGTAAACAGCGGCTCTTTGCGGCTAACTTTTATGAGCGAGGTTTTGCCGTGATACGGCTTTTCTAGGCGTTTGATCTTTGCGCCCTGCACCAGGCCGATCGCTTGATGCCCAAGGCAGATACCAAGGATCGGGGCGGCGATGTCGCTTCGTAAAATCTCTAAACAAATGCCGCTATCTTGCGGGTGTTTTGGCCCAGGGCTTAGCACGATTTTGCTAGGATTTAGCCTACGGATTTCATCCAGGGTGATTTTGTCGTTGCGCACGCAGCGTACTTCTTCGGAAGTTAGTTCGCGTAGATACTGTTCCACGTTGAAAACAAAGCTGTCGTAGTTGTCGATCAATAAAATCAAAATTTTCTCCTTTTTGGAGGCTTGTCTTTTTGCTCTATACTTCGTTGGATTTAAATTTTACTCGGTCACTACCGACGAGGTAGCTCCCGTCGTAAAATTTAAATCCGCCTCGCCTAGAACAAAAATACTTCGCCTTAACTTTTTACGTTCAAATTTGAAGTCAAATTTGGTTAAATTTGCAAATTTTACTTACCGAGACCCGCATCTTGAAAATATCAAAATTTGAAAAACTTACTTTCTGTAAAACTGAATTTTTGGGAGAGGAAGGGGGTTCTACTTACGAAGCGTCGCCCCTTCCTCTCCCAAGCCCTCTCTAACCCCACTGCACGTGAGAAGTTGCTGCACTGCGTGCAGGCTAAATCTCCCTTGCGTTTTTCGCAAACACGTTTAGCACCGACGCGCGTTTTTTGCAAATTTCTTTATATTCGTATTCAGGAATGCTATCAATCACGATTCCGGCTCCGGCCTGCACGAAAATTTCGGCGAAATTTTCCCCGAGCTCTCCGCTTTTTAAATTTGACTCGTTTGCGCCGTCAAGGTGCGGGTCATGCCCGCCAGCGTCAAATTTGCCGTCAAATTTGCGCGCAAATATCGCGCTTCTAATCAAAATCGCCATTTGCGCGTCGCCGTTAAAGTGGAAAAATCCGATGCCGCCGCCGTAGGCGTTGCGCCTATATGACTCAAGCTCGGCGATGATCTCCATGGCGCGGATTTTGGGCGTACCGCTGAGCGTGCCTGCGGGGAAGATGCTACCGACCGCGTCAAATGCGTCTATATCGTCCGCCTTAGCGCCGTAGACGTCGCTTACGATATGCATCACGCTCTCGTAGCGCACGATGCGCATGGCGTTTTTGACCGCGACGCTTTTTGGCTTGCTGACGCGGCCGATGTCGTTGCGGGCGAGGTCGATGAGCATTTTGTGCTCGGCTAGCTCTTTTTCGTCGCTTAGCAGTTCGCGCTCGAGCGCGGCGTCCTCCATCGCGTCCTTACCGCGGCCGCGCGTGCCGGCTATGGGCGCGACGTAGATTTTGCCCTCTTTGATCTCGCAGACTAGCTCGGGGCTAGAGCCCGCGACGTCGCCGTAAGGGGTCGGAAAGTGAAACATATAGGGGCTCGGATTTGCCTCGCTTAAGGCTCGGTAGAAGTCAAGGCTATCCATATCCGAGGCTAGTTTTAGCTGCTCGCTTAGCACGACTTGAAAGACGTCGCCGCTTTTTAGATACTCTTTGGCGCGCTTTGCGATGTTTAGAAAATGCTCTTTTTCGCCTTCTAAATCGGTTAAAATTTTATATTCGCTCTGCCGTTTTGCGCGGTCCTGGGCAGCTTTTACTTCGTCCTCCGCGCTAAATTCAACTAAAAAATCGTAATACCGCTCGCTATCGCCGTAAAAGCTGTAAATTTTGCTATTTTTATCAAAGTGTAGATAGGCGCGGGCGTTGGCGTAGAAAAAGTCCGGGAAATCGTACTGCGAGGCGTTAAATTCGGGGATTTTTTCAAAATATTTTATCCCGCCGTAGCCCAGTACTCCAAACAGTCCCGCAAAAGGCGCATCAAATTTTTGAGCTTTAAAATAGCTCTTAAGCCCCGCAAAATCGGTTTGCTCGCTGCTTATATACTCGCAGTCGATGCCGACTATGGTCTGCGTCGTGTCCTCGGCGAGGTAGGAGTTAGCAAATCTCTCGCGGATCTTTTCGTAATAAAAAACTGGGCTCAAAAGTAGCATAAAATATCCTTTAATGAGCGTAGATTATATAAAAATTAAGCTTAATTTTCATTTGACGGCGGCGTCAAAAAGCTCGCGCTCTAGCCTCTGTGCCGCGTCTAGGGCGGGGCAGTCCGAGGCGCCGTATCTAGCTGCGACACTTTTTGGCTTTTTAGTACACAATAGATGTAGGCGCGGATGCGAAATTGATGGATGTTTTGCGTTTGGCTTGTTTTTTTCGCCGAGTAAATCGCTATTAAGTGCAGTATATTTATAGCGTTCTCGCTGTGGACGTGGCGTAGATTTTTCTTCTTTGATCTCGGCAGATCGGCTCGAGACTATAGAGCCCGCTACGTCGCCGTAGTGGGCCGAAAATAGGGGCGCATGCGGGTCTTGTAGCCAAACTTGGTCGTTTGGTAGAAGTTGGGACTATTCGCATCCGAAGCCGGTTTTAACTACTCGGCGATCACGATTTGAAAAATGTTGTCGATTTTAGATAATTTTGTCATCTATAAATCAGCTAAAATTTTTTGCGCATTGCTCACGATACGCGCCTTGCGAAAACAGGCTACCAAGATAGCTAGAAAAGATTCACTTTGTCATATCGTTTAGTAGATTTGCTTGCGCTGCGCTTAGTTTGCCCACCGCTTCGCACTCCTGCGCACCGTATCTAGTAGCGATATCTTTTACGTCCTCGTACGCGATCACGGTTTTGTCGCCATCTTTGTAAAACAAAAATTTAAGCGGCATCTCAAGCGCAATCTTGGGCTCACACTGCATCAAAAGCGTGCCGACTTTTGGCGAGCCTACTATCACCACCGTTGTATCGGCCATCTTAAGCCCCACTTTATCCGCTAGTTTTGAGTGTTCAATCACGTCAAATACCGTTATATTGCGAGACGCTACGACTTTTTCAAATTTTTTCACCGCTTCGTCCACGCTAAGATCGCTTTGCGCGGTGGTCAGGTGGGACGCGTTTAGTGCGCCAGCCAGTGCGGTAGCGGCCGCGAATGTAACTATAGATTTCTTCATATTTTATCCTTTAAAAAACGATAATTATAAATTAAAACAGTAAATGTTAAAGTCATGGCAAGGAAATAAAATGCAAGAAATGATCTCTTTTTTGAGTTTACAATACATTCTTATTGGTGTGGCCGCAGGTTTTGTCAGCGGATTTTTCGGTATCGGCGGCGGCACCGTCGTAGTGCCTTTGATGATGTTTTTGGCTACGATATCAAATATGTTATCGGCGCTAGTATCATTCAGATGATCCTTGGTTTGATATTTGGTTCGTTCGTAAATTTTAAAAACAAAATTCTAGATGTCGCGCCTGCGCCTGCACTGGGGGCTTTTTGCCTGCGGCGCGCTTAGTAGCGGCTTCTAGCTCCAGCTCGCTTTGGCCTTCCGTGACGCCTGCAAAGGCTAAATTTAACCCCGCAAAAATCATCAAAATCAATCTTTTCAATAATTTCCCTTTTTTAAATTTTAAAATTAATTTTACCCAAAAACGGCTAAAATCGGATTTTACTTTAAGGCGAGATTATGGAAATTTTATCGGTTGCGTCGGTCGGTTACGTTTGTTTGGGGCTATTTGTGGGCTTTTTGTCCGGATTTTTGGGTATCGGAGGCGGCGCGGCAGCCGTGCCGATACTCGTATTTTTGGGCTTTGACGTCAAATACGCAATCGGCGTAAGCGTCCTTCAGATGGTATTTAGCTCCGTTTACGGCTCGCTTTTAAACATAAAAAACAAAAACGTCGATTTAAAGCCCGCTTTGGTGCTTGGTATCGGCGGCTTTTGCGGGGCGAGCGCGAGCGGCTTTATCGTGGCGAGCGTTCCGTCTAAAATTTTGCTTCTTGGGCTTATTTGTATTCAAATTTTTAACATTATTAAGCTATTTTTTAAAAATCCGGAGCCAAAAGGCGCGCACAATCCTTCCCTTACTCCGTTATTTTTCCTCGGACTTTTCGTAGGCGCGGTAGCGATCAGCGTGGGTATCGGAGGCTCGGTCATCATCATGCCGGTTTTGATAAATTTTCTTAATTACGACATCAAAAAGGCTGTTAGTACGGGGCTATTTTTCGTGATATTTTCGTCGATTTCTGGCTTTATCAGCCTTGCCTCGCAGGGGCTCGTGCAGTACGAGGTCGGCGTTTTGGTCGGTATCGGCTCGCTTATAAGCGTGAGATTTGGCGTGGCTTTGGCACAAAAGATCGACCGCACCGTCCAAAAAAGATGCCTACTTGCGCTTATCTCTACGACGCTAATTATAATGATAAATAAGCTTTTTGCTTAAATTTGGCGCCTGCTAACTGGCGGGATAGGGCTGAAACTACTTGTCCAAATTTTACAAATTCATGTCAAATTTCGGCGGGTTCAGAAACTCGCATAAATTTAAAACAATGCGGTCAAATTTACTGGAAGCGCGGGAGCGAGGTAAATTTATCGCATTCGCTCCCAAGAAAAATCAGAAATTTTCTAAAAATCCGCCGTCGCTTAGCTTTAGCTCGAGGTCTTTTACGTAGTCTTCAGCCGCTTTTTGGTATTCGTTTTTGCTGATGGTTTTTATTGTCGCACCGTTTTTGCCGGCAAACTCCAGGTTTCTCTCTTTGGCAAATTTTACCGTCTGTTTTACGATATTTTCAAGAGAATTTTCTCCGTTAAATTTGAGTGCGATAAAGGCGTCAAACTGCGAAAAATTTGCCGGAACGTTTAGCTCGTCTGCGATTTTTATCACGGGCTCGTCTGTAGCAGAGAAATACTCAAAATATCCGCGTACTCGCTCTTTTATACGGCTTTTACCTGCTTCGTAAACGACTTTCGGACGTTCGTAGGTCGTTAGCTTCGCGCAGTTTGCGGCTAAAATTTCCATAAAACCTAAATATGCCGATTTTACAGCGCTTTCATCGTCTTTTAAGAGCGCCGCGACATCGGCAAAGTTTATGCTTGCCGGATAAACGTCGGTAAAGACTTGATAAAGCCAGTTGTATTGCGGTTTCATAAAGCTACCCCTTATGCTTTTATATCTATCGTCTTCTTTTGTAAAGCCTACTGATATATGAAGCTTACAAAGCTCTTCCATGCCGATATCTACTTGGAAGTTTTCGCCCAAAAGCTCCTTGTGTACTATTAGGCTTGCTCTAAAAATTTTACCTGTTAAAAAGTCCAAAGCTTGCTCTTTTTCTACCCTGGATTTGAAATTTGAGTCAATGAATTTATCAAATTTTTCTAATCCTAAATTTGATTCAAAAACATCATTTAGACTAACTTCAGATAGGTACATTAGTCCGTTTTTGTCGAGGTTTTCTGCAAAATCTTTAAAGTAAACCGGGTTATTAAAAACATCTAAATATTCGTGCATTATGTATGAATCGTCTGTTTTTAATGTCCCCTCTGCGTAATATTCTAGTGCATTATGATTGATTAAAATTGTACTTAGGCCATTATCTCCGGTTTTGTAAAATTTAGCGTATTCTCCAAGCGTTTTTAGGATTTCTCTTGCTTTGGCTACCTTTGCGGCTTCTCCTTTTATATCCTTAGTGCCGAACATTAAAAAATCTCTGATCGTATCCTTGATCTTCCAGCCAGGATAGACGTTATAGCTCACGTATGCCACGCCGTTTGGGCTCAAAAATCGCTTGATTGTTTTTAGGATCGCGTCCTTTACGACATCGGGCACCCAGCTATAAACGCCGTGGCAGATGATATAGTCGAATTTACCGTAATCGCTCACGTCCGCATCCGTAAAATCGCAGATATCTTTTGCCATAAATTTTATATTATCCACGCGCATTTGCTCGGCTAGCTCTTTGGCCTTATTTATCTGTACCTCGCTTAGATCTATGCCTAGTACCTTTGCCTGCGGATTTGCGATAGCAAAAGGAAATAAATTTCCGCCGTAGCTGCAACCTATTTCCAGCACTTTAGCCGTTTTTGACGGCGACGGCGTTAGTGACAAAAAAGAAGCCAAAGCCTCAAGTCGCGCAGGCGAAGTTTCTGAGAAAGCCGATGAAATATATGGAAGATTATTGTATGATTCTTGAATTTCGTTCATTTTGTGGCCTTAGGTTAAAATATTTTTACGATGATACAGCAACGCCTATTAAATAAGGGTAAATTTAAGCGGTCAAAGCCGCTCAAATTTACTTAAAATTTAAGTCCGAAAACAGCCGAAGCGATAAAAACGACGGTCGCCGTGATGAGAAAAATTCCGATGATGTTTAGCCAGATTCCGGCCTTTATCATCGAGCTGATTTTTACGTAGCCAGAGCCGTATGCGATGGCGTTTGGCGGCGTGGCGACGGGTAGCATAAAGGCAAAGGTAGCAGCCATAGCGACCGGGATCGTAAATAGCATAACGTTTGCGCCGGTATAGCCAAGCCCCGCGCTAACGCCTGCGATCACGGGTAAAAAGGCTGCCGCGGTGGCGGTATTTGACGTGATCTCGGTAAGGAAAATAACGAGCGCTACGACTGCCATGATGATCGCCGAGGTAGGCAGCGCGCCGAGCGCCGATACCTGATGACCGATCCAAAGCGATAGCCCGCTGCTACTAAACTGCGCCGAGAGCGACAGTCCGCCGCCAAAGAGTATGAGGATATCCCACGGCAGCTTTTTGGCGCTATCCCAGTCGATGAGACGCTCGCCGCTTTTGTTTGCGGGCACGACAAAGAGTAAAATCGCCGTACTCATCGCGATTATGGCGTCTAGGCTAGCGATTTTTATATCAAAGGATTTTAGTACAAAGCCTAGCGATATCCAGCACGTGGCGGCGGCTACGAAGATAACGCCCACTAGCTTTTCGGGTACGGTTATGGGGCCGAGCTTATCTAGCTCGTCTTGGATTACTTTTTTACCGTTTGGGATCTCGCCGATTTCGGGCTTAAAGAGCACGTAGGTGAGCAAAAACCAGCACGCCGCAAGCATAACGACGCTAAGTGGCACGCCCACTAGCATCCAATCAAAAAAGCCGATCTCGATGCTAAATTCGTTTTTCATATATGCCACTAGCAGGGCGTTTGGCGGGGTGCCGATGATGGTGCCCACCGAACCGATAGAGGCGGCGTAGGCGATGCCTAGCATCAGCGAGATGCCGAAATTTGAGCTAAAGGAGCTCGTTTTTTCTTTTATCTCTTTTGCGATGTCGCGGCCTTTGTGAAATATCGTATTCATCACGCCGCCTTGCACGCCTTTTCGCGAAATTTCGTCCAAATTCGCCACGTCCTCGACCGCCGTAAACGTCCATTTTTGAGTCGTTAGGCGTCCTACTAGATGCAGTACGCTAAGGCCCACGGGTAGCATCATTATAGCGGTTGCGGTGTTGCTCACCCACATGGATAAAAATCCCGTCGCCACCATAAACCCCGCCACCAGCCGCCTAGGACTGGTGCCGACTAAAAGCACGATGGCAAGGGCGATTCTGGTGTGCAGATTCCACCTTTGCATAGCAAGGGCTAGCACGAAGCCACCCATAAAAAGATATATCGTGTCCGAAGCATACGGCGCGGCGACTACCTTAAACGCGTCGACGCCTAGCACCGGAAACGCCACCATCGGCACCAGGGCGGTCGCGGGCAGGGCGATGGCCTCAGTCATCCACCACACCGCCATCAGCGCGGCTACGGCGGCAACGACGGGCATGGCTTCTACGTGCAGTTTTTTGCCCTTTGCCGCAGCTAGAGCGATATCTCCGGCATTTGCGGGGAAAATTTTATAAACCGCAATCGCTAGCAAAACGCCTAGTACCAGTCCGATTAGCTCGACTCGGTTTGTTCTTCTGTCGATAGGAATATGCGGGTTTGCCATGATAACTCCTATGCTTGGGATAATTTATAATACACCCAAAAAGCTTATAGCTTAAAAAATTCTTTTGCCTTAAAATTGATTTTTTACTAAAGTGTTGATAAAAGTAACAGAGATTTTAGTTAAAGCGATTTTGGGTATAATTACGGGTTAAAAATTTAAAATCACGGAAGCAAAAATGAACGCAAACGACACCATAAAAATCACGGGCGCGCGCGAGCACAACCTAAAAAATTTAAACCTCGAAATTCCGAAAAACAAGCTCGTAGTTTTCACCGGACTTAGCGGCAGCGGCAAGAGCACGCTAGCCTTTGACACGCTTTATGCCGAGGGACAGCGCAGGTATATGGAGAGCCTTAGTAGCTACGCTAGGCAGTTTTTAGACCGCGTGGGTAAGCCAGACGTCGATAAGATCGAGGGTCTAACGCCCGCTATCGCGATAGATCAAAAAACCACGTCCAAGAACCCGCGCTCGACCGTGGGCACGATAACGGAAATTTACGACTACCTGCGCCTTTTATACGCTCGCATCGGCATCCAGCACTGCCACAAGTGCGGCAAACCGATCTCTAAAATGTCGGCTAGCGATATCATAAACGAGATCCAAAAGCTGCCCGAGGGTGCCAAAGTCGTCATCTACGCTCCGCTCGTGCGCGAGAAAAAGGGCACGTGGGCGGATTTGATCGAAAATTTACGCGGTAAAGGCTACGTGCGCGCTCAGATAGACGGCGTGCAGGTGCGCTTAGACGAGGAGATCGAGCTAGCTAAAACCAAAAAACACACGATAAAGCTCATCGTAGACCGCATCGTTATAGACGCGGATAACGCGCAGCGCCTAGCCCAGGACGTAGAAAAAGCGCTTAATGAAAGCTACGGCGAGGTCGAGATCGAGATAGCAAACGCCGAAGAACTCGGGCTAAAAGAGAGCTTTATACATTACAGCGAGCATTCGGCGTGTTTTGATTGTAAAATTTCATTTACGCCGCTTGAGCCGCTTAGTTTTAGTTTTAACTCCCCAAAAGGCGCGTGCGAGAGGTGCGACGGACTTGGCATTCGTTACAGCCTTGACCTTAGCAAAATAATCGACGAAGAAAAAAGCATCGAAGGCGGCGCGATAAAGCTTCTTTACGGCTACAACATGAGCTATTATTATAAATTTTTGCTAGCTTTTTGCGAGCAAAACGGTATCGACGTAAAGCGCCCCTACTGCGAGCTTAGCGAGGACGAAAAGCGCCTCGTACTCTACGGCAACGTAAAAGAGGTCGAGTTTTTCTGGAAGCGAAACAAGCTGCTGCGTAAATTTGAAGGCGCGCTAAAAATCACGCACGGACTGCTAAAAGACTACAAGGACTTTGATGAATACATGAGCGAGAAGGTCTGCGACGACTGCGGCGGACACAGGCTAAAGCCTCAAAGCCTAGCCGTCAAGGTCGCAGGGCGCGGTATCGGCGAAATTTTAGACATGAGTATCGAAAACTGCACCGCATTTTTCTCGGACGAGTCAAATTTTAGCTACCTTAGCGAATACGATAAAACGATCGCAAAGCCTATATTTAAGGAGATAAACGAGAGGCTGTTTTTCCTCTACGACGTGGGGCTTGGCTATCTATCGCTCGGACGCGACGCGCGCACGATCAGCGGCGGCGAAGCGCAGCGTATCAGGATCGCAAGCCAGATCGGATCGGGCCTTAGCGGCGTGATGTACGTGCTAGACGAGCCTAGTATCGGTCTGCACGAACGCGATACGCTAAAGCTCATCAAAACCCTGCGAAATTTGCAAGCCAAAGGCAACTCGGTTATCGTCGTCGAACACGATAAAAAAACGATCGAGGAGGCCGACTACGTCGTGGATATCGGGCCTGGAGCGGGAAAATTCGGCGGGCAGATAGTTTTTGCCGGCGACGTGCAAAGCCTGCTTGGCTCAAGTACGCAAACCGCGCTTTACATAAACGGCGAAAAGGAAATCGACTACCAAAAAAACCGAAAAATCGACACGTGGCTTGAAATCTCAAACGTAAATATCAACAACATATCAAATTTAAGCGCACGCTTTCCGCTGCGAAATTTGGTCGGTATCACGGGAGTTTCGGGCTCAGGCAAAAGCTCGCTCGTGCTGCAAACACTGCTGCCTGAAGCCCAGGAGCAGCTAAACCGAGCTAAAAAAGTAAAAAAGGTCGCTGGGGTAAATTTGAGCGGACTAGAAAATCTAGACAAAGTGATCTACCTCGATCAAAGCCCGATCGGCCGCACTCCGCGCAGTAATCCAGCCACCTACACGGGCGTGATGGACGAGATCAGAGGGCTTTTTGCGCAGACTAAAGAAGCCAAACTGCGAGGTTACAAGATCGGCAGGTTTAGCTTTAACGTCAAGGGCGGACGCTGCGAAAAGTGCCAAGGCGAGGGCGAAATAACGATCGAGATGCACTTTTTGCCCGACGTAAACGTCGTTTGCGACTCATGCGGCGGCACCCGCTACAACGCGCAAACGCTAGAAATCCTCTACAAAGGCAAAAGTATCGCCGACGTGCTAAATATGAGCATCGACGAGGCGGTAGAGTTTTTTAAATCCGTGCCTAAAATCGCTAGCAAACTAACGACGCTGCAAGACGTGGGCCTAGGCTACATCACGCTGGGACAAAACGCCGTGACGCTAAGCGGCGGCGAAGCGCAGCGCGTAAAGCTGGCAAAAGAGCTCAGTCGCTCGGACACGGGAAATACGCTCTATATCCTTGATGAGCCGACTACGGGGCTGCATTTTGCCGACGTCGATAGGCTCGTGCGCGTGCTACATCATTTGGTCGATCTTGGCAACTCGGTCTTTGTCATCGAGCACAACATGGACGTCATCAAAAACTGCGACTACATCGTCGATATGGGGCCTGAAGGCGGCGCAAAAGGCGGTAAAATCATCGCGCAGGGCAGCGTAAAAGAGGTCGCTAAAAATCACGCAAAAACGGGCAGCTATACGGGTAAATTTTTAGCCGAGGAGCTGGAAAATATGAAAAACGCGGCAAAAAAGGCGAAGAAAAAATAAACGGCGAAGCAGATCGGTAAAATTTAAAAAGTTATGTCGGCGTAAATTTACGCGAGATCTAAACAAAGCCGTTATGCAGCTATCAAGGGGGCTTGAGGAGGGCGGCGTACAGAGCCTAAAGGACGCGCTTAAAAGCGATGGCGACGAGGTAAGCAAGGTGCAAGCTAGCGTGATTTTAGGCGAATATTTCGTGATGAAGGGCGAATTTGCGCAGGCTAGGCGACATCTCGAAGCAGTAGTCGAAAACTCTAGCGAGTTAGAAGAAGAATACGACGACTTACTAAACGATGAGATCTACAAAGCCGATCTGCTCCTAGATATGATCGATCGCTTCGGATTTTTAGCGAAATGACAGGCAAATTTGCAATATAAATTTGACAGTTTGCGGGCTTAACCGCGCCAAATTTAGCCCGCAAAACGTCTGTAAATTTAATGAAAGGCAAAAATGAGACTTTGGACGATAAGCTTTAAATACCTCGACGCAAAGGGGCTTGTGGCGCTTTGGCGGGAGGCACTACTGGCTAAAAACGTACTGGCCGGACTAACTAAGGGCTACAAAAATCACTCGCAGCTTGACCGCTTTTACGCCCATGAAAATGCGCTAGAGGCGATAAATTCATATCTGGCGGGGGTTTATAAGGAGGCGTGCGCTCGCGGGTATAAATTTGACGCCGCGAAGGTGGGCGAATTTGACGAGCGAAATTTAGCCAAAATAGCCGTCTCTAGGGGGCAGATAGAGTATGAATTCGCCTTTTTGCAAGAGAAGCTAAAATCGCGTGACGTCAAGGCATACGAGCGAAATTTGAGCGTAAAAAATATAGAAATCGCGAGCATTTTTAAAGAGGTCGAGGGCGGAATCGAGCCGTGGGAAAAAGTAAAAATTTAGCGCCGTTTTTGCGCGTAAATTTTTGAGCTTGTTTGGACAAATTTGATTAAAAACTCCAAAATATATTACGCCGATTTTGCCGTAAATTACGGCAAATTTAGAGCGTTAAATTTATATATTCAAAATGCCGTAAAATAGCGCAAATTTAGCGCTAGAATAACAAGCGGCTTTGAGTGGGTAAATTTGATTTTGCGTTTCGGCGATGTATGGGCGGTAGATAAAAATCTCGCATGAATAGCGTTGCGATAAAATCTAAAATTTATGAGCTAGAGCGGACCTTTGCTAAATTTAGCGTTTTAAATTTGACGGCAAATTTAAAGGACGAAATAGTCAAATTTAAAAAGGCGAACCCGGCGTTATTTCCGCCAAATTCGCCTTTGTTTTTCAAAAAAACTTCGCCGACCGATCAAATTTTACGCTCAAATTTGACGGATCATAGCTCGTTTTACTCCGCTCTCATATGCTCGGCGGCAGGTACTTTTGGCAGTCCCGGCATCAGCATAGTCGATCCACTAACCGCCACGATAAAGCCAGCTCCGCCGCGGATCTCAAGCGCGCTAACCTCAAAGCTAAAGCCCTTCGGCCGTCCTAGCAGCTTAGCGTCCGAGCTAAAGCTATACTGCGTCTTTGCGACGCAAACTGGCATACTCTCAAAGCCTAGGCGCGAAATCTCGGCCAGATCCTCCTGCGCGCGCGGGCTAAAGACGACGTCTTTGGCGCCGTAAATTTTAGTCGCGATCTTTTCGATCTTGGTTTTGACGGGGTCGGCGGGCTCATACGTGAAGTTTATCTCGCGAGCCGGTTTTTCGCAGATTTGCGCGACTTTTTTAGCTAGATCCTCCGTGCCGGCGCTTCCTTTTAAAAAGCCCTCGCACACGCTAAACTCGGCTCCCGACTCCTTGCAAAGAGCGCGCACGTGGGCGATCTCGTCGTCCGTGTCGGTCGCAAATTTATTTAGCGCGACGATGACGTTTTGGTTAAAGTTTTTGAGATTTTCTATATGGGCTTTTAGGTTTTCGCCGCCTAGCTTTAGCGCGTCTAAATTCGGCTGCGAGATGCCGTCTTTATCGCATCCGCCGTTATATTTTAGCGAGCGGATGGTGCTTACTAGCACGACGCATTTTGGCGCGAGATTTGCGGTTCGGCACTTTATGTCGAGGAATTTTTGCGCTCCAAGCTCAGCGCCAAATCCCGCCTCGGTCACGACGTAATCCGCTAAATTTAGCGCCGTTTTGGTCGCGATCACGCTGTTGCAGCCGTGCGCGATATTTGCAAACGGTCCGCCGTGGATGAGCACGGGCGTGCCCTCAAGCGTCTGCACAAGGTTTGGTTTTATTGCCTCTTTTAGCAGTACGCAGACGGCATCCGCGCAGTTTAGGGATTTTGCGCGCACGAGGCCGCCCTCTTTATCGTAGGCGACGACGATGTTTTCGACGCGCTCTTTTAGATTTTTTAGGTCGGTCGCTAGGCATAGGATCGCCATTATTTCGCTAGCGGCGGTGATTACGAAGCCGTCCTTGCGAGTAAATTTATTGCTCTTTTCAAGGCCGATTTCGATCTCTCTTAGCGAGCGGTCGTTCATATCCATGCAGCGCTTGAAAACGACGCGCGCAGGGTCGATATTTAGGGCGTTGCCGTGATGGATGTGGTTATCTAGCATCGCAGCGATGAGGTTATTTGCCGAGGTGATAGCGTGAAAGTCGCCGTTAAAGTGCAGGTTGATATCTTCGCTCGGCGTCACCTGCGAGTAGCCGCCGCCCGTCGCTCCGCCCTTTATACCGAAAACCGGCCCCAGGCTCGGCTCTCTAAGCGCGGCACACACGCGTTTGCCGATACGCGCTAAGCCGTCTGATAGCCCGACAGTCACGGTCGTTTTGCCCTCGCCGTACGGGGTCGGATTGGTCGCGGTAACTAGGATGAGGTTTGCGCCGGACGCGCTGCCTAGTCGCGGCTCGATCTTGGCTTTTAGCTTGCCGAAGGTGTCTAGCGCCTCCTCGCCTAGCCCCAGTTTTGCGCCGATTTTTACGATATTTTGCGGCTTTGCGCTCGCTTCTATTTCTCTGTCGCTTAGCATCGTCTTTCCTTAAAAAATTGATTTAAAATGATTTTGTAATTTTACCTTGCAAACGCGAAAAGTCTCATTAATTTTTAACCGCCGGCAATCAAATTTGGGCTAAATTTGACAAAGGATCGCTATGAAGGCGCTAAACGTTTTGCTTTTTGACGGATTTACCGCGATCGACGCGCTGGGGCCTGCCGAGACGCCTGTCCCTGGCGCGAGAAGGCGAGCGAAAATGCTACGAGATAGAGTACTTTTCGGTTACGGGCGGGCTCGTGGGCAGTAGTACGAGCGCTAAAATCTTGACGCGAAAGCTAGATGAGATGGCTAAATTTGATATTTTGCTGGTGCCGGGCGGTTTTGCGGCTAGAGAGCTTGCGCACGATAACAAGTTTATCGCTATTTTGGGCGAGCTAGCGCGCAGACACGATCACGTGATCGCGGTGTGCACGGGCTCGGTTTTGCTAGCTAAAACGGGACTTTTGGACGGCATGGAGGCCACGAGCAACAAACTATCGTGGCAGTGGGCGACCTCAGAGGCTCCTGGCGTGCGCTGGGTGCGTGCGGCCAGGTGGTGCGTTAGCGGGAAATTTTACACTAGCTCGGGCGTGAGTGCGGGTATCGACGCGGCTCTGGGTTTTATCGCGGATATGCACGGTCGGGACGAGGCGCAGCGTATCGCTCGGGCGATGGAGTACGTCTGGAATAGCGACAAAAACGCGGATCTGTTTTAAATTTTAGTTTGCGGCGGACGCGGGAATTTGACGGCTAAATTTAATCCGAGTCAAATTTACCGCACCGCGCGCCAAAACCGTAAGTTTTAAAACAAACGGCTCGTATCTTGTCTCGCGCTACCACAGTTTTAGGCAGACTTGCCCTATGATGACGGCGATAGGAGCTCCGTTTATGTCGTAAGTGTTGCTTGAGTTTGAACCAAAATCGGGCTTGACGACGTTGCCTTGTATCACCCAAGTGTTGCTTGAGTTTGCGCCATATTTGGGTTTTATTTTTTTGCCGTCAAACTCAAATGTGTTAGAAGAGTTGGCTCCTGTTTTGGGCTTTAGCACGCCGCCGTCAAATTCAAAGGTATTGTGCGTGGTTGCGCCGTATTTGGGCTTTAGCTCGTTGCCCTCGTATACCCAAGCGCCGTTGCCCGCAGACCTTCCGTCCCAGTTGATTTTCGGCATTTCGTCCTCCTAAAATGAGATACAAGCAATCACTTTGCGCGGCTTGCTTCTTTTGCTTCTTTTGCTTTTATCGCTTCGTAAATTTCATCCGCGTTCGTCAAATTTGCGTCCAAAAACTCCTGCGCCTTTTTGAGAGTGCGCGCGCCCATGATGCCGTCGGCTTTGACGCCGATAGCCTTTTGCACGTATAAAATTTTCTCTTTTTGCGTCATATTCGGAGCGGTTTTGGCGGTAGCAGTGGAGTTTGTTTCGCGTGCCGTCTCGTTTGAGCCGTCAAATTTAGCCGTCATCTCGCGAAATTTGGCCTCCAGGCCGCGCGACGCCTCAAATCGCTCGTCAAGCTGCACAAGAGTCGGAGCGTAACCGAAGCTCGATATCGCGCCGTAGATCGCGCCGAGGGCTCCAAAGCCCGCTAAAATTTTAAAAAACAGCGAAAAAGCCTCTTTGTTTCGCATGCTTTGGCGGTACTCTTTTGGCACGGAGCTGCGGCGAATCAACGTAACCAGCGCGCTAAGCGGCGCTAAGACGCACCAAGCCATGCCCGCGCAAATAGCCAAAAATATAAGCGTATAAATAGGCGCCATGATGTAGCGATCGGCTAAATTTTCGCCCAAAAATCCTGCCGTAAAAACTAGCGCAAGTAGCCAAAATAGCGAACCTAGCCCAAACCAAACCGCAGGCGAATAAACGGGAGAGATTTTGTTTAGGCACTTTTTCATCGTTTCGCCCAGTTTGCTCGCCGCGCCTCTTGAGACGTAGCCGTCGCAGGCCTCTATCACGGCGTTTGCGGCCTCGTTTTGCGCGCCGTCCGTCTTAGCGATACGCTTTAGCGCGGAGTCTAGAGCGGGCTGCGAGCAGTAGCGCGTGAAAAATTTAAATGCCTCGCGCCTAGTTATCTTGCCGTCGGCGTCGATCTTTTCTAGCATCATTATCTCGTCCGCGAAAAGATCGTCGAAAAAGGGCGGCCTGATAAAGGCGTAGGGCGGGTTGCTAAAGCCCACCGCCTCGTATTCCTTGCCTAGCAGTATAAAATTTAGCCTCGTTATCGCGCTAGAACCTACGTAAGAAAACAGGTGCGAATCCTCCCCGCCGCTCTCTTCGTCTTGATAAAAAGGTATCGTCTGCGAGAGAAATTTACAGCTGCGAGCGCACAAGAAGTCCAAAAGCTCGTCGGCGTAGGCGCGCGATTTTATGCGTAAATTTACGCCGGGTTTCGCGTAGGCGCCGATGTTTGCTACCGTGGTAAAGTATCCGTGTCCGCTACACTGGGCGCACTGCACGTAGCCCGACCCGCCGCAGCCGCCGCACCTTACCGTACCCGATCCCGAGCAGCCGTAGCAGGTGCTTGAGCCGCTACCGCCGCACGATGAACAGCTCTCGTAGCGATATGTCACGTAGGTGCTGCCGTCGGAGTTATACTGGGTGTGAGGGCGATTTACGCCGCCGCTGCCGCCGCACGTAGAGCAGCTTTGTCGTCCGCGTCCGCCGCAGCTGGAGCAGGTTTTTTTGCCTCGTCCGCCGCACTCGCCGCATCGCGTCTGCCCGTCGCCGCCGCAGTTGTCGCAGCGTTCGCTCATGCTAAATGGCTTAAAATCGTAATACCTAACCGTGCCGCCTGATTTTGCGACGGCTTCTTTTGCGTCTTGGCGTAGCTCGGCGAGTAAAATCTCGTGCAAATCGGCGCTATCTCTAGCCTGCAATAAGCACTCTCTGGCGTGATTTTCGTAGCCGCGCGCGTCGCCTCCGAAATGTATCTGCTCCTTTGCGCCGCCTGCGGTTTTGCTCTCTTCGCGCTTACCGTAAAACTCCCACGTCACGGTCGCCATCGCTTCAAAATCAAAAATTTCGTGCGAAATTTCTACCAAATCTTCAGGCTTAGCTTGGTTGCCGCTTACTAGATTTCGTAGCCCTTTTAAAAACGGCTCGTGTAAATTTAACTCGTCAAATTCGCTCATTTTAAATCCTAAATTTTATTTTACGCGTCTAGTCCCGCGCGCTTTTTTATCTCGCTTAAAAACTCCGCCCCGCCGTCTGCGAAGGCCTCGCGCGGCACGGTACAAAACATGGAGTTTGCGATGATAACGACGACGAAGTTACCGACGTAGCGGGCGTCGCTGATGACGTTATAAAAATATCTGCCCTCGCCGAATTTGCTTTTTTGCACGAAAAACTCATCCTCTAAGATCACGCTTTTTGGTCCGAATTCGCCGTAGTTTGCCCTGCTTAGCATGGTGCGAATCAGCAGCCAAGGTCGCAGCCCCGTGGCGTAAAGCACCGTCAAAAACGCGCCTATCCACGCAAGATAGGGCAAGATCGCCGCGCTTTCATAACCGTAATCTTCAAGCAAGCAACCAAGGTCGTTGATGTAAAATTTGACGCACAAAAGCGTGATAAAAATCATCCCGATAATGATCGCCGCAAAGTCGCAAAGGCTGATATAGCGCATAAATTTATCGCCCTTATAAACGATCTTGCCCACCTCGCGCGCCGTCTTTTTATACTCGGCGCTAGGCTTTAGCTCAAAGTCGGCTTTCAAATTTGACATTTACTTCCTTTAAATTTTGATGAAATATTATCAAATTTGGCCTAAATTTACGCTATTTTTAAAACAGCGGCTAAAACGAGAATTAAGCCTAAATTTCGTAAAATCACCGCTAAGACGCGAGGTCGCGTAATACGTTTAAAGGCAAACGATGCAAAGTTCAACCTCATAAATCCCGCTAAATTTAAACCAAATCAACCACCAAATTTAAATTTAACGGAGGCAACCATGAAAAGACGAGATTTTCTAAAACTAGGCGCGCTGGCGGCGGCATCAGCGCAGGCAAAACAATTTGACGCGGCGGCGCAGGCGATATTTGACGAGCAGATGGGGCTTTGCGCGAATAAATTTGGCGCGTTTTACGTCCAAACCATCGGCGGTAGGGTCGTTGGTACCGAGCTCTTTGAGGGCGACGCGATGCCAACGGTGCTAAACAACGCCCTAAGCGATCATATCCAAAACGAAACGCGCGTGAAATACCCCTACGTGCGCAAAAGCTTCCTTGCTGGTCCCTCAAATCCAAAGCCCGAGCTTCGCGGCAAAGAGCCCTTCGTGCGCGTTAGCTGGGACGAGGCGATAAAGCTAAGCGCTAAAATTTTAAAAGAAAACTTCGATAAATACGGCTCGGAGGCCATTTACGGGCAGCTTTATCAGTGGGGCAGCCTAGGCAAGGTCGGCCACTCGCAGCGCACCGCAAAGCGCATGCTAAACGCGCTAGGAGGCTACGTGAGCGAGCTTGGCGGCTACTCATACGGCGCGGCGACGGCGTTTTTGCCTCACGTGACCGGTTCTATCGATCCGACGCATAATCCTACGCGCTGGGAGGGCGTGGTAAAGGAGGCTAAAACGATCGTGTTTTGGGGCACGAACCCCGTCGTCTCAAACAAGATCGCCATCGGCGTGCCGATGCATAACTCCTACGCCTACTATGAGATTATGAAAGAGAAATTTAAAAAAGGCGAGATGAAAATTTACAGCATAGACGTCTACCACAATGAAACGGCGGAGTATTTCGGCGCACACTATCTCGCCGTGCGCCCTTGCACCGACACGGCGATGCTGATCGGGCTTTGCGATTATCTCTACGAAAACGGCCTTTACGACAAGGAATTTATAGAGCGCTACACGGTCGGGTTTAATAAATTTAAAGAGTATTTCACCGGCGCGAAAGACGGCGTGAAAAAGGATCTTGCGTGGGCGAGTAAAATTTGCGGCGTGAGCGAAAAGGAGCTAAAAGAGCTAGCGGGTACGCTAGCTAAAAAGGACACGCTTATAGTTACAGGCTACGCGATACAGCGCCAGCACCACGGCGAGATGGCGTACTGGGCGCTCATCGCGCTGGCTGCGATGCTAGGCGACATCGGCAAGACGGGGCGCGGCTACGTGATGAATGATCAGATGCATAAAAACGCAGATATTAGCTTCATCGCGCCAAAGCTTCAGGCCTTTAACCCCGCGGTAAACGAAAAATACATCGCCCCGCAAGGCAAGCTAGCTAAGGCTAAATATCACGAGATACCAAACAGCAGGCTCATAGACGCGATCATGGAGCCCGGCAAGCAGATCGAGCGCAACGGCAAAAAGTACGTCATGCCGCACATTAGAGTGATGTTTAACGCCAACGGTTCGACCTTCACCCGCCACCCAGACACCAACCGCGCGGTCGAAGCGATGAAAAAGATCGAAGCGATCATCACCACCGAGCCCTTTTGGACGAGTACGGCGAGGCTCAGCGACATCGTGCTGCCGGCAGCACTAGAGTGCGAGCGCACGGATATTGAGTTCGCAAACTCCACTAGCGAATACCTTTTTGCCATTAAGCCGCTAGTAAAGCCTGCGGGCGAGAGCAAGAGCGACTTTGAGATCGCGCGGCTCATCTGCGCGCAGTGGGGCGAGGAGTACGAGCAGGCCTTTAGCGAGGGCAAAACGGAGCTTGAGTGGGTGAAGGAAATCTACGAAAACGCCGCAAAGCAAGCCGAAGGTATGGGCATAGCGATGCCTAAATTTGAGGAGTTTTGGCAAAAAGGATATGTTAAATTTGATAAGATCGACGAGAAAAAGCGCTACTTCACAAACTACGCGGACTTCCGCGCCGATCCCGAGAAAAACGCGCTAAAAACGCCGTCGGGCAAGATCGAACTCTACTCCGAAGCGGTCGAAAAGCTAGGCTATGCCGACTGCCCGCCGCACGCGACGTGGATGGAGCCCTTTGAGTGGCTGGGCGGCGACGTGAGCAAGTATCCTATCGCCATCAGCGGTGCGCACTCTAAATTTAGGCTCCACTCGCAGCTAAACAGCTCGCTCATCCGCAACTACGCCGAGATCGCAAACCGCGAACCGGCACTCATCAGCCCCGCCACGGCAAAGGCGCGCGGCATAAAAACTGGCGACGTGGTGAGGATATACAACGACCGAGGCGAGATCCTCTGCGGCGCGCTGGTGAGCGACACGGCGCAAGATAACGTCGTGATCGTAAGCGAAGGCGCATGGTACGACCCGGCCGTCTGGGGCGAGAAAAGTCTTTGCAAACACGGCAACATAAACGTGCTAACCAAGGACGTGCCTAGCTCGCAGCTCTCGCAAAGCAACACCGCGCACACGAGCATGGTGCAGATCGAGAAATTTAAAGGCGAACTGCCGAGCGTAACGGCGTTTGATAGGCCTGTGACGATAGAAGCTTAGGCTTTGTGATTTAAATTTGAGCGGTTAAATTTGGTCGCTCAAATTTGACTACTTTTTAAACTTACCCGCTCAAATTTAGCGTCAAATTTAACTCAAATTTGACCGCTTCAGCGCTTGCTCCGCGCCGCTAAATTTTAAATTTGCTTTCAAATCAGCCGTTTTTTTGCCTAAAATTTGTAAAATTAGCCCAAAAAAAGGATAAAAAATGAGCCAAAAAACGCTAACGATCATCGACACTTTCGGATTTTTTTTCAGACTTTACTACGCGATGAGCGGACTAAAAAACCGCGAAGGCAAGCCAAGCGGCATGGTGAGCGGATTTGCGAATTTTATTATGAATCTGCAAAACGAATTCGCAAGCGACTATATCATTTTCGCGCTAGATAGCAAGGGCAAAACGCTGCGCCACGAGATCCTGGGCGAGTATAAAGCCAACCGCTCCGAGCCGCCCGCCGCGCTAAAAGAGCAGCTGCCGGTGTGTATAGAAATGATAGAAAAAATGGGCCTAGCCGCCGTGAGCCGCGAAGGCTACGAGGCCGACGACATCATCGCTAGCGTCGTAAAGGAGTGCAAGCAGCGGGATATATTCGTACGCATAGTGACGCACGATAAAGACCTCTATCAACTCATCGAGGACGGCAAAGTAAGTATCTACAGCCCGCAAAGCAAGATCGACCACGATAGCGCTAGCTGCATAGAAAAATACGGCGTTCCGCCAAGCTGCATACGAGATTTTCTCGCGATCGCGGGCGATAGCTCGGATAATATCCCCGGCGTCAAAGGCATCGGCGCGGTGGGTGCCAAAAAGCTGCTAAACGAATTTGGCAATCTAGAAAACATCTACGAAAACCTGCCGCTAGTGCGAAACGAACGTATCCGCGGTATGCTGGCAGAAGGCCGAGAGAGCGCGTTTTTGAGCAAGCGCCTAACATCGCTCTTTGACGACGTGCCTGACGTGCTAGATCTAAAAAGGGCGGAATTTCCCGAGCAAAATCCGCTCGTAAAGGTCGCCGATACTCTGCGCGAATACGATCTAAACCGCCTTTTAAAAGCGTTGCAAAATAGCGAAAACGCGGGCGAAAACGCGGAATTTAAGCTCGGCTTTAATGCGCGGCTTTTAACGGACGAGGGCGAGATCGAGCGACTGCTGGCAAATATAGACGCGGATACGCTCGTGGCCTTTGACACCGAGACCACGGACGTCGATACGCAAAACGCCCGCCTGGTCGGCTTTAGCTTTTGCTTTAACGACGAAGAGGCCTACTACGTGCCCGTGTCGCACGAGTATCTGGGCGCGCCGAAGCAGGTAAGCGAGAAATTTGCCGCCTGGGCGATAGGGCAAATTTACAAAGGCTGCGTGATCGGGCAAAATTTAAAGTACGATTTTAAGGTCGTAAAGCGAAATCTAGGGCTCGAGCCGCCCGTAAATTTTAAAGACACGATGATACTAGCGTGGCTCATGGATCCGGGCTCAAGCGTCGGTATGGACGCGCTAGCCAAGCGGCTCTACGACTACGACACGATCAAATTTGAAGACGTGGTAAAGCGCGGCGAGACCTTCGCGTCCGTAGCTCTTGAAAACGCCGCAAAATACGCCGCCGAGGACGCGTGGATAACGCTGAAATTTTACAAAAGCTTTTTAAATTTGCTTGACCCTGAGCTGCTCGCGCTTGCCGATACGCACGAGTTTGCGTTCATCCTCACGCTTTTTGATATGGAGCGCGAGGGCATCGCGATAAACCAAGGGAAAATGCAAAATTTGATCCTGCGAAACGACGCCAAGATCAAAGCCTTGACCGCTGAAATTTACGATCTAACGGGTGAAAATTTTAATATCAACTCCGTTAAACAGCTAGGCTCGGTGCTGTTTGAACATCTAAAACTACCCGTAAAGAAAAAGACCAAAACGGGCTACAGCACCGATGAGGCCGTGCTAGCCGAGCTCATCGAGGAGCACCCCGTCATCCCTAAACTACTTGAGTACCGCGAGCTATATAAGCTGCAAAGCACCTACTGCGAACCGCTGCTAAATTTGGTCAAAAAAGACGCCGACAGCAGGATATACACGAACTTTATCCAGACGGGAACTAGCACCGGCAGGCTCTCGTCTAAAAACCCGAATCTGCAAAATATCCCCGCTCGCGGTGCGCTGGCAAAGGACGTGCGAGGCTGCTTTGAGGCCAAAAGCGGCTTTAGCTTCGTAGGTCTTGACTACTCGCAGATCGAGCTGCGACTGCTTGCGCATTTTAGCCGCGACGAGGCGCTTTTGCGGGCGTTTGCGAACGACGAGGACATCCACGCGCGCACGGCGATTAGTATATTCGGCAGCGCCGAGGGGCAAAACCGCGCGGTGGCCAAGAGTATAAATTTCGGCCTCATCTACGGCATGGGCTCGAGCAAGTTAGCGGGGCAAGTAGGCATCACGCGCGCCGAGGCCAAGGAGTATATCGAGCGCTATTTTAAAGCTTTCCCTACGATAAAGGGCTTTTTGGAAGGGATAAAAACCGCAGCCAAAAACGAGGGCTTCGTGCGCACGCTGCTGGGTAGGAAGCGACTGTTTGACTTTACTACCGCGACGCCGATGCAAACTGCGATGTACGAGCGCGAGG
>NZ_JBQNAN010000003.1:0-113035 GCF_052170435.1 Campylobacter sp.
GCCTTGACGATCTTGATTTTATCATCATCGACACGGGTGCGGGCATCGGCGGAAACACGCAGCTGTTTTTAGAAGCCGCAGACGAGGTCATCGTCGTGACTGTGCCCGACCCCGCCGCGATAACCGACGCCTATGCCGTTATCAAAATCACCTCTAAAAATAAAGACAATCTGCTGATGCTTTTTAACATGGTGAGGAGCGAAAAAGAGGCGGTTAGGATATTTGAACATGTGCGAAAAGTAGCTAGGGCAAATATCGAAAATCCGTTAAATTTGGAGTTTTTGGGCGCTATTAGCGAGGATAAAAACGTCTCTCGCAGCATAAAACAGCGCACGCTTTTTACCGACGACAGCAGATACGATGCCGCGAGCATGGAGCTTGAGCAGGTGGCGTCAAAGCTACTTTATAGATTGGAACAAAAAGTGCTTAATCCAAGTACGACTAACAGCTTCAGCGGCTTTTTTAGGCGGCTAATGGAGCAATTTTAAATTTAGGATTTTACTTTGAGAGCGGAAAATTTTATAGCATTTTTTACGGTTTGCGGATTTTTCATCGGCGCGACTTTTTCGGCGTTAAAGCTGAACGACCCGATAGACATGCTGGTTTATACGTTTCTCATTACGTTTTTTTTCTATCTTTTGGTACACGTGGTTATTATAAATTATTTAGACGCCAGATCGTCGCTAAAAAGGCGGTTTGACAAGGAACTATACGAGCAAAGGGCTGATTATCTAATCGGCGAACTAGCCCTTAGAGAAAAGCGAATAGATAATCTCTTAAACAAGCTCGCAAACGAAAATATACTGATAAAACAAACGTTAAATAAGAGCAACGAAAGTAATGCAAAAGCCGCTTAATCCATACGCCCAGACGATAAAAAAGGAGCAAGACGACATCGTACTAGCTTACACGCCCGCTCTTCGCGCGATGGCTTTTAGGCTAAAGGAGCGCTTGCCCGCTCATATCGACGTTAGCGACCTGATCGGCGCTGGGCTGGAGGAGATGGTAAAGCTCTCCAGAAAATACGACAAAGAGCAAAACGACTCGTTTTGGGGTTATGTGCAAAAGCGAGTTTACGGCGCGATGCTTGATTTTTTACGCGGGCTTGACGTGGTTAGTCGCTCGGATCGCACTTTGGTAAAGTCTATCGAGGCTTTGGTGGACGAGTATTTTAATAAATTTGAGCACGAGCCCGACGATGCGTATATCGCCGAAAAGCTTGGCGTCGATATAGAAAAAGTAAGCGAAGCAAGAAACGTGAGCGCGGTCGTCGCCGTCCTAAATATCGACGATCAAATGGAGCTAATGAGCGAGGAAAATACGCTCGAGCGGATCGAAAAAGAGGACTTGATAGAAAAGATAGCTCAAATTTTAAACGAATTTGAGGAGCGCGATCAGCTCATCGTGCAGCTTTATTATTACGAGGAGCTGAGCCTAAAGGAGATCAGCGAGATTTTGGGTATCACGGAGAGCAGGATATCGCAGATCCATAAGCGCTTGATGGATAAAATAAGAAAAAAGCTTGAGGGCAAATAATGGCGGACATTTTAAGTCAAGAAGAGATAGACGCGCTACTAGAAGTCGTAGATGACGAAGAGGCGAGCGGGTCGATCGGCGAGGGTGGCAAGGAAGAGCAGCGCCAGGTAATAATCTATGATTTTAAACGCCCAAACCGCGTCAGCAAGGAACAACTGCGCGCGATAAAGGGCATACACGACAAGCTTGCGAGAAATTTGGCTTCTCAAATTTCAAGCGTTATGAGAAGTATCGTGGAGATCCGCCTACATAGCGTCGACCAGATGACCTACGGCGAGTTTTTGATGAGCTTGCCGAGCCCTACTAGCTTTAACGTCTTTTCGATCAAGCCGCTTGACGGCAACTGCGTTTTGGAGATAAACCCGAGCATTGCATTTCCTATGATAGATCGCTTGCTAGGCGGCAACGGCGAAGGCTTCGAGGCTAGCAGAGAGCTAACCGATATCGAGGTAAATTTGCTCGATGCGATCCTAAGAATGATGATGCAGCGCCTAAAAGAGAGCTGGGCGATGATCACCGATATGTACCCAAACGTCGAGGCTAAAGAGAGCAGCCCAAACGTCGTACAAATCGTCAGCCAAAACGAGATCGTGATAATGGTCGTCATGGAGATCATCGTAGGCAACTCAAGCGGCATGATAAATATCTGCTATCCGGTTATCTACCTAGAGCCGATCTTAAGCCGCCTGGCCAACCGCGACATAATGCTTGGCGAAACGAGCGCGAAAAAGAGCCGAAACAAAGAGCTAAAAACGCTAATCGGGCGCGCTGAGGTGCTGTATGAGGTGATACTGGGCAAAAGCGTCGTTAGCGTAAACGAGTTTTTAAATTTAAAAGAGGGCGACATACTGCGCCTTGACCGCTCGGCAAACGACAAAGCTATCGTCACGATAGATAAAAAAGAGGTATTTTTGGCCGAGGTCGGGCTACATAGATTTAGAAAATCTATCCGCATAGAAGAGCTAATCAGAAGCGATAAGGACGAGATCAAAAACATCCTCGAACAGTACGAAGAAGAGCGCAAAGCCAAGCTCATGAGCTACGAGCAAGAAGACGAGGACGACGAGGATAATATATTAGGCGAGGGTGAAGACGATGAATGATTTTTTGAAAATTTTCGTAAATGAAGTAAAGGCTACGATCGAGGGACTAACGGGCAGGACGCCTGAGATAGGTGAGAGAAACGAATACGACGCGCCCAAGCAAGAAGGCATAAAACCGCCTCTAGCCGTAGCAAACGTGACCGTCGGCGGCGATACGACGGCAAAGATGATGCTAGTAGCTACGCCCGTGCTAATGAGCGCGATCGGCGAGTGGATGCTCGGAGAAGAAGAGATCTCGCGCAACGAAAATTTAAGCGAGGACGAGCTAGACGCCGCAAAAGAGGTATTTTCAAATATTTTGGGCGCATTTTCTACGAGCCTTGGCGCGCAAAAGGGCATGCCGAAGCTAAATTTCGAGGTCGCGAAGGTAAATTTCCTCGACGAGAGCGCAAATTTAGACGTAAATACGTTTGAAAAAATCTACATCTACTCCGTTAAAATCGGCGACATCAGCGAGCATATCGCTATCGTGCTTGATTTTGCGCTGGTTAAATTTTTTAACAAAGATCAAAAAGAGCCCGCCCAGCAAGCAGCTCCCGCAAAAAGCGATCTAAGCGCCGAAGAGATGCGCAATATCGGGCTCATCATGGACGTGCGCCTGCCGCTTCACGTACGCATCGGCTCTAAAAGAATGCTTCTAAAAGACGTGCTCACGATGGACATAGGCTCGGTCATCGAGCTAAATCAGCTCGCAAACGACCCGCTTGAAATTCTAATCAGCGACAAGGTCGTGGCCTTAGGCGAGGTCGTCATCGTGGACGGTAACTTCGGCATCCAGATCACTCAGATCGGCACGAAAAAAGAGCGCCTCGAGCAGCTTAGATAAGGTTAAATTTAGAAATAAGAGGCTAAATTTAGCCTCGCTTTACCTCGGGTGCGCTTTTTCTCAAATTTAACGGCATTTTGCTCAAATTTGAGCGCGAAACTACGGCGCATAAATTTAACCCCGCAAGCGCAAATTTAACCGCAAAGAGAAATTAATGGATGAAATTTTAAACGATCTGGCCAAATTTAGGGATTTTGCGACTTATAAAAATCCTAGCGTTACGTTTTTCGGCTCGGCTAGATTTGACGAAAATAGCAAATACTGTAAAATGGCTTTTAGCCTCGCAAAGGAGCTTGCCGACGGCGGTTTTGCTGTCGTTAGCGGCGGTGGGCCGGGCGTGATGGAGGCGGCGAACAAAGGAGCGTACGAGAGCGGCAAAAGTCCGTCCGTGGGCCTAAATATCGTGCTTCCGTTTGAGCAGGTGACGAACAGATACGCCACGAGCAACTTCGTTTTTTCAAATTTATCAGCTCGCAAATTTGCCCTCATCGAGCGCTCGAGCGCGTTTTTGGTGTTTCCGGGCGGCTTTGGGACGCTTGACGAGCTGTTTGAGATCCTAGTGCTAGCGCAAATCGGCGCCAAAAAAACTAAAATTTTTCTCATCGGAAGCGAGTTTTGGAGTAAGCTCGATGATTTCATCAAAACTACGCTGATACGCGAAAAAGCCGTCAGCGAGGAGGATTTGTCGCTTTATACGATCAGCGACGATCTGGACGCCGTGAGAGATGAAATTTTGCGGATTTTAGACTAGGCGAGTGCGCTAAATTTTATAAATTTTGAGGATTTTGCGATGTTTGACAGGATGCGAGATAGGATCGCTTTTGTGCTGATTTGCCTCGTTTTTATCGCTATTTTCGGCTGTGTCACCGTCAAATTTGACGGCGCGCACGTCCCTTTGTTGATTTTAACCGCCGTAGTTTTCGTCGTTGTAATGGCGGCTCACATGATACATGAAAATTTAAAGCTAGATAAAGACCTAAAAGACGGCGAAACTCAAGACAAATAGCCGCAAGTAGGCTTGAGTGCTAGCTAAACTCGGTCTGCAAATTTGCTGGGTGCTTATATCTGGCGTTTGGCGTTAAATTTTGATTTTTGCAAATTTGCTCGCGCGGTTGGGTTTGTGTTTTTTGAGCGGACTTGCCGATACATTTGCCTTTTGCGTCAAATTCGGTAAATTTGACCGTGCTATCATCGTTTGCAAATTCTGCGTTGCCGTCTCGGTGCGTAAAATTCAGAGCCGATCAAGACACAAAAGCTAAATGCTCGCTTAGCTCGCTATCCTTGGCTCGCAAATTTATAGCCTATTAAGCTATTTTTTATATAATCGCACCGAATTTATACGAATTTGTCTTATTGTGGGGCTAGGGCGAGATTTGTAAATTTTAAAGCCGAATTTAAAATACAAAACTTTAGGGTGCGGTATTTTTAGAAGATTTTTGCGGCTGTGCCGTCAATTTTCGGCGTAGATAGAACACATAGTTCATCGAGCCGAAAATTTACAAGCTCCGCAAAAAGCGCTAAAAAGACAAGCCCTCGCAATAGGAAAGAAAAAATGAAAATACTAATGGCCATGAGCGGCGGCGTCGACTCCACCATGAGCGCAAAAATGCTGCTAGAAGCGGGTCACGAGGTCGTGGGCTGCTATATGAAACTACACAAAAAGCCCGGCTATCACGAGCAAAACATCGGCAAAGTAGCCCGCGCGTGCGAGTATCTGGGTATAAACTATCACGTGATCGACCTGCAAGACGAGTTTGATAGATACGTCTATACGCCATTTGTCGGCGCTTATAAAGAGGGTCGCACGCCAAATCCGTGCGCGCTTTGTAACCGCTTTATAAAATTCGGCGAGCTGTTAAAATTCGCCAAAAGTATCGGCTGTGAAAAGCTGGCCACCGGCCACTACATCCGCGTTCAAGACGGCCTCATCAGGGTCGCCGCCGATCCTAGCAAAGACCAGAGCTACTTCGTCGCGCAGGTGCCAAAAGAGATAATCGCCGATATGATTTTCCCGCTCGGAGACAAATTTAAAAAAGATATAAAAGAGCTGGCAAAATCTCTGCCGAGCTTTCGCGAGTACGGCGAGCAGGCCGAGAGCAGCGAGATTTGCTTCGTCGAGGACACCTATATCGAGGTGCTAAATAAGCACTACGAGACCGACCTGCCGGGCGACGTGGTCGATAGCGCGGGCAGAGTGATCGGGCGGCACAACGGCTACATGCACTACACGATCGGCAAGAGGCGCGGATTTGAGGTATTTGGGGCGCACGAGCCGCATTTCGTGCTCGCTATCGACGCGGCAAATAATCGCATCGTCGTAGGCAGCAAAGAGGAGCTTGAGCGCGGTAAGATCGCGGTAAGTAGCCTAAATTTGTTCACAGACGAGAGCGAGTTTGACTGCGACGTCAAGGTTCGCTACCGCAGTATCGGGCTAAACGCGCACGTAAAAGTGCTGGGTGGCGGCACCGCCGAGGTCGAGCTAAAACAGAGCGCATTTGGCGTGGCTAGCGGGCAGCTCGCGGTATTTTACAGAGGCGAGCTGGTTATCGGCAGCGGATTTATCCTGTAAATTTTATCTTAAATTTGATCGCTTCGGGCGGTCAAATTTGTCAAATTTAGATTGGCGTTTGCGGGCAAAGGCTGGTCAAATTTGCTTGCGTTTGATCAAATTTAAGATCTAGCCAAATTTACCGCCCGCCGCGCAAAATCCTCAAATTTTCTTTATTTTATAGTCTGATCCCATGCTTCAAATTTAGCCTAAAATGGCTAAAATATACAAAAATAATCAAAGGACGCAAGATGAATCCAAAAGAGATCGCTGAGGAGCTCATCATTAAAATGATCAACGCCGCAGACCGCAAGCAAACTCAGCGCGTGCGCGAGTGCTTCGCCGACGTCGTATTCGTCGATCACTCGAGCCTAAACGGCATGCGCGGCGCGCTCGTGAGCGCGGACGAGTTCGTGACGTCGTGGCAGCAGCTGCTCGAGGACGCACAGACCTACGCTTCGCTTAGCAACTTTGAGCTATTGCCCGCGCAGGAAGGCATCAGCGCCGAGTGCCACGCGCACATGGTTTACACGGCGCCCGGTATCGAGCCGTGGGAGATATTTGGGCGTCAGATTTTTGAGATATTTAGGGTTTCGGGCGAATACAAGATCACTTCGTTTCATTTCGCCGCCGCCGTACAAAGGGGCAACAAAAACTTCCTAAAAGAGCTGCAAGCCCGTAAAAAACGCTCGAAATTCGGTCAAATTTACGATAAATTTAGCGGGAAAAAGTGAAATTTGATTTATGCGCGCGAGGCTTTGAGCCATAAATTTACGCCCAAATTTATCTGCAAAACCCGCACCGCAAAAATGCTAATTTAGTTGTAAAAACCCCAGCTGTCAAATTTGCCCTCACTTAAAAATATCAAGGCTCAAATTTAACTCGTCTATGATAGATAAAAGCTCCGAAATTTCCTTTTTTATCTGATTTACGTCATAAAGGCTAGGCGGTAGCGAAAACGGCGTAGTTTCAAATCTATTTTTCGCTCCGTTTAAAAATAGGTAAAATTTATCGTCCATAAACGCCGCGCTCACGCCCATCTGCGCGGCGTATTTTATCTTTAGCTCGCGCAAGCGCTTCATGAATGCAGGCCGTCAAAAGATATCTTGCTTCGACCTTGTCGTCCGTAAAAACCCTAAATTCATCGTTAAAAAGAGTATCGTCCATCCGCTCTTTTTCGCCTAAAAATTTAGTATTTAGCGTGCGGCTTGCCACTATCGTTTGACCGCTAAATTTCTTGTAAAACTCGCAAACCAAGACCGAGCCGCTAAATGCCTGCATATCTTTCATCGTTGACCAAGCAAAAACTATCGCGGATAGCAAATTTAACGCCGCCGAGTCGCCGAAATTTAGCTTCGCGTCGTTTGGGATATCGATCGCTTCGCTGAGGCTAAATTTGACGCCATTATATGTTCCGCTAATTAGGTCTTCGGCGCGAAACTCGTCAGGCGAATAAATGCCGATTTTGCGAAATTCTTTACGGCTGATGCCGGCAAACGGATCGTAGCTAAAATTTGGACCAACCTCGCGGATGGCGGCGCGGACGAAAACGTCTTTGTAAAACGCTTCGTAATCCCCTAGCTCGTCGATCACCCGGCTTGCGTTAGCCATTAATGCGACGAGAAAAAACGGGATGTAGATAATGATGAAAAATAGCGAAGCAAGGTCGCTATCCAAGAGATACTTTGCGGCGAATGCACCGCCCACGGGCAGAACAGCTATAAACAAAACCCCTAAAAACAGATACTTTGCAAATGCCAGCCTGCACTCTTTTTGCTTTTTTGCGGTGGCAACTATGTCTTCGTTTATGTACAAATTTTGCCTCTTTTGTATTTTACGTTTGGAACGAATTTTAGCAAAATTTACGCCGTGAAGGTGCGGGTTTGGGCAAGTAAGCAACTAAATTTAAAAAATCGGTCAAATTTGACCGAAAATAAAAGAATTTAAGCCGAATCAAATCGGCTTAAATTTGAGTTTAGCGTAGATATTTGATGTTAGCTTTGGCGCGGAGTTTGTTGAAGTATTCGCCGATGACGCGGTCTTGCTCGAGTTTATAAAGCGCGTTCATCGCTTCGTCTCTGACCTCGTCGAATTCAGGCATAGTTTGCCCCTTTTTAGACGCTACGTAAAACATCTCAAAGCCCTCGGGAGTCTGGAAAATCTGCGTGAAAGTGCCGTCGGGGGTCTGCTGAAATATCGTTCGTAGTTGAGGCGGGATCTGCTCGCTTTTTAGATCTAGCACGTCCATATGCACGCTGTGGTTGGCGTTCATCGGGGAGCTGTGTCTGGCGGCCTCTAAAAGCTGCATCGAAGGCGCCACGTATCTAGTCACGCTCACGTCGGTAAAGTGCGCGAAAAGGTCGCGATTTTGCTCGAAATACGCTCTCGCGGCATTTTCTGAAATGTTGATTTTAGCGTCGGCAAATATGCTTTGATATAGCTTTTCTTGTTTTATAGTCTTTGCGACGTCGTCTTTAAACTGCGCGTAATCGCCGCCCTTTGATAGCACGGCCGAGCGTAGATCTGAGGCGCTCATGCCGCTCTCGCTTGCGATCTTTTGCAATCTTTGATTTAGCTCGTAGTCGCTGGCTTCGATTTTTAGATTTTTGATCTGCGCGGTTTCGAGCCTATCTCGGATCAGTAAATTTAGCGCGTTGGCTTCGTTTGTTTGCAGCTGTGCGGCGGCTTTGCGCACTTCGTTTACGGTGATGGGTTCGTTTTCGATGATGACGGCGATACCGTTTGAGATCTGGCTCGCGTTAGCCATACAAAAACTGAGAAAAAACGCGGCGAATGAGATCTTTTTTAACATATAAAACCTTTGTTTAAGTCTAAAGTAAATATAATTTGAGCATTATAACATTTTAAATTTAAGCGCAAGCTATACAAGGTAAAATTTAATGCAAAATTCACAAATAGTAACTAGATTTGCCCCCTCTCCGACCGGATATCTACACATCGGCGGGCTTAGGACGGCGCTTTATAACTACTTATACGCTAGAGCAAACGGCGGAAAATTTCTGCTACGTATCGAAGATACCGACCTAAAACGCAACTCCGAAGAAGCAACGCAAGCGATAAAAGAGGCCTTTGCCTGGTGCGGGCTGGATCACGACGGCGAGGTGACGTATCAGTCGCGTAGATTCGACGTTTATAAAGAGTACGTACAAAAGCTTCTAGCCGAGGGCAAGGCCTATAAATGCTACATGAGCAAGGACGAGCTAGACGCTCTGCGCACCGAGCAAGAAGCCAGAAAAGAGAGGCCCAAATACGACAATCGCTACCGCGAATTTACGGGTACTCCGCCTGCGGGAGTGGAGCCCGTCATCCGCATCAAAGCGCCTCTAAGCGGCGAGATCGTGATCGACGACGGCATCAAAGGCGAGGTCAAATTTAGAGTCGAGGATATCCTGGATGATTTTATCATCGCGCGCTCTGACGGCACGCCGACCTATAACTTCACGGTCGTGATAGACGATGCGCTGATGGGCGTAACCGACGTCATCCGCGGCGACGATCACCTCTCAAATACCCCGAAACAAATCGTACTTTACGATGCGCTGGGCTTTAAAGCGCCGAAATTTTACCACGTCGCGATGATAAACGGCGAGGACGGCAGCAAACTAAGCAAACGCCACGGCGCGACCGACGTGATGGAGTATAAGCGCATGGGTTATCTGCCCGAAGCTCTTTTAAATTTCCTCGTGCGCCTAGGCTGGAGCCACGGAAACGACGAAATTTTCAGCTTGGACGATATGCTAAAATACTTCGATCCGCACGATATAAACAAGAGCTCAAGCACCTATAACGCAAGCAAGCTAGAGTGGCTAAACGCCCACTATATCAAGACTCTGCCCTACGAGAGGCTGGCAAGCGAGATGCTTGAATTTGAGATAGATTTTAAAGCGATGCCAAAGGGCGAGGTGCTGTTAAATTCATTGCGCGAACGCTCAAAAACGCTAGTTGAAATGAGCCAAAGCGCAAGGACGATCATAAACGCTCCAAGCGCATACGACGAGAAAGCATACGCTAAATTTATCACGCCCCAAAGTAAGGAAAATTTGGCTAAATTTGCTGAAATTTTAGGCGAAAATTTAGACGCCAAAGGCTACGAGGAGATGACGGCTAAATTTTTAGAGGCAAACGGCTTAAAGCTAAAAGACCTAGCTCAGGCGCTTCGCGTCGCGCTAACGGGAAATAGCGTAAGCCCGGGGATATTTGAGGTGCTCGAAGTTTTGGGCGCGGACGAGACGAAAAAACGAATAAGAAATATTTTAAAGGAGAATAAATGACACACGCAACTAACGAAGAAGCGCTCGCGTATCACGAGGGCGGTAAAATAGAGATAAAAGTAAAAACACCATGCGCGACGGCTAGAGACCTATCTATGGCCTATACGCCGGGCGTCGCGGTACCGTGTAAAGAGATCGAGGCCGACAACGAACTAGCCTACAAATACACCAACAAGGCAAATTTAGTAGCCGTCATCACCGACGGCACGGCCGTTCTAGGCCTAGGCGATATCGGCGCGGTAGCAGGCAAACCCGTGATGGAGGGCAAGGCGGTTTTGTTTAAAAAATTTGCAAATGTAGACGCCTTTGACATCGAGCTAGACGAGCATGATCCAGATAAGATCGTAGAGATCTGCAAAGCCTTAGCTCCGACTTTCGGCGGTATAAATTTAGAAGATATCCGCGCTCCGAAGTGCTTTGAGATCGAGCGCAAGCTACAAGAAGCAGTCGATATCCCGGTCATGCACGACGATCAGCACGGCACGGCGATGATAACAAGCGCAGGCATAATAAACGCGATGGAGATTTCGGGCAAAGATATCTCTAAAATCAAAATCGTAGTTAGCGGCGCGGGCGCGGCAGGCATCGCATGCGCGAAGATGTACAAGGCTCTGGGCGCCAAGCACATCGTGATGATCGACAGCAAAGGCGTCATACACAAAGGCCGCACCGATCTAACTCCTGAAAAGGTCGAATTTGCCCTTGAAACCGCAGATAGAACGCTAGCGGACGCGATGAAGGGCGCGGATATGTTCCTAGGCCTTAGTAAGCCTGGCGTCGTGACTAAGGAAATGGTCGCATCGATGAACGACGAGCCGATTATTTTCGCGCTTGCTAACCCGACTCCGGAAATCTTCCCCGAAGACGTAGCTAGCGTGCGAAACGACGTGATGATGGGTACCGGCCGCAGCGACTATCCGAACCAAGTAAATAACGTTCTTGGCTTTCCGTTTATATTCCGCGGAGCGCTTGACGTTAGAGCTAAAAAAATCACCGAAAATATGAAAATGGCTGCGGCGCGCGCGCTTGCAAATTTGGCCAAAGAGCCCGTGCCTGCGGAGGTTTGCGCGGCGTTTGGCGTAAAAGAGCTAAAATTCGGCAAAGACTACATCATACCAAAACCGTTTGACAAACGCGTCCTAACGGCGGTTGCTCCTGCGGTAGCGCAGGCTGCGGTCGACGACGGCGTAGCTAGAGTGAAGGATTTTGACGTCAAAGCCTATACCGAAAAGCTAGCAAAGGGTCTGTAAATGAAAAACGTCAGGCTCATCTCTCACCCGCTCATCGAGCACAAACTAGCGATTTTAAGGGATAAAAACACTGAGCCGTTTCAGTTTAGGATGCTCGTGGACGAGATCAGCCACCTGATGATATTTGAGGCGACTAGGGATCTGGCGCTGCGCGACGTGAGCGTGCAGACTCCGGTCGCCCAGGCCCAGGCCAAAAAGCTCGCGACAAAGGTGATGATTTGCCCGATTTTGCGAGCGGCGCTGGGTATGCTTGATAGCGTATTTACGATCATTCCCGATGCTAGCGTGGGCTTTTTGGGCTTTCAGCGAAACGAAAAGACCGCGGAGGCGGAGTTTTTCTACGCTAAACTGCCTCGCGACGCCAAAAACCGCCTAGCCATCATCATCGATCCGATGTTCGCTACCGGCGGTACGGCTATCGACGCGGTTAAGTTTTTACGCGAAAACGGCATAAAACAGATCAAATTTATCTCCATCATCGCAGCTCCCGAGGGACTAAAGCGATTTAGCGAAGTTTACCCGGACGTCGAGGTTTATACGGCTGCGATCGACGAGCGGCTAAACGAGAAAAACTACATCGTACCGGGTCTTGGCGACGCGGGAGACCGCGTGTTTAATACCTTGTAAATAGAGCATTATCTTTTGAGCGCCTTTGAATGAGCTAGAAAATTTCACCCTGCGACAGACTATATGTCTAGTCTCGGGATGAAGTTTTCGTCACAACATTCAAATCCGCCTCAAAATATCGACGCTCGTTTTTCTTGCGTCGTTTTCTGGCAAAAGCCAACTTTTTCACGATATTTCGTGTACTTTCACTTATTTTTTGCCTCAAATTCAAGATCTATCGAATTTTGAGTTAAATTTTTGGTTTATATTTAAGTAGAACATTTAAATTTATCTACCTTTGGCTTTATAAAATACGCTAAAATTATAAGTAAAAATTTGATTTATAAAGGACTAAAATGATACAGCAGCAAGTTGAAAGCCTTAGGCCTAGAAGTATTGATATAAACGGATCCGACGAAGATTTAGCTGAATTTGCAAACCTTTTAACGGGGAAAATCGTGGTCTATAAACTTATAGAAAGTGGCGGCGAGCCGCTTGCGCATAACTTAAGTGGCTTTAATAAAAAGAGCTACGTTATAAGTAAAAGAAACGATGACGGCAGCAGGGTCTCTACTATGTTTAACGTCCCACACATGAAGCAAGGCGCTGGTCTTGGCGAGGTAGAACAGGTTGTAGTCGGAGCGTTTGATTGCGGATACGAAGATGATATGCATGTAAAATGCAACAAAATTTTTTTGAAATTTAGCGGTGAGTATAAAGGCTAAAAAATGGCAAAAAGTATAATTAAAAATATTTTAGGTATTAGGTCGTTTAATTTCGCATTGCCGGCAGATGAAAACGCGTCGAAAATTTTTGCCGATAGATTTTTGGAAGGGCAATACGAAATTTACAAGCCAATCTTAAAAAGCGAAAACGAAGTCGGTAGTCAAATTTGGGACGTAACCGTTACGGGTAAAAACATTGAGGGGTGCAAAACTACGTTTTCTTTTTATCTAAAGGGCGATATGGACGAGGGTCACGTCAAAGAGATGCTTTGTGGTAAAACCTTTAATAATGTAAAATTCGATACTGTGTATATCATAAATATGGAATGCATAAGTCTCGGCTAAATTTGCGTAGCACAAGCTAAAAAAGCAGGCGCAAAAAGTAAGCGCGAATTTGGCGCCGTTAGTCGCCGCTTGGCAAATTCGCCGAGCGAGGTGCGCTTTAAATTTCACCAAAAAGGTCTTTTTTGAACAAACAACTCATTAGAAACGTCATCTTGCCGCTGGCTGTTTTGTTGCTCGCGGCGCTGTTTAAATTTATCGTCCCGGATAATTCGGCCGCTCCCGGTCAAAATCAGTCGCAAAGCGAATTTAGAGGCGGCGGCGCAGAGAAAAATATAGCCGCCGCGCCGAGCGTAAACGTCGTAAAAGACGGCATCTACACCTCAAAAGACGAGGTTGCGGCGTATATTTATAGATTCGGCGGGTTGCCGCAAAACTTCATCACCAAAAAAGAGGCCCTCGCGCTCGGATGGGACGCTAAAAGCGGCAATCTGTGGCAGGTCACGGACAAAAAAAGCATCGGCGGCGACCGCTTTTCAAACAGAGAAAAAAAGCTGCCCGAGGCTAGCGGTCGCAAGTGGTTTGAGTGCGATATCGGATATGGCGGAGGACGGCGCGGGGCCCAGCGTATCGTGTTTTCTAACGACGGACTGATCTACTACACGCCCGATCATTACGAGAACTTTTATCTACTTTATGAGCGGAGGCGGCAGTGAAAATCATAACTCTAAACGGCGCGAAAATGCGCGAGAAAACGGCGCTCTTTGAGTATCTGGCGCGAAAATTCTGCCTTGACCCCGAGATAAAAAACCTCGACGCGCTTTACGACGCGCTCGGCGAGATAAACGAACCCACGCAAATCAAACTAAAAAATCGTTCCTCTCTTGCCGCGCTAGGGGGTTATGCAGACGATCTGATCGCCGTTTTTACCGACCTTGCGGAGGAAAATGAGCGGGTAAAATTTGAGATTTTATCTTGAGCTGTTGCCTTTCGTGCGGTAAATTTTAGGTCAAATTTGCGGGTTTAGACGCTGTAGCTTTTAAAATTTAACTATCTAAAGTTCGTATGCTCTAAATTTGAGAGTATGTTGCCGTGACGTAGATGCGCGAAGTAAGCGCGAGTCAAATTTATCCCGCACGGAGCTCCCGCCCACAATAAAACACGCAAAAAGCCGAAAATTTAATCAAATTAGGCGGCATTTACTTTCGTATATTTTACGCGCCGTTACCGCTAGCCTTAACCCGTTTTTAGGCTTTTGATGATATAATTTCTCAAAAATAAGACTTTTGCGGTTTGAGGCGAGGTTTAAAAATCAGCAAATTTAATCAGCTTAAATTTAATGTCCCAAAAGCGCAAACGATCTAAAATTTATCTAAAAAGGAGCCAAAATGAAAACGCTAGTAGTTTTATCCCATCCAAATTTCGCCGCCTCTCGCCTAAACAAGGCGCTGGCAAACGCCGCCAAAAGCGCAGGTGCCGAGGTTCGCCACTTAGAAGGACTATACGGCACCGACGCCCTTAAAATCGACGTTGCAGCGGAGCAAGAGGCATTTTTACGCGCCGATCGCATCGTGTTTTTGTTTCCGATGATGGGCTTTAACGTGCCTTCGATGCTAAAGGCCTACATCGACTACGTGCTAAGCCGCGGCTTTGCCTACGGGCAGGGCGCGAAGATCGCGGGCAAACAGCTGCAAATCGCCGTGAGCACGGGCGGCGGGCTAGGCGAATACTCCAAGCACGGCGCGATCAAATTTAGCCTAAACGAGATTTTGCTGCCGCTTCAGTGCTGCGCGGACTTTTGCGAGCTCGTTTACGGGCGGATTTTTGCTAGTTGCGGCGTGGAGCCGGGCGTGCCCGATAGCGCGATAGAGTCGCATGCTGCGAGATTTACGAAGCTCTTAAACGACGAGCTTGAAGAGCATGAGTATCAAATTTAACGACGCAAAATAGCGCGTCCTTGAGCTCAAATTTGCACCGCTAGCGGCGATTTCCTGCGCGAAGTCGCCGCTTTTCAAATTTAGCATTAAAAGATAGCTTTGGAACTCAAGCTAGACGGCAAGCTCGGCGCGTTTTGGCGGTTTTTCGTTGCCGCATTTTGGGGCGAGCTTTTTAGGCGACCCAGACCCGCGCCTTTTTGGCACTTTGTTTCGTAGCTGGCGCATTTTGCGGCGCGAGGCGGTTAAATTTGCACTATCGTTTCGGGGTTCGCAACCCGTATATTTTCGACGTGGGCTATGATTTGGATTTTATGAAAATTTATTTTTACAGACTTGGATTTGGTTTTAAATTTAGCTCGTTTCTTCGCATTTTAAAACGGCGCAAATCCTTATAAATTCGGAGTTTTTATGATTTTTGGCAAGATTGATTATCTAAATTTGCTTCCTTTTCACGTATTTTTAAAGCGCTCGCGACTAAGCTCGCAGGATAAAAAAATCATCGAATCTAAAAAAGGGGTGCCTAGCAAACTAAACCGCGATCTGCGCTGCCGCAGGATCGACGCAGCCGTGATCTCGAGCATCGAAGGCTGCAAAAAACGCTACAAAAAGGTGAGCCTTGGCATCGTCGCAAAAGGCGACGTCAAAAGCGTGCTCGTGCGAAAGGGCACCGCCGCGCGCCCGGATCCGGCGTCTGCGAGCTCAAACGCGCTAGCAGGAGTGCTGGGGCTTGAGGGTGAGGTACTCATCGGCGACCGCGCGCTAAAGGCGTATCTGCGGGAGGGCGAGGATGCGTTTTACGACCTTGGACGGGCGTGGCGCGAGCGGACGGGCTTGCCGTTTGTTTTCGGGCGATTTTCCTGCGTGAAGGGGAGCGGCGCGTATGAGCGGCTGGCGCGCGAGTTTTTGCGAGCAAATGTCAAAATCCCAAACTACATCCTCGCCAAATACGCCCAAACCAGGGGCATCAGCGCGGACGATATCAAGTGGTATCTCAAATTTATCAGCTACGAAATCGGCGCGAAAGAGCAAAAGGCGCTGCGGATATTTTTCAAAGAAGTGCGAAAAAACGGGCGGACGGCGAAGCTTTTGGCGCGAGGCGAGCGGTAAGCGCAAATTTACTCTAACGCGCCGCTTTTTAAATTTGCCTTTTATCTCGGGCGGTTTTCGCGGTCGCTTCAAGCGCCGTAGTTTAGAGCTGAATCCGCCACGCAACGCTAAATTTAACCTCGCTAAGCGGCGATCGCGTTTTTTAGAAGCTAACAAGATCCCGTCAAATTTAAATTTAGCAGGCAAATTTACGTCTGTTCTCATTAAATTTGCCCGCTTAAATTTACGCCCGCCGCGAGCTCAAATTTATCTTTAGGCTTCGTCTTCACGCCGAGATTATTTTACTTCAAATTTGAGCTTGGGCTAGATTTACTTCGGTTGCCATCTACGTAAATCACCTATATTTGCTTTCAACTATATTTTTTATTTCATCAGAAGTTAGTTTCTTGTATGGCTTTATTATATATTCGGTTGCGTTGTTTTCAAATACTACCTTATCTTTTTTGTCGGAAAACAAGATGTCTTGCATTGCATCCGTTTTTTTATACTCGTTTGCCCAAACGATAAAAGTTCTTACATCGCTAAAGGTAGAATTTTTCTCGGAGCAGTATTTTTGCAACGCGTTTTTTGTTAAATTTTCATATTTTAAGCTATAAGTTCCGTTTTTGTCTATACTATGAGCTAATATGATGCTAAGCACGTATTTATCGTAGCACACCTCATATGCCTCCTTTAGCTGCTCCTTAGTCGGAGCATTAGGGAGGTCGTATTTTATAAATACCTCAAGCATAGGTTCGTAGTCTTCGTAGTCATCTAGAATGGCCCAGGCGCTTAGTTTTAACTCTCTGTTTTTATCCTCGCTACTTATATACCTTGTAGTCCGCTTCCCATTTTAAACTCTTTGGGTTTATACCCCGTGCTTAGCATTAGCTCGGCCATTTGTGGCAGGTTTTTTGAGACTACGTATTTAAACGGCTCTACCTTGTCACCATCACAAGTTTCGACGCAGGCCGGATTATTTATGTCTGTATCAGGGTATCGTCCAGGATGATCCGGGTCTATCGTATAGTTTATAGTTATGTCGTTACCGTCTATTATTAGCGACGACATCCATCCATAGCTATCTTTTGAATTAATTATAAAATAAGCCACATACTCCACTTCTTCAAATTTAACCCCTTTTTCTAGTAATATCTTAGCCGTATCAATGGAGTTTAGCATAATAGCATAAGCCATAGGAGATAGGCCGAATCTATCCTTAGCTCTGATATTCGCTCCTAAATTTAATAGAGCGTTAAAGGTATTTACATCGTTTCTAAAAGAGCTGTACATCAGCGGGGTTCTTTTATCTCTCATCTCTACGTCGGCGGTTAGGTTGTTATCTTTTATAAATTTAACTACGAAGTCGGTATCTTTTCTATCAAGAGCTGCCCTTAAAGGTACTAGCGTAGCGTTTTTCTCTTTATCGCAAACGATATCTGCGCACCTAAAACCAAAGTCGTCTATCTCCTCTTGCGTTATGTATTTAGCTAGCTCGGAGTTTGGGTCTATTTTAGTGTCTTGGGTTACGGTAAAACCAGTCGGCATAGAGCTTGATCCAAATTTATTAAATTTAACTCCCAAAAACGAAAGATAAAAGAGGACGGCGGCGAAGGCTACGAGATTGAATAGAAATTTAAAAAAGCTTTGCAAATTCGATCCTTTTGCTCGTGACTAAATTTGCAAAATCTTAGCCAAAGGGCGGTTAAATTTGAGTGAAATTCGGGGTGATAAATTTGGAAAATGTGGGAGAAATTCGGGCGGGTTAAAGAGACTAAAAAATCGCGCCGAAAACGGACGAGTTTATCTGGCTAAATTTAAAGAGTAAATTTGACGGGAAAACGGCCGCTCGGGCGACTAGGGCAAGTTAAATTTGCCTGCCGGCACGAGCCTAGCAAGCAAATTTAAGCGCGCAAGCCTCAGTCGTCGAACTCTTGCGAGATAACGGGCGAGAACTCCTCCCAGCGGAGTTTGGTTTTGGCCGTAGGCATCTTGCTTTGAAACGGCTCTTTTTTCATCGAAGCTACCGCCGCGCTGTCGCCGATCGGCGCCGCAGGAGCCTCCACGCCTAGCACCGCGCGCTCAAGCTCGATAAAATCGCGCAAGATAACCGCGTAAGAGGCGAAAAAGTCGGCATTTTTGTGAGCGGATAAAAATTTGATAAATTCGTCGATAAATTTATTCGTAACATCCGTAAATAGCTTGCTGCTGATATTTGCCGCACCCGCTACTTCGTCGCGCAAAAAGGTCGCCGTGGCTAAAAATATAAATCCAACGTAGTCCTCGCTGTCCTTGCAGGCCTCTTTGTCTCTGCGGTACGGGCTTAGCTTCAGACACTCGATCACGCGCAGCCTAGCCGCGCCGTCGTCGCGTCCGTCCTCGTAAAATGAGGCGTTTAGCGGGATGTTTGAGTAAGAGAAGTCAAAAAGCACGTCGTTTTGCTCTCTAGCGAATTTCTCAAAGTCGAATTTAGTCAAATTTGCAAACGCGGCCTCGCTTTGGGGCGTAACCGGACTAGTCGCTAGGTAGGCTAGCTGCTCGCGCCAGCGGTCAAATTTGCCTCCGTGCTCATGAAAAAACAGCGGATAGGCCAAAAACTCGTAAAAATACGCGCGCGCCTTGGTTAAGTTATTATCCATTTAAAACCTCTTCTTTCATTTGATCCATTTGCGCTTTTATCATCACTTTGGCTTTGCAGTCCGAGCAGCAATAAAGCGTCTTTAGCTTGGCTTTGTCGCCGTTAAATTTAGGCGCCATGATCGAGGCGATCTTCTCGACGGCCTTTTTAGTCGCAAACTCCTTGCCGCACTCGATACAGGCGAAAAGCTCGTCTCTGGCTAGCTCGCTAAATGCGAAAAATCCGGGCTCCAGATCGATCTTGCCCGGGCGTAAAAATATCGTGTCTTTTTCTGCGCAGCTAAGCTCGCAGTATCCGCACGCGGTGCAGACGCTCGGGTTAAAGAGTATGGAGTTTGTTTTCTTGTCCGCGACTAGAGCGGCGACGTTACAGGCTCCCACGCAGCTTAGGCACAGCGTGCAGGTGTCTTGATTTATCTCGATGCGGCCGTATCTGATGAGCTCGGTGGTGCTAACAGAGCCTAAATTTTGCCCGTCAACTAGCCGCTCTAGGCGTCTAGCAAAAATTTCGCGCTTTGGCAGGGCGTACTCGGCGATGGAGTGCTGCGAGCCCTCTATAAATTTAGCCTGAGATAGGGCGCTTTTTAGCTTGTCCTCGTTTTGCGCGACTAGGACGGCTTTTTCGTTAAATTTAAGCTCGTAAATTTGATTTAAAATATCCACCGCGTCTTTGGTGCCTTTGCCGATATTTTGCTCGTAGATCACGACCTGCGCGCCGCTTTCTTGAAGTAGCGTGAGCAGATGCGTCTCGCTCAAAAATCTCTCGCCGCTCACGGCAAACGGCAGCACGTTTGCTGGTAATTTTACGCTTAGGTTTTCTAAATTTGCCTTTGCTGGCACGACGAGGGCGATCCGGCCGCGGTATAGTTTGGCTATCTCGGCAAATGAATTTCTCGGCATATCGGAGTAGTCAAGCGCGCCGCTAGGGCAGACGCTAACGCAACCGCCGCAGTTTATGCAGTCGATGTGGGAGAAAACTAGGTGCTTGGTCTCGTCCTCTTTTAGGATCGCGACCGTAGGGCAGGCCTCGACGCATCTGCCGCAGATCTCGTGTCTGCGCTCGTGGTACTGGCAGATCGTGGAGTCGTAGTGGACGTGGCTTTTAAATTTAAATTTCGGGCTTTGCGCGTCTAGCTGCGCGGTGATTTCCTCGTCGCTTTTGCCCGCGATCTCGTAGCAGCCGCTTTGCTTTAGCATGTATTCGCGCGCGTTTTCGACGAGGAAAAAGTCGCAGTCCACCTCAAACTCGCCGTCCGGGCGCAGTACTAGCACGCTTAGCTCGCCTGCTGCTCCGTAGATAAATTTGATCTCAAAATGCGTCAGCTCGATGGTTTTAAAGCCTTTTTCTTTAAGCAAATTCGCCAAATTTTCGCGTCCGCCGTTGCTAACGATCACGACGTTTTTGCCGACGGGCTTTTCATAGTCGATGTCGCGCGCTAGGTCAAAGGCGCTAGCTCTAGCCTCATAAAGCAAAAGCGTATTTTTGGCCTTATCTAGCACTGAGTCGGCGGTGTTTTTTAGATAAAAATTTATCTCAGGCGCTACGACACTTGATTTTAGTTTGGGCGAATTTGAGACGAGATACTCGCCTTCGCCGTTTATCTCGATCTGCTCGTTTAGCATCAAATTTTCGTCAAAATCGTTGTAAAAACCGAATTCTTTCATGATTTTCTCCCCGCGCTGCGCGTTATCAAAATTAAGCGCATTTTAATACTAAAGGCATTAATAGGCTCTGAATTTTTACATTTATTTTTTTTAATAAGATTAGATTTATCCAAATTTATGCTAAAATCGCGCTCGGTAACACAAATTTACTAGGAGCAAATTTGAACGAACTACGAAAACTCCCGCAGATAGATAAATTTATAAAAAATGAGCGATTTTCCGGGCTTGACACGAGCTCGCTAACCAAAGTCGCTAGGGCCGAGCTAGAGAGCCTGCGCGCTCAAATTTTAGGCGGGCAAAACTGCCCGGGGCTTGAAGCCATCGTCCAAAGCACGCTCGCAAGATACGAAAAAGCGTCAAATTTGAGCCTGCGCAGCCTGATAAACGCAACCGGCGTCATCATCCACACCAATCTCGGCCGCAGTGCGATCGATCCGGAAATTTTACGCCGAGCCCAGCCCGTGATTACGGGGTATTCAAATTTAGAGTACAGCGTCGAAAAGGGCGGCCGCTCAAACCGCTACGACTACGTGGGCGGGTTGCTCGCGGAGCTTTTCGGATTTGAGGACGCCGTCATCGTAAATAACAACGCAAGCGCCGTGTTTTTGGTGCTAAATACCTTCTCAAAAGGCGGCGAAGCTATCATCAGCAGAGGCGAGCTAGTCGAGATCGGCGGGAGCTTTCGCGTGCCAGAAGTCATGGCAAACTCGGGCGCGATCCTGCGCGAAGTGGGCACTACCAATAAAACCAACCTGCGCGACTACGAGGACGCGGTAAACGAAAACTCGAAGCTGATTTTAAAGGTTCATCGTTCAAATTTCGATATCGTAGGCTTTAGCGAGGATGTAGCGATGCCGGATCTTAGCGCGCTGGCGAGGGAGCGAAATCTCATTGATTATTTCGATCTTGGCGGCGGATTTTACGGCGAGCTACCTTACGGTCTCGAGCGCAACGAGCCCAATCTAAAAAATCTAAAAGACGCCTCGCTCGTTAGCTTTAGCGGCGATAAGCTCTTTGGCTCCGTGCAGTGCGGCATAATCCTAGGCAAAAAGGGTCTCATCGCAAAACTAAAGAAAAATCAGCTACTAAGAATGCTGCGCGTAGATAAGGTGATCATCTCGCTACTGGCTGAAAGCGTCAAAGCCTACGCAAACCGTGAATTTGAGCTTATCACGACGATAAAGCAGCTGTATAAAAACGTAGAGGAGCTAGAAAACACGGCAAATTTCATAAACTCGCGGCTAAAAACTCCGCTTGAAGTCGTGCACACTACAACCTATGTGGGCGGCGGCACGATGCCAAACAAACGCATACCTAGCGTCGCGCTGGCCGTCAAAGGAAACGCGAACGAGAACGAGGCTAAATTTAGGAAAAATCTCGTGATCGGCCGCATCGAGGAGGGCAAATTTTTACTCGATCTTCGCAGCGTGCTGGACGCGGACGTGCAAAATTTGATAGAAAAAATCAACGAAACGGATGAAAAATGAGCTTAATAATAGGAACGGCCGGGCACATCGACCACGGTAAAACGGCGCTGATAAAGGAACTAAACGGCTTTGAGGGCGACAGACTCGAGGAGGAGCAAAAGCGCGGTATCACGATCGATCTTAGCTTTTCAAATTTGAGCAGAAACGGCGAAAATATCGCATTTATCGACGTGCCGGGACATGAAAATTTGATCAAAACGATGATTAGCGGCGCGTATGGATTTGACGCGTGCCTTTTTGTTGTGGCGGCAAACGACGGGCTTATGCCGCAGTCTCTGGAGCATTTGGAGGTTTTAAATATCCTTGGAGTTCGTTCGCTCGTCGTGGCTCTTACCAAGTGCGACTTGGCTACTCCCGAGCTGATCGAACAACGAAAAAACGAAATTTACTCCGCCGCGCAAAACTACAAAAATCTGCAAATTTTAGAGATTTTCCCGGTTAGCATTAAAGATAGCGCGAGTATCGACGAGCTGCGAAATTATCTTTTCACGCTAAAGGCGGCTAACCGCGAGCAAGAGGGCGTTTTTAGATACTACATCGACCGCGTTTTTAGCCTAAAGGGTATCGGAAACGTAGTCACGGGCACCGTGATAGAGGGCAGCGTGAGCAAAAACGAGAAGCTGTTTAACTATGACGCGGGCAAAGAAGCGCAGGTGCGAAGCGTGCAGAGCCACGATAATTTCGTTGAGCGCGCAGGCGTGAGTAGCCGCGTGGCGCTAAATTTGACGGGTATCGAGCTAAATGATCTAAAAAAAGGCCAGTTGCTTAGTAAAAAGGGCTTTTTTAGGGGATTTCGCGAGATAGACGCGATCGTTTTTGCGCGCGAGCTAACGCACGGGCAGAACGTGACGTTTTGCGTCGGCGCAAAAGCCGCGGCCGCAAAAGCGCTGATTTTAAGCCAAAAAGAGGGCGGGATATTTGCGACGTTTAAATTTGAAAGGGATATGTTTTTGAAATTTGACGAATCCTTCGTGCTCATCGCAAACGGTCGCGTCATAGGCGGCGGCAGGGTGCTAAACGCCGTGAGCGAACCGATGAAAAAATCAAGCAAAATTTCTTTTTTAAACGCGTTGCTTAAGAAGGATTTCGTAAGCGCCTTTGCGATGCTAAAAGATACGCATAAAAACGGCTTTGGCATCATCTCGGCCTATCAGCGCTTCGGGCTAAATCACGAGGAGGCCGTAGCGATAGCAAAACAAACGCCAAACGTATTCGTCGATGAAAAAGCGCTAAATATCTACGATCTAAGCGCGGTCGATCGGATAAAAAGCGCGGTCAAATTTATGATAGAAAAGAATGAATTTGCGGTATTTTCGGCTACGAGTATCAGCTTAAAGCTCTCATGGGCTAGCGAAAGCATCGCTCAAAAGGCGCTTGACGAGCTAGAAAGCACGGGCGCGATAAGCAAAAACGACGGCGTCTATACTAAAACGGGCGTCGATATGAGCAAGCTAAAAATCAGGCTCGAGGAGAAAATTTACGAGATTTTGCAAAGCGGAAATTTAGCTCCCCTGGCGCCCTATAACATCTACGACGAGCTTGAGATAGACCGAGTTAGCGGCGATAATGCGCTAAAAAAGCTAACGGGCATCGGACGCGTGGTGAGGCTCGCGCATAATCTTTTCGTAACGTCAAAAGCCCTAAATGAGGCGCTTGCGAAGCTAAAAGCTATCATCGTAGCGCAGGGATTCGTAAACGTAACAAACGCGAAAGAGGCGTTAAATTTGAGTAGAAAATACATAATCGCCTACCTCGAGCAACTCGATCTAGATCCAAATATCGTTAAAAACGGCACGGACCGAGTTTTAAAAGCGTGATTTTTTATCTGTTTAAAAAAAGCAAATATAATCCGCGCAAATTTTTAAAAAGGAATGAAATGAAAAAAATAGTTTTGTCGCTAATGGCGGCCTGCGCGATGTTTGCGGCGTCAAACGAGCAAGTAGTCGGGTTTTATTCGCAGATGGTCGGCGAGGGCGTGAAAGTAAGCGTAACTGAGCGTAAACCGATAGCCGACGGCATCGAAGCGGTCGTGGTAAATTTGAGCAACGGCCAAGTCAGCCAAGACGAGGTTATCTTTACTAAAGGCGACCTACTTTTCCCGGACATCATCGACCTAAAGGCGCAAAAAGCCTACATGCAAGAGATAAAAAAGGAAATAGCAGCGAAAAACATCTCAAAAGTCTATAAAAACGAGCAAAAAGAAAATATCATCACTCTAGGAAACGACTCCAAAAAGCCTACTATCGTGATGTTTTCGGATCCCGAGTGCCCATACTGCCGCTTAGAGCTTGAAAAGATCGAAGCGACGCTAAAAGAAAGCAACGTAAAGCTAATCTTAACTCCGGTTCACGACGTTTCGTCTTTGCAAAAGAGCTTTTTGATATATAAAGACGCAGCAAGCGCGAAAACCGATAGCGACAAGATCAAAATTTTACGAAAATATTTCGCGGACGACTATAAGGTAGCAGACGGCGCCGTTAGCGACGCGGACGTAAAAGCGATGGATAACTTAAGACAAAAATACTCCGCCGCCGGCGTTCGCTCCGTGCCTTTTATAGTAAATTTAAGCGACCTGCAAAAATAATCTCTAGCGCAAATTTGAGCTAAATTTACCAGATTTAGCTCAAAAGCCCTAAATTTTCATAAAATATACTTTTATAACTTGATATGTAGTATTGAAATTTAAGCTAAATTTTAGATTTCCTTAACTATTTATTAAGTTTCATAATTAATCTAATATTTTTACTTCATTTATTCTCAAAATATGCTAAATTTGCACAGTGATATTTTAAAATATGCAAGTGCCCTAAAATACGCGCCTGTAAGGCGCACTACGCCTAGGAAATATGCAAAATTTGAACAATATCTTTCTAAAAACGTCTCAAAAATTTCAAATTTGGGATTAATAAGGAGAAAACATGCAAGGATCAAGACGAGATTTTCTCAAAAAATCTCTGAAGGTCGGCGCGGTAGGCGGAACCGTATTGGCCGCCGCAGCTATCGCAAAACCGACTAGCGACGAGCTTGCTCCTGACGACAACGGCGTAGTTGTCGGCAAGTCGAGCAAAAAAGAGGTGCTTTACAAAAAAAGCAAAGAGTGGGAATACTACTATAAGATCGCTTACTAAGGGAGAAAACCATGAGTGATTCACGCATAGGAAGACGCTCGTTTTTAAAGCTTGCCGCTCTTGGTGCCGGTAGCACGATGGCATTTGGCGAAAACGAGACGTTTAGAAAGGCAACCAACGAGGAGATAAAAAATCCTTACGAAGGTTCAAAAAAGGTTAGAACGATTTGTTCTATTTGCTCTGCGGGTTGCGGTATCGAAGCCGAGGTAAAAGACGGAGTATGGGTACGCCAAGATATGGCTATGTATCACCCTATCTCTCAGGGCTCGCACTGCTCTAAGGGAATCGATCAGATCGACCTTACGAAATCAAAACAACGCATCAAATTTCCGATGAAAAAAGTAAACGGAAAATGGGAGCGCATCAGCTGGGAACAAGCCGTAAACGAAATCGGCGACAAGATGCTACAAATCCGTAAAGAAGACGGTCCTGATAGCGTAGTTTTCTTGGGTTCGGCTAAATTTAACAACGAGCAAAGTTATTATTTCCGCAAATTTGCGGCGTTTTGGGGCACAAACAGCAACGATCACGTAGCACGCATTTGACATAGCGCAACAGTCGCCGGTGTGGCGAATACTTGGGGTTATGGCGCGATGACGAATCACTTCGGAGATATGACGGCAAATTCAAAAGCGATCTTTTGTATCGGTGCGAATTCGGCTGTAGCAAATCCCGTCGGCGGCATGAAGCATATGTTGCAAGCTAAAGATAGAAACAACGCAAAATTAATCGTGGCGGATCCGAATTTTACTAAAACGGCTGCGCACGCGGATCTTTATTTGCGTCAGCGTTCAGGAACGGACGTAGCTCTTATTTACGGACTTATTCACATTATCCTTAAAAACGGCTGGGAAGATAAAGAATTTTTAGAAAACAGAACCTACGGCATCGAAGAGGTTAGAAAAGAGGCCGAACACTGGACTCCTGAGCTTACTTCGGACGTTACCGGCGTACCGGTAGATAGACTCATAGAGGCTGCTAACATAATGGCGCATACGAAACCGGGAACGGTTATCTGGGCTCTAGGTATCACTCAGCACTCGGTAGGAACGTCAAATACCAGAATTTTACCTATCCTTCAACTAATCCTAGGCAATATGGGTAAACCGGGCGGCGGCTGTAATATCATCCGCGGTCACGATAACGTTCAGGGCTCTACCGATATGGGTAACCTTTCAGACACTCTTCCTATGTATTACGGACTAGGAGATGCTTCTTGGAAATACTACTGCAAAGGCTGGGGCGTTGATTACGACGAGTTTATCAAACGATTTGCGGTTTCGACAAAAGAGCCGAAACAAGGCGGCGCTCCGGTAAAAAATACCGTATTTGAAGAGTATTTTTATCACGATCCGCAAAATCCGGAAGATAGAAACTGGAGAAACGAAAAAGGCTGGTCGCTATCAAAATGGTGGCAAGGCGTTTTAAAAGAGGAAAAGACTTTTACTAGCGGCAAGCTTCGCGTTCTTTGGGTTCAAGGAACCGGTATCACCTCTATGGCTCACCTTACAAAAATTCAGCAAGCCGTCGACAAGCTAGATATGCTAGTAGTTGCGGAGCCGTTCGTAAACGAGGTTGCTATCCTTTCAGATAGAAAAGACGGAATTTACGTACTTCCGGTGGCTACTGCGTTTGAAAACGAAGGTCATATAAGCTCGACTAACCGCTCTGGTCAATGGAGAACAAAAGTCGTTGAGCCGCTTTACGAGAGTAAAGCAGACCACGAAGTCATGTTCTTATTTGCTAAAAAATTCGGCTTTTACGACGAGTATGTAAAAGGCATGAAGATGGCGACCGTAAATAACGAGCCAAAACAAGTTAAAGACGACTTCGTATGGCCTGACGACGCTACAAACGAGATAGCTCGCATGGGTAAATCTATCGGCTACACCGGTAGAACGGCCGAGATGTTTAGAAGACATCAGGCTAACTGGCAAAATTTCGACCCTGATACGCTAATGGGTATCGGCGGCGACGTAAAAGGCGAATACTACGGCAAACCTTGGCCGGCATGGGACGAAAAACACCCTGGTACCCCGATACTTTATGATATGAGCAAGTCTTATGCAGAGGGCGGTTGCGGATTTAGAAATCGTTTCGGCTTAGAGCATAACGGCGTTAGTCAGCTAGCTAGCGAGGATACGACTTTGGTAGGATCGGACGTAAAAGGCGGCTATCCGCAAATTACCAAAGAAAATATCGAAAAAGTCCTAGGTATAACCTTAACCGAAGAAGAAAAAAGACTGATGGGAGCTACTTGGAGTACGGATCACAGCGGACTTATCTTAGAAAAATGCCGCGAAAAAGGCGTAGTGCCGTTTGGTAACGCAAGGGCTAGAATGATCGTTTGGGAATTCCTAGATCCGATCCCTAAACACCGCGAGCCTATCCACTCTCCGCGCTGGGATTTGGTACAAAAATACCCGACTTTCGACGATCAGGCTAGAAACTTCCGCGTCGAGACGAAATATAAATCCGAGCAGCAAGCAAAAGACTGGAGTAAGGAATTCCCTATCGTATTTAGTACATTGCGCCTAGTAAACCTAAGCGGTGCTGGTATGATCGAACGAACGAGTAAGTATCTAGCGGCGATCACGCCTGAGATGTTTGCTAACGTTCACCCTGAGCTTGCTCTAAAATACGGCATCCAAGATCGCGATATGATGTGGATCCACTCTCCGCAAGGCACTAAGATCAAGGTTCGCTGCTATCATACTCAGATGGTTACGCCGGATAGAATTTGTATGCCGTATAACTTCGCGGGCGTTATGCAAGGCGTGAGCTTAGAGGATCGCTATCCTGAAGGTACTAAGCCTTATACGATCGGCGAGAGCTTTAATACCGTAACAAACTACGGCTTTGATCCGGTTACTCAAATTTCGGAATTTAACGCCGGACTTTGCAGGATAGAAAAAGCGGACGGAGAGGGCTTTAACACCTTCTTCCACGAATACGGCGAAAATAGAGTCTAAGGAGTAAGAGATGGCAAGAATGAAATTTTTCGTAGATACAAATAGATGTATCAGCTGCTTTGGATGCCAGGTCGCTTGCTCTTCGGCTCACGAGCTCCCGGTGGGGCTCTACCGCCGCAAGGTCATCACGCTAAACGACGGTATAGAGGGCAAGGAAGTATCGACTACGATAGCCTGCCAACACTGCACCGACGCTCCTTGCGAGCAAGTGTGTCCGGTTGATTGTTTTTATATCAGAGCCGACGGTATCGTGCTTCACGATAAAAACAAATGCATCGGCTGCGGATACTGCCTATACGCATGTCCATTTGGCGCGCCGCAGTTCCCAAGAGACGGAGCATTTGGCATAAAAGGCGCTATGGATAAGTGCACCATGTGTGCGGGAGGCCCTGAGGAGACGAACTCTCACGAGGAGCTTCATATGTACGGCCAAAACCGCATCTCAGAGGGCAAAGTCCCTATGTGCGCCGCCGTTTGCGCCACCAACGCGCTACTAGTAGGCGACGCCGCAGACGTGTCAAACGTATATCGTAAACGCGTTATGCTAAGACAAGCGGGCGCTACTATCTAACTCAAATTCGGGGGCGACTCGCTCCCGAATTTTCTTTCAAATTTTACCTCTTAAATTTACTCAAATTTCAAAGTCGGATCAATCTAATAATCAAAAAATATAGCTTGTTGATAAGATTGATACTTGATAGCCGTTTTTATTTTCGCTAAAGTTTTGAAATGGTAAAATGTCCGCTTAAAACATATTTTATCGGAGTTTTTTATGAGCAAATTTTTAAAATTTATACTCGCGCTTTTTATCCCTTTTATGCTAAATGCGGCCGATACCGACTACGGCCCTGAGATACAGAGCATAAAAGATTCGTTCGTAAGCATTATCGAGCAGTATAAAGAGGGTAAGATCGACGAGGCCAAAACCACTACGCAAAATGCGTATTTTGGGCATTTCGAAAACATCGAAGCGGCGATCAGGGTAAATTTGGGGCAGAAAAAAGCCTACTCGATGGAGTCTAAATTCGGCAAGATCCGCAAAGCCATCATCGCTAAAAAATCCGTAGAAGAGATACAAGCGATAATGGACGAGCTAAACAAAGAGATGGATGAGGTTTTGCCCATCATAAACACCGGTCACAAGCTAGTGGGCGAGTACTCCGATCCTAAAAACGCAGACGCCGCGCAGACCGCTAAAGCTACTGAGGCTAGCCAAACTACGGCGCAAACTGCAAGTAGCGCCACTATAGAGCCGCACTGGCAGGTGGTTTATAACGATATAAAAACAGCCCTTAGCGCTGCGGGCGCGGCTTACGAACAGGGCGACAAAGAAGCAGCAAAGCAGCAGATAAACAACAAAGCCAAATTTGAGCTATACCGAAACACAAAGCTAGAAGAAGCTATCCGTAGATTTATAAACGGCGGGCAGGGTATCGACGGCGACATTCAAAAGCGTATGGGTTCGGCGATAATAGCGATAAACAACGACGTAGCCGCCGACGTACTAAAGTCAAATTTAGAAGAGCTTGACGCGCTGATATACGAAAACGTCGCCAAGCTACCTATGGACTCGGGCTCGCTAGCTACAAACGTGGTTTTACCTGATAATGCCGAGGATGAAGCGGCTACTGATTTTGCGCCGGTGGTTGCAAACATAAAGGCAAAAATCGCCGACGCGATCAAACTTTACGCCGCAAAAGACGTAGCTAAGGCTATGAGCGATGCGCAGGATATCTACTTCGACGAGTTCGAAGGTAGCGGCATGGAAAACAAAGTAGGCGCGATAGACGTCGGCCTAAAAACTAAGATAGAAGGAAATTTCGGCGAAGTGGTCGCGCTGATGAAAGCGGGCGTGAGCGTCGAAAGACTCCAGCAAGCAGCCGATAACCTAGGAGCAAATTTAGACGCCGCGCTAGAAAAAACAAGCGGTAGTAGCTCGCCTTGGGCGCTATTTCTTTACGCGCTTACGATCATACTTCGCGAGGGATTTGAAGCTCTCATTATCGTAGCGGCCGTCGTAGCGTATCTACTAAAAACCGGCAACGAAAAACGCATGAGTATCGTTTATAGCTCGCTTGCCGTAGCGGTCGTGTTAAGCTTTGTTATGGCGTGGATTATGAATTTGATATTTGCCGACGCTGCTGGTCAAAAAAGAGAGGTGATGGAGGGCGCGGTGATGCTTATCGCCGTGGGACTGCTCTTTTACGTCGGTTTTTGGCTACTTTCAAACGCGGGCGCGAAAAAATGGAGCAAATATATCCAAAGCCACGTCAGCGAGTCGATATCCGCAGGCTCTGCTAAGGCGCTTTGGTGGACGGTATTTTTAGCCGTATTTAGAGAGGGCGCGGAGACCGTGCTTTTCTATCAGGCGCTGATTTTTGACGCTAAAGATAGCGCAGGCTACTCGATGATAGCTCTGGGATTTGTAGTAGGACTCGTTGTCTTGCTAGTTACTTACTACGTGTTTAAAGTTTTTGCTATTAAAATCCCGATCAAGCCGTTTTTCTTGGTCACTTCGGCGATCATTTTTTATATGTCGATCGTATTTGTGGGCAAGGGGCTTATGGAGTTCGTCGAGGGTAAAATTTTCGTTCCGACTAAGATCGAGGGCTTCCCGACCATCGAGTGGCTGGGTATTTATCCGTATTACGAGAGTTTGGTGCCGCAGGCTATCATGATAGCGGCGCTAATCATCGGCGTGATCATAATGAAAAATAAGCAAGCCAAAGAGGCTTAAATTTGACATTTCCGGCTTCGCGGGTTGCCGCGAAGCTTAAAAATAAATTTACAAACCAATTAAAGGAGAGAACATGAACAAATTTGTTAAAACAGCTTTGGCATTTAGCCTTGCTGCTTCAGTTGCCCTAGCAGGCGAGTTTCCTATCGGCGATCCGGTAGAAATCAACGGTATGGAGATAGCTGCCGTTTATCTAGAGCCTATCGACATGGAGCCAAAAGGCATCGACCTAGCTCCAAGTAAAGCCGACATCCACCTAGAGGCCGACATACACGCTATCGAGGGAAATAAAAACGGTTTTGCGGCCGGTGAGTGGATCCCTTATCTTAAAATTAATTACGAGCTAAAAAACCTAGATAACGGCAAAGTTAAAAAAGGTACGTTTATGCCTATGGTCGCTCAAGACGGCCCTCACTACGGAGCCAACCTAAAAATGGATACGGGCGTGGGCAACTACGAGCTAAAATTTCATATAGAAAATCCTGAAAAACAAGGCTTCGGTCGTCATGCGGATAAAGAAACAGGCGTAGGTAAATGGTTTGAGCCTTTCACTACGACTTATAAATTCCAATACACTGGAGCGCCTGCTAAATAATTCGGGCTTAGAGCGGCTAAGTCCGCTCTAAATTTTACTTAAATTCTCAAATTTTAGGGCTGATCATGTCTATATATTTCGTCCAAGTTATCTCATCGTTACTGGGATTTGTCCTTTTTGCAGCGTTAAACAACGACAAAAAGAGCCTAAAAGCGCTATTTTTACCCTCGGTTTTGGGTATCGCAGCGGGCATAGTCGTTTTTAAGATCGCTAGACTCACGCTTCACGATGCCGGCGTGAAAATGGTATTTGACGCGGCTACTTTGGTATTTTTGCTAGTTAGCGCGCTTTGGATTTTTATCAAATTTAACCCTGCAAAGATGATAACGTTTTTCGCCCTCGGTGCGGGCTACGGCTTGACCTACGCTCACGCTAGCGCGAATTTTCCGGTATTTGCCGGTGAGCTACTCGATACGCAGTCCATCATCAGCCTATTTTTGATGATATTTGCGTTTTTGCTTTTACTGATTTTGTTTTTCGTCGTTTCAAATTTAAAAGAATGCCTATGCAAGCACGTCTTATGGACGCTTTCGCTTCTTTTTCTTGCAGTTTTGATAGTGCAGGCTCTTTCAAACACGGGGCTTGAGTTTATGCGAGCGGGCATGATACCTACATATCCGTGGGCGCTCTCGCTCGTGGCCAAGGGCATTTACTACACGACCTTTTCGCAGTATTTTTTTATCTTTTCGGTTTTGGTTTTGGCGGTTATAAATTTCAAAAAACGCCCGGCTCCGCTCGTAAAATCGGTCGTGGGCTCGAACAAATTTAGATTTAACAACGCGGCTAGAAATTTCATGGCGGCAAACTCCAAAAGCAGTGCAGCTATCGTTGTCACGGCTCTGATTTTTGGGCTTTACTACGACTTGCACGCGTCTAAACCGCCCGAGATCTCTGATCCTATCATCGTAGAACCCGTAAATAACGAGTTTAAATTCGACGTCGAAAAACTCGCCGACAACGAACTTCACCGCTACGCCTACATAAACGACGAGGGCAGGGAGATAAGGTTTTTCCTCTTAAACCGCTTCGCCGACCGCGCATCGCCGATCATCGTCTTTGACGCGTGCGCGATATGCGGCGATATGGGTTATATCAAAAAGGATGCCGATCTCATCTGTATCTCTTGTAACGTGCGTATATTCTTGCCGTCGGTGGGCAAAGAGGGCGGCTGCAACCCGATACCTATGCCGTTTGAATTTGACGGCAAATTTATAACCGTTACGCTAGATACCATCCAAAGCGGTGCGAACTACTTCTCAAAAGTTATCGAAAAGATGGTGCTAGATCCGGTAAGCCGCAAAAAAGTAAGCAACATCGGCTCGAAATCTTATTTATACTACAATAGGACGTATTTCTTTGAAAACGAAAAAACTCAGGCGGAATTTGAAGCCAACCCTGAAAAATACGTCGATATAAACGGGACTTTAAAATGAAAAATATGCAACTAAGGCTCATAAAAAGCTCGATCACCGGTTCGAAGGTGCAAAAAGGAATGGCCTTTATCACCATACTTTTGGCGACGGTTTTGATCGCTTGTATGCTAAATATCACGCTAAAAATCGGCGATCAGATCGCTAGCGAGCTACGCGGCTACGGCTCAAACATCGTCGTCTTGCCAAAGGGCGAAGCGCTAGCTATCGAGATCGAGGGTAAAAACTTCACCCCGCTAAAATCGCAAAACTACCTAAACGAAGAGGATTTGCATAAGATCAAGGAAATTTTTTGGCGAAATAATATCGTAGCGTTTGCTCCGTTTTTAAACGGCGAGGTAAAGGACGCTAGCGGCGAAAAATACCAAATCACGGGCACTTGGTTTGATAAATTTGCAAACGTAGCCGACGAGCCCGAGTTTAAAACGGGCGTGAAAACGCTGTTTGGCTTTTGGGCGGTCGACGGTAAATGGATAGAGGACGACGATACGCAAAACGTGCTCGTGGGCGAAAATTTAGCCGCAAAGCGAAATTTGAGCGTCGGCAGCGAGCTAAATTTAAACGGACGTAGCGTAAAAATCGCGGGCGTGCTAAAAGGAGCCGGCGAAGAAAGCTATAAAATCGTAACCTCGCTAAAGCTCGCCCAAGAGCTTCTAAATAAGCCCGGCCAATACTCAAAAGCCGAAGTTTCAGCGATGACGATCCCAGAAAACGACCTATCCGTCAAGGCTAGGCGAAATCTAGACAACCTAGACAGCGCCGAATACGATATGTGGTACTGCTCGGCCTACGTTAGCTCCATAGCTTATCAGATTGAGGAGAACTATGCGGGCGTAGCGGCAAAGGCGATGATGCAGGTAAGCGACGCCGAGAGTAACATAGTGAAAAAAATCCAAAGCCTAATGGGTATCGTGAGCATCATCGCGCTTGCGGTCTCTTCTATCGGCATTACATCGCTGATGACTAGCGAAATTTACAGACGCAAAAAAGAGATCGGCCTGCTAAAAGCCATAGGTGCCAGCAACTTTGAAATTTACGCCCTTTTTGCGAGCGAAAGCCTAGTCGTGGCGTTTTTTGCGGGCATTTTGGGAGCGTTTTTGGGCTACGCGCTAAGCTACATAATCGCTTACAGTATCTTTGGTTACGGCATCGGCATCGCGTGGATCGTGCTTCCGCTTAGTATCGCTTTTGCGCTTCTTATCTCGATCGCGGGCTCGCTCGTGCCGATGAGAAGCGTCGTCAAACTCTTGCCTGCGGAGGTGCTATATGATCGCAAATAAGGGCTTTTTTTATAACGTCATCTTTAAAAGCCTGCGCTTTGGCGCGGCTAGAGTAGGCGTCATCATCGTCTCTATCCTGCTTGGAGCGTGCGTGACGGCGGCGTTTGTAAACGTATATCTAGATATCGACTCAAAAGTAACGAAGGAGCTAAAAAGCTACGGCGCTAACGTGGTTTTCGCTCCGGCAGACCCCGTTAGCGACGCGATAGACGAGGCTAAATTTAACGAAAAGATCGCCAAAATCCCAAGCGACAAGCTAATCGGACAGAGCGGATATCTTTTCACGCAGGTAAACATAGGCCCAACGACTGCGATCGCCATGGGCGTCAAATTTAGCGATCTAACTCGGGTTAAGCCGTTTTTGGAGGTTAAAGAGGGGCAGGGCATAACGCTTGATTTTGACGAGAGAAACGCGCTAATCGGTACCGATCTAGCTAAACAAAGCGGCTTTAAGGTCGGCGACGTGATCGAAGTAAGACAAATCGGCGCGAATTCTGGCGAAAAGGTAAAGATCCGCGGCATCGTGCAAGACGGCGATAAAGAGGACTCGCTACTCATCATCTCGCTACCTCTAGCGCAAAAGATAGCAAACGAGCCAAATACTCTAAACTACGCCGAGGCCGTAGTAACGGGTAAATTTGACTACATAAGCGAGCTTGGCAAGAGCCTTAGCGACGAGCAAATCGCCGTTAAGCCCGTAGCTAAAATTTCAAAATCAGAGGGTCTAATCTTGGATAAGATTAAGCTTTTGATGGCGCTTGTTAGCTTTGTTATCTTGCTGATTACTTCGATGTGCGTAAACACGACGCTAAGCGCGATTTTATTCTCGCGCTCAAAGGAGATCGCGCTGCTTAGAGCGCTGGGCGCTAGCAAGAAAAACGTGTTAAATTTGTTCGGCGTCGAGACTTTCGTCACGGCGTTTGCGGCGGCTTTTGTAGGCGCGATTTTAGGCTACGGCTTAGCGCAAATTTTAGGTTACGCGATTTTTGATTCGAGCATCGATTTTAGATTTATGAGCATACCGATAGCGATGGTTATCTCGCTCGTTTTTGCGGGCGTGGCCTCGATCTATCCGATCAAACGGGCGCTAGAAAACAAGATGGCCGATATTTTAAGAGGAGAATAATATGCAGTACGCGATAAGATTAAACGGGATAGAAAAAAGATTCGGCGAAGTAAAAGCGCTAGAGAGCATTACCTTTGACGTAAACGCCGGCGAGTGGGTCAGCATAATGGGCCCAAGCGGTAGCGGCAAAAGTACGCTGGTAAATATCCTCTCGCTGATGGACGAGCCAACCGCAGGCACGTACACGCTAGGCGGAGACGACGCTAGTAGGCTTAGCGACGAGGAGACGCTCAAATTTCGCCGCGAAAAGATCGGGCTGATATTTCAGCAGTTTCACCTCATCCCCTACCTAAACTGCGTCGAAAACGTGATGATAGCTCAGTACTATCACAGCAGCGTGGATGAAGAGGACGCTAAAAAGGCACTCGAGCGAGTGGGGCTAGGACACAGGCTAGATCACCGTCCGAGTCAGCTTAGTGGCGGCGAACAGCAGCGTCTGTGCATCGCGCGCGCCCTAATAAACGATCCTGATATCTTGATAGCCGACGAACCGACGGGCAACCTCGACGAAGCAAACGAACGAGTAGTTTTGGAGCTATTTCAAAAGCTGCGAAGCGAGGGCAAAACCATCCTGCTCATCACGCACAACCCGGATCTTGGGCAGTTTGGCGACAAGATCGTCTACCTAAGGCACGGCAAGATGGAAAATATCCACTACGTGAGCGACGGCGAGCGCGCGGAGGCGTGCGAGAGGTTAGCTGCTCAGCCAAGCGGCCAAAGCGCCTTTGCGACGGCTTAAATTTGGGAGAATTATGATAAAAAAATATATATTGTTAGCCTTTGCGGCGGCGATGATAGCAGGCTGCGGAAATAGCGGCTTTGACAAGCACCATATCAGCCTAAACTCGCCAAAGGGCGTCGATACGCACTATTTTCCCGAGGGCAGGCGACTTAAAACGGACGGCAAGCCCTATATGCTCTTTTTCTTCGGCACTTCCTGCGGCGCCTGCGTAGCGCAAGCTCCGATCGTAAATGAAATTTACTCCGAGCTTAAGGACAAATTCGGCGTTTACGGGATATTTGGACCCAGCCTTGGATTTGATAAAGATATCGATATGGTGAAGCAGCACCATATCGACTACGACGTGATTAGCGATAAAGTTTCGGTCGATTATTTTAGCAAAGCAGTGGGCGGCGTGATGGGCGTGCCTGCGATATTCGTCTTTGACGGCGAGGGCAATCTCAAAAAGCGCTTCATCGGACTCACTCCAAAAGCCACTCTAGAAAACGAGATCAAGCTGGTATTATAAATTTACTCAAACGTAAAGATTTAGTAGTAAAATACGCTTAAATTTGATCCTAAATTTGACCCGTCCGCGTTAAATTTGCGGCGGTCAAATTTGAATAAGGAGACGCGAAATGAAACTAAAAATTTTCTCTATTTTGCTATTTGCGATTTTTTTCGTAGGTTGCGGCGAGCCCCGCACGCCCGAGCTTTACGCTAGAAGCACGATGCCTATTTTTATCACTAACGGCGACGTAAAAAAAGCCTCGCGCAGCGTTTACGTTTACTTTAAAAACTCCTGCGGCTACGCAAACACGCTAGAAAACACCGTGCGAAACAAGCTACTGCAAAACGGCTTTACGCAAAGCCTCGATCAAAAGAACGCCGATATCGTGATAATGGGCGATTTTGCGAGCTTGCAGCGCTTTGAGCGACGCGAACGCCCGCGCGCGTATATGAGCATGGGTTATGGTTTCGGCAGCTACGGATACAGGCGTAGTATGGGCTTTGGTATGCTTTTTGGCAACCCGTTTGACGATGATTTTTACGACAGGACGGATTATTATCTTTACAGAGCCTTTATCAGCGTGATGATCCGTGCAAACGGCAGCGAGCAAAGGACCAATCTCGAGATCGAAAGCGGCCAGAATCTTTATTCGCCAAGTTACATAATCCCATACATAGAAGAAAAAGCGGCGACGCAGATACTTAGTTTCTTTTATCCTTAACGGCTTGTCTTTTTCCGCTATACGGCGTTGAAATTTAAATTTTAAGCTCGGCAGACTATCTGTCTAGCCTACGCTTAAAATTTAAATTCCGCCTTGTCTAGCGAAAAAATACTGCACCTTATCGTTTTACGTTCAAATTTGACATTAAATTTATAAATTTGAGTCACCGAGACCTGCACCCTGAAAATGTTAATACGAGTTTTTAAATTTGACGTATTGATTTAGGCCATTCACTCTTTGCCTAAAATTTGCTTTTATCAAATTTAACTTCGCTAGCGTCAAATTTGCCGCCGTCTGCAAACCAAACCGCGCGAAAATTTATAAATCTTATCTTAACGAAAATCAAGAAATATTCAAACATTTTTCTATATAATTGTGATACGAAAAATCAAAATTATCATAAAGGATTTTAAATGAGACTAGCTATCAGTCTGGCTGCGGCTGCTACGGCGCTGCTCGCAAACGGCGCAAATCCCGACGTCATAAAGCCGATAAAGGATTTTACGCCTCCGCCGCCTTATACGCCAAACATCGCTCAAAGCGCGTTTCCTGAAAATCAATTCGACCGCGCGCCAAGGGATGATTATTTTTTCGTGACGGATTTGCTCGATAATTCTATGGATAAATTTCACGTCGCGGGCGGATTTTACGGCAGGACGTTTTACGGTTCGGGACTTTTTAAATACCGCGGCGCAAATTTCTACACGATTTTAAACGCGAACTTTTCTAAAGCCAACCGCTACAAAGACGGCGGCGGCAGGACGTGGAACTACGGCTACGCCAGGCAGGGGCAAAGCGCGGTCGTGGGTTTCGTGCCTAGCGAGCTAAGCGAGTTTAGATTTACGCTCGTGCACGATAACATTGACGACGACAAGCAGCCTCACCACCTCATGGATGCTGTTAAAACCGAGCGATATGTCGGTAAATTTAACGCTCGTATCGGCGCGGAGGATCTATCAAATACGCTAAATTTCGAGCTGATGCTGCGCGACGTGAGCAGAAACGCCGATAACTACCGCCTAAGAAGCGCGGCGCAGACGGTCAAGGTCGAACTGGATAGAAAAATCGTGGACGCCGAGCTAAAATACGACGCGGACTTGGGCGACTTTCACAATCTAGCTGGCATAAGCTATCAGCACGATAATCACGAGGGTAAAAGGTACGTAAAACAGCCTAGCGGCTGGGTTTTTAACGGCTATAGGTTTGCCGACGTGACAAATAAACGAACGAGGATTTTTGATACGCTGAGTTATAAATTTAGCGACGCTCACAAGCTTAGCCTTGCTCTAAACTACGACTGGATGAAGTCAAATTTAAAGGGGCTAAACGAGCCATATTTCGCGCCCTCCGTGCCGCTTAGGACGGTAAAAGGGCTTATCCGCAGCGTTTACGGCTATGATTTTGACGGTAGCGTCAAGCAAGACGGCCTAAGCGCTAGCCTAAAATACGATTTCACGCCAAACGAGCTAGATAGCTACTACGCGGCACTTGAGAGCTTGCAGCGCATGCCTGGCAATATGGAGCGATTTAACACGCTTTACGGTCCGATGGATAACGGCTGGGTGAGCAACCCGCTGCTAAAACCGGAGCGTCACAACCGCGTAAATTTGGGTTTTACTTATAAGAGCGAATTTTATAAAGATTATTTAAGCTCGCGCCAGGGCGAGGATAGCTTTAGCCTGGGCGGGTACTTTATCGCAGACGACGCGCAGGATCTGGTTATCTACGATCGCCGCCACTCGGCCGCGGCCGCGCCTATGAATAAAAACGCCGTCATCACGCGCAACGTCGATGCTAGGATTTACAGCGTAAATTTGCGCGGCGAGTATAATTTCGCGCGAAATTTCGGGCTAAAAACTTCGTTATTTTACAACTACGGACAAAACAAAACCGACAACAGACCGCTCTATCAGATCCGCCCGTTTGAGGCAAATTTGGCCCTTGACTACAAAGACTACGCGAGCTTTGGTAGCTACAACATCGGCACCGCGGTGCGCTACGTGGCAAAGCAAAATAGGGGAGATTTCGATAAATCCACCGGCTTTGGCATCGACAAGCGCGAAGCCGCAAAGAGCTTTACGACGATGGACGTTTACGGCGGATTTGAGTTTAAAAACAGCTGGGGCGTGAGGCTAGGCGTGACAAATATCTTTGATAAAAATTACGCCGAGTTTATCAGCGGCGAGCACGTAGGGGTGCTAGATCCAGATCCGGTGGTGCGTGTGCCGGGGAGGGCGGTGTTTGTTAGCTTCCACTCTAGTTTTTAAAATTTGAGTGGCGGCTTGTCTTTTTGCTCTATACTTCGTTGCTTTTAAATTTGGCTCGGTCATTACCTACATGGTAACTCCCTTCGCCAAATTTAAAAGCGCCTCGTCTAGAACAAAAATACTTCGCCTTATCGTTTTACGTTCAAATTTGCAAATTTGAGTCGCCGAGACCCGCACCTTGAAAATGCAAATTTAAAATTTGCAGTGCGGTAGCGCCAAATTTAGCCTATACGCAGCGCGGCATCTTCTCGCGTCGCAGGGCTAGTATTCTACAAAAAAGTTGGATTTTAAAAATTTGAGTATTTAAATTTAAACACTCAAATTTAAAAACCCAAATCAACAAAAAATCAAAATTTAAATCAAGATTTTTGATTTAAATCTTGGGTATAATTATCAAAAATAAGTTGAGGCAAAGTCAAATTTGCCTCGAGTAAATTTAGCATTTTTGCGGTGCGGGTCTGGACAAGTAAAATTTAACGCTCAAATTTATCGTTCAAATTTGATCGTCAAATTTGACGCCTGAAGCCGATCCGCAAAGCAAAAACGAAATAAAATTTAAAATCTTAATACAAGGAGAAAGCTATGAACAGACGAGGATTTTTAGGACTTGGCGCGGCGTTAGGCGCGACTGCTTTTGCGCCGAATTTGCTTGCTAAGGAGAGATTTGACGTGTGGGGGATGCCCGCGATCCCTAGCACCATGCTAGCCGTGGCGAGCCTGCAAGGCGAGCTAACCAAAACTCACGACATAAAGCTAAGGATCTGGAACAACCCCGATCAGCTGCGCGCCGGCGTGGCTAGCGGCGAGATGAAACTAACCGCGGCGCCTAGCAACGTGGGCGTAAATTTGGCCAATCAGGGCATAAATTTTGGCCTGCTAAACATCATGACTAACGGCCTTCAAAACATCATCGTTAAAGACCCTAACATCAAAAGCATCGAGGATCTAATCGGCAAAAAGCTAATCATGCCGTTTAAAAACGATATGCCCGACCTCGTGCTACACGCCATCTGCAAAAAACGAGGCATAGATATCTCTAAAATCGAGATCAACTACGTTCAAACTCCGCCCGAAGCCATAGGGCTGTTTTTGCAAAAGGATTTCGACGCGGCCCTATCGATCGAGCCGATGAGCTCGGCTGCGATACTACGCGGCAAGAAAATGGGCGTGGACGTGCGCGTGGGCTTTGAGCTGCCTGAGGTTTGGGGCGAGAGTTTTGGTATCAAGCCATATATCCCGCAGGCCGGACTCATCGTCGATCTAGACTACTATAACGCAAACAGAGATGTTTTTGAGATATTTCACAAAGACATGCAAAACGCTCTAAAATGGATACTAGAAAACAAACAAAGCGCGGCGCAAATCGGCGCGCAGTACCTGCCGGCTCCGGAGCCTGCACTTGCAAACGCGTTCGAGCGTTCAAATTTGACCGTGACTAAGGCCAAGGACTTAACCGATGAGCTTATGAGCTTTTTTGAGGTGCTTTTCGAGCTAAATCCTAAGCTTCTGGGCGGAAAAATGCCCGATAAAAGCCTATTTTTATGATACTCGTCGATAACGTCAAAAAAGACCGCGGCGCGTTTTTAAAGGTCGCGGACTACCTTTGGGGCGGCTTTAGCGGTCTTGCGACGATAGCGCTTATTATCGCGCTTTGGCAGATCGGCAGCGAGCTGGGAGGGGAGTTTTTACTCCCCGCGCCCGAGGTGGTTTTCGTACGGGCTTACGAGCTTTTGGCGGATTATAAAAACAGCGAGATAAACATCACTCTCGTGCGCTCGCTAGTGGGAGTCGGTACGGCCTGTGCCATCGGTATCACGCTGGGTCTGGTTGCAGGAGCGTACAGAAGCTTTGCCGCATTTTTAAAGCCGGTGATCACGACGCTGCTTTCTATGCCGCCTATTATTTGGATCGTTTTAGCTATATTTTGGTTCGGATTTGGAAATGCTAGCACTATCTTTACGATTATTATTACGGTTTTGCCGCTAACCTTTGCTAGCTCGATGGTCGGTATGATGAGCGTTAGCGAGGAGCTAAAGGAGATGTTTGACGCGTATAAACTAGGCATTTGCAAAAAGATTCGCCACCTATACGTTCCGCACCTAACTAGCCATATTATCAGCTCTCTAAGCGTCGCTGTGGGCATGGGCGTAAAGATCGTCATCATGGGCGAGCTGCTAGGCGCAAACGACGGTATGGGCGCTAAGATCGCTAGCGCTAGAGTGATGCTAGACACCACCGAAGTGATGGCCTACGTCGTGCTTACTATCGCTATCATTATGCTTTTTGAGTATCTGGTTATCGAGCCGCTAAAGATCACGCTAATGCCGTGGAAAAGGTAGTTTGCTATGCTGGAACTTCAAAATTTAGAATACGAAATTTTACGCGACAAGGTCGTGCGCGATTTTAGTTTAAAGGTCGGCGCTGGCGAAGTAGTGACGCTATTTGGCGCGAGCGGCTGCGGTAAAACCACGATCCTGCGCCTGATCTCGGGGCTTATCGATCCGCGTAAGGGAAAAATAATCAATAAATTTAACAAAACGACCTATCTCTTTCAGGAAAATCGCCTGCTCGAGTGGAAAAACGCGCTTGATAACGTGCTACTCGTGATGGATGAGCCTGACGAAAAGGCCGTGCTAGAGCTCTTTGCTAGACTTGGACTAACGGAAAAAGACGCGCTAAAGTACCCAGATGAGCTAAGCGGCGGCATGCGCCAAAGGGTTGCTTTCGTGCGAGCGATCGTGACAAAGCCTGATTTGCTGCTGATGGACGAGCCGTTTTCGGGACTTGATTATGATATGAAAGAAATCCTGATAGACATCGTCACGCACCGCGTCGAAGAGGGCATGAGCGTAGTGCTGGTAACTCACGATAGGATGGAGGCGGCTAGGATGTCGAGTAAAATTTGCTTTTTAGCGAGCAAGGGCGCGGTGATCGAGCGCGAGCTAGAGCTTGAGCGCGCCTTTTTGCAGCGGGATTTTGCCTACGCTAGCGGCGTGATAGACGAAAATTTTAAAGGAAAAATTTATTATGATTAACGACTTTTTTACCCATCCGATGAGAATTTTTTTCCTTACGAGCGCGGTTTGCGCGGTGCTAGGCGGGGCGGTATTTTTTACGCCCGTAGATTTCGTTAGCTGGCATAAATTTATCTTTTTGCACCTTGTCGCGGCCCTTGCGTACGCGGGATTTTTGCTAACGGGGCTAACTGATTGGACGAATTTCAGCGGAGGGCTAAAAAAGCATGCCTGCGTTATGTTTTCGTTTTTTTCGGCGAGTTTTTTTAGCGCATTTTTTAGCCTGTTTGCGGCGCACTTTTTTATGGCGCTTTTTTGGGCGTATTTGGCGGGGCTTTGCGTTTATATGATCTGGCTTGACCGCAACGACGATCAGCTGGGCGTTTTAGCATTTTTACTAGGCATTCTTGGCTTTGAGATTTACTATCTGCTTAGCGGCGAGGAGAAATTTTTAAATTTACAAATCCACCTGCACGTAATCGCAATCTTGCTCGTATCTTTTCGCGTTAGCGTCGTGCTTGGTAAAGAGGCGCTAAACCGCGAGTCCGGTATGCAAGACGCGGCTTTCGTGCCAAATTTCGTCTATAAAAATATCGCTATCGTTAGCGTTTGCGCATTTTTGTTAGTTAGCTTGTTTTTTGAAGGCAGCAAGGCGGTAAATTTCGCCGCGATAGCCTGCGGTAGCGCGATTTTAGCCAAGCTAAAAGAGTGGCACTACAAGGAGCTTTTGCGTCATAGCTTCGTGATTTATTACTACTTGATGCAGCTTTTGCTCGCCGCGGGTTATATCATTTACGGCGCGAGCGGGATTTTGGGGCTTGGGCTGGAGACAAACATGCTGCACGTCATCGCGCTAAACGGCATTATTTTTAGCATTATGCTTATCTTTAACATCGCAGGCCTGCGCCACAGCGGGCAGGAGCTTGAGTTTTTACGCCTGAGCAAGATTGCCTTTGCGCTTGTTATTATTGCTGGCGTTTGTAGGGGCTTTTTGGCTTACGTTTGGAGCGGATTTTACATCCATCTACCCGCAACCCTCATCGCCGTAGCGTTTGCGCTTTGGTTTATCGACTTTTATAAAATTTTCAGAGATAACGAGTTTAGCGACGATCCGGAGTAGATTTATTTTGTTTCGGATCAAATTTTAAAATTCGACTCAACCAGTCGCTATTTTTTGTATAAAAACAAAAAATAAACGCAAAGGAAAACTCTTGAAAAATCAAAAATTCGAGAGAGTAATACGCTCTGCCTAAAAGGCGCAAATTTATCCTTATTTAACCTATTTAAAAATCCAAAATTTCACTTTTATATACCGCTTTTAAAAGGCGGATGGTCTTTAAATTTTACTCAAATTTCAAATAAAATAAATCTAAAAAAAGGAAATAAAATGGCATACAAATACGATATCGGATTAGAGTTTTTAAGGCAAATGAGTAATGAAGATCTAAACGATCTAGTCGAGATCCTAAAAGGCAAAGATAATGACTAAAGGATCAGCGAAAGTCTCTCGAACGATAAAAAATTTATCAGACACTATCCTGATCATGCACAGTACATCGATCTTATTTTAGAAGAGATACAAAGATACGGCGGTAATACTTTCGTAAACATTTTTAGAGGCGGCGGAGTTCAATATGCCGAGATTTTAGAAGACGTTTGCAAAAGAATTAAAGTTCATTATTCCCCTCACTATTCTATCGAGGATATCGAGCTTTCGCTACTTTTAAAGATTGCGACCGACGCGCTTGAAAAGATGAGCGAAGGCGAGCGCAAGGGGTTCTTAAAGGATCTTGATATAAAAACAGAGAAGTATACGCCGCAAGCAGTAATAATGGCGTTACAAACGGCAATAAAGCTCGGTAAATTTAAGGCGTATCAATTTACGTTGGTTATAGTAAATGCTATTTGGAAAGCGCTTTTAGGCAAAGGACTAACGATAATCGGAAACAGTACTCTTACGAGGTGGGTGGCTATTTTGGCTGGGCCGATCGGCTGGACGATTTCTGGCATCTGGACGGCTGCTGATATAGCAGGTCCGGCATACCGAGTAACTATACCGGTTGTAGTGCAGATAGCTTATCTGCGACAAAAGCATATGGATAAATAAAACGCAGGTCTTTGGCCCGCTAGAAAAGGAAAAAATGAACGAGATAATTATAAAAGAGGCGGATATAGGAGAGTTGGATAATTTTAAAACGTGTCACTTCTACAGCCTTGAGCGCAATGGCGTAAATTTAACCGATACCGCCGTAAAAAGCGGAGCCGAAATTTTAAGAGACGCACGCTTAACAAATGAGGGCTCAAAGCTCTTTAAATGCACCGTTGATGCTAGTAAGCTTAGCAAGATAGATGGAAAATTCGGTAGCGGGTTGGGTACGGCGGTACGCGAAAACGGCGAGCTAAAAGGGCATGCGGCTTTTAACGTTTTAGGCGGCGAAGATATAGCTAAAATCGTAACGCCGTTTGCTTTTTATCAAGTGGCTAGTATCGCGCTTGGACAGCAGTTTATGCGTGAGATAAACGAAAATTTAAAAGGCATAAACGAAAAGCTGGATAAAATTTTGGAGCATTTTGAAAACGAGAAAAGAGCTGAAATTTTAGCTCTAATTAATTGCGTTTATTTATTAAGCCGGAGCCAAAATTTAGACGAAAGCGATAAAATTCTTTTAAAAGATATAAAATTTAAGGCTGACAGGATAAGGCTTTATTATTTTATAAATTTTAAAAACGCGCTTAAAAAAGATGAGGAAAATATTATAAAGAGCTATATTTTGGCCGAAAAGATAATGCAGACTTGCGATGCACTGATTTATAAACATCATCTAAATACCGGTGAAATAGATAAGGCTATAAGCACAATGCAAAGACTTATGGATACCGAGAAAATATTGGAAAATGATTTTGCTAAAATCTCAAAGCATAGCCAAAGCGATAAAATTATCATAAAGCGATTGCGAGACAAGTCAAAAAAGATAGACGACGAATATTTATTTTTGCAAAATTTTGAAAGAAAACTTTTTTCGCAGCAAAGCCAAGACGTTTATCTGCTACAAAACGGTGAGAATATAAAGTTTATAACTGCCGAGTAATTTTAATCCAGCGTCCTTTTATACCTGGCGAGCGATATGGCCGTGCTAACGCATAAAAACGCCAAAATCGCGGCTAGATCGTAGTAAAAATCGCTAAGCTGGGCGCTTTTTAGCCATACGCCTCTAATGATACGCAAAAAATGCGTCAGCGGAAAGCACTCGCCGATAAACCGCGCCCACGCGGGCATCCCGTAAAAAGGAAACATAAACCCCGACAGCAGCATCGAAGGCAAAAAGAAAAAATAAGTCATCTGCATCGCCTGTAGCTGGCTACGAGCTAGCGTGCTAAAAGTAAAACCCACGCCCAAATTTGCAAGCATTAGCAAGGTGCAAGCCGTAAAAAGCGCCACCCAGTCGCCGATGGCGGGTAGCCCAAAAAGTAGCCTCGCTATCAACAAAAGCGCGCCTACTTGCAGGTAGGCTATGAGCAGGTAAGGCAAAATTTTGCCTATCATCACCTCGGCCGGGCACAGCGGAGCGGCTAGGAGATTTTCCATCGTGCCGCGCTCAAACTCCCTTGTCACCGATATGCTCGTTAGCAGGATCGTAGTTAGCGTGAGCAAGATACCCATGAGTCCCGGGATGATCTGATAGCGCGTGAGTAGCTCGGGGTTGTAGCGAGAGTGCGCGCGCAGCTCAAATTCCGCCTTAGGCTTGGCGTAGCTGGGCTTGTCTCTAGCAAGAGCTTGCTCAAAGGCTATTTGCAGCGCGGCTGCGGCACCAGAGTTTGCCGATGGGTCGGTGGCGTCGGTAGCGATTAAAATTTTAGGCGTTTGGCCTCGCATGAGGTCGCGTTCTAAATTCGGCGGAAAATAGATAATAAACTGCGCCTCGCCGCTTTGCATCATAGCTTCGGCCCCGTCCGCGTCCGCGCCGACGTGTTTGACATCGAAAAATTCCGTATTTTTCATCGCGCTGACTAGCGAGCGGGTGAGCTTGCCGCCGCTATCTGCGATCACTACGGCTGAGGGCAGGTGGTGCGGGTTGTTGTTTATCGCGTAACCAAAAAGCAGCATCAGCATCATCGGCATCGCGATGATCATAGCTAGCGTCGCGCGGTCTCTTAAAATTTGACGAAATTCCTTTACGACCATCGCTGCAGTGCGAGAAAACGAGATAAATTTCATCGCCGCTCCTAAAATCGCTCGTCTTTATGAAGCTCTAGCAGGTGGATGAAAACATCCTCTAGGCTCGCTTTTATCGGTCTTAGGCTTAGCTCATTTAGCGGTATTTCTAGGCTTTTAACCGCTTCTTGCAGCGCGGCCGCGTCTTTTGCGGTTACGTGATAGCCGTTACCGAAAGCCGAAACGCTAAGCGCGGAGTTTGATACTAGTCGCCCGGCCGCGTCTCCGCTTAGCTCCCAGACGTTTAGATCGTAGCTAGCGATGATGTCTGACTGCGTGCCGCGTGCTAGGATCTTGCCGTAGGCGATGTAGATGAGCTCGCGGCAGCGCTCGGCCTCGTCCATATAGTGCGTGGAAACTAGCACCGTGATGCCGTCCTGGGCTAACTCGTGGATGATATCCCAAAACTCGCGTCTAGCCTTTGGGTCTACGCCTGCCGTGGGCTCGTCGAGCAAAAGTAGCTCCGGGCCGTGTACGAGGCACATCGCAAGCGCCAGCCGCTGCTTCCAGCCGCCAGATAAACTGCCCGCTAGATGGTTTTGACGCGGGGCAAGATCTAGGCGGTCTAGGATTTGATTTACGGCGGCTTTTTGATTTTTGACCGCGAAGAGCCTAGCGATAAATTCCAAATTTTCCCTCACGCTAAGATCGTCGTACCAGCCGAATTTTTGCGTCATATAGCCCGTTTTTAGGCGTATGGCTTCGCTTTGGCTACGAAAATCGTATCCCAGGCAGCTGCCGCTGCCGCCGTCTGGTTTCAAAAGGCCGCAAAGCATGCGTATGGTAGTCGTCTTGCCGCTACCGTTGGGCCCTAAAAATCCGCACACGCTGCCTTTTTTGACCCTGATGTCGATGTTGTCCGTGATGATCTTTTTGCCGAATTTTTTGGTGAGGCCGCTAACATCGATGGCGTAGTCGCCGCCCTGCGGTTTGGGGCTTAAATTTGGAGTCAAATTTGACTGCAAATTTGCGCTGCTAAAATTTACGCGAGAATTTTTATGAAGGTTAAATTTTGCCTTGAGCTCGTTTGCTGGACTTGATCCGCTCAAATTTGATTTTCTTTCAGTCTGCGACGGAGCTTTGTCTGCGCCGTAAATTTTACCGCCGCGTGCGTTTAAATTTTGCCCCGGCGAAATTTTGTCCAAATTTAAACGCCGAATTTGAACGGCGATATTTTGCGCGTTCACGGCTCTAGCCTCGCTTTTATCGGTAGCGACGGGTGCAGGGCGGTTGCGTTGTTTTCGGGCACGGCTTCGACTAGATAGACCAGCGTGCTTTGCGAGGTTTGGTTGTAGATGACGGGCGGGGCGTACTCGGGGGCGGACGCGATCTTTACGATGCGAGCGCTAAAGTCTGTGCACTCTTCGCAGCTGATGCGCGCTTTTTGCCCCTCGCGCAGGCCAGGCAGCGCTCCTGCCGGCACGAAAAATCTGATCTTTACCTCGCCCGGCGGCAGCAGAGATAGCACTGGCTGCGAGCTTTGGACGAACTCGCCCGTTTTATAAAATATATCTTCGACGAGTCCGGATCTCGGCGCTACGACGGCGGTTTGCTCTAGCCTCCACCGCGCGGCCCGCTCCTGCGCTTTGGCTGCTTGTATTTTTGCTTTTAGGCTTGTTATTTGTTCGCTTCTAGCGGGCAAATTTGCGATTTTTAGCGCGGCGTTTAGCTCGCTAACTAGGGCGTTTGCTCTGTCAAATTCCGCCTTTGCGGCGTCGAAATCTTTTTGCGAAACGGCATGTTTGGCCAGCAACGACTTCGCGCGCTCGTAGTTGGCCTCCGCGATCCAAAGCGCAGCCTTGGCTTGTTTTAGCTCGGCATCTATGCGCTCGATCTCCTCTGGGCGCTTGCCAGTGCTAAGGTCGGCTAGCTCGGCTTCTAGAGCTTCTACGTTAGCCTTTGTGGCGTCTAAATTTGCCAGCGCTTCAGCGCTCTCAATCTCAAAAAGAGGCTCGCCCTCTTGAACGGCGGCGCCCTCTTTGATGCTCAAATTTACGATCCGTCCACTAACGCTAGGCGCGATGTAAAGATAATCTCCCTCGACGTAGCCGTTAAAAAACGCGCTCCGGCTTTCGTCCGCACAGCCTGCAAAAATCAGGATAAAAAAGGCAAAAAACGCGTAAAATTTGCTCGAATTTAAACTCATTTCGCCTCCTTAAAGCCGCTATTTTAATAGCATTATACCCCGCTTTGGTTAAATTTGGCTACATTTTAAGACGTTGCGCGGTATTCGAAAAGGAAATATTTTCGGCGCGTAGGCTTTGGATAGTGCGGTAGAAGCGGCGGTTTTTTATATCTCTTTTTAGGAAGGAATAATTTAAATTTGGAGCAAATTAGCGCGGCGATTATAGTATTTTTGTGCTTTAAATTTCTTAGATGTGTTTTATAAGTACTATAAAAACAGTATTACTAATAAAAAAGGATAAAAAATATCCTATTTAAGCATTCTTTGAAGATAGAGGTTATATAATTCCCCTTCTAATGATATTAGTTATTAATCTTAATTTTAAGGAGAGTGTATGAAAAAAATCATTTCAGGTGCGCTAGCCACGTCACTGCTGGCTGCTTCGGCATTTGCTTTTAGTGTAGATGGCAACCCTAGCGTAAAATTCGTTGGTTATAAGTTAGCTAACAAAACAGCCGTCGAGGGTACGTTTAAAGATCTTGGCTTTAAAAGCGCGGAAAACGCAAATTTTGCCGATTTTCTAAAAACCTTTGAGTTTAACATCGATCCTAAAAATATCGATACAAAGTTGCCCGATCGCGACAAACGTATCGGTATGATCTTTGACAGCAACGCAATAATGGCTAAAATTGTATCTGTAAGCGGCGACGAAAAAGCGGGCGAAGCTGAAGTCGAAGTTAGCGTAAAAGGAAACTCAAAGTCTTACAAAACGCAGTATACAGTGGAAGATGGTAAACTAAAGGCTAAAATCGGCATTGATTTGTTGGCTGATTTGAAACTCAATGAGACATTTGAAAAATACGCGGCTTCAGCCAAGCCTTTTCATGGTGGCAAAAGCTATCCGGATGTAGAAATCTCACTCGAAGCTAAAATAAAATAATTCTTAAATTCGGCGCTTAAAGATCTGCTTGCGCCGAATTTTCTACTTTATTATTATTTTTTATTCTGTAATGCCGAAAAATCGATAACTTAAGATATAATGAGCCGTAAAATTTAATTAAGGCGAAAAAATGACGACGAAAGAAAATAAAAAAGGGGCGGTAAGCGCGCTATTTTTGGCTATTGCGCTGTTTGCGGCGGGGTGCGCGGGGTATTTTTATTACGGCATAGGCGGGACGGGCGTTTTTACGATGGTCGTTGCCGTTATCTGCGCCGTTTTTTGCGTGAAAAAGATATTTCAAGTTAGCTTTTTGAGCATCGATGACGATGGATTTTTAGTGCAAAAGGGCGGCAAAAACGCCAAATTTTATTTTAAAGATATCGAAGAAATCGGCGTTCGCATGGTAGATGCCAAACGCAAAATCGACGTTTTAAACGTGAGGTTTAAAAGAGGCAAACTAGACCGCGACGCGGCTGATGGGCTCATGCAGCCTATCGGCGACGATGACGCCGTGATATACGACAAATATGAGCTATCCAAGCACGAGGTTTTTAAAATTTTAAAGCAGAAATTTGAGGCGTTAAACGCGCAAAAAAGCGAAAATAAGAAAAAGTAAAATTTGCGCGAACGCAAAAAGGGGCCGCCGTGAAAGGGGAATTTGAAATAGCCCGTAAAAGGGTCACAATCTACCACATAGGAGCACAAAATTTGACGCTAAAGGCGGATGATGGCGGTTTGCAAAATGCGGCTCGTGCGCCGATAGTATTTTATAACGCGTTTGCGAACGAAGCAGACGAGATCGCGCGAGCTTTAAGCGAGCTTAGCAGCGTAAATCTCACGCTTGCGGCAGTGAGCGGACTGGAGTGGAGCTCCGAAATGACGCCATGGCCGATGCCTGCTCTTTTTAAGAAGGAGCCGCCTTTTGAGGGTGGGGCGGATGAATATTTGCAAACTCTAACGCAGCAGATCGCGCCTGCCGTCCTGGCAAAAACGGGCGATGCGGCGTGGCTTGGGATCGGCGGATACTCGCTAGGCGGGCTTTTTGCGCTTTATTCGCTTTATAAAACGCCTATATTTATGCGCGTCGCTAGCGTTTCGGGTTCGCTTTGGTATAAGGATTTTCGCGAGTTTGCGCTGGGCTCGCATCTTGCGGGCAGGCTTGAGCGTGCGTATCTCTCGATCGGCGACCGCGAGAGTATGAGCAAAAACGAATACCTAAAAACGGCGCTAGAGGCCACGCGCGATATTGCCGCGTACTTTGAGAGTTTGGGCGCCGGAAGCAAATTTGAGCTAAATCCGGGCAATCACTATGCAGACGAGATAGGACGCACGGTAAAGGCGCTAGCGTGGCTAGCCTGCGGTGAAATTTAACTCTAGTTCGTCAAAGCCTGCCTAAATATACCGCAAAATCGCCGTTAAATTTGAAAATTTAGCCGTGCAAAAATTTGAGACGACTGACTAAAATTATCAAAGAGATGAAAATTTACAAGACATATTTAACTTAAAATCGTGTGCAGTATTTTTCGCTTAGACGAGGCGAAATTTCTACTTCACTTCGTTTGTAGCTGCAAGCAGAAGATTTTTAAGCGGAGCGTATATGTTGTACGCGAGCATTAAAAATCAAATTTCAACGAAGTATAAGTAGAAAAAGACAAGCCTAAAAACTAGACTTCATACCTCTCGCCGGGTTTCATCTCTATCATCTCCCACGGCAAGCCCTGTTTATTTAGCTCGTCCATGAAAGGTTTAGCGTCGAAATTTTCCATATTAAAGACGCCCTTGCCGCTCCAAATGCCTTTTGCGACCATCATCGAGCCGATCATTGCAGGCACGCCAGTCGTGTAGCTCACGGCCTGTGCACCCGTCTCGGCGTAGCAAGCCTCGTGGTCGCAGACGTTGTAGATGTAGACTTGGCGCTCTTTACCCTCTTTTAAGCCACGTATCACGCAGCCGATGTTGGTTTTGCCCTTCGTTCGAGGACCGAGGCTCGCAGGATCAGGTAGCAAGGTTTTTAGAAACTGTATCGGCACGATCTTTACTCCGTTGTGCTCGACCTCGTCGATGCGTAGCATGCCGACATTTTCTAGACACTTCATGTGTGTGAGGTAGCTTTGTCCAAAGGTCATGAAAAAGCGGATTCGCTTCAGCCCTTTGATGTTTTTTACTAAGCTTTCAAGCTCCTCGTGATAGAGTAGGTAGCTGTCTTTGACGCCTACTTTCGGATAGTCCCACTTGAACATTATTTCCATCGGCTCGGTTTCCTTCCACTCGCCGCGCTCCCAGTAGCGGCCCTTTGCGCTTACTTCGCGCAGGTTGATTTCAGGGTTGAAATTCGTCGCAAACGGATATCCATGATCGCCCGCGTTGCAGTCTAGGATGTCGATCTCATGGATCTCGTCAAAGAGATTTTGCTGCGCGTAGGCGCAAAATACATTGGTCACGCCCGGATCAAAGCCGCTTCCCAGCAGCGCCATCGTGTTTGCGGCTTTAAACTCGCCGTCCTTCGCCCACTGTAGCTTGTATTCAAATTTGGCGGTGTCGGGGTGCTCGTAGTTTGCGGTGTCGATGTAGGGGATGCCGGCGCGAGAGCACGCGTCCATGAGGGTTAGATCCTGATACGGCAGCGCGACGTTTAGCAGTAGCTCGGCGCCCGTTTTTTTGATTAAATTTACGACCGCGTCGGTGTCATCCGCGTCGATCTGCGCGGTATCGATCTGCACGCCTAGGCGGTCTTTGATAAATTTAGCGATCGCGTCGCATTTGCTTTTCGTGCGGCTTGCAAGGGTGATTTTTGTAAAAACGTCCGCGTTCATCGCGCATTTTACGGTCGCGACTTGGCTCACGCCGCCCGCGCCTATGATTAAGATATTTGACATTTGGGCTCCTTTAAATTTTTATAATTTTATCTAAAGCTTATATAAAATTTGCTTTTAATCGTTACAATAGCGCGAAATTTTAAAGGAATTTTATGCGTAAAATTTTAATTTTTCTGCTTCCGATTTGGCTATTTGGGACGAGCTGCGAGGAGGCGATGCAGCGTAGTATAGATGAGTTTATAGAGCCTGATCGCGATGCCATGGCTACGGCGATAGCGGGCGAAAAAGCCGCTCAAATTTGCCTGGCTGAGTACGGCGAAGAGCATGAGAACACGATCATAGCATTAAACAACTCGGGCAGCTTTTTTATGTTTGCAGGCGAGCCGCAAAAGGCGCTCGCAGCCTACGAACATTCACTAAAAATTTTACAAAAAGGTCTGGGCAAAGAGCACAAAGCGCTAGCAAAGCCCTATCACGGCGTGGCTAGCGCGCAGTCGGCATTGGGGAGATACGATGAAGCGATAGCGAATTTCGGCGCGGCGATCAGATGCTATGAGCTTGGCGGCAAGAAGATGCAAAAAGACCTGATGAGCTGCTACGCGGGGTTTGGCGATACGCTCTATAAAATGGGCGATTTTAACGGCGCATACGTAAAACACGCCGTCGCGTTTAGGATTTGCGAAGAGGTTTTTGGCGCTGATAGCGTAAATTTGCTGCGAGCCAAGTATTATGCGCAGATGGCGGGCGATCTGGCGGGACTCGGCAATAAAAAAGAGGCGCTGCAAAACTACGAAAAAGCCCTTAAAGTCGCGAATAAAATTTTAGAAAAAAGTAACGATAAACATGCAAAAAGCCTAAAAGCAGAGGTGGAGGCAAAGATAAAAGAGTTGTAAATTTAGCGATTAGATCTTGAGGCGGGCTAAATTTACGCCTCAAATTTGACTAAGCCGCTGCACTACTCGGCGTTTAATCGCTTTGCCAAATTTGCCGCGCAAGCGAAAGCAAAATGCAAATTGTACCCGCCAAGCATCCCCGTTACGTTTAAGACTTCGCCGATGAAATAAAGCCTGCGAGTGCCGCCACGGCCGCAGTTTGCGTCTAGCGCGTCCGTGTCTACGCCACCTTTTGTGACTTCGGCTCGCTCGAAGCCAAACGTCCCAGCAGGCGCAAATTCGTAAGCAAAGAGCCGCGAGATTTTCGCCGCCTCGTCCGCCTTGTACTCGCCGTAAGGCTTGTCGCTAAGCCCCGCCGCGCGTAAAAACTCGAGCGTAAATCGCCTAGGTAGCGGCAGGATAGTGCTGAGCTGTTTTTTGCTTTTTTGCGCGGTTTCGATGCTAAAATTCGGGCAAAAATTTATGGCGATTAAACCCTTTTGCCAAAAAAGCGAAGCGTTTAGCACGGCCGGGCCGCTTATGCCTTTGTGCGTGAAAAGTATGTCGCCCGCGAATTCTCGCGGCATTTTTGACTCGCGGTTTGCGGCGGCGTCTTTACCTGCACAGCCTACGCGGATGCGGGTGGGGAAGCAAACTCCGCTTAGATTTTTAAACCAAAACTCGTCTTTTTGCACGGTAAATCCCACGAGCGCGGGCACGGGCGGTATGACTTTGATGCCGAAGCTTTGCGCTATTTCGTAGCCGATGTCGCTAGCGCCTAGGCTTTTGTAGCTTAGTCCGCCGCTAGCTACGATGAGGTTTTTAGCGTAAAATTTATCGCCGTCTTCAGCAACAACTTCAAAAATTTCGTTTAAATTTTGCTCGGCGTAATCAAATTTCGTCTCAAAATCAGCCAAATTTTCATCGCGATTTTGCGCAGGAGAAACGTCTAAAATTTGCCCGTTTTCATCGGTCGAAATTTTTCTCGCGCCCTTTACGCAAGCGTTGCAAAATATTTGCGCTCCGCTTTGTCTAGCGCGCTTTAAAAGCACGCCCAAAACGTCCTTTGCGCCGCTTTCGCAGAAAAATTGATTTTGCTTTTGCTGGTTAAATTTTAACTCGCCGAAAAATTTTAAAACGTCTTTGAAGTCTAGGTTTTTTAGGATATTTTTGACGAAATTTGCGTCGCCGAGGTAGTTTGACGCGTCGATACGGCGGTTTGTGACGTTACACCTGCCGCCGCCGCTGGCTAGGATTTTCTTACCGGGAGTTGCGTTTTTTTCGAGTAAGGCGACGCTTTTACTGCGTAAATTCGCCGCCAAAAATAGTCCTGCCGCGCCCGCTCCGATTATCAAAACGTCGTAAATTTTGTAAATTTTAGACATCAAAAAACCTTAAAATTTACGCGCGGCAAAGCTAGCTAAAATCAAAAGCTATTTTTTAGCATTAGGAATTTTTGCTCTTGCGCTTCGTCTAGCTTCATTTTTTCGTTGCGGTTTACGAAAAGCTTAAAGATCACGTTGTGATCCGCGTCGTAAAAGTGCAGGCTGTGTCCGAGAAACCCCATAAATTTAGTGCTTACAAAGCCGATGCTTGCGATTGATTCTTCTTTGAGGTGACCGCCCAAAAAGCCGCTTTTATCGGTGAAATTTAAAAATCCTTTCGCCTTTTTAGGCATAGGCACGCTCACCTTGATCTCGATAATAAACTCGGGCGTATTTTTGATAAAAAGCATCTCGCCCCAAGTGCTGACTTCTTCGAAAATTTTCATCAAATTTTCTGCGCCGACCTCCTTAAATTCGTCATCGCCACGGTACTGCAAGATTTCGTATTCGCGTACGTTCAGCTGTTTGGCCGCATCGTAAACGGACATCTTTTTGTCCTCGAAAAGCTCGTCGATTTGTTTTTTTAGATCGCTCATTTTTGTCCTTTTTTGAAATTAGATTTTGATAATAGTATTTAAAAATAGCTAAAAATCGGCTAAATTTACATGACTGGCGTCGTTGCATTATCAAACGGCGCGCGAGCCGCAGTTTTAGCGCTCGGAGCGGACGGATCTAGCAAATTTTCGCCGTCCGCAAAGCTCGCTAAACGCCTAAAATTTGCTTTATTTCAGCCTCGTTAGTGAGCTTGGAGTTGTATTTCACGACGAGATTTTGAGCGTTTTTGTAGCACTCCACGACGCCTTTTTGCTTCTCGACCTCGGCTAGATCGGCATCCGTGTCAGACGGCAGATAGATATTTTTAAAGATATTTGGGTTATCTAGCCATTTTAGCGCGATCAGCCACACGACGCAAAGCACCGTCACGACGGCGGAAAGCGCGCTAAGGCCGTAAAATTTAAGCAAAGTACCGCCGCCGATACCGCCGATAAAGCTTCCCATGTAGCCAAAGGCGTTAAAGATGCCTAAAACCGCGCCTTTTTGGCTTACTTTACTAAATTTGGACGCCATGGATTGCAAGATCGGTTCGTGCAGGTTAAAGCCGATAAAAAATATAATCACACCCGCGTAAAATAGCGGCTTGTGCCCGAGCGAGAGCGCGAAAAGTCCGTAGCAAACGACGAAAAGCGAGACGCCGATGACTAAAATTTGCTTTGTGATTCGCTTCGTTTCGCCGATCGCGCCGCCGATACCCATCGCGATAAAGCCAAACACCGTCGCGACCGAGTAGATGCCGCTGAGGTCCTTTTTGTCCATGCCAAAATACTTCACGATGGCGATCGGAATCACGATAAAGGCCGCCGACATCAGCATTTTTTGCATGAAGTTGCTGATGTTCATGAGTAGTAAATTTCTGTTTGAGAGTAGCTTTACGGCCGGCATTTTGGCCTGCGAATGCGTAAATTTAGGCTCCTCGCCCACTGCCGTGTATAAAAGCACGATACAAACGACCGTAACCGCGATCGAGAGGTAAAAGAGGCTTGAAAGTCCGTATTTGGCGCTAAGTATCGGCGAAAGTATCATAGAAAGCGTGAAGCTAATGCCGATAAACGCGCCCATCATCGCCATCGCATGCCCGCGCACCTCCTCCTTGGTCATGTCGCTCATCAGCGCGATTGCCACGGCTCCTATCGCGCCCGCTCCCTGGATAAATCTACCAAAAATCATCGTGTAGATATCAGTCGCCACGGCGCAGATCGCAGCTCCCGCGATGAAAACCAGCAGTCCGATCAGCATCGAGTTTTTGCGTCCGAAGCGGTCTGAGACGTAGCCGAAAACCACCTGAAACGTGATCTGCGACATCGCGTAAACGCCGATGAGAACGCCGACTAAAAACTCTGTCGCCCCCTCAAGCTCGAGCGCGTAGACGCTGATAACTGGCAAAATGATAAAGAGTCCGAAAAACCTGCTGCCGATGATAAAAGATAACGGTAATGCGCTTTTTACTATCATAAATTTTCCTTTTAAAGGAGTGATTTTACCCGAATTTTGATAATACGTAAATTAAAGTCGAATTTGATAAAATGCGCGGGTTAAAAAATAGCATAGCGAAGTATTTTTGGATTATTTTTACGGTTGCGTAGATGAAATTTTGCGTAGGCTAGGCACGTAGCCTGCCGAGCGAAATTTTAGCAAGCTACGTAAAAAGAACCAAAAAGACAAGCTAGAAAAAGGAAAAATTTTGAAAATAGTTTTAGCAACATCCAACTCCGACAAAGTACGCGAAATAAAAGATTTTTTAAAAGATTACGAAATTTACGCACTGCGCGAAATTTGCGAGCCCTTTGAGATCGCCGAGGACGGCGCGACTTTCGCCGCAAACGCGCTAATCAAAGCTCGCGCCGTGCAGGCAAAACTGCGCGAGCTAAATTTGGCGGACGAGTTTGTCGCGTTAAGCGACGATAGCGGCATCAGCGTGGAGGCTCTTGGCGGCAGGCCCGGGATTTATTCGGCGAGATTTAGCGATATGAACAAGCGCGGGCAGATAACGGGCAAAAACGCGACCGATGCTAGCAACCGCGCAAAGCTGATCTCGGAGCTAAAAGCGCTAAATTTGACTAGTTCGCCCGCGTTTTACACCGCTTGTATCGCGGTTAGTTCAAATTTTGGCGACTTTACGGCGCACGGCTTTATGCACGGTACGGCAATCGACGAAGAGCGCGGTAGCAACGGCTTTGGCTACGACAGCCTCTTTATCCCCAAAGGTTTTACGCTCACGCTTGGCGAGCTAGACGATGAAATAAAGCTAAAAATCTCGCACCGTTCAAAGGGTCTTGAGCTCATAAAATACGTGCTAAAGAGCCTTGAGGGGAAATTTGGGCGCTAAGCTCGGAGCGCAAAAGAGAAAGTAAATTTGCGGGGCAAAAATCCGGCTAAATTTGCCGTCGCTTAACGCTAGCGCGGTATAATCGCGCAAATTTAAAATTTGAGATAAAGATGAATCTGGTTTTATTCGACTTTGACGGGACGATCACGCGCGACGACTCGCTGCTGGAGTTTATCGCTTACGTCGTGGGATTTAAGAAATTTTTTCGGGGGATTTTTTGGCTTTCGCCCGTTTTGATCGGCTATAAGCTAAAAATTTGCAGCAACAACTACGCTCGCAGGCGGCTGATGACGTACTTTTTCGCGGGTATGAGCGCGGATAAATTTGCTCAAATTTGCAAAAAATACTCAAACACGCACATCGAGGATATCGTGAAATTTTCCGCTATGGCAAAGATCGCCGAGTATAAGGCAAACGGCGATAAGGTCGTGATCGTGACGGCGTCGCTCGAGGACTGGCTAGCTCCGTGGTGTCAGGCGCAGGGGCTCGAGCTACTAGGCACTCGCATCAAGAAAAAGGGCGGCGTGATAACGGGCGAGATAGACGGCGCCAACTGCTACGGCGCGGAGAAGGTGCGCCGCGTGTGCGAGGCGTATGACACGGACGCCTTTGAGCGCGTGATCGCATACGGCGACAGTAGGGGCGACAAGGAGATGCTGGAGTTTGCCGACGAGGCGCATTATAGGGCGTTTGAGTGAGAGGGTTAGCGACTGCGAAAACTGCAAACTAGCCGTAAATTTAAAAGCTTTAAATTTGAGCATTTATGCGGCAAAATTTAGCTCTAGCGCATTTTTGCGGCGCGGCAAATCGGCGCATAGGCTAAATTTGACACTCATAAAAGCTTTTTACCGCTAGGCTGTTTGGTTTAAGTTTGCCTGGCGCTTTTTAGCCAAACTCAAATTTGTTTACTTCTGCCGTAACGGTTCCAAATTTATGCGGCCCATATAAATTTGACTCGGCGCGCGTTTAAGCCGGGCCAACGCAAATAAAGATAACAAACGCGGTGCTATTTGTTTTAGCTTAAATTTAAGCCGATTTACGGCCTTTTCTTTGTGAAAATGCGCTGCTCTTGTAGCTCAAATTTGAGCGTTAAATTTACCCGCGACCGCAAAGTCGGACTCAAATTTAACCCAAAATTTAAACCATTTTCAGCACTTCGACCATCTCACCCTTTGCGATAAATTCGGTCTCTTTTGGGATGATTAAAAGCGCGGCGTCATTTGTAAGATTGTTTACGATCGCCGAACTGCCCAGCTTTTTGCCGTCAAGATTTACGTAAATTTTACCGTCGCGGTTTTCTAAATTTACCGCCGTAAACTCCAAAAACGGCGAGCGTTTTTTGTAGTCCTCGTCCATGATCGCCGTGATTTTAGGCTCGCTAGCGCCAAACCACGCGTTTAGCAGCACGCGCACGTAGAGCACGCACATCACCATCGCCGAGTACGGGAAGCCAGGCAGCGCAAAAATGTATTTTTCGCCCGCTTTTGCGACCTTGATGTGGCGGCCCGGTTTGATCGCGGCGCCGTCTATTATGATGTCGAAATTTTCGCCCAGCGCGCCCTTGACGAAGTCGTAGTCGCCCATGCTGATGCCGCCCGTGGTGACGAGCACGTCGGCTGATTTTAGCGCGCGGACGATGGCGTCTTTTACGAGTTCGGCGCGATCGCGAACTATCTCGCACAGTACGGGTTCGCCGCCCATTTTGCGCACCATGGCCGCGATGCCTACGTGATTTGAGCTGTGGATCTGCGCGGCGTTTTCTAGCGGCTCTCCGAGGTCTTTTATCTCGCTTCCCGTCGCTAGCACCGCGACTCGCGGCCGCACGAATACGCTAACGTTAAAGATCCCAAGCTCGGCTAGCAGCGCGGTCTCGGCGTAGCCTATCGTCGCGCCTTTTTTGATTAGGATTTCGCCTTTTTTGTAGCTTTCGCCGACTTCGCGCACGGCAAAGCCCTTTGGTACTGTTTTTTTGATGAGGATCTTGCCGCCTGATACCTCGACGTTTTCGACCGGGATTAGCGTGTCGGTGCCTTCGCTCATTAGCGAGCCGGTGAATGTTTTGACGCATTTTACGCCTTCTACTTTTAGCCCTTTGTCGCTGCCTGCGGGTAGGTCGGTGATGAGCTCGAGCTCGCTTAGGCCCTCTTGCCACGCAAACGCGTAGCCGTCCATCGCCGAGACGGGCTGGGCCGGGTAGTTATCCTGCGCCGCGATATCTATGGCGATACGGCGATCTAGCGCCTGCGTGAGAGTGACCTTTTCTACGCGGTCCCAGGGAGCCAGCGTAGAGCGTAAAATTTCAAGAGAGGATGCGTAACTCATAAATTCTTTCATTTCTTGTCCTTTTTTGATTTCCCATAAATGACGGATTTCAAGCTTTAAAATTTTAAACCCGTTTCGGTTACGGACGACGAGTCCGCGCCCTCACGGGTTAAAATTTTAAAGTTAAACTACGCCTATTCTGTCTGGAATATTTCTGCCGATTTTACTAAATTTAATCGTAAATTATGCTAATAAAGCACAGAAGTTTATTATCAAGCCTGCAAAAAGCGCGCAAATTTAGTTATAATAGCTCTCAAATTTAAGCAAAGGACAAGCTTTGAATCAAATCGCTAAAACGCCGCAAGACGTAGTCGCCTTACTCATAGAAAAAAGGAAAGAATTTACCGATCCCAAAGAATTTATCGTATCGTTTGGTAAGGATGAACTAGGCGAGTTTGAAAAGCTAAACGGCGATATGGATATGAAGGTCGGCGACCTGCTTAGTATGAGCCAAAGCGTAGGAAGCTCGGTCGGCGAGTCGCTAAAATCGGTCAAAAAATACTCCGCCGAGCTCATCAAGGCAAGCGATAAGATAAAAGAGAGCGGACTGGGTGCGAAATTTATAAATTTCTTGCTCGGCAAAGACCTAGCCGCCGAGCTGGCTAGCAAATATCAAAGCGTGTCAAGCTTGTTTGAAGAAATTACGGCAAATTTAAAGCACTCGATAAACGTTTTAGAAGCTAGAAATGCCGAAATCTCCGAGAAACAAAAGGAGCTCTCGCTCATCATCGAAAGCCTAAAAGGCAAGATAGAAATTTTAAGCAAAACAGACGAGCTCATCGAAAATTTAGCGGCAAATCAAACGGATGAAGAGCAGAAAAAATTTCTCCTCGAAGAGGCGCTATTTTACATCCGTATGCATCTGCAAAATTTGCAACAAGTGCTAGTCGTGATGCAGCAAAGCCTCGCAAACTACGCTACTATCAAGCACAATAACTCGCTTTTAAGTTTCGCTACGCAAAACACGATCACAACTAGCATCACCGCGCTAAAAACCAACGTCTATATCGCAAGCGCAGCGCAGGAAGGCAAAAAGCAGCTAAAAGCGGTTTCTGAAATGGACAAGCTAGCTAGCGACGTCATCCTAAAAAACGCGCAGGACGTAAACGACACGGCGACAGAAGTGACGGCAAAGGTCGCAGGCGGCGCGCTAGATAACGAGAGCCTCGAAAAAGCGATAAATTTGATGATAGATTCGCTAGATAAAATAGAAAATTTCAAAAACGAGGCGCTGCCTAAGATGAAAGAAAATATCGCCAAAATCGCACAGATGAGCAAGACGCTAGAAAGTAAGGTAAATAAGCTAGAAAAGATCGAGCAAAGCGACGTGTATAGTATAGAGTAGGGCGGTGCAAAGGTCAAATTTGACCTCGCAAGCGGCAAAATTTAAAAAAGGTAAAAAATGGATCAAATTTTAGAGCTTCTTGGCAACAATCTTATATTTTCCGTTCCGCTGGTTATCGTTGTAGTTTTTGCCTTGCTTGAGGTTATTTTGATGATGACGGGACTTTCGGTGCTTGAGCCGCTAAACGGGCTATTTGACGGAGCCGAGAGCATCGATGCGCAGGGTGCTGAGCTGCTAGCGTGGGCGAACAAAGGCGGCGTGCCTAGCACCGTTTTTTACGGGATTTTGCTTATGAGTTTTGGAGCGTGCGGGCTTTTTATCGTTAGCGTTTTTTACGGCTCCGCTTCGCCTGCGTGGTATATGAGCGCGGTTATCGCCGCGGTTGCGTTTTTTGCCGCTTTGGCTTGGACTAGATGGGTGAGCTTGCTTGCGGCAAAGTACCTGCCTCAGGTCCAAACGTCGGCCTTTAGTAAAAAGGAGCTTCTTGGCTGCGAATGTGAAGTAAAAGACTATAGAATCACAAAAGAGCAAGGCGGAGACGTCAAGGTCACGGATAAAAACGGCAAGGAGCGTTTCGTCTTTGCGCGGGCTGCCGATGAAAACGAGCTTATAAAAGGCGATGTCGCGCTCATAGTTAAAATCGAAAAAAATAACTTTTACGTCAGGAAAAAATCATAAATTTAATCAAAGGAGAGTGGTATGAATATTGACGGGATGACGTCTTTAGCCGTATTTGTCGGCATAGGACTCTTTTCTATCGTTATCTTGGGCATCGTCTTTTCAAGACTTTACCGAAAGACGACAAAGGAGCTTACGTTCGTGCGAACGGGATTTGGCGGCGAAAAGGTCGTCGTGGACGGAGGCGCGCTGATACTGCCGATACTGCATGATTATATCGACATAAATATGCAGTCGATGAAAGTCACGGTTGCTCGCTCTAAAAGCGATAGCTTCATAACCAAAGACAGGATGCGTGTAGATATCACGGCTGATTTTTACATCAGAGTGGGCGAGGATAGAGAGTCTATCTCTCGCGCGGCGCAGACTCTGGGTAAAAAGACGGTCGATCTAAGAGAGCTAACCGGGCTGATAGAAGGCAAGCTCATCGCCACGCTTCGCTCGGTAGCAAGCTCGATGGAGATGAAAGAGCTACACGAAAAAAGAGATGAATTTAGCTCTCAGGTCAAAAACGCCATCGAAGCCGATCTATCTAAAAACGGCCTTCAGCTAGAGTCCGTCTCTCTCACGTCGCTTGATCAAACGGCAAAAGAGTTTTTTAACGAAAACAACGCCTTTGACGCCGAGGGTTTAACAAGCCTAACGCAAACCATCGAGGAGCGCAAAAAGCTACGAAACGATATCGAGCGCTCGACCGAGGTGCAAATCGCGCAGAAAAACTACGAAACGCAGTCGGAGAAATTTGAAATCCAAAGAAAACAAGCCGAGGCCGAAGCCACGCAGCAAACAAAAATAGCAAATTTCCAAGCAGAACAAGAAGCGCTAAGGGCAAAAGAGGCCGAAAGTAGGCGCAAAGAGGCCGAGGAAGCCAAGATCGTAGCAAACAAAGCTATCGAAGAAGCGCAGATAAATAAAGCTCGCGCTATCGAAACGGTCGAGATAGAAAAGGCAAGAGCCATCAGAGAAGCCGAGATAAATAAAGAAAAAGCCGTCGAACTGGCAAATCAGAGCAAAAATATAGAAATCGCTAAAAAAGTCGAAGAAGAGGCCGCGGCTAAAACGCTAGCCAACGAGAAAAAGGCGCTAGAAGCCGCGTCTTTTGAAAAGATCAAAACGTCATCCGAGACCGAGCAGGCAGAGCGCGCTAAAAAACTAGCGCTAATCGAAGCGCAAAAAGAGGCTGAGCAGCTCTCTATCGAAAAAACCGTCGCCGCAAAGGCCGAAAAAGAAGCCGAGGAAAACCTAGCCGAAGCTGCTAAAATCAAAGCTATGGGTGCTAGCGAAGCGCTAAAAATCAAGGCTACCGCCGAAGCTGAAGCCATAAAGATAACGGCTGAAGCCAACAGGCTAAACTATGAGGTTGAGGCTAAGGGTAAAACCGAGATAAATAATGCCGAAAATATCGTCTCTGCGGAGATTTTGGAAAATAGATTTAAGCTTGCATTGGTCGAGTTTATGCCGCAAATCATCGCCCAGGTCGTAAAACCGGCGGAGAAAATCGACTCTATCAAAATCGTGCAAATGGCGGGTCTTGGCGGCGCAAATCAGAGCAACGCGGGCTTGAATGCTAACGGTGGAGTTAGCAATGCGGGTGCTTCTCTCTCCGATCAAATCGTAAACGCGTCTTTAAACTATAAAGTAAATGCACCGATAATCGACGATCTAATGAAACAAGTAGGCATCGATCTAAACGGCGGGATACAAAATATCGCCTCGCCATTGTTAGGCGGCTGCGAAAAGCCTAAATACGAGTCAAATTTGGGCGTAGAAGATGCCGGGAAATTTAGTTCCGTAAACGAACAAAAAGACGCTAAGAAAAAGTAAATTCGGTCTTAAATTTTATTAAAGCTATGTAAAGGGACGGCCAAATCTGGGTAAAGTCGATTAAATATAGCCGTCCTTTTTATAATCAAAGCGGAAGTAGCATAGCGCGGTTGTTTTTATATCTTCTCTAGCGTCGCAAATTTGAGGCTTACGAATCATAAATATTCTTGATATTTTCACAGATTTGACTGTTTGAGTTTAATTTTATATATTCTTTCAAATTTGATTAAATATAAATCAAATTTTATTAATTTTTTATTTTAACATCAGTAAAATACAGCTTAAGAAATCGGGTCGATTTTACCTTTTCAAAGGACACTTCATGAATTTTTCAAATTCAAAATGGTTTATCGTTTCAGGTGCGGCGCTCGGCGCTTTAGGCGCGCTACTTGTGTATTTCGGCAACCCCGGCAACATGGGCGTTTGCGCGGCTTGCTTTTTACGCGATACGGCGGGAGCGCTCGGCTTTCACCGCGCAGGAGTCGTGCAGTACGTGCGCCCGGAGATCATCGGGCTTATTTTGGGCGGCTTCTTAGCTAGCGTGCTTTGGACGAAGGAGTTTAGCGCGACCACTGGCTCGTCGCCTTTCGTGCGCTTTTTTCTCGGATTTTTCGCGATGATCGGTTGCCTCGTGTTTTTGGGCTGCCCGTGGAGGGCGTTTTTGCGTCTGGGCGGCGGCGATATGACAGCGGTTGCTGGAGTCGTCGGTATTTTTGCGGGCGTGTGCGCGGGCGTATTTTTCAAAAAGCTCGGCTACGGCCTCACGCACGAGACTAAAACTCAGGCCGCGATAGGTATTTTGCCGACAGTTATGGGTATTTTGCTGCTTGCTGCGCTTGCGTTTGGACTAAAGCTCGGCGAAAACGGCGCACTTTTTAGCTCCGCAAAAGGCCCGGGCTCCATGCACGCTCCGATCCTGATCTCGCTTGGTTTTAGCATCGTCGTGGGCGCGCTAATGCACAAAAGCAAATTTTGCAGCGTCGGGGCGTTTGGCAGGCTTTTTAAAAAGGATTTCTCGATGTTTATGGGGATCATCAGCATCGTGGTCTTTGCCAGCATCGTAAATTTAGCGCTCGGACAGTATAAATTCGGCTTTGAAGGCCAGCCTATCGCGCACAACGACGTGCTTTGGAATTTCCTTAGCATGACGCTAGCAGGGCTTTGCTTTAGCCTGAGCGAAGGCTGCCCAGGCAAGCATCTCGTGCAAATGGGCACGGGCAATCTAAGCTCGGTAATCTTCGTCATCGGTATGGCGGCGGGTGCGGCCGTAGCGCATAACTTCTTGCTCGCCAGCTCGCCGAGCGCCATAACGGCGGCGGCTCCGTGGGCGGTGGCGATGGGGTTTGTTTTTGCGGTTTATGTGGGATTTTTTCACAAAAAAGCCGCTTGATTTCCCATAAAAGACGGATTTTAGAGTAATTTTTTCTATACCCGCTTCGGTTACGGACGACGAGTCCGCGCCCTTGCGGGTAAGAAAAAACTATTTAAACTACGCTTATTCTGTCTTGAATATTTGTCGTATATCTTAGCTAAATTTTTAAATTTGACATTTTCGCGGCGCGGGTCTGGGCGAGCGAAAGACGAAATGCTGAATTTTCAAATTTGATTTATATAAAAAGCGAGCTGGAATTTGTAAAATTTGATAGCGATCAGGAGTAAAAGCGGGCTAAACATTATGGTATAGCCCGCAAGAAATAAAGCTTTTTCTAAAAAGTAGTCAAATTTGCTTGGCGAGTATATCAAAGCCTAGCCAAGTAAATTTAGCTTAAAAGTCCGGCGCCTTTGATCGCCTGGCTGCGCTCTTTTGCGTAGATGCGCTCGCCTCCTATGACGTCGTATTTCCAGATCGGCGCGTTAGCTTTAAAGTCCTCGACGAACTCGTTTATCAGCCGCAAGGCGACCTTTCTTTGCGGGCTTACCACGCCTGCGACGTAGGAGCTCTCGTGCACCGGCACGTCACCTCGCGAATGCGCGAAAAGTACGTATGCGCCTAGATCCTTCGCCTTTTGCTCCCAGCCCGCTAGCCATTTTTGCAGGATCGGCTCGTAGATATCAAAGCTAAGCGCGCTGATGCCGCCTTCCTCGCGCACGATGCCGGTAAACGTGATGAGCGCGCCGCAGTTTTTGTCCTTAAACTCGTCGTACCAGGCGTTTGTGATCGCCTTGGCGTTGAGGCTTCCTTCAAAAATCTGCATCTCAGCCTCCGCAAACCGGCGGTAAAATGGAAATTTTATCACCGTCTTTTAGCGGCGCGTCAAGAGAGCTCGCAATCTCGTCGTTTACGGCGACGGCGCAGATTTTTAGCCACTCGCCGAGCTGTGCGTACTCGCCTAGTTTTTCTTTTACTTCGCTTAAATTTGCCGCTTCTAGCTTTAAATTATGCATCTTTATCGGGCCTAAAAACTCGATTTCTACCATAAATTTGCCTTTGAAATTAAATTTTTTTCTTGATTTTACTTAAAAAAATATTTAGATATACTTACGCCAAATTTTTAACGAAAGAGCCGTAATGAACGAAATATTAAGCAAAATAAAAACGCCCGCCTACGTCTGCGAAGAGGCCAAGGTGCGCAAAAATTTAGAAATTTTAAAACGCGTCAAGGATGAAAGCGGCGCGAAGGTGCTAGTCGCCCTAAAAGGCTTTGCATTTAGCGGCGTGATGGGGCTTGTCGGCGAGTATCTAGACGGCGCGACATGCAGCGGCCTGCACGAGGCTAAATTTGCCGCAAAATACGCTCGAGGCGAGATACACACGTATTCGCCCGCATTTAAAGATGAGGACATAGATGAGGTGCTAGCACTCTCAAAACACGTGGTTTTTAACTCCTTTGCGCAGTGGGCGAAATTTAAGCAAAAAGCCCTAGCCGCAGGCGTTACCTGCGGGCTTCGCGTAAATCCGGAACTCTCCGTCGCGCCGACTGACGCTTATAACCCGTGCGGCAGGTATAGCCGCCTAGGCATCACTCGCGCAAATTTCGATGCGAGCGTGCTTGATGGCATTACGGGACTGCATTTTCACGCGCTTTGCGAGGAGAGCGCGCAGAGTCTGGAGACCGTGCTGATGGCGTTTGAGGAGAAATTCGGCGAGTTTATCCCGCGCATGAAGTGGGTAAATTTCGGCGGCGGACATCACGTGACAAAAGAGGGCTACGACGTGGATCTGCTCATAAATTTGATCAAAAACTTCCGCGCAAAATACGGCGTCGAGGTCTACATAGAGCCCGGCGAAGCGGTGGGCTGGCAGACGGGATTTTTAGCCGCTTCGGTGCTTGATTTCGTGCAAAACGAAAAAACCATAGCCATCCTGGACGTCTCGGCCGAGGCGCATATGCCAGACACCGTGCTGATGCCGTACCGACCGGCGGTGCGAGGCGAGAGTAGGGGCGGTAAATTTAGCTACCGTTTCGGCGGAAATACCTGTCTAGCAGGCGATATCGTGGGGCTTGACGCGGGCGAGCCGGAGTATAAATTTGATGCGCCGCTAAGCGTGGGCGATAAGGTGATATTTGAAGATCAGATCCACTACACAATCGTAAAAAACACGACCTTTAACGGCATTAAGCTGCCTGATTTGCTGCTTTTAAAAGAAAACGGCGAGCTTGTAACCGTGCGGGAATTCGGCTTTGAAGAGTACGAGAGGCGAAACTAAATTTGACGCCAGAAACCGCGCCGTTTAGGGTGTAAAATTGATATTTTGAGGCGTCGTTTGGGCTATAAATTTAAATCAAATTTTGCGGCGATCTTTTGTTTAACTTGCGTCTCGCGTGAGGGCCTCATAAACCTGCGCCTTTTTAGCGCCAAATTTGTTGCAAATTTAATCCCAAACGAAGTTAAATTTAATATAAATAAAATCTAGCTTATATAAATGAATTAATATGGCGGATTATAAATTTGACCCCGATTTTGATAAAAATGCGCCATAACCGCCTAAAAAAGCGGTGTTTCGGCGCTAAGCTTGCATTACGTTATTTTTTGATATAATTTCATGAAAATCCGCGAAAATTTAGCCTTTGGCTGGATGCCGACCACGACGAGCTTTTTAAGGCGGAAAACAAAACCAAAGGGAGATAGCATGACGAGAATTTTTAGTTTGCTTTCGGTTTTCGCCTGTTGGGCCTTCGCTATCGAGGCGAGTCCTAGCACGAACCAATACCAGAGCAATATCTGGGCTGCCGGTAGAATCGAAAACATTAAGCCTTACGAAGACGGTTTGGGGCCGATTTTCACGTTTATTCAGGGCAACGACTACTTCGCGATAGCGGCTTTGTCGCTTATTTTGGCTGTTATCGGCGCGTTCGTTCTGCACTTTTTGATCATAGGACCGAAACACTTTAGCCACGACGGTAAAAAAGTCTATGCGTTTAATATGATAGAGCGCGTATCTCACGGCGCTGCGGCGATCGCATGGATAGTGCTCATACCGACCGGCGTCATCATGATGTGGGGTGCGGAGCTTGGCGGCGGCGCGTTTGTTAGATTTTGCAAAGACATCCATGGACTAGCTACTATTTTATTTGCCGTTTCGGTACCTCCGATGCTGATAGCTTGGACGGTTAGGATGCTGCCTGTTGTTTATGATATCAGATGGATGTTGATCATCGGCGGATATCTCTCAAAGGTTAAACGTCCCGTACCTGCGGGCAAATTTAACGCTGGCCAAAAAGCGTGGTACTGGGTTGCTATCCCTGGCGGTATCGTGATGATACTAACTGGCGCTGCGATGTTTTTCCTTGACTTTAGAACCCCGGACGTTGCAACCTGGCTAGGCGTATCTCAGATCGAAGTTTTAAGAGCTTCCGCGCTTATTCATAACGTTCTTGGCATCGTTTGCGCAGTATTTTTCCTAGTACACATCTACATGGCGGCTATCGCGATACACGGCGCTATCTGGTCGATGATAACGGGCTACAAAGAAGAAGAAGAAGTTTACGTACTTCACCACTACTGGTACCAAGAACTCATCTCTAAAAACAAAATCCCGGTATCTGAATACGAAAAAACTTATCCAAAATTAAAATAATAAAAAAGGAGAAATCTTTCTCCTTTTTTTGCTTCGGAGGCGAGCTTGCAAGCCGCCTTTTATACGAAATTTAAAATCTTTTAGATAAAATTCCCACTAGACTTCAGGTTGAAGAGTAATAAATTTAAGGAAAAATCATGCAAATCGATTGTAGAAATTTAGCTTGCCCTGAGCCCGTTATCAGGACTAAAAATGCGCTTGAAGGCTTAAAAAACGGCGAAAAACTTGAGATCTTAGTAAATTCCATCGCTCCTAAAGAAAATATCAGCCGTTTTTTAAAAAACCAAAACGTCGAATTTAGCGTTGAGCAAAACGGTGCCGAGACAAAAATCATCGCGGTTAAGGGAGAATCCAAACTCGAGCTAACGAATTTTGACGAATTCGTCTGCGAAATCACGCCAAAGACCAAAAAAACAGTCGTTTATCTAAATGAAGAATACGCCGGAAGCGGCGACGTGGGCGTTAGCCTGCTAGCTAAATTTCTAGGCGCGCTTTTGCAGGTGGAAAAACCGGAGTACGTCATTTGCGTAAATAACGCTGTCAAAATGACGACGAACCGCGCTCATCCGAGCTTTAAACCGCTTAAGGATTTAGAGGCTGCGGGCGTTAAAATTTTAAGCTGCGGCAGCTGCCTAGAAGCGTATAAGCTCGTAAGCGACCTAAGCGTCGGCGAGATGTCAAACGCCTACGAAGTAATGCAAATTTTAACTACGCACGAGCAAATCAAACTATGATTTATAACGACAAACGTCTCACGAAATTCGTCCGAGCGGCGGGTTGAGCGGCCAAGCTTGACCCGTCGGGTCTAAACAAAACTATCGGCGATTTAAATTTAGCTCACCCAAATTTGCTCTCAAACATCGGTACTAACGAGGACGCGAGCGTCTTTAAGATCACAGACGACATCGCGCTCGTGCAGACGCTAGACTTTATCACGCCGGTGGCGGACGATCCGTTTGTATTCGGCCAGATCGCGGCTGCAAACAGCCTAAGCGACGTGTTTGCGATGGGCGGCAAGGTACTAAACGCGCTAAATATCGTCGGTTTTGACAGCTGCAACCTAAGCGGCGAAATTTTGGGCGAAATTTTACGCGGTGGACAGGACAAAGTCGCCGAGTGCGGCGGCGTGATTGTCGGCGGACACACGATAGAGGCGCAGCAGATGTATTACGGACTTAGCGTCACGGGTGTTGTTTCGCCAGGCTCCTTTTGGTCAAACAACACCGCGCGAGAGGGTGACGCGCTCATACTCACAAAGCCGCTAGGAACTGGCATTTTAAGCACGGCGATCAAAGCCGATCTGCTAAATTTAACCCAAATCGAGCAGGCCGTCGAGACGATGCTACAGCTAAATTTCTATGCCGTGGACGCGCTAAAAGGCATCAGCGTAACGGCAGCGACCGACGTCACGGGATTTGGCTTTTTAGGACATTTAAGCGAAATGCTAAGCGATAAAATCAGCTTTGAAATTTACCCCGGTAACGTGCCCGTGATAGCGACCGCGCGCGAGTTTGCCGATATGGGCATCATCCCTGAGGGAAGCTACAAAAACCGCGAATTTGCGAGTAAATTCGTTGGCGGCGAGGCAGATATATTGCTTTACGATGCGCAGACTTCGGGCGGATTACTGCTAGCGGTACCGCAAAGCGAGGCAAATTTAGCTCTTTCTCGTCTAAAAGAGGCCGGCTACGAAAGTAGCGCGGTCGTGGGCATAGCTAAAAAGCGCGGCGAATACGGCATAAATTTACGGTAACCAAGTCTAAATTTAAACTCGCAATTTTAATCAAATTTGACGGGTTTAAATTTGGTCAAATTTTGAAATATCAAGTTTAAAACGGTAAGCCCGCCAAATTTATTTATATAAACCGACAAAGCTCCCAAGCTTATAAATTTAGTCAAATTTGAATTGTCTAAAATACAAAAAAGCTAAAATCCTTAAAAATAAAATTTAACTAAAATAAAAAATAACAGTAAAATAAAATAACAAATTTGAAGCCAATCCCACTTCCAAAATATCCGTAAATTTTCGTATTTACCCGCAAACCAAATCCGTTAAATTTCCAAAATATTTCTCCAAATTTTAAAGCAATCTGCAATGTATTATCAAAAATATTCCCTGTTTTAAGCAAAAATATAAAAGAATTAAATTAAAATGACAAACTAATATTAATGACACAAAGGAGATAAAATGGAATTTTTATCGTTTCTCTTTTTAGCTATAGCCGTTTTTATAGCTTGGAAAAAGCCTGAAAAAGAGGGCTTAGCGTTTGGCGCATTTGCCGTGGGGACGGCGATTTGCTTTATTATGTTTTTCATCGCCAGCTGGACGTCCCTGCTGCCTTACGCCGCGTACTAGGAGGGGTGGATGAGTTTTTTTAACGAGAAAAATTTCGACTTCGTCATGGCCACCGCGGTCTTGCTCGTGCTTGCTATTCCCGTCGGTATCGCAAATATCTATCTTGGCTACGTCATCGGCGAGGGGCCTTGCACGCTTTGCTGGTGGGAGCGTATCGGCATGGTCGTGGTCGGCGTCGCGGGTATCTTGATACTGCGCTACGGGCTAAAGGCGCGCTACATAGCCGCCGTGCTTTTTGGCGCTGCGTATGGTATTTTTATGACGCTAAGGCACGCGAGCTTTAGTTTGTATAGAGACGTAGGTATGGGCTTTGGCGGCGATATATTCGGCGCGCACACCTATACGTGGGGTATTTTGGTGTACTGGGTCGTGGTCGTGGCGATGGGGCTTATGATGCTTTTTGCCAAAGACAAGGTCGTCTCGGGCGATATCTCGCGCTCGGACACTAGGGTCAAGCCTCTTAGCACGTATTCAAAATTCGTGATCTCTTTGAGTCTCTTTGTGATCCTATCAAATGCCGTTCAGGCGCTAATCTCGGCAGGTATCCCGCCATATAGCGGCAAGGGCGATCCTGAGCGTATCAGCCTAAATAACACTTGGACGTCAGGCGTTTGGAAAAGGTTTGAAAAGCCGTTTTCATTTGTCGGCGCAAACGTGGTCGAGGATCCGTTTATAGCGGGTGAGCCTAAAGATATAAGCGTCAAATTTAACACCGATCCAAGCGCCGGCGCATTCGTGGACGTAAAGCCTGCGCTTAGCGTGAAAAACAGCTTCCCGCTTCCTTTTGAGACGAAGGGAATTTTCGGCAAAGGCGTAACGAGCGGCCTAGCGTACAACGCTAAAAACGATACTTTCGGCATCTCAAACACCGAAGGCGGCGTTTATTTTACGGACGCGAATTTTAAAGAGATCGCTCATGCTATCATCGACAAGCCAAACGGCCGCAATATCAAAAAAGCCGTAGCATCAACCTTTGTCGGCGATATGCTGGTGACTACGGGCTTTAACAAAACTACCTTCGCCGTTAAACCTGCCCAAAATGTGGACGCGTATCACGAGTGGAGATACTTTAGAGAGAGCAGTGGCGGACTTGAGTCTGCGTGGAAGTTCGACCGCCCGGCGCTTCTAACTATAAGAGCGAAAAAACAATACGTCCTAACGCTCGCAAAAGATCCGCAAAGCACCTATATGTATATGCTCACGGTGCCAAACGAGCGCGCTAAGAACTTGATCCTCATCAAAGTAGATAGCAAAGACAAGATGCTAAGCGGCGAAACTATCGTGACGTCAGCCCTCGCACTAAAAGATAAACGCGATCTAAAAGACTACTACGTCACGGCTGGCGACGTCGCGGGCGGTAAATTTTTGGCATACTCCAAAAACTATAACACCTTGCTCGTGATCGACCTTGCGGATGCGAAGGTAGTCGATGCCTACGCTATGCCGCAAATCGGCGATATCTCCGGACTAGCGGTAAAGGGCGGCAGCATCTACACTCTAACGCATAAGGACGGCAAAGTAAACGTCGTGGAGCTAAACAATCCTCTGGGCGAGTAAATTTAGCCCAAACCAACGCAAATCTGCCCGCGTAAAGCGGGCGAATTTGCCTCCATCCTGAATCCTTTTTAAGCTTAAATTCGGTCAAATTTTATATAATTTAGCTTAACCATAAAAACCAAAGGAGCGAAAATGAATTTTTTAGAATCTATGAAATTTCGTCACGCGTGCAAAGTTTTTGACGAGAACAAAAAGATCAGCGCGGGCGAGTTTGATTTTATCTTGGAGGCCGGCAGGCTAAGTCCTAGCTCTACGGGGCTTGAGCGGTGGGATTTTTTAGTCGTGCAAAACAAGGAGCTTAGAGAGAAGATCAAAGCCGTTTCTTGGAACCAAGTGCAGATCACCTCTTGCTCGCATCTTGTCGTCGTTTTAGCAAAAGTCAAAGAGATAAAATTTGGCAGCAGTTATGTTGATAAAATGATCGCCAGACGCGCAGACAAAGACCCTGAGATGATCGCTGCGAGGCAGAAATTTTACCACGACTTTTTGCTATCAAATTTCAAAAACGACGATGAGCTAACATTCCAGTGGTCGCATGAGCAGTGCATGATAGCTGCGACAAATATGATGAATGCAGCCGCGAGCCTTGGGATTGACAGCTGCCCGATCGAAGGCTTTGATAGACACGCTTTAAATGAAATTTTAGGCCTTGATGAGAGCGAGCAAAGAGTAGCTATCGTAGTCCCATTTGGCTACCGCCTAAGCCCACAGCCGATAAAATACCGCCGCGAACTAAGCGACGTCGTGAAGTGGATTTACTAAATTTAGCAGCTACGTAAATTTAAATTTAACTTAGTCGGCGCGAGCTTTACGCGGTTTTGACGCCGGCTAGATTTTAAATTCGAGTTTTGTTGCTCAAATTTATGCAAATTTATTTGCTAAGGCGACAAATCTACAGTTGTAGCACACACACCGCAGACGACGCGAAGACGCCAAACGCGGTTTGTATATTTGCGGCAAAGATTTTTGATAAACTGCCGTTTGACAAGCGGTCGCGCTATCTAGGGCTGCCGCAGAGAAACTGCAAGACGCGATAATTGCTTGGGCAAAAAACGGCCGCACTTATTTCGCGCGATACTCACTTTTATACGAGCGAGCATTTGGCTGCGCTGTACGGTGAAAGTCGGCTTAAGCTAGTTAGGGCGCGCCCGTATTGATTTTGCGAACGGCTTGGCAAATTTGCTCAAATTTAAGACGCAAAATTTGGCGAGATTTCAAATTTGCCGATTCTATCAATTCCAAATTTTAAGAATTTCCGACCGTGAAAATTTACGGAGCTTGCAAATTTAGCCAAACTCAAATTCGGCTAAAAATTATCGCTCTGCCCGTTTAGCAGTTTGTCCACGACGTAGACGGCGATCTTTTTAGCGCCGTTCATGCTGATGTGCATGCCGTCGTCCTTGCGTAGCGGCTTTTTGTCGGCGCCTTCTTTGAGGTACTTGCCGTTATCGCAGATCGCGCCGCTGATGTCGATGTAGCGCGCGCCGTATTTTTGCGCCGCGTCCTTGTAGATCAGGTTTAGCGCCTTCATTTTTTTGTCGAATTTCTCGCTCTTCATACACGGCACTCCCAGCCACACGACCTGCGCGCCGTGCTGCCCTGCGATCTCGTAGATCTCGGCGATCCTGCCCTCGTAGGCCTCGCGCCACGCGTCGGTGCCAAAGTCCAGCGCCTGCTCGTCAAACGTATAGCTATAAGCGTCGTTTGCGCCAAAAAGCGCGAATATCAGCAAATTTTGCGGGCGATTTTCTAAGCTTGCTAGCGCCGTCTTTAGCTCCTCGCTCCAGTCGTAAAATTTCTTATTCGTTAGTCCAGTGCTTGCTTTTGCCATATTTTTGATTGAGATTTTGCTCGTTTTTAACGCATTTTCAAAGCCCCAGCCAAAGCCTTGCATTATGGAGTCGCCTATCAAAATGACGCCCAAATTTTCGTTTAGTTCGATATCAAAAAACGCGGATTTGTTCGTTTTGCTCGGAGCGCTCGGCGTTAAATTTGAGGCTAGCGAGCTGTTTTTCTCTAAATTTAAGGCGGTTTTAGTGGGAGAAATTTGAGCAGTTTGCACAGTCAAATTTACATCTTTTATTGCGCCGATACTAGGCGCTAAATTTTGCGTATTTTGAGCGTTTAAATTTGCCGGTTCGATTTGCGAGGCGGTTAAATTTTGCTCTGTTTTAGGGTTGGTCGCGATATGTTTTTTATCGTCCGAAAAAATACCCGTAAATTTATCAAGAGCCGATTTTACGCTCTGCAAGCCGTCCTTGGCGATGTTTATAAATTTATCGCTCAGCGCCATCGCGCGCTCGTCCGTGATGAAAAAATCCTTTTGATATTTGGCTTCGTAGTAGTTTGACAGCGGTCGCAAAAATAGCGCAATCAGCGTAAAAAACGCGAGAAATACCCCAAAAAACGCTCTCATTAAAATCCTTGATATATAAAGTTAGGCATACCCGACGGCATCAAAAAGTAAATAATTATCCCAAAAATCGCCAAAAAAACGGCTGAAAAAACAACGTTTATATTTTCAAAAAATTTAACCAAAATCGGATAAACGTCAAGCGCGGCGTATAAAAATACAAAGGCAAAAACGCCCGCAAACAGCGTGCAAATCGCAAGAAGTTCGCCGCCTGAGTTTCTAAAAATCGCCCCGATATAGCGCACCGCCCCCTCAAAATCCATCGTGAAAAACACCCAAACCATGCTCACGAAAATAAACGTAAAATATCGTCCTAGTATGGCCGAATTTAGCCACTTGCGCTCGCTAGTTAAGTTTAAAAACACGACGCCAAGGCCGTGGATGAGCCCCCAGAGCAAAAAGCTAAGCCCCGCTCCGTGCCAAACGCCCGAGATCGCAAAAACTAGCATCACGTTTAGCTGCGTTTGCGCCTGCGTGCCGCGACTGCCTCCTAGTGGGAAATAGACACACTCTTTAAAAAAATTCATAAGGCTGATGTGCCAATTTTGCCAGAAAATTTTTAAATTTCGCGCCGTAAAAGGGCGGTTGAAGTTTTGCGGTAAAGCAAAACCGCACATGAGTCCTAGCGCCGTCACGAAGTCCACGTAGCCGCTAAAATCGGCGTAAAGCAGCACGCTGTAGCCAAAAAGCGCGCCTAAAAGCTGCGAGGCGGGCAGGGTAGGTGCGGCAAAAACGGGATTAACTATCTCGAAAAGATGGTTTGCGACGATGAGTTTTTTAAAAAGCGCGGAGCACAAAAGCGCGAATATGACGGGGCTAGCGCGAAAAACCTTAGGCGAATTTAGCGCCTCGAAAAAGGGCTTTGGTTGCAAAATCGGACCCGAAATAATCGCGGCAAAAAAGCTAAGAAAAATAAGCGTATCAAAGTAGCCGGGCGCCTCTAGCTCGCCGTCTCGCACGGCCTTTAGCAGCAAGATGCTCATAAATGAATAAAACGAAATGCCAAGCGGCAAAATGATAGTTTCTAGTCTCATGACGCCGAATTTGATCGTAAAATACCCACCGTATTTAAAAAACGCAAGCGCGCAAAGCACGAAAATAACGCCCGCAGCAAACGGAGTCGCGGAGTCCTTGCTCTGAGCCGCCCTCGCAAAAAGAAAAATCGCGGTGCTAAAGATAAAATTTATGATTAGAAATTTAAGCCCGAACGAGGCTAAAAATAGGTAAGAGAAGGCGAGTAAAACGGCTTTTTGCAGGTGCAGACGCGTGTTTAAAAAATAATAAATCGGCCAAAAAATAAAAAAGCACAAGCCAAATTCTATGGAAAAAAGATTCATATCCCGCCTAAATTTTTGCGTAATTATATAAAAAAATTATTTTGGGTTAGGTTAAATTTGCGTTTGACGGGAATTTAAAATTTGACTTGCGGTTTTGCTTGGACGGGTTTTAAATTCGCCGTCAAATTTGGGGCTTAAATTTGAGTTCAAACGGCTCAAATTTATTCTGTTTAAATTCGCGTCCAAATTTGAGCCCTAAATTTATCGCCTTCTTGCGAAAATCAGCTAAAATTTAAAGCCGCTCTATCGCCGCTAGTACGTTTGCCGCGTCGTTTGCGGGCTCGGCTACGTCGTTAAATCTTTTTACGACTTCGCCGTTTTTGATGATCAGCGTTTGGCGGCGGTAAAATTTCTTGCCGTCGTTCGTGATAAAAGTTTGCAAATTTAGCTGTGATTCTAGCTCGAAGTTTTCGTCGCTTAAAAAGATAAAATTCGCGCCTACGCTTTGTTTAAATTCATTCATCTTTTCTACGCTTTGAGAGCCGGCTGCTATTAGCGTAAAGCCTGCGGATTCGAGCTTTGCAAGGTTTTCCTGGTAGGCTTTGCACTGAAGCGTGCAGCCGGTTAGCCCCTTTAAATCCTTTAAATTTTCGGGTAAAAACTTCCCGCTCTCGCCCATTTTGGGATAGGTAAAAAGGATGTAGTTTTTGCCTGCGACGAGCTCGCTAAATTTGATAGGATTTGCGTTTATGTCTTTCATTGCGTCCTCTTTGCGTGCGAATTATTGAAAAAATAGACTAAAAATAGCACCGCAAAGCTTATAAACAGCATAATCGCCGAATAAACGTGCGCCTTTGTATAGTCCATGAGCTCGACGGCCTCGTAGATAGCGATGCTAGCGACTTTTGTCTTATCCGGGGCGCTACCGCCTATCATCAGCACGACGCCAAACTCGCCCAAAGTATGCGCAAAACTCACTATGAGCGCGGTTAGAAGCGAGGGCTTGATGTTTGGCAGAGCGACTCTAAAAAGCGTCTCCCATTTTCCTTTACCCAGCGAGTAGCTCGCCTCAAAAAGGCTCTTTGGCAGACTCGCAAAGCCCGCCTGAAGCGGCTGAAACATAAAAGGCAGCGAGTAAATGCAGCTAGCGATGATGAGGCCTGAAAAGTTAAAAACCAAGCGGATATCAAAGGTTTGCTCAAAAAATTTGCCTAAAAAGTTGTAAGGCGAGAGAAAAACCAGCAAGTAAAATCCAAGCACCGAAGGCGGCAGCACCAGAGGTAGCGAGATCACGGCTTCTAGCACGGGTTTAAATTTAAAATTCGCACGGCTAAGCCAAAACGCAACCGGCAGCATGAGAAAAAACAGGATCGCAGTCGAGATAAAAGCAAGCTTTAGCGAGAGGTAAAAGGGCGTAAAATCGATACTCATTTTGGCTCGCTTTGCGTGTAAATCTCGGCGTTTCGCTCGTCAAATTTGGCGCCGTAAATCGCGTCTCTTTCGCTACCGTTTTTTTGTAAATTTAGCCCAAACGCTTTGGCGCTTATCGACGCTTCGTCGCCTGATTTTAAATTTGCGGCTTCCGCGGCGCTTAGAGCCACTTCGCAAAGCTGCTGACCGACGGAAACTACGGCTACGTAGATGGCGTCGCGCTTTGAGATTTCTAAAATTTTTGCCGGCAGGCTAAATTTCTGCGAGCCTCTGTGCCTCAAAAATATCTCGCCCGGGCCGCCTTCTTGCGTTATTTTGCCTCCCTCAAGCACGAAGACTTTGGACGCGAGTTTGTAGATCTCGGCAACGTCGTGGCTAACCAAAATCGTCGTCATATCAAACTCGGCGTGCACCTTGGCAAGGTAGTCTTGCAGCTTTTCGCGCATGGCGTTATCAAGCGCGGAGAGCGGCTCGTCGAGGAGTAAAATTTCGGGCTTTCGCATGAGAGCGCGGGCTAGGGCGGCGCGCTGCTTTTGACCGCCCGAGAGCTGCGAGATAGCGGCGTTTTCTAGCGAGCTCATCTCGACTAGTTCTAGTAGCTTGCGCGCTAAATTTAAGTCGTTGTTCGCAAAAAGCAGATTTTTCATCACGTTCATATTTGGAAAAAGCGCGTAGTCTTGAAATAAAAATCCGATATTTCGGCTTTGCGGCGGAGCGAAGTTTTTACCGTCAAAAAGCGTCCGTCCGCCTGCTTTTATCGTTCCGCTATCAGGCTTTTCAAAGCCCGCGATCAGGCGCAAAAGCGTCGTTTTGCCGCTGCCGCTTTTGCCGTACAAGGCGACGAATTCGCCCTTTTTTACGTTCAAATTTACGTCTAGATCAAATTTTCCGTTTGCGCCGTTTAGGCTTTTTATGCAGTTTAGTTCTATCATGTGATGTAGAGCGAGGTTGCCTTGACGTAGGCGTAAATTTGATCGCCCGGCGCTAAATTTAGCCGCTTTAGCGATGCCGTAGAGATGATGCTTTCAAACTCAAATTTGCCCGCGTTTAGATGCAGCGAGCTCGTGATTTGTCCTTTTTGGATATCTGAAATTTGAGCTTTTATCTCGTTTGAGACCGAGCAGTTTAAAAGCGGGGAAGTAGCGACGAATACGTCCGAGCTTTTAAAGCCTAGCCGAACTTCGTCGCCGATTTTTAAATTTTGTAGATTTTCCAAAGAGAGCATTTTTAGGCTTAAATTTTCGGCGCTAAACTCAAAAACGCTAACGCCGTCATTTTGCTCTATCGCCGAAATTTTAGCCTTTATCACGGGACGACGTATCCGAATTTTCTAAAGATTTCCTTCGCGCGGTCGCTTCTGATGAAGTCGTAGAAAGCTTTTGCTTCAGGATTGTTTTCGCCGTGTTTTAGGATAACCATGCCTTGGTCGATCGGAGTGTAAAGCGCAGGATCTATAAGGATGAAGTTTTTGCCCTCTTTATACTCGGCCATTTTTTTATCGTACATCGCAGAAGCCGCGATAAATCCTACATCGGCAGCGCTTAGAGCTTGGCTTAGAGCTTCGCCGATAGATTTTGCTAGGATGACGTTTTTCTCGACTTTATCGTAGATGCCCGCTTTTTTTAGAGCTTCGATGCTAGCTTTGCCGTACGGAGCGGTTTCGGGGTTTGCGATCGCGATGGCTTTTAGGCCTTCTACCGCGTTTATGCCCTTAGCTAGATCGATATCTCTGATCGTAAATAGCGCAAGCGCGCCCTGAGCGTATACTACGGGCTGGGTTACGGCAAATTTGGTGTCGTATAGGTCCTGTACGAATTTCATATTTGCAGCCATGAAAACGTCGGCCGGAGCGCCGTTTTTGACCTGGGTAGATAGCGCGCCGCTAGCTCCTAGAGTGACGGTTACTTTGGTGTCTGGGTTTGATTTGGCAAACTCCGCTTTTAGCTCGTCAAACGCGTAAGTGACGTTTGCGGCGGCAAATACGTTGATCTCGCCCGCGTTTAGATGAAAAGCCGCGAGAGCCGCGACGACTAACGAAAAAAATGTTTTTTTCATTTTTATACTCCTATTATGATTTGACTTGCTTTGATTATAGCGGTGAGCTCGTCGCCCACGCCGATGCGCATTTGCATCGCGCTTTCTTTGGTGATGATAGAGGTTATCGTCTGATGATTGCTGATTTCTAGTACGATTTCGGCATTTACGGAGCCGATTTTAGCCTCGATAACGCGTCCTTTTAGTAAATTTGCCGCGCTTAGTTTTAGATTTTCCTCTTTTGCGAGCATTACGCTTGGAGCTTTAAAGATAAATACGACCTTTTTGCCTACCTTTAAATTTAGATTTTTTTCAGACTCGACCGTGATGTTAGCGCGTAAAATTTCGCCGTTTGAGAGTTTGGCGCTGATTTGCGAATTTACCGCACCCGTTTTTACGTCCGTGATCTCGCAGCTTAGCTGGTTTCGCGCGCTCAAACTCATACTCATGCGCTGCAAATTTAAAATTTCGTTCGTATCGACGTTTATATTTGAACAAACTTTTTCTAAAAATATCTTTTGGCTCTCTAGCATCGCGTCGTATAGCGCGATCATCTTTTTGCCATACGCAGTGAGCTCCGAGCCGCTGTTTTTCTTGTTGCCTTCGGCTCTTGCGATTAGCGGTTCGTCCGAGCGGTTATTTAGCGCGTCCAGGCTATCCCATGCGTTTTTGTACGAGATGCCGACGTACTCGGCGGCTTTGGTTATGCTTTTGGTGTGTTCGACGGCCTTTAAAAGCTCTATATGCTTAGCTAGCACCGATACGCCGCTATCTAAAAATAGCTCTAAACTAACGTCTGCTTTCATGAAAATCTCCCAAATTCTATCAATATAAAAAAATAATTTGCTAGGAAGTATATTTAAATATATATGAAAAATAACTTAAATAAACTTCGTAATACCGGGCATTTTGAAATTTATAAATTTAAAAGCTACATTGAGATAAAATCGCAGGTTACTGCCTTTGCAGACTTGAAATTCGGAGATTTGATGAGAAAATTTTTACTCTCTTTTTTGCTCGTTTTTAGTTGCGTTTTTGCCGAACAAACGCAAGAAAAGAGCGAATTTGACGACGAATTTACGCAGCCTAGCGAGATTTTCGATCCGCTTAGCGGCTATAATAGAATGATGACGGGGTTTAACGATTTTATGTACGTAAACGCCATCCACCCCGCGATAAAAGGCTATAACTACATAGTACCCGAGGCCGCAAGAACCGCTGCTGGAAACTTTTTTGACAACCTTTTATATCCCGTTCGCTTCGTAAATAATCTCTTGCAGTTTAAATTTAGCGAGGCCGGCGAGGAGACGCTGAGATTTTTAGCAAATACGATCATCGGCTTTGGCGGGCTAACCGACGGCGCGAAATACTACAATCTGCAACGCCACGACGAGGACTTCGGTCAGACGCTAGGCTACTGGGGTGTTGGTAGCGGATTTCACGTGGTGCTGCCTTTTATCGGACCGTCAAATTTGCGCGACATCGTCGGTCTAGTCGGCGATTATTATCTCGATCCCGTCAGTTACGTAAAACCGGCGCTAGACTCCTTTGCTCTAAAAACATTCCGTCAGGGCAATCTTTTGTCCTTACATCCAGATGCTTACGACAATCTTAAAAAAGACGCGATCGACCTGTATCCGTTTCTACGCGACGCATACGAACAGCGCCGCAACCACTTAATAAAGGAATAAAATGAAATTTTTAAAAATCATCCTGCTTGTGCTTTTTGGCGCGGTTAGCCTCTTTGCTATCAGCGAGGAGCAGATAAAACCTACGATGCAAAAAACGACGCAAGACGCCATCGAGGTGCTAAAAAATGCAAATTTGAGCAAAGACGAGAAAATAAGCAAAATTTTCGCCGTTTTTGACCCATATTTTGACTACGAGCAAATGTCTAAAATCGCTCTAAGCAAGCGCTACAACAACCTAAGCGCCGATCAAAAAGTCAAATTTAACAAAGCTTTTGAAGAGAGATTAAAATCAAGCTACGTCGATAAGCTTTTAAGCTACAAAAACCAAACTATAAATTTTAAAGACGTAACCAAGCCGAACGAAAATCGCTACTTTTTAAATGCCAATTTGGTCGGCGAGGACGGCAAAAACTACGGCTTTACGTATAAATTTTACAACGCCAAAGAGCGCGGCTGGCTCATCTACGACGTCGAAATTTTAGGCGTTAGCATCATCCAGACCTACCGCAGCCAGTTTGACAGCCTGATGGAAAACGAGAGTTTTGAAAATTTGCTTAGCAAGCTAAACTCCGTCCAAGCTCCGCAATAAGGCGCTGATGAAGCGGATTTTTAAATTTATCGTCGACTTTCCAAAAAGCGTTATCGCGGGCGTACTAGCCGCGACGCTGGTTTTTGGATATTTTAGCGCCAAGCTCGAGGTGGACGCGTCTACAGAGACGCTGCTACTTGAAAACGATAAAGATCTAGCCGTCTTTAGAGACGTTTCTAAACGCTACGTTAGCCCAAACTACCTAGTTATCGCCTACACGCCAAAAGACGATCTGCTCGCGCCTTCTACGCTTAAAAAGATAGAAAATTTAAGCCGCGAACTTGAAAAAAACGAGCTTGTTTCAAACGTCATTTCGGTACTAAACATCCCGCTGCTTCAAAGCGGAACTAACGATCTTGGCGAGCTGGTTAAGCACGTGCCAAGCCTATCTGATGCCGATATAAACAAAACCTTGGTGCGTCGCGAGTTTGCGGATAGTCCGCTATATACCAATAACCTCGTTAGCCGCGATCTAAAAACTACGGCGATCGTGCTAAATTTAAAGACCGACGAGAAATATCAAAGCATACTAAACGAGCGAAACCCCCTGCTAAACGCCAAGCTTGAGGGCAACATCACAAGCGAGCAAAAACAGCGCCTAAGCGCCGTAAATGCGCAGTTTAAGGCTCACCGCGACGAAGCGCGTATAAAAGAGCACGCAGCGATCGAGCAAATCCGCGAGACGATATCGAAATTTGGCGGAGGCGAGAGTTTGTTTTTAGGCGGGGCAAATATGATCGCCGATGATATGGTGAGCTTCGTGCGCTCGGATCTTGCGACATACGGCATCAGCGTAACGCTGCTTTTGGTCTTTTGCCTTTGGCTGTTTTTTAGACAGATTCGCCACATCGTTATGCCGATTTTTATCTGCGTGATTAGCGTTATTTGGGCGAGCGGGCTGTTTGGGTTTTTTGGCTGGGAGATCACGGTGATTAGCTCAAACTACATCGCCCTACAGCTCATCATCACTATCTCGGTCGTCATCCACCTGATCGTGAGCTACCGCGAGTTTTGTATCACAAAGCCGCATCTTAGCAACCACCAGCTAGTCTATCTCACACTGCGCGATAAGGCCAGTCCGTCGTTTTTTGCGATATTTACGACCGTTATCGGCTTTTTGTCGCTTGCGCTTTCTGATATCAAGCCTATCATAATGCTTGGAATCATGATGAGCGCGTCGATCTCCATCTCGCTAGCGCTCGCATTTTTGCTATTTGGCTCCGCGATGGCGCTGATGCCAAAGCTTGCTCCCGTTAGGACGTTTGAGGATAAATTTAGCTTTACCAAGCATTGTGCCGCATTTGCGCTAAATCACAGCCGCGCCGTTTATGCGATTAGCCTTGCGGTGCTTATTTTTGGGCTTTACGGCATCTCAAAGTTAAAAGTCGAAAACAGCTTTATAAGCTATTTTAAAGATACGACCGAAATCCACAAAGGCATGCAGGTGATCGATACAAAGCTAGGCGGTACGGTGCCGGTCGATATATTGATCAAATTTAACAAGCCTAAATTTGAGCAAAGCGCGGCCAAAAACGAGCCTAAAGACGAATTTGATGACGAATTCGCCGCTAGCGCGAACGAGGATAAGTATTGGTTTAATCAGCATAAAATCGACGTTGCAAAAAAGGTGCATAACTACCTAGAAAATAAGCGCTTTATCGGGCACGCCAGCAGCCTAAACACCGTCGTAAAGGTCGTAGAGCGTATCACGCAAAAGCCCGCCGACGGCCTCATGCTCTCGATCCTATACGAACAGATTCCGCAAAAATACAAAGACATCATCCTAAGCCCCTACGTAAGCATAAAAGATAACGAGCTTCGCTTTACGGCGCGAACTCTTGATAGCGACGACGCGCTACGCAGGGACGAGTTTTTACGCGAGCTTAGAACCGATATAGAAAATTTGATCGCAAACGACAACGCAAGCGTGCAAGTTAGCGGCGCGATGGTGCTTTATAACAACCTCCTTCAAAGCCTCATCGCCTCGCAAGTTGATTCTTTCGGTTTTGTCATCTTGTCACTTTTTATCGTTTTTTGCATTATTTTTAAAAGCATTAAGCTCGCCGCCATCGCTATCGCGTCAAATTTGATCCCGCTTTGCGCGGTGTTTGGCGTCATGGGCGTGATGGGTATTCCGCTTGATATCATGAGCATTACGATAGCGGCTATCAGTATAGGCATCGGCGTGGACGACATCATCCACTACATCCACCGTCTAAAAATAGAGCTTCGTGGCAAAAACGTCGCCGAGTCGATCAAGGCCTCGCACGCAAGCATCGGCTACGCGATGTACTACACCTCGTTTGCGATCATCCTGGGCTTTAGCATAATGGTAACTAGCAACTTTATCCCGACGATATATTTCGGACTTTTAACAGATCTTGTTATGATAATGATGTTGCTGGGGGCGTTAGTGCTGCTGCCGACGCTAATCAAAACCTTTTACCGCGTTAAAAATTCCCCATAAACGACGGATTTCAAGCTTTAAAATTTTAAACCCGCTTCGATTACGTATTTCATATACGCGCCCTCGCGGGTTAAAATTTTAAAGTTAAACTACGCCTATTCTGTCTGGAATATTTTTCTCTTGTCCTGGTAAATTTGCAAATTTGGCTTCTAATTTTAAACGTGCGGTGTGTGCCTTGGAGGATAAAATCTTTAAATTTAACTCAAATTTGAAGGAGAAAACTACTCTTTCATAACCTTAAGAAATGAGTAAACATCACACACGCCGTCGATGTGCTTGGCATACCAGATCGCGTGTTTTTCTTGCTCTATATCGGTGATGATACCCGTAAATACGACGTTGCATTGCACTACGCTTACTCTTACGCTTGTGCCGCTGATTATGCTATCTTTAAAAAAGCTATTTTTTAGTTTTAGCATTATGGCGAGGTTACTCTCGCATTCGCCGCCATCGCTAGGAAAGCGAATATAGGTGTAAATTTTACTCACGCCGTCGGTGTTTTTGGCTAGCTCCACGAGCTTGGTTTTGTGCTCGGCGTCAGGCACCACGCCGATGAGATACACGTCGCCGTAAAAGCTCTCTACGTCCACGTTTAGGTTGCTAAGCCCGCTTGAGGCTAAAATTTTAGTCTGGATTTTCGTTTTTATAAATTTATCTTTCGTTATCGAATAGATACCGCGCTCGTCTTTGCTGATCTGGTAGGCGTCGTAGACGTTTATGCCCGTTAGCGGCGTCACGGTCGTAAAGAGCTCGAGGCAGCCGCCAAGGAAAAAAATCGGCGAGAAAATGAGAAGGTTTTTTAAAAAAAATCGCGCAAATAGCTTGTTCATCGCCGACCTATAAAATTTTCTCCAAATACTATAAAAATCAAACTAAAATTTATATAAATTTAGCTATAATCGCGCTCATCATCCAACGACGCGGAGGATAAAGCGATCTGGTGGCGCTCGCGGACTTCAAATCCGATGGCGGGGCGGTTGACCGCTTCGCGGGGAGTTCGATTCTCTCATCCTCTCGCCAAACTTCTACGTTTATTATCTTAAAACAAGCAAAATTCAGCTACAATAAGCCGTTTATATTAAATTAATTTAAGGTTTTTCTTTTGGCTAGTTCATCCGCCTCTAAATTTCCTCTCGCACGCGCCGTTTTAGGCAGGGTATACGTGGTGCTTTTTGCTACCGCCGTATTTCTGATATGCGCTGCTAGCTTTGGGTTAAATTTAAAATTTGAAGGCGTAAAAGAGGATATTTACGCTGCGAATTCTAACTTTAAAATTTTCCTCAAAGAGCGCGCCTCAATCATAAATAACGAGCTAAGGCTCATCGAAATCTACATCGACGCGCCCGAATTTGACGCAAACGTTATTTTCGACTTTGCCGTAAAAAATAATAACGAATACATGGCCTTTTTCGTCGTAAACGAACGCGGCGAGATAGAGTTTGCCAGTGATGAAAATTTGCGCGACACGTATTCCGCCTTTTTCCTATCAAAGCCTTGGAAAAACGAGCCTGAGGATAAAATTTTAAGATCAGAGTTTATGTTTGATAAAAGCGACGTACCGACGAGACTCGTCGCAAAAAAGATGAAAAACGGCAAAATGGTGGTTACGCTCATACGCTTTACGGCGATTTACGAGGAGTTTGCGCGCGGATACGAGAGGATCGGCGTAAATTCGTTCGCGATAGACAAAAGCGGTAGAATCGTATTTCACCAAAACCCCGAGCTAGTTTTAGAGCGCAAAAACATCTTTGATCTTTACGACGTGGACGTGGATTATCTAGACAGCGACGAAGTAAAATTTGCAAATTTAGGCTCGCTAAACAGCGAGATTTATTATATCCAAAGAGTTCCCGGGATCGGTTTGGCCGTGGTTTCAAGCTATTCTATGGGTAAATTCGTAAAAGAAAATTTAATATTTTTACTAATCTGCGTCGCATTTTTGGTTGCGGGCGCTATTTTTACGATTCGATACGTCAAATTCGTCAAAAACTCCGTCATAAAGCCCGTTTTATCTATCAAAAATTTAGTTGCAAAAGCCGGCGACGGCGAGGAGATCAAGACCTACGCGAAATTCGGCTCGGTAGAGGAATTTGATCAAATCTCGGACGAGATTGTCAAATTTTACGGAGATTTCGGCGAGAAAAAGGCGAAATTTGAAGAGTACTCGCGCAAATTCGGATTTTTGTTTGAAAAAGGACCTTTTATCTTGCTGCTAATCGACGCAAAAAGCGGCAGGATCGTCGAAGCAAGTGCGAGAGCGTGCGAGTTTTACGGATTTAGCGAGGAGGCGATAAAAAGCAAAAATTTAGCCGAGCTAAACGCGTCAAATTTGACCGATATGAAAACGCTGCAAGAAGACGAAGGTGAAATTTACGAAACGAACCATTTTGTCGCGGGCGGCGAGATAAAACAGGTGCGCATCTACAAGCAAAACTACGGGCTATCTAACGGCGAAAAGATCGGCTTTTGCGTCGTAAAAGACATTACGAAGAGCAATACTCTAAAGAAAAACGCGCAAAAACAAAGCGAGATAGACGCCCATTCACCGCTGTTTAGCGTAGTTTGGAAGGACCGCTTTATAGGCGATATATCAAGCGTTTCGGACAATATCGAGCGCGCGCTGGGATACAAAAAAAGCGAAATACTCTCAAGTGAATTCGAGTTTAAAAACATCATTCATCCAGAAGACCGAGATAGGCTCGCGAATGAATTTAACATCAAATTTAGCTTATTTAACGCGGCTTCGCTCAAAAAAGAGAACGAGTCGCTACAGTCTTGCAGGCTGATAAGGAAAAATTTAGAGGTCATAAACTGTAGCGTATTTATCAAATTTATCTCAAAAGACGGCAGAACCGTGGACGAGGTGATCGGGTATTTTATCGAGAGCAAGCTAGCGGCAAATTTGACCGCAAAAACCGGCATTGAGATAGCGCGACTAAACGACGACAAAGAGGGCGCATATAAAAATACCATTTTAAGCTTATTTGCAAACGCGCAAGAAGCCGTCGCCGTAGTCGGGTTGGACGGAGTGTACTTAGACGTCAACGAGGCATTTTGTAAGATAACGGGCTATGAAAAAAGCGAGGCTATAGACAAGCCGTCGAATTTGCTAAAATCTGGTATCCAAGGCGCCAAATTTTATGAAAATATGTGGCAAAGTTTGTTAACTAAAGGTTTTTATGGTAGCAAAATTTACAACAAGCGCAAAAACGGCGAAATTTATCTCGAGCAGCTTAGTATCGCGACCGTTTATAGCGGCTCAAAGCCTAGCTACTTCGTGGCGGCGTTTCACGAGCTGCCGTGGAAGGAGCCGGAGGCAAGCCCGGACGAATCAATAGTAAAGGAGCAAGAGTGAGCGAATTTGACGCAAGCGTTTACGAACACGAGATACCGAGCGGCACGAGGCTGTATTTCGGACAAAGCGCGAAACTAAAAAGAAAGATCGAGCGCACGGCGAGCGAAATTTTGGAAAAAAACGGATTTCACGAGATCGTGACGCCGTTTTTCTCGTATCATCAGCATCTAAGCGTGCAGCCAACGGCTCTGGTGCGCTTTAGCGATCACGAAAATCACCAAATCAGCCTGCGCGCCGATAGTACTGTGGATGTCGTGCGAATCGTACTTAGGCGCCTAAAAGACACCGAGCCTAAACGCTGGTTTTACATCCAGCCCGTTTTTAAGTATCCTAGCGCCGAAATTTATCAAATCGGCGCCGAGCTAATCGGCGAGAGCGATCTGGCTACTAGCGTCAAGATCGCAAAGGAGCTTTTTGAGTCGTTTGACCTCGCGCCCGTGCTGCAAATCAGCCACATCGCGATCCCGCAGATCGTGTGCAGGCTCTTAAATTTACCTATTTCGATATTTGAGCACGGTGAGATCGAAAAAATCCTAAATCAAAACGAAGAGTGGCTAAAAAGGCTAGCCTTCGTAAATACGGTGGGCGACATCGACGATATTTTGCCGCTAGTGCCGAACGAGATAAAAACCGCGCTACTTGAGATAAAAGAGCTAGCGCAGGCGGTAAAATATGAAAAATTAAGAATTGTTCCGTTATATTATTCAAAGATGAGGTATTACGACAAGCTGTTTTTTAGATTTTTAGGCGGCAACGCCGTGCTAAGCGGCGGCGGCAACTACGAGATAGAAGGCATCAAAAGCAGCGGATTTGGCGTATATACCGACGCGTTAATCGAAAATTTAGATCAAAAGGAGAGAGTATGAGCAAGGCTGACGTGATAGTGGGCGTGCAGTGGGGAGACGAAGGCAAGGGCAAGATCGTAGATCTGCTAAGCGGCGGCTACGATATGGTGTGCAGGTGTCAAGGCGGGCACAACGCGGGCCACACGATCGTCGTAGAGGGCAAGAAAATCGCGCTGCATCAGGTTCCTTCGGGCATACTTCATAAAAATATAATCAACATCATCGGCAACGGCGTCGTGCTATGTCCGGCCGAGATAATCGAAGAGCTAAAGCAGTTTGGAGACGTCTCGGGGCGGCTATTTATCAGCGACAAGGCGCATTTAAATTTGCCTTATCACGCGCAAATCGACCAAGCCAAAGAAAAGGCCAAAGGCGCACACGCTATCGGCACGACGGGTAAGGGCATAGGGCCTGCGTATAGCGATAAAATCAGCCGCAGCGGGCACCGTGTCGGGGAGCTAAAAAATCCTGAGAAACTTTGCGACGCGATTTTGGCCGATTTTGCGGCAAATAAAGCGTTTTTAGACGTTTTAGGCGTTAAAGCCCCTGCTCGCGAGGAGCTTTTGGGCGAGCTAAAGAGCTACGAGGCTGCGCTGGGTAAATTTATCGTAGATACCACGCATATGGTGTGGGATGCGATAGACGCGGATAAGAAAATCTTGCTCGAGGGCGCACAGGGAACGCTGCTAGACATCGATCACGGCACCTATCCTTTCGTAACTAGCTCAAACACCGTAACCGCAGGCAGCTGCAGCGGTATCGGGCTAAGTCCTAAAAACGTCGGCGAGGTGATCGGTATCATCAAAGCCTACACCACGCGCGTTGGCAACGGCGCTTTCCCGACCGAAGACATGGGCGAAGACGGCGAAAAGATACGCGATATCGGACGCGAATACGGCGCTACGACGGGCAGACCGCGCCGCACGGGTTGGTTTGACGCAGTCGGCGTGAGATATGCGGCGAGGCTTGACGGCGTGGATAAATTTGCGCTGATGAAGCTTGACGTTTTAGACGGCTTTAAAAAGGTAAAAATCTGCAAAGCCTACGAGAAAAACGGCAAGATAATCGAGTATTTCCCAAGCGACTTAGAGGGCGTAAAACCGGTCTACGAGGAGCTTGATGGCTGGAATAAGGTAGAAGGGGCGCGTAAATTTGAGGATCTTCCTGCAAATGCAAAGGCCTTTATTAAGCGCATCGAGGAGATCACGGGCGTAAAGGTCGGCATCGTTTCCACGAGCCCGGAGCGTGAAGATACGATAGTCCGCTAAGATGAAAAGCAAATTTACGCAAATCGTAAATATAAAAAAGCGAAATTTAGACAAAATCGAGCTAAATTTAGCAAGAACCAGAAATGAAGCGGCGATGATAGAGGGCTTCATAGCGCAGGCTGCCGAGCAAATTTCAAAATTTGAAATGCCATCCAGCGGCTCTGCGGCCGATCTGCGCGGATCGCTCGAGCTTCTTGGCGCGATGCGGCGAGAAAAAAGTCTGCTAACCGAGCGGCTCGAGCTAATGAAGAAAAATATCGCGCACCTCGAGCGGCAGCACAAGGCGGCAAATTTGGAGTACGAAAAGATGAAATACCTTCAAACGCAGGACTTTAGCGCGCAAATAGAAAAGATAAAAAAGGCCGAAGCAGCGGCTCTGGACGAGTTTGCGACGATGAATTTTACTAGGCAAAAAGAGGCGAAGGCTTGAAAAAAATTTTGATTTTACTAACTTTAAATTTATGCGTTTGGGGCGCAAACGCTCAAAGCCCGGCGCAAAGCGGCTTTAAGATCCCGGTGGACTGCGTTTCGATCTTTGAAACCAGAAAAGACGAGCTAAAAAGAGAGCTTGCTAAAATAGACGAAACAAGGCAGGCTTTGGAGGCTTTTCGTGCGAGTTCGGCGGCGCTTTTTGAGGAGCGAAACGCCAAACTAGCCGCCAAAGAGGCCGAGATAAACGCGACTCTAACCCGTGCGCAAGAGGAAAAAAGGCAGACCGAGCAGCTGCTAAAGAAAAACGACGAAATCCTAAAAGAGCTAAAAGCGATGACTAGCGACAAGGTCGGCGAGACCTACGGCAAGATGAAAGATCAAGCCGCCGCCGACGTTCTAAGCGCGATGGATAGGGCGGACGCGGCTAGCATCATGTACTCGCTAAGCCCTAAAAAAATCTCCGCAATCATGGCAAAAATGGAGCCTACCGCAGCGTCTGAAATCACGCTTTTAATCAAGCAAGGCCCGCCATTTATAAAGGCTGAGAAAAACGTAACGCAGGAAGTCTCTCCTACATCTCCAGACGGCCCTGCTGGAAATCTGCTAAATTTATAAATTTGGGGCTATAACGCTCTAAATTTATCTTGGCTCTCGTCTAAATTTGAGCTCAAATTTGCGCGGATAACGCGAAAGCTAAATTTGCCTTTGGCGGTCAAATTTGACTCCAAAGGCTAAATTTTACTGCCGTCAAATTTAACGCTAAAGCCTAAATTTAACTAGCGCCCAGTTCCAAAAGCGTTTTATCCGAGCGTCAAATTTTGCCTCAAATTTTACCAAAAACAAACGCCCGCCAAAACAAAAACTCCGTGAGATTTTAGGTATTTCTTACCAAATTTTGGTTAAAATCAAGCCCAAAAAGAGAGGTAAAAATGCGTATAAAACTCCCACACACACCCTACATCGCGCACAAAATCGCTATTGATTTATTAAAGTCCGGATTCGTAAATTTAACGCGCGGAGTAGAGCCCGTAGCGGCATGCGCGAAAGAAATTTTAGATAACGATTTACAAAAAGAAAAAGCGCTTGAAGAGCGCGTAAACGAGGTGCTCGCCGAGAACGAAGACGATATGGAGAGCATGCAAGTCGATAGAAAAAATATGTTTTGGCTCGTAAAAAAGAAACTCGCCAAAGAGTACGGCGTGATACTTACGTACGAAGACCGCTTTAGCAACGTCGCCCACCTCGTGCTTGAAAGCGCTTGGAAAAAGGGACTCATCGACTACACGGTCTCTGAAAACCGTATCAAAAACATCATCTACGGCTCGATCGAAGAGTATCTAAAAACGTATGAAATTTTACAAGACGTGGTCATCGACAAGATCGACGGCTACAAGCGCAAACTGATCCCCGGCACCGAGGAGTACGACATCGTATTTGAGCGGCTGTACGAGGACGAGCTAAGAAAACGAGGCATGCTGTGAGAGCTTATATCTACCTTGAAAACGGCGTTTTTTTGCAGGCTAAGGCCTTTGGCGCGAGCGGTACGGCTAGCGGCGAAATGGTCTTTAATACGAGCCTAACGGGCTATCAGGAGATCATGAGCGATCCTAGCTACGCGGGGCAGTTTATCGTTTTTACCATGCCAGAGATCGGCATAGTGGGCGTAAACGAAGACGACATGGAGAGCGCGAAAATCCACGCTAGCGGCGTTTTGATGAGGGATTTTAACTCTACCGCGTCAAATTTCCGCTCGCAAAAAAGCTTGGAAGAATTTTTCAAAGAGCAAGGGAAATTCGGCGTTTACGATATCGACACGAGGTTTTTAACCAAGATGCTACGCGATAACGGCGCGCTTCACGCTGTGATCTCGACTGAAATTTCAGACGAAAAAGAGCTAAAAAAACTACTCGAAAACTCGCCTAGAATCTCAGAGATAAACTACGTCGCAAAGGTGAGCACGGAGCAAATTTACGCTCACGAAAACGGCGCTTGGGATCCCGCGAGCAAAGCCTACTCTGTGCTAAAACCAAACGGCAAAAAGATCGCCGTCATCGACTACGGCGTGAAGAGAAACATCCTAAACGAGCTTTGCGAAATGGGCCTTGAGACGCAAATTTATCCGCACGACGTGCAGGCAGGCGAGCTCATTGCTAAATTTAACAAAGGCGAGATAAACGGCGTGTTTCTCTCAAACGGGCCCGGCGAACCCAAAGCCCTAAAAAACGAGATCGCGCAGATAAAAAAACTGATCGAGGCGAGGGTGCCGATTTTTGGCATTTGCCTAGGTCATCAGCTGCTTAGCAATGCATTCGGCTTTGAGACGTACAAGCTAAAATTCGGTCAGCACGGCGCAAATCACCCGGTTTTAAATTTGCAAACCAAAGCAGTCGAGATAACGGCGCAAAACCACAACTACAACGTTCCCGAGGAGATCGCGCAGGTTGCCGAGATCACGCACAGAAATCTTTTCGACGGCACGATCGAGGGTGTAAAATACAAGGATTATCCGGTGTTTTCGGTACAGCATCACCCCGAAGCTAGCGGCGGGCCGAGCGAGAGCAAATATATCTTTAAACAATTTTTAGAAATTTTATAGTTGCTAGTCGCGGTCAAATTTAAGCAAAATTTAGGGTTAAATTTGCGAGCCGAATTTAACCCAAGTGCGGCTAAAATTCGCAAATGAAATTTTACGGTCAAATTTGATGAGCGGAGCGGAGTTTGTTTCGATTTTGAGCGTCGCGGCGCTTAGCTCGGTTGGCCACTGCGTAGGCATGTGCGGCGGTTTTGCTATCGCGCTGGCACGCTTTTTGAGCGGCAAAGGTAAAATTTTTAGCGCGGCGATGATAGCGGGGTACAACCTAGCTAGAATTTGCGCTTATATGCTACTTGGCTTTATTTTCGGGTCGCTTGGCGGCGTTTTTACGCTATCTCTTGCGGCGCGAGGCTACCTGTTTTTTGCTATCGGCGTTTTTATGGCGGTTTTGGGTGTGGCGCTCGTTAGACGCGGGACGCTACTTAATTTCATCGAGAAAAACGCATTTTTATCCAAAATTTTAAACGAAAAAATGAAAGCAGCCATCGCGAAAAATAGCGCGATCGGATTTTTGACGCTCGGGTTTTTAAATGGGCTACTGCCGTGCGGAGTGGTTTATTATTTTTTAGCTTTAGCAGTAGCCAGCGGCAGCGGGGCAAAGGGCGCGGCGATAACGGCTACGTTTGGCGCGGTTAGCTTTTTTGCGATGAGTTTTTACGCGCTGGTTTTAAAAGCCGCGAGCGAAAAATTTAAAAAACACGCTCTAAATTTAAGCGGCGCGGCGATAATAATTTACGGAATTTATCTATCTTTTATAGGATTTACGGCGAGCAATGGATAACATCAAAGCAAGATTCAGGCAGTATCAAGAGGCTATCGAGGCTAGTAACATCGTCTCAAAGACCGACACCAACGGCACTATCACCTTCGTAAACGACGAGTTTTGTAAGATGTCGGGCTTTACGCGCGAGGAGCTAATCGGCGCAAATCACAACATCGTGCGCCATCCCGAGGTGCCAAAGGAGGTTTTTGCGCGGCTTTGGGATACGATTTTAGCCAAAAAAGTGCACAAAGGCACGATAAGAAACCGCACCAAAGACGGCCGCGACGTCTATCTAAACACGACTATCATGCCGATTTTGGATTTAAGCGGGCAGATCGAGGAGTTTCTTGCGATCAGATACGACGTGACGGACGTGATAAACCTAAACAACGAGCTTGAAAAGACGAAAAAAGAGCTGTTAAATTTAAACGAAAATCTCGAAAACAGAGTCGCCGAGCAGACGGCCAAGCTCGTAAATTTAAACCAAAATCTAGAAAATTTGGTAAAAGCCGAGATCAAGAAAAACGAGGAAAAAACCAAAATGCTCTTTTTGCAGTCGCGTCTAGCCTCGATGGGCGAGATGATCGCAAACATCGCTCACCAGTGGCGCCAGCCTTTAAACGAGCTTAGTATCACGCTTTTTAAGCTAAAAGAGGGCGTCAAAGCAAACGAGAAATTTGAGGCCGGCTACGAGCATGCAAAGCGCGTGATAAAGGGCATGTCGCAGACGATTGAGGATTTTAGAAACTTTTTTAGCGTCGAGCGCGAGAGGGAGGCTTTCTTGCCATCGGCTGCGGTAGAAAACGCGCTAAAGATGGTGCAGGGAACCTACGAAAAAGAGGGCATAGACGTAAATTTAGAGCTAAAAGGCGAGGGTCAAATTTACGGTTTCGAGTCGCAACTTTGCCAGGCCGTGATCATACTGCTTTCTAACGCCAAAGATGCGCTGGCAAATAAAAAAAACGATAAAAAAGTAACGCTAACGTTAGAAACAAAGGATAAATTTGCTATCATAAGAGTAACGGATAACGCAGGCGGTATAAAAGAGGAGATAATGGACAAGATTTTTGAGCCGTATTTCACTACCAAGCACCCGAGCGCAGGCACCGGTATCGGCCTATATATGCTAAAAAGCATAGCCAAAAATCACGGCGGAAGCGCCGGCGCTAAAAACGTAAAATTTGGAGCGGAATTTGAGATAAAACTGCCGCTAAAGGATGGAAAATGAAAAATTTTAAAGAGCTAACGCTACTGCTAGTCGAGGACGAGGATAGTATAAGGGAGTCGATGCAAGAGGTTTTCGGAGGCGTATTTCAAAAGGTTATTTCGGCCTCAAACGGCGACGAAGGTCTTAAGAAATTTAAAAAATTTAGCCCCGATATCGTGATAGCCGACATCATGATGCCTATCATGGACGGACTTGAGATGTCAAGGCAGATAAAAGAGTTCTCAAAAAACACGCCAGTAGTGATCCTAAGCGCGTATAGCGAAAAGGAAAAGCTGCTAAAAGCTATCGACGTGGGTATCGATAAATACGTGATCAAGCCTATCGACATGGACGAGCTTTTCGTCGTGCTGGAGCAGATCGTAAAAACTAAAATCATAGGCGCCGATATCATCGAGATTTCGGGCGGATATTTGTTTAATCAAACCAAAAAAGTGCTCGTAAAAAACGGCGTCGAGATCGCGCTAACCAAAAAAGAGCTGGCCTTTATCTCGCTTTTAGTTAAACGCATAGGTACGCTCGTTTTAACCGAGGAGATCAGAAACGTGGTGTGGTTTGGCGAAAAGGTAAACGATCCCGCCGTTAGGACGTTTATCAAGCGAATACGCGATAAAGTAGGCGCCGGTCTCATCAAAAACTCGCCGGGATTAGGCTATAAAATCGAGCTGAAAAAGTAAAATTTAAAGTAGCGTAAATTTAAAACGATTAAGCGATTTTGCGGTTAAGTTTTAATAAAATAACATTTTCGTAATAAAATAAACAAAGGAGGATATCGATGCGACTAGACAGGGCGCTAAGCTACGACTACACGGTCGCCAAGTATTTTATGTTCGCGACGATACTGTTTGGGATAGTCGGCATGGGCATAGGCGTGCTGATAGCCTTTCAGATGGCATATCCCGATCTAAACTACCTCGCGGGCGAATACGGCACCTTTAGCCGCCTAAGACCGCTGCACACGGCGGGCGTGATATTCGGATTCATGCTTTCGGGCGTATTTGCGACGTGGTACTATATCGGACAGAGGGTTTTGAAGGTCTCGATGAGCGAGTCGCCGTTTTTGATGACGGTGGGCAAGCTACACTTTTGGATATATATACTAGTGATGGCCGGCGGCGTGTTTAGCCTTTTTGCCGGCGTTAGCACGTCAAAAGAGTACGCCGAGCTAGAGTGGCCGCTAGATATCGGCGTGGTCGTGCTTTGGGTGCTTTGGGGCGTTAGTATATTCGGCCTTATCGGTATCCGCCGCGAGAGGACGCTTTATATCTCGGTTTGGTATTTTATCGCGACGTTTCTGGGTATCGCGATGCTTTATCTGTTTAACAACATGGCCGTGCCGACCAAGCTGGTTTCCGGCTACGGCAACTGGTGGCACTCGGTCTCGATGTATGCCGGAGCCAACGACGCCCTAGTGCAGTGGTGGTATGGGCATAACGCCGTGGCGTTTGTATTTACCGTGCCGATAATCGCTCAAATTTACTACTTTCTCCCTAAAGAGAGCGGTCAGCCGATATTTTCTTACAAGCTTTCGATTTTCTCGTTTTGGAGCCTGATGTTCCTTTATCTTTGGGCGGGCGGACACCATCTGATCTACTCTGCGGTGCCTGACTGGATGCAGACGATGGGTTCTGTGTTTTCGGTGGTTTTGATACTGCCGTCTTGGGGATCTGCGATAAATATGCTCCTAACGATGCGCGGCGAGTGGCAGCAGCTTAGAGAAAATCCTCTTATCAAATTTATGATTTTAGGCTCGACGTTTTATATGTTTTCTACCCTCGAAGGGCCGATTTTAGCGATCAAGTCCGTAAACGCTCTAGCGCACTTTACCGACTGGGTGCCCGGACACGTGCACGACGGTACGCTAGGCTGGGTCGGCTTTATGACGATGGCGGCGCTTTATCACATGACGCCTCGCGTGTTTAAACGCGAAATTTACTCAAAATCCTTGATGGAAACTCAGTTTTGGATACAGACTATCGGCATCGTGCTTTACTTTTCATCGATGTGGATCGCGGGTATCACTCAGGGTATGATGTGGCGCGCGACCGACGAATACGGAAATTTGGCCTATTCGTTTATCGATACGGTGATAAATATCGTGCCGTACTACTGGATCAGAGCCGTGGGCGGACTGCTATATCTGCTTGGATTTTTTATATTTGTTTATAATATCTACAAGAGTTTTGGCGCCAAAGCGCTCGTAAAAGAGCCGCTAAGCGCGAGTCCTGCGGGCGTAAAGGAGGTTGCTAATGTTTAGTTGGTTAGAGAAAAATCCCTTCTTTTTCGCGGTTATGGTTTTTATATTTATCGCCTATGCGGGCGTGATCGAGATTTTGCCTGATTTTGCCAACAGAGCTAGGCCGCTAGAGGGCACCAAGCCGCCGACTGTTTTACAGCTTGCCGGCAAACACGTGTATATGAAAGATAGCTGTAACGCCTGCCACACGCAGCAAATTCGCCCTTTTAAGGCCGAGACCGATAGATACGGCATGTATTCGCTTAGCGGCGAGTATGCGTTTGACCGCCCGCATCTTTGGGGGTCAAAGAGAACCGGCCCCGACCTTTGGCGCGTGGGTAACTACCGCACTACCGACTGGCACGAAAACCACATGAAAGAGCCGACCTCCGTGGTGCCGGGTTCTATAATGCCCGCTTACAAGCATCACTTTAGCAACAACGCCGACATCGAAACGGCATACGGCGAGGCGGTAACGACGAAAAAGGTATTCGGCGCACCCTACGACGTAGAGGGCATGCCAAGACTAGGCACCTACGAGGAGGCGCAAGCAGCGGTCAAAGAAGAAGCCGCCGCCATAGTTGAGGAGATGAAGGATGAGGAGGTCAAAAAGGCCTTCGAGCGCGGAGAGATCCGCGAGATAGTGGCGCTCATCGCCTATCTAAATAGCTTAAAATAGGCAAATTTATGGATGCGCAGACTCTAAGAGAGATCCAAGGATACGGAGCTTTTATCTTTCTAGCCGTGTGCGCCGCGCTTCTTTACGGATACTATTTTCATCTGTATAGATCCGAAAAGAGCGGCAGGCGAAACTACGAAAGATACTCCGACCTCGCCCTAAAAGACGGTATCGACGAGGAAATCTTAGAGTCTGCGTCCGTGGACGAAAACGCTAAAAAGGAAAAATAATGCAATGGTTTAACTTGGGAGACGACGTAAATTTACTTGCTCTCGTCGGCGCAGTCGCTATCGTCGCGCTAACGGCGTTTGTAGCGGGCAAATACGTAAGACAGATGAAGATCGCCAAAGAGGGCGGAGAGCTCAGCGAGCATAGCTGGGACGGCATAGGCGAGTATAAAAACCCTCTGCCGCTGGGCTGGGCGGTCGTTTACGTGCTGGTTATCGTTTGGGCTTTGTGGTATATGCTCGCAGGCTATCCGCTAAACTCCTACTCGCAAATCGGCGAATACAACGAAGAAGTCGCCGCCGCAAACGCTAAATTTGAAAAAAGCTTCGCAAATCCAGACGCCAAGACGCTTCACGCGATGGGCGAGAGCCTGTTTTTAGTGCAGTGCTCGGCCTGCCACGGCATAACCGGCGACGGCATAAACGGCAAGGCGGCCGACCTCGCGGTTTGGGGCAGCGAAGAGGGAATTTATAACGCGATAATAAACGGTTCAAAAGGCCTTGAGTACCCGATGGGCGAGATGCCTGCGGGTATGGCGGACGAGGAGGGCGCAAAGGCGATCGCGGCCTACATCGCTAAGGAAATTTCAGGTATAAAAAAGACAAAAAACGAAAATTTGGTAGCTAGCGGCAAGGAGCTATTTGCAGCGTGCGCATCATGTCACGGCGAGGACGGCAAGGGCATGGAGGGCATGAGCCCCGATCTATCCAAATACGGCACGGCGTCCTTTGTCGAGGACGTGTTGCAACGCGGTAAAAAAGGCGCTATCGGCGCGATGCCTAAATTTAACGACGGCAGGCTAAACGCCCTGCAGCAAAAAGCCGTCGGCGAGTACGTCATCTCGCTTTCTAAAGGAGAATAAATGGAAAACACGAATCGAAACGTTTTCGGCCTCCACGGCGTGACGGGGTTGCTCATCGCGACCGGGCTGCTGCTAGCGATCCTAGCGACGCTCACGTACTACGCGATCAAGCTCCAGCAAGAAGTCGCGCAAAAGCCCTACGCGCTAAACGCCTCCGAGCTAAAGATGAAGAGCACGGATAACGCCAAACAAGTGCGCGTGAAGGAGTGAATATGCAAGCGGTTTTAGAAAAAATCATCGTCGCCGGTCTCATCGCGACCGCAATTATAGCGGCGTGGGCGGTGCTAACCCCAAATCACCTTTTCGTCGGATGAAATTTGATAAATCAAAGAGCGCAGACTCTGCCGCTCTTTTTCAAATTTTAGATTTAAGCGGCGCGCTTTGTGTTTTGCGCGAAAATACGCGACTTGGCCGATGAAATTTATAAATTACGCTCGCTCAAATTTAACTATCCTTTTTTGCTTTCTCGCGCTCAAATTTGCAAATTTGACCCGCGCCTTTTTTATCTTTTTGCTTTTTATTTTTTACGGCGCGGCGACTTTGCAGGGCTCAAATTTGCCTCGCGAGATAGTCTTGGTAAATCAAAATATATTAAGCCCCGCCGTGAGCGAGAAAATCACGGTTTTAGGCGAGGAGCTAGCTAGCAAAAGCGGCGTATTTGCGGGGGTTGCGGTTTATGAGAGCCTAGGGGACAAAACGCTAAAGGAAGCGGCCGCGCAGCTAAATTTGACCCCGCCTTACGCGCTTTTGATGCTTGCTAAAACAGAGCATAAGGTGGAAATTTTCGCCGATCACCAGACGCTAAAGCTTTTTGATAAAGAGAAAATTTTAAGCCCGTATCCAAGCTCGGGCTCTATTTTGCCGATACTAGCGTCCAAAAACGGCAAAGATATCTTTAATGCCGCCCTTTTAAACGGCTACGCGGATCTTACCGAACAGATCGCCGCGAGCAAAGGCGTTAGCTTGCAAAACGCTATCGGCAGCCAAAACCGTCTGACGCTTGATGCGTTTAGGATTTTTATCTACGGCTCCATCGCTGTCGTTGTTTGCATCGCCGCATTTAGAAAATTTAGGAGGAAAAATGGCTAAAAACTACTGGCCTCACGCTATCGTTATCTCGCTTATTTTGATAGTCGCCTCCTGCGTAGCGACCATCATTCTGGCTGTGAAAAACCCCGTGGAGATGGACGAGTTTTACTTCGAGCGCTACCAAAACGTCGATGAAAATATAAACGAGATCGAGGCTAGCCAGCGCAGATTTGACGCCAAGTACGCTCTTAAATTTGAGCCCGAATTTGACGGACTAAACGGATATTTTAAGATCGCCGTCGCGCCCAAAAACGGCTCGGTGGCGCCGAATTTCACGTACGAGATTTTACTAACTAGACCCGCTACGAACGAGCAAAATCAAAATTTAAACGCCAAATTTGGCGGGCAAATTTTAAAAACGCAGCCCGTAACGCTCCCCAAAAAAGGCAAATGGCAAATTTTGCTAAAAATCTCCGACGCAAACGACACGGGCTTTTATAAATTTAGCTTCGAAGCGCGCTAGTTTTCTTTGATTTTCAGCCGCTCTGAGTTATCATTGCGCCAAAAAACAAAGAGCCTCTATGCAAAATTTAGACAAACTTTATATCTTTACCAACTCGCGAAAGATCCGCGAATTTAACGCGAAATTTCAAAACGAACTCGTGCCAAAGGCTATGACGATAGCGCAGTTTGAGCAAAAGGCCGTGCTGGTGCCGGGGCGCTTTGAGGCGGACGAGGCGTACGCGCTGGTGCTGATGCAGCGAGCCTGCGCGAGCGTGAGAGAGGCATCCGAGCGGCTGCGTATCCCGTCGGAGTTTTTCGCGTTTTTGAAAAACAACGACTATCTTTTCAGCTTTTTTAAGGAGCTTGCTATCAGCAAAAAGAGCGTGGCGGATCTGAAATTTAGCGATATTTACGCCGATTACGAGGAGCATTTGGGCATCCTCGAGGCTGTGCTCGCGCGCTATAAAGAGCTGCTCGCGGCCGAAAATCTATACGACGGCATCGCGCTACCTGAAATTTACGAGCTAAACGGCGGGTTTGTGAGGGAATTTCGCGAGATTTATCTTGAAGTGGACGGCTTTTTGAGTGAATTTGAGTGGGAGCTGTTTAACGAGATAGCCAAGCTAACGACGCTAAAAATTATCTTTCAAACCAGTAAATTTAACAAAAAACTGATCCTAAAACTAGCCGAAATTTCGGGCATTGACGCGAACGAGTTTAGCCTATACGGCGAGTTTGAGCTAAATTTAAGCTCGCGCGAGCTAAAAAAAACGGGCGTCTTGCGCAAAAATCCGCTCGTTTTAAAAAGAAGCTTTAGCGCCAGAAGCTTGCAGGCGGCCTACGCGATGGCAAAGGCTAGCGAGTTTGTGGCTGATGGCATCAAGCCCGAAAACATCGCTGTTATCTTGCCCGATGAGAGCTTTGCCGAGATCTTGCGCCTGCACGACCGCGGCAAGATGTTTAACTTCGCGATGGGCGAGAGCTTCACGCGAACGCGATTTTTTCAAATTTTAAAGTGCATAGTAACCGCGATAAACGACAAAATCCGCGTAAATTTGAGCGAGGATAACTACGCGAGTTTTAACGAATTCGAGTTTAATCTGCACGAACTGGGTGTCAGCTCCGAGCTATTTGCTAAATTTAAAAACGGTTTTGAAGCGCCTTGCTCGTTTGAGGATTTTAGGGCGCTTATGGAGGAGATTTTGGCGCTTGAGAGCGACCCCGCCGCCGTGCAAAAAGCACGAGAGGAGCTATTTTACGCGCAAAGTTTGGCTAGGTATTTTAGCTTTACGCTGCGTCAAATTTGCGAGATATTTTTGATAAAGCTAGCTAGGCTTAGGCTTGATCACGTAGGCGGCGGCAAGATCGGCGTCATGGGCGTTTTGGAGAGTCGCGGACTTAAATTTGATGGCGTTATAGTGCTTGATTTTAACGACGATTTGGTGCCAAAGCGCAGCGTAAACGAGATGTTTTTAAGCTCGCGCGTGCGTCAAAAAGCGGGCCTCATCGGTTACGTAGACCGCGAAAATTTGCAGAGATTTTACTACGAGAGCCTAATCGGCGGCGCGAAAAAAGCGGCGATATGCTACGCGGCAAACGAGGAGAAAATCGCGTCGAGATTTCTCGGCGAATTTAATGCCGTGGAGGATGCGAGATACGGCGACGAGAGCTATGCGGCGCTGTTTAACGGCGAATTTGACGCAAAGGCTGATTTTACGGGCGAGCAAAAATTTGAGGCCGAGATGAAGCTGCATCTTGACGAAAGGAATGCGGCTAAACCTAAACAAACAAAAACCGCCAAAGAGCGGAGTTTGTTTGAATTTGACGAAGCGCAGAGCGAGCTAAATTCGGCCGATAAATTTGACGAAAATGCCGCACAAAACAAAACGCCGAGCCAAAACCGTCAAACCGTAAATTTGATAAATTTCACGCGAAAAATGCCCGCAAAGCCTAAAATTTTCGAGCAAGATATCATCGTCAAGCATGATTTTTTCGCTATCCCGCTCTCTTTTAGCAGGCTAAACACCTATTTGCAGTGCCCGCGGCGGTATTATTACAGATATATTTTGAACGTAAAGCCGCCCGTGATGCCGCAAACGGCATCTGCGGCGGACTTTGGCAACTCGCTGCACAGGGCGCTTTTTGAGTATTATTCTAAATTTGAGAGGTTTGACCTCGCTAAATTTGAAACGGTGCTAAGAGAGCTAAACACGCCGCCGCTAGAGCGCGAGATAACGATGATAAAGATGGAAAAATTTAAGGCCCTAGAGGACGCGAGATATGAAGCGGGATGGCGCGTGCGGGGGCTTGAAAAAGAGCTTGATAGCGTGTTTGCAGGCGTGCGCATAACCGGCAAAATCGACCGCATAGACGGGCGCGGCGGCGAGCTGGCGGTGATTGACTATAAAAGCGGAAAATTTGACGCCAAATCCTTGCAACTGGCGTTTTATGAGGCGCTCGTGGGTAGGTCTTGCGAGGGATACTTTTACGATCTTAAAGATAATATGAACTTGGTAGCCGGCGAGGCTAGCACGGAGGCGCTTGCAGAGGCGATCGAGCAGCTAAAATCCATCAATAATACGCCGATAAATTTCGGGGAGGCGAAGGGCGCGATGAGCGAATACGAAGACTATAAAATTTTAGTGAAAGGCGAGCTATGAAGCCGTTTTTGGCCCTCGAGGCGAGTGCGGGCAGCGGCAAGACTTTTGCGCTTAGCGTGCGTTTTATCGCGATTTTACTATCGGGTGCCGACGCGCGCGAGATCACGGCGCTGACCTTTACTAAAAAGGCCGCCAATGAGATGAAAGAGCGCATCGTGCAGACATTTTTGCGGCTCGAGGAAAAGGGCGCCGAGCTAGCCGAGCTAGAGCAAATTTTGGGCGCGGGCAGGGATGAAATTTTAGCTATGCGCGATGCTCGGGCGACGCATTTTTTAGAAAGCGATCTAAAAATCGGCACGTTTGACTCGTTTTTCGTCGGCATCTTGCGCAGCTTTTGCTTAAATTTGGGGCTGAGCGCGGATTTTGAAGTGAGCGAAAATTTAAACGAGCTGCAGCGGGGCGAGTTTGTCGCGAGCGTGAGCAAGGATATGCAGCTACTAAAAGCGCTTGCAAATTTGATAGCGACGGCCGAGCGCAGTCAGAGTAGCTTTTTTGAGAGCTTGGAGATGTTTTACGAAAATTTCGGCGAGCTAAAAAGCAGCGAAAATGCGGCATTTCCAAACGAAAGCGGCGTTACGGAAGCGCTAAAAAATATGCGCGAATACGTCCTAGCTAGAGGCGGGGGCAAAGACGCGCAAAACGCCGTAAAAGAGGGGACTCCTGGCGAAATTTTAGCTCGCTCGTTTATGTCGCGCACGAGCCTTGATTATCGCACGTTTTCTAAAATTTATACGCCGGAGCTTGACGAGATGTTTTTTACTCTAAAAGCGCGGTTAAAACGCTACTTTGACGAGCTTGAAGAGTATAAAATCGCCGAGCTGGCTAGATTTTTAAAAATCTATAAAGAGTGCAAAATCTCGCTAAATAAAAGACTAAATTCGCTTGCATTTAGCGACGTGACGCGCCTAGTTTACGAGCTTTTGCGAGGCGGCGAGACGGACGCGCAGATGCTTTATTTTAGACTCGACGGGCGGATAAATCACCTGCTAATCGACGAGTTTCAAGACACCAACGTCGCGCAGTACGAGATCATGCGTCCTCTCATCGAGGAGATCGTCGCCGGATACGGACAAAACGGGCTTGGCAGCTTTTTTTACGTCGGCGACGTAAAGCAGAGCATTTACCGTTTTCGCGGCGGCAAAAAGGAGCTTTTCGGTAAGCTAATGCGAGATTTTCCGCAGATTAAGGCGCAAAATTTGGAGGTAAATTACCGCAGTAAAAAGGCGCTGGTTAGATTTACGAATGCCGTATTTGCGGACAAGATCGAAAATTTTAAACCGCAAAGAACGCCCCAAAAAGAGGGCGAGCGAGTAAATTTGGTAGGGCAGATGCCGTACTTTGAGGCACGGGAGGACGATCTTGGCTTCGTGCGGGTAATTAGCGGCGATGACGTGGCGATGGAGGCGGCGTGGCAGGTTAAATTTCTCCTGCAAAAAGGAGTCTGCGAGGACGACATCACCGTGCTTTGCTGGAAAAACGACGATATAAATAAAATCTCAAATTTGCTGAGCGAGGCGGGCGTAAAAAGCATGAGCGAGGGCGTGACGGCGCTGCTGGCGAGCAAAAACGCGCGCGCAGTAGCGGAATACGCTAAATTTTGCCTATTTGGCGAGAGAATTTACAAGCTAAATACCGAGGCGATCCTAGACGTAAACGCCGTAAAACTAAGCGTAAATCCGCAAAAATCGGCGCTTGAGAGCTTGCACTATCTAGCGGGCAGGCTCGGCGTAGATATGAGCGACGCGGACGTTTTACGGCTACTTGAGCTAGCGCAGCCGTATTCAAATTTGACCGAGTTTATTTATAATCTTGATAGATTTGAAGCTAAAGCGAGCGCAAAAAGCGGCGAGGGCGTGAAAATCATGACCGTGCACAAGTCAAAGGGGCTGGAGTTTGAAAACGTGATCGTGTGCGATAAAATGGGCGCCGGATGGCATGACGGGTCAAATTTCATCGCGGAATACGATGCGGGTACGGGCTCCTGGCAGGTGCGACACAACGTCAAAAAACAGTGCATCGACGAGGATTTTGCAAGGTTAAAAGAAAAGGCGGCGCGGCTCGAGCGCGAAGAGGATATGAACAAGCTCTACGTCGCGTTAACGCGGGCGATTGGCGGGCTAATCATCGTTAAAAAAACGGACGCAAACGGCAGAAATCCGAGCTTTTTTGGGGCGTATGAGAGTAACGGCGAGGTTATAGAGTATCTTGATTTGGTTGATTTTAGCTTCGGCGAGCCGACTCCTAGCGTGGCGCGAAATTTGACGGCGCCGGGCAAATTTGAGCCTATAGAGCTAGTTCAAATTTCAAAGCAAATCGTAGATGAAATGCCAAAATCCGAGGGCAAAAATCAAAAGGCGATTTATTTTGGCCTTGCGCTACACTATCTGCTCGAGATGACGGAAAAATTTGACGAGAGCTCGCTAAAAACGGCGCAAATTTCGATGCGAAACGCTTTTCATAAATTTTTAGACGAGGGCGAGCTGGATGAAATTTACGCACGCGGGCTAAATTTGATAAACGAGCCTAAATTTAAGCAAATGACACAGGGAAAGCGGGCGTTTAAAGAGCAGCCCTTGCGATATGATGGCGCATTAAAACAGCTTGACTTGCTCTGCGTTGGCGAAACCGAAATCTGCGTGATCGACTACAAAACGAGCGATAAAAATATAGATGAAAATATCGCGCAGGTTGAGGAGTACAAAAAAATACTGGCTCAAATTTATCCGAATTTGAGCGTGAGGGCGGCGATATTTTACGCTTTGCGGGACGAAATTCGAAGCATTGATATTTAAATATAGCTTAAATTAAGCTATCTGTAAGGTGCATTTGAATACAATCACGACTTAAAATTATCTAAAGGGTAAGAAATGACGAAAATAACAAAACCAAACGAAGTGGAGCGCGAGTGGATCGTGCTTGACGCGGCAGGCAAGCGTTTTGGTAGATTGCTAACCGAGGTAGCTACGCTGCTTCGCGGTAAGCATAAGCCAAATTTCACTCCGAATGTCGATTGCGGCGATTACGTTATCATAATCAACGCTTCTAAAGCCGAATTTACGGGCAACAATAAAGCCGAGCAAAAGCTTTATCACCGCCATTCAGGATATTTCGGTAGCACGAAGAGCGAGAAATTCGGCGAGCTTTTAGCCGACAAACCTGAAAAACTATTCAAGCTAGCCGTTCGCGGAATGCTTCCAAAAACAAAACTCGGCAGAGAGATGATAAAAAAACTAAAAGTTTACGCCGGCAGCGAGCATCCGCACACGGCTCAAATAGCTAAAAAAGAAGGAAAATAATCATGGCGAAAGTTTATGCAACCGGTAAAAGAAAAACTGCCGTAGCGAAAGTCTGGCTAAAACCGGGCAGCGGTAAAATTTTAGTAAACGGACTTGATCTAAACACTTGGCTCGGCGGACACGAGGCTATAAAGCTAAAAGTAGTTCAACCTCTGCTTTTAACAAAGCAAGAGAGCTCTGTAGACGTAACTGCAACGACTCTAGGCGGCGGATACTCTGCTCAGGCTGAGGCGCTAAGACACGGCATATCAAGAGCATTGGCCCTATTTGACACCGACTTTAGAGCAACTCTAAAACCAAAAGGCCTACTAACTCGCGACTCACGCGTCGTCGAGCGTAAAAAATTCGGTAGAAGAAAAGCTAGAAGAAGCCCGCAGTTCTCTAAACGCTAATAGTTTTTGGGGTAGCGCGAATTTAAGGTGTGTTGATATTTGCGGTTGGTTTTTTATAAACTCGCAAATATCAAATGTTTAAACGAAATTTATAATTTTTGTGTTATCATTGAAACATACATTTCACTTGAAAGGATTTTCTATGAAAAAGATTGCTATTGCTTTAGTTGCTGCTACAGCTCTTTTTGCTGCTGATTCAGCTTACAAATATGAATTAACTCCAACCATCGGCGGAGTTCACCCTGAGGGCAACCTTGGAATGAACGATCAAGCTGCTATCGGTTTAAGACTCGGTAGAAACCTTGAGAATTTCTTCATCAACCAAGTAGAGCTAGGTTTTAGCCATGCAGATAAGGTTAGAGAGTATGGCGTAAAAGGCAAAGCTACTAGATATTTCGTAAATGCCATCAAAGATTTCGGTATCACTGACAATCTTTCACTTTATGGATTACTAGGTACTGGATATGAGGATGTTTCAAAAAGATTCGTTAAAAATGACGACGGCGGTTTCGGTCAATACGGTCTTGGCTTAAGATACCAAATTACTGACAACTTCGCATTGCGTGCTGAAGCTGTTGATGCTATCAAATTTAACCATGGAGACCACAACCTATTCTATACTCTAGGTTTTGCAGTAGGTTTTGCTCCTAAAAACGCTCCTGTAGTTGCAGAAGCTCCAAAAGTTGAGCCTGCTCCTGCTCCTGTTAGCCTTGATGATGACAATGACGGCGTTTTAAACGATGTCGATCAATGCCCAAATACACCGGCAGGCGTTGTAGTTGACGAGACTGGATGCGAGAAGGTAATCGTTCTTAGAGATATCGGCGTAAACTTCGCATTCGATAGCTACAAAATAACTCCAAAATATCTTGAGGAGATCAAAAAAGTAGCTAACTTTATGGGTGAAAATCCAGGCTACCGCGTAGTTCTAAGCGGACATACAGACAGCGTCGGCGCTGAGGCTTACAACCAAAAACTATCTGAAAAAAGAGCAAACGCAGTTGCTAAAGCTCTTGAAGAGCTTGGCGTAAGCGCAGACAAGATCACATCTATCGGATATGGCGAGCTTAAACCTATCGCTTCAAACAAAACAAAAGAAGGACGCGCTGAAAACAGACGCGTTGAAGCTAGATTTAACAAATAATTAGCCTAGCTTAATAATGCATGGACGAGATTAAATTTGAACTTATTTGGTCGTTAATCTCGTCCTATTCTTTAAAAATTTTAGGCTCTATCGCCATCTTGCTTATCGGCAAATGGTTAGTAGCTAAAATTTCAAATCTTATATCAAAATTAATCATTCCCTCTAGACTTGACGAAACTCTTTCGAGTTTTTTACTAAATATCATCAAAACGCTTCTCATGGCTTTCGTAATCATAGCCGCTATCGCAAATTTGGGCGTCGAGACCTCTATGTTTGTTGCTGCGCTAGGTGCTATCGGTCTTGCTATCGGTATGGCATTTAAGGATACTTTTTCAAACATCGGCGCAGGGTTTTTGATAATATTTTTTAGACCGTTTAAGCTCAAAGACTACATAGAAGTCGCAGGCGTTCAGGGCGCAGTCAAAGAAATCAATATGTTTAGCACTGTTTTGCGTACGACCGATCACAAAACCATCATTATCCCAAACGGACGCATTATAAGTAGCAATATAATAAACTTCTCAAAAGAGGGCACTAGGCGGGTTGAACTCGTATTTTCCATAGATTATAAAGACGATTTAAAGCTTGCAAAAGAGATTATTTTAAACCTAGCTGACGAAAACAAAAAGATCCTAAAAGAGCCAAAGCCATTCGTCGGCGTCGGAAGTTTGGGTGAAAATAGCGTAAATTTGACCGCCAGATTTTGGTGCGCGAGCAGTGATTTTTCAGATGTGCAGTTTGCTATGCTAGAAAGCATCAAGCTTGCATTTGACGCTAAAGGCATCTCTATACCGTCGCCGCAGCTTAGCATCCGCTATCAAGACAAAAGACAAGACGAGCAAATTTAATCACTCGGTTTTCTTGCATATTTTATACTTATTTGCTTGTATGGTTGATAGCTTAAATTTAGCCTGCAATTCCGTGCTGTTAAATTTGTGTAAAAATACATAACTATCATAAATTTGCCTGCAATATTTTAAACAGTATCCTTACATAAAAGTTAAATTTGACATCATGGTATTTTAAGAAAACCGTAATTTCAGTACCTAGCCTACAATAAGGTAAAACGAAATAAAAACCCATAATGATGAAAATTTGAAATTTTAAAAAGCCGACTTAAGGCAAATTTTAAAATACAAAAAGTAAAATCAAAGTTTACTAAAATGCAAATTTGACGCGAAAATGCCGCCAAATTTATGCTGTCACAATTAAAAAAACGAAAGAAGCAAGATGAAAAAAACCATACTTTTTGACCTAGACGGTACGCTTATCGACTCCACGCCCGCGATCCTTGACGGATTTGGCGCGGCGTTTCGCGCTCACGGTGAGCCTGCTCCGAAGCCCGAGGCGGTCAAGGCTCTAGTCGGCCATTCGCTTGACGTCATGTTTGCCGGACTTGGCGCGCCGACGCAGCTCGTGCCTGACTATATCGCCGTGTATAAGGCGCGTTATGAGCAGATTTTTTTGGAGCAAACATCGCTGCTCGAGGGCGCGGCGGGCGCGTTGGCGCTTGCTAGCGAGGTCGCGGACGTGGGCGTCGTGACGACGAAAACGTCGAAATTTTCGGTCATTTTGCTTGAGCATTTGGGCGTTATGAAATTTATCAAAACCGTGATCGGCAGAGACGACGTCATAAACCCAAAGCCCGACCCCGAGCCTATAAATAGGGCTCTTGAGCGCCTGGGCAATACAAGCGCGCAAGATAAGGCAAACGCCTTTATGGTCGGCGATACGACGATGGATCTGGAGGCGGCGAAGGGTGCCGGGATCGCTGGCGTCGGGCTAGTTTGCGGCTACGGCAAGGAGGCTGATTTGCGCGAGCATTCAAATTTGATCTTTAAAAACGCATTTGAGGCGGTTAAATTTATAGCGTAGAGGTAAGTTTGGTTTACTGCCGTGCCGTAAATTTAGAATTTAGTAGTGATCAAAATTTAAAGTCGGCTTGCCGGGAGACTGTTTTAGTGTTCGCTTGGGTTGTTAAATTCAATCATTCACAAAATGCAGCGATAAGTACGGTAAGCCAAATTTAAATCAAATTTGCCGCAAGAACCAGGGCAAAGAGGCAAATTTTGCCTTAACCAACACGCTTGCTTTTTTCTCAAAGTGCTCAAGCACATTGATTACATTTAAGATAAATACCGTCCATGATTTTTACCAATTAGTTGTTGCCCAAATAGCTGTAAAATAGCGACTAGGCGTCCGTGACCAAGATGGCTCGTATATAGCCGGTGGCGGCTCATTTTCCTGCTGTGCCGCCTAAACTCAATCCTATTTTGGGCGATGACGAAGCAACGCATCTGCTTGCCGCAAATTTGCTTTGTTTGAGATTTTCATTCGCTGTGGCATAAAAGTATAAGACGAAAATCGCGGCTAACGCGGATAAAAACCTTACGCACGGCTTCTTCGTTTTTAAAATTTATCGCTTAAATTTGAGTAGTTTTTAAAATCGGCCGCCAGGTCAAATTTGGGGCTTTAGATTATTAAATTTGAGCTTCTTTGAAAATGTAACTTAGCTGATTAATTAGATATTTTGGAAACTAGCTCTATAATAAAAGATTTTTAAAAATCGTAAGAAAATTTAAGGCGGAAAAATGGCTAAAATAATGAAAACTATGGACGGAAACGAGGCTGCGGCGCATGCGGCTTACGCATTTACGGAGGTTGCGGGCATCTACCCGATCACTCCTAGCTCGCCGATGGCTGATTACACCGATATGTGGGCGGCTCAGGGCAAGAAAAATCTATTCGGCATGCCGGTTAAAGTCGTCGAAATGCAAAGCGAGGGCGGGGCTGCGGGCACCGTACACGGCTCGCTGCAAGTAGGCGCGCTAACTACGACATACACGGCTTCGCAAGGGCTTTTGCTAAAAATCCCGAATATGTACAAAATCGCAGGCCAACTACTACCGGGCGTCATCCATGTGAGCGCGCGCTCTATCGCGGCTCAGGCGCTTTCTATCTTTGGCGATCATCAGGACATCTACGCCTGTCGCCAGACGGGATTTGCTATGCTGGCAAGCGGCTCCGTGCAAGAGGTCATGGATATCGCGGGCGTCGCGCATCTAGCGGCGATCAAAGGTCGCGTGCCGTTTTTGCACTTTTTCGACGGATTTCGCACGAGCCACGAGATACAAAAGGTCGAGGTGCTTGACTACGCGCACTTTGATAGGCTTCTTGACCGCGAGGCGCTGCAAAAATTTAGAGACGAGGCGCTAAGTCCCGAGAGCCCGAAAACTCGAGGCACTGCTCAAAACGACGACATTTATTTTCAGACGCGCGAGCTAGCTAACCGCTACTATGACGCGGTGCCTGATATCGTGGCCGAGTATCTAAAAGAAATTTCAAAAATCACGGGACGAGACTATCGTCCTTTTAATTATTACGGCGATCCGCACGCTACGCGCGTCGTAGTCGCGATGGGCTCCGTTACGCAAACCCTCGAAGAAGTCGTCGATCACCTGCGCGCAAAAGGCGAAAAAGTGGGCGTGCTAAAAGTGCATCTATACCGTCCGTTTAGCCTAAAATACCTCTTTGACGTGATGCCTGAGACGGTAGAAAAGATCGCCGTGCTAGACCGCACCAAAGAGCCCGGAAGCCTGGGCGAGCCGCTATATCTGGACGTCAAGGCTGCGTTTTACGGACGCAAAAATCAGCCCGTGATCGTGGGCGGCCGCTACGGTCTGAGCTCAAAAGACGTCGATCCAGCTCAGATGCTAGCCGTCTTTGAAAATCTAAATTTGAGTGAGCCAAAAAACGGCTTTACCGTCGGTATCGAGGACGACGTGACCTTCACCTCGCTAAAAGTCGGCGAGAAAATTTCGCTAAGCGACGCAAGCGTGAAAGAGTGCCTATTTTACGGCCTTGGCGCGGACGGTACCGTCGGAGCGAATAAAAACTCCATCAAAATCATCGGCGATAAAACCGATCTTTACGCGCAGGCGTATTTTGCCTACGACAGCAAAAAATCCGGCGGCTACACGCGCTCGCACCTGCGTTTCGGTAAAAACCCGATCCGCTCGACTTACCTTGTCTCAAATCCGCACTTCGTAGCCTGCTCGGTCGCGGCGTATCTTGAAATTTACGATGTCATAGACGGTATCCGCGAGGGCGGAACGTTCCTGCTAAACTCGATCTGGGACGCCGAGCAGACGGTCGCTAAACTGCCGAATAAAGTAAAGAAAATTTTGGCCGAGAAAAGAGTAAATTTCTACATCATCAACGCCACTAAGCTAGCTCGCGAGATCGGGCTAAAAAACCGCACGAACACCATCATGCAGTCGGCGTTTTTTAAACTTGCAGACATCATCCCGTTTGCCGACGCGCAAAAATACATGAAAGAGTACGCGCACAAAGCCTACGCCAAAAAGGGCGAAGCGATCGTGGAGATGAACTACAAGGCTATCGACATGGGCGCGGACGGGCTGGTTAAGGTCGCTGTCGACCCTAGCTGGGCAAATTTGACGGATGACGCGAGCGCGGAGGAAAAATACGTCGGCGACGAATTTATAGAAAAAATCGTCAAGCCTATCAACGCCGCCAGGGGCGATAGCTTGCCCGTTTCGGCCTTTGTGGGCTTTGAAGACGGACACTTTAAATCAGGCACCACGGCCTACGAAAAACGCGGTATCGGCGTGATGGTGCCTAAGTGGATCGAGGAAAACTGTATCCAGTGCAACCAGTGCGCCTTCGTCTGCCCGCACGCGGTGATCAGGCCGTTTCTAATCGATGAAAACGAGCTCGCCGCCGCTCCGCAAACCGTGCAAGATCACGTCCTAGACGCCAAAGGCAAAGAGGTAAAAGGGC
>NZ_JBQNAN010000004.1:0-103379 GCF_052170435.1 Campylobacter sp.
CAAATAGCGAAAGAGCGACGATAAACACCGCGGCTAATATAAGCTGAGCTTTTAAGAGCGGCAAAGTGTGATTTGAAAAGGTATTCGCACCAATAGCCGCAACCACTAGCCAGCCATCTTTATTTAACTCTAAAACCTTAGCTGTTACGTTTTCGCCTTTAGGATTTACATAAGGAATAAGGCCATTTGAATCAAAATCTTTATTTGCTAACTTGGTTGATATAGTCTTAGCAAATTCCGGTGTTTTGCCTATAAACTGAGGATCGCTATGGATTAAAACTACGCCACCTTTATTCATTAAATAAATATAACCGTGATCGGTTTTACCCATATCTAAAATTTTCTTACTTAGAGCGTCAATCTGGATATCAAAACCGATCGCGCCTACAAATTTGCCGTCCTTTACGACCGGTGCGGCAAAACTTATAACCAGCGCGTTATACGTAGCGGCTTTATAAGGCTCAGTATAGATGGGCTTGTTTGCGGCTTTTGCTTCCATATACCAGCCGCGTTTACGAGGGTCGTAGTTGTCTTTTTCCGGAGTTAGTCTAGTGCCGTCCGATTGAAAAAAATATCCATCGTCTTCGCGGCCGTAAAATACAAACGAAACCAAAGAGTTTGCATTGTCTTTTTGAAATTTAGTCTGCGCCATGTAGGCATCGCCATCGTTATCCGTCTTTGCTATTGCCTGGGCAATTTTGTTCGCAACCTCCATGTAGTCGTGAAAAAACGAATCCGTGACCGCGTCGACGTCTTTTAAAATTTGAGCCTGATTTTGGCTAACGAGCTGAACGACCTTGTTCTCGGCCGTATAATAACTAACCGCCGAAATAGCGGCAAACGAAACAATCAGCGCGACGATGAGCATCAACGCGATCTTATTCGTGATAGAACGCATTTTCTCTCCTTATATTTTTTCTTAAAATTAAAAAATTATTCTACTACTTTCAAAGTTAAATAAAATTGAAATTTAGCATAAACTTAGCTTTAAAAGCAAAATTTGATCCAAATTTATACCGCTCCGAGTTAAATTTAACGACTAAATTTTAAACGCCTCGCCGAGTCAAATTTAACCCGGCGAGGCTTTATCAAATTTAAGCCGCAGATTTTAGTTTGTGGCCTTAAATTTAAGCAAATTTCGGATCGCTAAACGCCGTTAGCTCAGGCGCCTTGCCTGTAAATTTCTCGATATTTACAAGCGCGGTGTGGCTGATGTTGCCGTTAGCTAGCTTGCTAGTCGGGATATCGATAGTTAGGACGTTTGGCGAGCCGTTTTTACAAAGACCCGCGTCAAATCCGTCGTACCATACGCCCTCAGCAAGCTTAACTACGCCCTCTTTGATATCTTGCGTCACGTATGCGCCCGCTAGCACTTCGCCGCGCGCGTTAAATACCCTGACCAAATCGCCCGTTTTGATACCTTTTTTCGCGGCGTCTTTAGGGTGTATCCAGATCGGCTCGCGGTTTGCGATCGCGTAGTTTTCGCGTAGAGAGGTTTGGTTTAGCTGCGAGTGGAGGCGATCGGTCGGATGCGGGCTTAGCATGTGTAGCTCGGCAGGTTTATCTTTCATACCCAGCCACTCGATCGGCTCAAACCACATCGGATGCGCGCCGCAGTCGTCATAGCCCATTTTCTCGATGGTTTCGGAGTAAATTTCGATTAGGCCGCTTGGCGTTCCTAGCGGATTTAGCACCGGATCCTCTCTAAACTCGCCAAATCTTACCCACGCATCGCTCTCAGGCGTCGAGGCGAAAGTTACCGGCTTGTTTTCGTTCCAAAACTCCTCAAACGGCTTCATATCCGTTTCAAAATCAGGTATAGCCTTGACCTGCTCGTACGCCGCGCCGTAGTACTCTTTGATCCAGTCAAATTCGTCCTTGCCGTTGTCGGTGTAGGCTACGACTAAATTTTTAGCGTACGCCTTGCAAAGATCGACGAAAATTTGATAATCATCGCGCGCTTCGGCGTATTTTTCCACGACTTGTTTCATCGGCACTATGTTCATATTCGAGTAGTCGCCCGTCATCGTGACGTCGTTGCGCTCGTACGCCGTAGTAGTCGGAAATACAATATCAGCCATCTTAGCCGTCGGCGTCCAATAAGCTTCGTTTACGACTACCGTGCGAGGTTTGCGCCACGCTTCTAGCAAGCGGTTCGTCTCTTGATGATGGGCAAAAGGATTGCCGCCGACCCAGTAGATAAAGTCGATATCCGGATACGTGATTTTCTTACCGTCGTGATCGATCACTTTGCCCGGATTTAGCAGGGCGTCCGCGATACGAGCGACCGGGAATGCATAGTTTGTCGCCTTTTGCAGCCAGCTTTGACCAGTACCCGCAACAGCCGCGGCTTTAGCGACGAAGCGGCCGTTTGCGTCAAATTCTCCGCTATCGGTACCAATAAACTCGCCCTCGTCGTTAAATTTACCCACGCTTGCGCTATTTACGCCGCCTATGACCGCGCCTTTGCAAGTCGGAGCGCCGCCGTTTGAGTAGTGGTAGCTAAGGCCAAAACCTCCGCCAGGAAGTCCGATCTGTCCTAGCATCGCCGCCAAAGTCACCATCGCCCAGTGCGGCTGCTCGCCGTGATGCGCGCGCTGCATACCCCAGCCGCTCATTATCATCGTGCGGTTAGCAGCGAAGGTATCGGCAAGCTCTTTTATGAGGCTTGCTTTTAGGCCGCAAATTTTGCTCGCCCACTCTAAATTTTTAGGCGTGCCGTCGGTTTTACCGAGCAGATACGGCAGGAACTTATCAAAGCCGCTCGTATAGGTCTCAATGAAGTTTTTATCGTATTTGCCGCTCTCGTATAGGTAGTGCATCATGCCTAGCATCATCGCGGTGTCGGTGTTTGGTACCGGAGCGATCCACTCGGCCTTATCAAAGTACTGCGCCGTTTCGCTTCTTATAGGGTCGATTATTATGACTTTTATGTCGCTGCGTTTTTTTAGTTCTTCAAAGTACTTAAAGCCCTGTTCGTCGGTGCTAGTCCACGCTATGCGAAGGGTTGCCATCGGGTTTGCGCCCCAGATGACGACTACTTTTGAGTTTTCTAGTACTACAGGCCAGCTGGTTTGCTGCTCATAGACCTCGATGCTACCCACGACGTGAGGCATGATGACCTGGCTAGCGCCAGTAGAATAATCGCCTAAAGACCCCACGAATCCGCCGCTAAGGTTCATAAATCTATGAAGCAAAATTCTCGAGTTATGCACGTTACCGCTTGATTTCCAGCCGTAGCTGCCCGCAAATACGCCCTCTAGCCCCTTTTGTTTTCTCGTCTTTTTTAGCTCTCTAGCTACTAGCTTTATCGCATCCTCGTAGCGTACGCGTACCCATCCGTCTTTACCTCTTAGTTCGGGTTTTGGCGAGTCCGGATTTTCTAGGTAGCTTTTGCGTACCATCGGGTATTTTATACGTGATTTGTAGACCATATCGGCGGTGTAGTGCTGCAACGGATTATACACTTCGCTCGTTTTTTGAAACGGCTCTGATTTTACGATCTTGCCGTCTTTGACGCTAACTTTTAGCATGCCCCAGTGAGCGGCCGTTAGCACCTCGCCGCTACGCACGTTTGCCGTATTTAGCTCGGCTCCGAGTAAATTTGACGCCGTTACGCTAGAAAACAAAGGAGCCGCTGCAAGCGCCGCTCCGCCTTTTAATACATTTCGTCTTTGTAGGTTCATTTTTCTCTCCTATTTTTACTTCTCGGTCGAACAAAGTCCGACCTGCGAGCGGAAGCGCAAGCGCTCCCTGCACCCACCTAAAGTCCCTACTGCGTAGGGTACCCTGCAAAATTTACTTCGCAGACTGGCAAAGCCAGTCTTTTTGCATCGTATTCGCTCGCAACTGCAAGCAGACACGACGGGAAGCTATGCTCCTGCACCCCTCTGCTCGCAGTTGCGAAGTCGCAGACGCAAGCAAAGCTAAATCACACCGCTTCTTTTAAAAGCGATTTTAATTCGGCTTTTTATCAGCCAACGAGCCGCGCCTTAGCACGGACTCAAATTTAAGCTTTTACGCTCAAATTTGACCGCTCTCTAGTCCAGCGAGTCAAATTTGACGGCTAAAAGCCTCATTCGCGCAGTCTAGCCCGCAAAGCTGCCGCTCAAATTTAGCGCGCATCTCGTTTTACGCGCTAAATTTACCATCCGCCGAGCCTTCAAATTAGGCGTTTTAAAAAAACAGCCGCTTCGCCACGACTTTTATAGGTTTAGCTCCCGCAAATCTCGTCCGTTTGCGAGCGCATTAAGCGTAAATCCTCGTCAAATTTACGCACCGCTTTTTACTTTTTCGCCACGTTCACATCGGCAGAGTGCTTTTGCAAGTACTGTATCACCAGCCACTCGTCGTCTTTGCCGATCGCCGTTCGCGCGATCATCGATTTTAGCAGGTTAGGCCACTGATTTGCCTTGTAGTGTGTGGTTTGATGTAGCGAATGGCACACTCCGCAGCTCTCTTTGTAAATCTCGCCGCCCTTAGCAAAAAGTCCGCCTAGATCGCTCGTAAAGCCGTCTTTTTGCGCATATACCACGGTTTCGACCTCGTCCCATTTGCCGTTAGCGCCCTTTTTTACGACCTTGATCTCAGGCGTCGCGGTTTTGGCAAACGCAACGGCGATGACGCGCTCGGAGTCGCTAAAGTAAACGACGTTACTAACGGCCGGATTTTGGTAGCCTTTAACGGAGATTTTCACGCGGTCGCCCTCGTTCGCTAGTATTTTTACGGCATTAGTCGGCAAGAGCCTACCTATGCTTTTTTGCGACGTCGCGTCGGCGTAAACGTCTTTTACCGATGGGCTATACACCTCGCCCGCTGCAAAGAGCGAACAGGCGAGCAAGCTTGATAGTAGGATTTTTTTCATTTCTCTCCCTTAAATTTAAGATGTAAAAGGATTATATAAGAAAAGTATGATGAAAGTATGATTTTATGAAGTTAAGATTTTATATTTTGCGAGGTTCATGCCGTAAATTTGCAAGCAAAATTTACAAATTTAGCGGTAAAAGCTTATGAAAAAATACTAATCTCGGTTTTAAATTTTAAAAGCGAATTCGGCGAGGTTATTGAAAGCAAATTTGAAAGCGGCGGCTCGCAAAATACCCGAAATTTAGGAGGGTTCGCGAGCCGAAAAATCCTACTCTGCGCTATAGCTTGAGAGCATATCAAAAGTAGGCGCGAAAAAGAGCGCTCCGGTGATCGGCATGCTAAAATCAAGTAGTCTATCGGAGTTGCCACGCGGCTCGCCGATAAACATCTTATTTAGCATCGCTTCAACCGTCGAAAACGTGCTAGCATACGCGATAAAGTACGTCCCGGTCACGCTTCCCTCGACAAAAGGCATATTTCCGCGAACGACTTTTTTATCGTCGCCTACGTTTGCCGCGGCGGAGTGCGAGTTGCTAGGCTTTTCATCCTCGCTCATCTCGATGTCGTCTGCTTTTGTGCGGCCAATGACTTTTTCTTGCTCGCTCACGCTAGTTGCATTCCACTCTCTCATTTTGTGCTTATATTTTTGTACGAACACATAGCTTCCGCCCTTAAATTTCGCGTCCTCGTCGCCGACTTTGGCAAAATGATCTCTATCCTCGCCGTTTGGATTTTCGGTGCCGTCTACAAAGCCAATGATCGCCCTGCCGTCGTGGTATTTAAAACCCTGGGTTTCGTCTGCGAGCTTGGCAAATTTAAAAAGCTCGGCCTTTACATTTTGCGCCATATCAAAGCAGTCGGCAGCATCAAGCGCTCTAATATGCACGTGGATATCGCCCGCGGTGCTCACGGCTTCGTGCTTATCGCCTTTTATCGCTTTAAAATTTACAAGCTCTTTTGGTAGCGGTTGCGGGAGTCCTAGTTTTAGCCACGCGTCGCGTCCGACGGCGATAACGCAGTTTACGTTCGCCTCCGCGCCAAATCTTACTTTTGCCGTTTTGTTTAAATTTACTACCAAAGCGCAAAGCCTCTCAAAGCCCTTTTTACAGGCGTTTTCGTCGCCGCTTAACAGCCAAGTTTGAAAGACGGTGTTGTTTCCCGGCGCCTGCGTTACTTCTTGCGAATTTATTTGCATTTTATCTCCTTGATATTTTTAAAATTAGCGGCTCGCATTTTACGACTTAAATTTTAATTTATGCTAAATTTACGCTTTTAAGAAACGTAAAATTTAAACGGATTAAAATCGCCGAGTCTTGGCTCAAATTTATCGTTGCGGTCTTTGCAGACGCCAAATTTAAAAGCGCCGCGTTTTGTATTTAAACTATGATTTTGATTAAGCCGTCTTGCCTCAGATATAGCTCGTTTGACTCACGGTTCGTTGATTTTGCTCGGCTAGGACAAGCGCATATCCGCTGCCCTGCGCGTTTTGGATGAGTTCGGGGTAGAGTTTTTTACGTAGTTTATAGACGAAGCTTCGTATCGCGTCGGCAGTGCAGCTACCATCCTGCCAGACGCACGACTCGATCATCTCAAAGCTCACGACGCGGCCCTGATTTTTTAGAAAAAGATGGAGCAAATTTTGCTCTTTTTTAGTTAGCGCCACGGGCTCGCCGCCCTTTGTTAGCTGCCTACTAAAGGCGTTAAATTTAAAGCCGTTTTTTAAATCTACTTCTGCGAAATCGTTTTTAAATTTATTCGCCGCAAAGCTCATTTGCATGATTAGCTCGCGCTTTTCAAACGGCTTTTTTAGTACGCCAAAGCTACCCAGCTCTATCGCGCTAAGCACGTTTTCGTCGCTACCATATGCAGTGAGAAATATAATGGGCACGTCCTTATCCAGCCCCCTGATGCGAGCCGCCATCTCAAGCCCGTTCATGTGCGGCATGTTGATATCAGAAAGCACCAAATTTACGCCCTTTGCTTCAAAAACTTCCAGCGCTTCTTTGGCGTTTGCGCAGGCGTAAACCTCGCTCACGTAGTTTTCGACCGATATTTTGATACTTTCGCGCAGGCTCTCGTCGTCCTCGACGATGAGCAAATTTACGCCGTTTAAGATATTTTTTATTTTGCTATACACGCTAGCCTCATTTCTTACTTGTGTTTCTTAAGTCCGCAAACTAATTTTCAAATTTATAGCCTCATCTAAATTTCGCCTAAAAATAGCGTAAATTTAGTCGGATTCGCCGCGCTTTCAAGCTCCAGCGAGCCGCCTAGCTTTTTTACGGCGAGCTCCCTAGCTACGTTTAGCCCCGTGCCCGTGCCCATATTTTTCGTCGTAAAAAACGGCTCGAAAATTTTATCGCTATCCGCCTTTACTCCGCTGCCGTTATCGCTCACGCCCACGCAAAATAGCCCGCCAGACCTCTTTAGCTCGATTAAAATTTGCGGCGTTTCGCATCCGCTTTCAACTAGCGCGTCCTTGGCGTTTGAGAGCAAAGAGAGCAAGATCTGCCTCACGTAGCTAGCGACGCTTTTTAGCTCGCATTTGCCGCTATCGTGAGCAAATTTTAGCTCGATACCGTGAGAGTTTAGCTCGGGTCTTACTATCAAAATAAGCTCGTTTATGATATTAACGAGATCAAATTTCGCCGCACCCTCGCCGCTGGCGTAAAAATTTCTAAACGCCTTTATTGTTTCGTCCATGAGCCTTAGGCTCTTTTTGCAGGCTGCGATTTGAGCCGGTATGCGCTCAAATTCACCCTCGCGCGCACACTCATCGATATTATCCAGATACAGTCCCAGCGCGCTTAGAGGCTGGCGCTGCTGATGCGAGATGGAGTTTATCATCTCGCCTACCAGCGCGGTTTTGGCGTGAATTAGCACCGAGCGCCTATGCTCAAGCTCCTTTTTTTCGAGCTCCGCTTCGTGAGTGACGTCGGTAGCCGCAAGGATAAATCCGCCAAATTTCACCCCGCCCTCAAGCACGTTTGAAACGTTTAGCCTGAAGCATTTTTGATCCTTTTTTACTATAAAATCGCTCGAGTTTAGCGGGCTATTTTTGAGATTTTCAAAGCTTTTTAGCTCGCCAAGGCCTTGCGCCGCAGCGATCATCTCGTCAAATTTCGCTCCGTAAAAAACCTTGGGCGCCAGAGCGAAAATCCGCTCGAATTTTTTATTGATAAATTTTATGACGCCCTTTTTGTCCGCGTACAAAAGCCCCAAATTTAGCGTCTTGGCAAAGGCCCGCGCAACCTCGCTGGGCCCGCTTGCGTTACTCTTTATAGCCCGCGATGTCAAGTCCAAAGCCCTTTAACGCGACGAAATCTTTGTTTTTATTCGCGCTTAAAAGCTCGATCCGGCTAACGCCTAGTTTGTGCAAAATTTGCGCGCCGATGCCATAGTCCTTGACCTGTCCGCCGCACTTCTCCTCGCCTTGTAAAAACACCGCGACGCCGCCGTTTTTGGATAGATACTCAAGCGACTCCAGCAGCTCGGCGAATTTATCGGAGCCAAGCAGCTCGACGTCGCTTGAAATTTGATGAAATTTGACCGCGGTTTTGTCCTTTATCTCGCCGAAAACAAAGGCATAGTGGCGCTCGCCCTTATGATCTAGGATCTCGCATTTTAGGGCGTCAAAGCCAGCTATCTTAGCCGCGCTTTTTTCCTTTACCTCGATTAGGCTTTCGTGTTTTAGACGGTACTGCACGAGCTCGGAGACCGAGACCATATTTAGCCCGAATTTCTCGCAAAACTCCTCTAGATCGGGTCTGCGAGCCATATTTCCGTCCTCTTTTACGATCTCGCAGATGACGGCTGCTTGCGTTAGGCCGGCAAGCTTGCATAGATCGACCGAGCCTTCGGTGTGTCCGGTGCGGCTTAGCACGCCGCCTTTTTTAGCGATGAGCGGGAAAATATGCCCAGGGCGCACGAAATCCTCCGGCTTTGACATCGGATCGGCCGCTAGACGGATCGTGACGTCGCGCTCGTAGGCGCTCACGCCCGTGGTCGTATTTTTAGCGTCTATGGTGACGGTAAACGCCGTCTCGTGGCAAGACGTGTTTTTATCCACCATCAAATTTAGCTCAAGTCTCTTTGCGATCTCCTCGTTTAACGCAAGGCACAGCACGCCTTTTGCGTGAGTTATGGCGAAATTTACCTTTTGCGTGTCGCTAAAGGTCGCCGCAAATACCAGATCGCCCTCGTTTTCGCGGTCTTCATCGTCGACCATGACGACCATTTTGCCGTTTTTAATGTCGTTTATGGCCTGCTCTACTCTATCCATTGTTATTCCTTGTTTAAAAATTTAGGATAATTATACATTTTTAGCTTTAAATTTAGTCTTTTGCGCAGGCTTTGCTTGAGATTTTACGGACTTTTAGACGTAGCTGGACGCGGTATCAACGAACTCTGGTTAAATTTAAACGAAGCGACCAGGCTTGTAAGTTTTTGTTTAGTTTTTACGGATTTATCAAATTTGACCGATTTTGGGCATAACCCGCACCTTGAAAATGCTAATGTTCAATTTAGCGATAATAATATGCGTGAGGTAAATTTTGCGCGTCGTTATTTTGGTTAAATTTGCCAAACCTTTAAAAATACGCACGATAGGATTTAGGCTGTTTTTATGGCGACGACCAAATTTGATCAAACTCGCCGCCAACCGCATACCGTTTTGGAGCAAATTTGCCGACCTAAAAGTGCAGACACGCCTGTTTGACGTTACGCGAGCGGTAAATCATCTTAACATCCTACCTTACGCCTTGCCAGCACGGTTTTATCACCCACTCCCAGACCGACAACTACGGTCGCAATACCAGAACTTAAATCTGTTTTTTCAAACAACCGCAAACACTTTTAAATAGTCAATTTTCTAATTTAATAAATTTTGTATCCATCGAATTTAACTTCCATCTTCTTGCGTTTTGTATTCTATTTGCATACAAAATTGCGACAAAGACGGAAGCATTTAAATTTGATAAATTTTACTGTTTTGACTTGATTTGATATTTTGCGCCAAGCCTTGCAAATTCTTTTGTAAAAAATGCGTTTAGATCGCGCAGGCTATCGTCGTTCATTTGGATGAGTTTCAGGCGGTTTTTCTTGTAAATTTTGATTTTTTTGCTTTTTCTTTTTAGGTATTGCGGCGTCTCAAGTCCCCAAAATTCGATATAAATTTCGCTTTGCGTCAGGTAAAAATCGCTAACGACGTGCTCTTTGGTCGGAGCTTTTTTCTCGTAGATAAAATCTATGCCGCGGTAAAACAGCCAATTTGCCACGATGAGCTCGGCACGGCTTTTCACCGTATCGCCGCTATCGCTTTTGTATCTAGTTTGCTTGATTTTTTGCTTTTTAAATAGCTTTAAAAGCAAAAAAATAATTACGATCAGCAGCAAAACGATTAAAATTTTTGGTACATCAAAGCTCATAAACATTTTTCTTTAGTGCAAAATTTGATTTTTTGGAGTAAATGAAGAAAAAATTAGATTTGGTTGCGGAGGACGGACTTGAACCGCCGACCTTCGGGTTATGAGGATTATGCGCTGCAAATTTGCCTTTCAAATGCCCTATTTTAGGATATTTTAATACTTTTTTGATATGATAGTATATCAAAATATTAAAGGGGTTTCAATGACTATCACTTTAACAAACGTCAGCTATGATTTTTTGAGCGCGCTTAAAGGGCTTATGTCTTTGGATAGAAGCGTTAGGATTTATGAGGAAAATGAACCAAACGAAACGACGCTTCAAACCATCAAGGATACTGAAGAAGGTAAAAATTTAGTCGGACCTTTTAACGGCGTCGAGGATGTTATGAAAGCTTTAAATGCTGAAGATTAATTTCTCAAATCAGTTTAAGGCCGATCATAAGCTTTTAAAGAAACAAGGCTTTGATGAAATTTTACTTAGCGAGTTTTTGTCTCATCTTGTGATTATAGACGAAATCGACCTACCGAGCTTTTATAAAAATCATCCTTTAAAAGGTGATTATAGGGGCTATTTTGAATGCCATTTAAAGCCTAATTGCGTTATCATCTATCGTCAAGGTGATAAATTTATCGATCTCGTCCGTATCGGCTCACATGCTCATTTATTTAAAAAGTATTGATTTATGAAAGTAACTTTTAGTGAATTTAAGATTGAGTATTTTTTAGATAGCGAAGAAGTCAGAGAAGAATACCTAAAACAGGTATTGGCTGACGGCGATCCTGAAGAATTTAAAAGAGCTTTGGAGGATGTCGAGCGTTCTCGCATTGTCGAAAAGAAAAATAATGAGAATTTGAAAGGTTAAATTTCAAATCCCATCTTAAAAATTAACTTAAATTTATTCCAAATTTTAAAAGCTCTCTAGGTAAAAAATCATCTATATTATTTATTTTGCTATTATCTATTTCGATCAAATTTAGATTGTATTTTTTATAAAGTTCTCTTTTCTTTTGCTTCCTGGCAAGATATTTTTCATCGTCTTCGTATCCCCAAAATTCTATATAAATTTTGCCTTTCGGTATATAAAAATCGCAATAAACATCTTCTTCTATCGGTACTCTTTTTTCGTATGCATGGGCTATACATTCGCTAAAAAGCCAATTTGATATTATTACTTCGGCGCGACTTCTTACGTAGTGTCCGTCGTTTGTTCGATATTCGGCTTTAAATTTGTTTCTAAAATCTGTTTCGTCTTTGTCTTTGACTTCTTGCGGTTCTACCGCATTTTTGAAAATTTTATTGTTTAAAATTTCTATTTTCCAATAAACGCTTAAATTTCCCTTATAGTTATTTTGTATTCCGCCGTTTTTCTTGCCAAGATCGGTAAGCTCCCAGCCGCTATTGCATTTTTTTATAAAATTTATTTCCGACAAAAATTCGTTTATTTCCTTTGCGGTTTTACTTAGTTTCTCTCCGATTTGCGTCGGTGTCAATGTATCCATTTCCTACTCCTTTTTTTGATTACTACGCCGCATATATGACGTATTCTATTTTGATCTGATTGTATTGATTGTATTCTTCCAGGAAAATTTTTGCCCCGTAGTCCATTTGTCGGCAGCTCGTAAAGAAAATTTTTCGGATTCTTTTGTTTTTAAATTTGCTTTGATTTTTATTTATAAATAGATCCGCATCGGCTACGAATTTCTTTATAATATCTTGTTTTGGCGGATTGATCCAGTTTTTACATTGTGCTAAAATCGCTTCATCTTCTTTGTATGCTATCAGGTCTATTCCCTCGTCTTTGACTCCGTTTATATAGCCGTTTGGATATACCTTGTAATTTCTTTGCTCAAAAAAACACTTTACGTCGTATTCGTATTCTTTGCCTTTTCTGATTTTTTTAGTTTCGGTTTTTGCGGCTTGATATTTTATTTTTTTGAGTTTGCCTGGCTCTTCGTTTATTTTACTATATGCTTCTATTATTTCTTGTTGTCGTTTTTCTTTTGCTTCTTTCCATTTTTGATCTATATAGCTATTTTCTTGCTTTTTAATATTGTTTATTTTTATTTCTATTTGCGAAAATTGATTATTTTGTAGAAATTCTTTTGTATTGATTTGACCTTGTTTTTTTGTGTCTTTGAGAGTTGCGTTTTCCCTTGTGTCTTTAGATAGAAATTTCATTGCTACATATATTGATATCCCGATCGCCAAAATAGCTAAGGTTATCACAAATGCTTGTTTTATCATTGTTACTACTTTGGGATGAGTCGCAAAGTATCCTATTATGACAAGAACTATTACTGTTATAAAAACTGCTAGCTGAAAATCATCTTTATTCTTTTTTGAATAATAGTTTCTTGATCTTCTCAAATTATTGATCTACTTCTTTTTTTAAAATTCTTAGTTTTATATCTGTAATGTAGTATTCTTTTTCTGTATTATTTAGCTTTTTGAATAATTCTAACAATAGTTTTTCATCATCACTTAATTGTATTCCATTGAAGTATTCATATACAGCCTTGTATAATTCAGGGTTTCTTTTTTCCCAATTGTAAAGCGTTGTTATATCTTTTTTAATAACTTTCGCTATTTCTTTTTTGTCCATTTGAATATTTCATACTTTTTAATTTATTTCTAAGTTTAATTTTGTAATAATTCAAATGTGGTTTTAGAATTATTCAAAATTTTCTAGATTATATCTAAAAAATTATGAATTTTTAATTCCGCCCTGAACATGGCGCAAAACTATTCCCCCTGTTTTTGGTCTGATACGCCTTTGCAGGGGTCTTTAAAGTATCAAATTCAAAACAAAGGCGTATTATGGAACTCATTAAATCACAGTTTGCCGTTACTTACGAGATTAAAGACGGCGATATTAAAGCAACTGCTGCGGGCGTTATGGACGATCGCCCTTATGGTGCATCTGTTCGCATTTCTTGCGTTAATACCTTTGAGGTTCTTAACGAAAAAACCCAATTTACCAATACTGTTAAGCAAGAGGTATTTTTTAAAATCCCTTGCCCTGATGATCTAACCGCTGGCAACGTTGGGAGATTTTTTCAGCAAAAGTTTAAAAATCACGAAACCGTTGTTTGTCTAGGCGGCTTGCCTGATCGCAATAACGTTATAACGTTGATTAACCCAGTTGAGTATTTTTTGCCTGAAACAGCTACTACCAAAAAAGCTCCTATCGCTCCAAAAGCTTAAGGCGGTGTGATATGAGCTTTACTGTTTCTTATGAGCTTTTTCGTGGGGAAGTTTTAACTGTTGCTTCTGGCGAGGCTTCTGAGTCTGCCGTACTTATCAAAAGTTCAAATGTTTATGATATAAGAGGCGCTAAAAAAGAGCAATCTATTACTTTTAAAATTCCTTGCCCTAATGATGATTTTGCTTCTACAGTTTCTGCATTTATAAAAAACAGATTTGATAGCGGTGATAGTATTGTCTTTTCTGGCACATTTCCTCATGACAATTTGGTTATTGTGTCTGTTCCCCCTAATTTTTTATCGTCTTAAATTTTTAGAGCAATGCGGCTTTTAACAAAAAGCGTTCGCATTGCTCCTACGCTCCAAGCGTATGTCGCGAAGCGCAAAAAGCTTACTATTTCGGCAAAGCTTGATTTTGTTTCAGCCTTTGCCAAAGTAGTACGCGTCTGCTTTAAAATTTACTTCAAGGAGGCTAAGATGCCTAAGTTTCTTTCTACTGCAAAAGGTAAGATAACTACCGCTGTTGCTGTTGTTTCGATTTGCGCTATGAATGCTGCCGCCGCTGGCGTTGCTATCGGTGCCGACGGTGCCGTAACTGGTGACATAGATCCAAAAACCTTTTTTGGTATGGCTACTGTTGTCGTTGCTCTTTTGGGAGTCATTTTCGGCGTAAAAGCTGGTATTCGCTTACTGCGCAGCTAGCTTGCATGACTTCCTTGATTTTTCGAGGAAGTCAAATTTTTAAAAAGCTCTAAAGATGTACGATTTTATAGATCTTGTTAGACTCGGCATTTATATCAATGGCTTAATGGCTGTTGTTATCGGTTTTTTTGCCGTAGTTAAACAAGTTGCTGTCGCTTTAGACCTTTTTAAGAGTTTGGATTAAGCCTCATGTATGATTTGCATTTATCTATTGATCAATATCATTTCCTTATGAGCCTTAGCGGAATCCTTTGCGGTTTTATTTTATGTTTGTTTATCTTTCTTATCGCTACTAAAATTTAGGCTGATCCAAACTCAATAATCAAGAAAAGGAGCTTTTTAACATGTCAGTAGGCGTATTTACCGTTACGGGCGTTCTTAGCTTTGATTACTTCTTTTCTATCATGGTTTGGTTTATGCTGTTGTGCTTGCCCGTTTGCGCTGGTTTAGTCCTTTTTACCAAAAAGGTATTATAAGGCTGTTTTATGAGAAGCATACTCTTAATTTTCGCCCTCTGCCTAAATCTATTCTCTATTGATCTAAATTCTATTCCTGATCAAACTTTTTCTCAGAATAGATATGAGCCTTATCCGCCTCCCTCTGCCGCCTTTTCTTCAATTTCCGGAGTAAGCATTATTAATTATGAATATTTAAAAATAGGCAACGATTACTATTTATATAATAATATTGGCACTCCTATTTTTAATCTTGAAAAGTTAAATTCATCAGGTTTTATGGCTAAATATAGCGGAAGTAATATCATTGAACTTGTAAACTATGATAGTTCTTTCGATAAAATTAAAATTCCTTGTTCAAAAAGCGGTAATGGATATTCATATTGCGCCCGTTCTATAAAAAAATCAGATCCAAGCTATACCGAAGTAGAATTCTCATATTACGACAAATACTCTGTTACTAAGGTTGGTTCTTGCCAGCCTGATGAACATTTTAATACAAATACCAAACAGTGTCAAAAATGTCCTGATGGTCAATCTTGGAATCCTCAAACAAATAGTTGTTTTACTGATTGCACTGACGAAAAAACAAATAAATACGGCTGGGCTGATGGTTCTTGCACTGATTGCAGTGCTGCAAAAACTACGGGAGAAATTTATAAATGTTTTTGCGGCAGTTTAGGACTAGGTGTTCCCGAAACTCTTACCGATGTTGGTGTAATTGGTAAGCCTGGTTATTTTTTAGGTAAATGTTCTAATGGTTATTCTTTTGAATATAGAGATCCTGATTATAGACCGGATCCTAAACCCGACGACAATAAAACAAAACCCGACGATCCTAAGCCTGATAATCCTGACAATCCTGATCCAGATAATAAAGACAAGGACAAAGATAAGGATAAAGACAAGGATGATTTTTGTAAGAAAAATCCAAACGATCCTAAATGTAAACCCGATGATTTTTGTAAGAAAAATCCAAATGATCCTAAATGTAAACCCGATGATTTTTGTAAGAAAAATCCAAATGATCCTAAATGTAAACCTGATAATAATAATACAATACCTGGTCCTGGCGGTGGTGGCAATAATGACAATAAAGACGGCGAAGCTAAATTTAATAAAGGTGATTTTGATGACGGAGATCTTGATAAGGAGCGTAACAGCCTTTATGGTGGAATAGCAAAACATATAAACGACAGTTTATCTAAATTTGATGGTATTCGTGACGGTATTAATCAATTTGTAAGCAATGTTCAAGGTAAAGGTTTTGAAAAAGTTCAAGCTAGCATTAAAGGCAAATGTCCCATAAAGAAACAAATTTTACTACCAAATGGTAGTTCCAAAGAAGTAACGGTTGATTATTGCGAGTATTTATCTCCTGTTTCTGAAATTTCATATTTTGCCTTTTACGTAGGTTTTGCTGTAGGCGGTCTTATTTTGTTTGTTAAGCTTCTTATATTTTCAATTTAAAGGATGAAATTTTGCCTGCCATACTCTCTGCTCTTTCTTGGATATTTGGACGTTTAAAGCTTGGCAATCTTGCCGGATTTATAATCAAAAAGATAGTTTTTAGCAAAGTCGTATTAATTGAAATTGCTATGTTTGCGCTTATGGTTGTTTATTTTGGTGCATTGCTTGCTATAGCTAATTTTTTATTTGGTCAATTATTTGATATTTTTAATTTTACTAAAACTTTAACTAATCCTACAAATAGTAATGAGGTAACTTCTACCGCCTTAGCTGTTTTATCTACTCTTGGTGTTTTTAAAGCCTTTTGGGATATTTTTAATCTTTATGCCCCTATTTTTATATCGCTATTCCTTATGATTGGTGCAAAAATAGGCATTAAGCTACTTGAGAAGCTTAGAAAAAGCATTCAAAGCTATATTGGGTACATCACATGATAACTTACTTAGTCGGCAATCCTGGAAGCGGTAAAACCTATTATGCTGTTTTTAAAATTTATCAGCTTTTTTTGTTTAAGCCTGAAAACAGTTTTTTAAGCAAATTTATCAAGCCCGAGAAGTTAAAAGAATATACTTATTGCTACACAAATATTAATGAGTTTAAATTTGACCTACATAATAAATTTATAAAATTTGACTTTGATAAATTTTATGCCGATATGTCTATACTCCACGCTCTTTATATTTCCAAAGTTACCGACGCGGAGTTAAACGAGCGCGCTAAAGAGTTAAATTTAAGTGGCGTATTTATAGTTCTTGACGAAGCTCACAATTTTTTAAAGGCTAAAGAAGATCCGGTTCTCGTTTGGTGGCTTACCTATCATCGCCACTTATACCAGGATATTTATCTTATTACCCAAGATCTGAGCCTTATAAGTAACGAATATAAACGTATTGCCGAGCATTTTTTAAAAGCTGTAGATAGTGCCAAACGCCTATTTAAAAACAAATTTAGATATATCCTTTACGGCTCTTATAAGATGTATCAAAAAGATGCAATGCAAAAATTTCATATTCCATATTTGCAAGAAGTATTTGATCTTTACCATTCCGGTCAATCGTCATCTCAAAAATCATTTGTTCGCAAATTTTTCTATTTCGCCCTATTTTTATTTATCGCACTGTCTATTTACTTTTACTTTTTTCTTAAATCTTTAAGCTCCGACGTTTCCGACGAACAACAAGACGATTCAAGCCAAATTTCTCAACCTATCCAGGCGGCTCAACCTCGCCCTGCGCATCAACCCAAGCCTGCCCCACAAACCCAAGATCAACCAAGCCAAACCTATATTTATAACCTTTCATGTATTAACGACGTCTGCACCTTTAAAAACGAAAAATACCCTTTCCCTTACGGCTATATCTCTTTTACTGTTTCATCACATAAACCCTTGTATTTTTACTCTACCACCAAAGGCAAACATCTTACGGAGTATTTTTTAGTTTTTGATGCACCTGTGCTCGATGAGCTAAAAAATACTTCTTTCTTATATCAAAATCCAAATAAAGGCGTATCCTATGAAAACTCTCAGACAACTAGTCTTAACGTTAATCCTTTTAAGTAGCTTTGTCAAAGCCGAAACAATTTACACCGATCTTGTAAATTTTGCTCAGCTTGCAAGCAGATCCAACAATATAACTATAGTAACCGACGATAGTATAGACGGCACTTATTACTATTTCATATATCAGCAAGAAACAAATTTAACCCTTGCTATGTTTCAAAAGATGCTCGAGTCAAAAGGTCTTTACCTTTATAAGCAAAGTAATTTTTACTACGTAACGGATAAAAAGCTGCCTAGCCTTGATCTGCGACGTATCGATTTAAGCAATTATGTCTTAGACGACGTGCAGCGTATCATTTCAAATTTTGAAATCAATGCTACCTATTCTAAATCGTCCAATTCCGTTTTTTTCCGTGCCGACGAGCATATCTACGATCAGATCAAAGACGCGGTCAAGAGTATAGATAAGCAGCTCGAGCAGGTTCAGTTTAAACTTACAATAACCGAAACCAATCTAAAAGATATCAAAGACCGCGGCACAAAGCTTCAAAGTTTGCTTAAACCGCTAAATCACGGTGATTTGGCTTATTACATAAATTTAATCACTTCGCCCTATACCACGAACTCAAACGTAATCAGAAACGATGATGACGGCTTTTTTGGCGTTTTAAATTTCCTTGATACCAACGGACTTACGAAAATCATATCTAGCCCTTTTTTGACTGCTCGCAACCATACCGAGGTATATTTCTCAACCGTCCAAAACATTCCCTATCTTGTGCAAAATTCTCAAACTTCGGCCACTCAGACCACTACTCAAAATTCATACGAATACAAAGACGTCGGTTTAAAAGTTACCCTAAAACCTATCATTTTACGCGATCACATAGATTTTGACTTACACCTTATCCTGGAGGATCTTTTATCAAATCAAAACACCCTAACCCCTACTACAAGCAAAAAGGAGCTTAAAAGCTCATATTCTCTAAAACGTGGCGATATTTTAGTTTTAAGCGGCATAAACAAAAATACCAACCAAAAACAACGTAACGGCATCCCCATACTTAAAGACATCTTTTTACTTAAATACCTTTTTTCGATCGAGCAAGATCAAGAAATTGATTCAGTAGTAACTTTAACGATACAGATAATTTAAATTTGTGAAGTTATAAAGCGGAGCGGAAACTGAGCGCGGCGCGTAGCGCGCGCGAAGTAACGCGCCGCCTTGTCAAATTAATAAAAATAATTCACTTTTAAGTTTAAGGTGCAAAGTGTTTGGTATTTCCAAGTTAGATATCACCATCGCCAATGATAAAATCAAGACTCAAAGAGACTATATGCAAAATTTCTCTTTTGTAAATAATCTCGGCGAAGTAAAAAGCCTCCTTGATATATCAATGTCCGCAAATTTGAGTAAGCGTTACTATGCCGAAGTCTCAAATCGTATTAATACCTTAAACTCTTTTAGCATCATGTATCAGCAAAAAGGCGTATTTCTAACAATTACTTTAAATGGTTGCTTTCGCGGTGCTTTAAAGGGCGAATATGGTAAATTTAAGCCGCTTGATTGGAAATATATTCCTGCCGATATAAAATCTAGGATGAAAAACGGCGAAAAGCTTGAAATTAGGGATTTAGTTCAGATTTTAAATTATCAATGGCTACTTTTAATAAAACGCTATCACAAGAAATATAAAGGCGTTGATCGCTCTTATGTTCGCTGCTTTGAGCCGCATAAAAAGGACGGTGTGCCGCATATTCATGCGCTTTTTTATGTCCCTGCTCACACAATACCTTATCTTTTTGAGTGCTATAAAGACCTATTTAACGCTCCGCAAAACTTAAAAACCGATGCTATAACTCCGCACCAGGCGCGAAATGGCGAAATAAACGGTTTTCAATGGACAATTGATAATCCTACTGGCTACGTAATGAAATATATTCAAAAAACTTTTATGAATTTAAGCGAAACTGACGAATTAGACGAGCTTGCAGCGTGGTATGTAAAGCATAAAGTTAGGCGCTTTATTACTTCGCGCACTCAGGTACCGCTTTGGGTATATCGCCGTATAAATTTTATCAGTTCAATGAGGGACTTTTACCATTTATGCGATATTAAAAACGATGATGAAAACGTTATAGAGTGGGATTTACACGAAAAATACATAAATATCTTTATTCCTCGACGAGACGAGGAAGTAATACTAGAAAAAGGCGTTTTGACGCATAAAATTTGCGGTAAGGTTATAAATACTTATCAAACTCAAAAACCCCCTCAAAAATCAACTTCCCAAAGCATAAAACCCGATCTTGACGCCTGGGTAGATGCCTGGTATGTTCGCGAGGGTAGAAAAATCAAGTTTGAAGCTATGAAAAATCGAAAAGAATTCAAAAAACCGCCTCTATGGATGAAAAATTACGAGCTTTACAATTATTATTCAAAATTGGATAAAGCTAACTGTAATATTCAGCACCTAGCTTACGTTGAAAATATAATGCTTGATAGAGGCTTGAATTCATTTACCAAAAGAAATACAAAACACGATCTAAATAATCCAGATCTCGAGGACTTTATCGAGCGCGGACTTAGAGAATATGAATTTTAAAAGGATATAAAATGAAACCAATACTTGATGTCTGCTGTGGCAGTAAAATGTTTTATTTTGATAAATCTGATCAGAACGTTTTGTTTTGTGACAAACGTAAAGAAACTCATATATTGAGCGATGGTAGGATATTAGAAATAAATCCGGATATAGTTGCAGATTTTAGAAATTTACCGTTTGATGATGAGAGTTTTTATTTAGTTGTATTTGATCCTCCCCATATGCCTACGCCCGGTAAAAATTCATGGGCTCAAAAATATTATGGCCAGCTTGATGTAAATTGGAGAGAAGATCTAAGACAAGGCTTTAGTGAATGTATGAGGGTTTTAAAAACTAATGGAACATTTGTTTTTAAGTGGAATGAGAGCAAGATAAAATTAAGTGAGGTTTTAAAAAGTTTTTCTCAAAAACCTATATTTGGGCAAAGAAGAGGACAAACTCATTGGCTGGTATTTTTTAAATTTAAAGACTTAAATTTATTTAAGGATAAAGGTCTTTTTGATGACTTTGAATGAGCTTTTTAAAAATTATCTTGAATATTACGAGTTGATTTTAAGCCCCTCTACGCTTAGAAGCGATATAGCTACATATAAAAAGCATTTTCAAGACGATTTAGGTTTAAAAAACGTAAATGAGATAAATTTCATTGATGTCCAAAGATTCTGTAACGAGCTTATCAAGCGAGATTATAAAATCAAGACCGTTAAAAATATCCTTGCAAAGCTCAAGGTTATTTTTAAGCTTGCGTTAAAGCTCGAAATAATAAATAAAAACCCTTGTGACTTTATCGAATTGCCTAAATTTGACAATAAAAGATACTTTGATTACAGCGTAGCGATCCAAAAGAAGTTTATTAAAGCCATTTCGGAAAACAAAGAGCCTAGTGCGGATATATTCTTTTTCTTGCTCCACGGTCGCCGAAAAAATGAAGTATTGAGTTTAAAATTTAGCGATATAAACTTTAAAACCAGGACTTACACTATCCCGTTTAAAATCAACAAGGCTAAACGCGATATGTCTTACAAAATGAGCGATGAGCTTTACGATCGTCTTTTTCGTAGGTATATCGACGCAAAGAAGCAAAACAAGCTAAACGGCTATGTATTCGTAAACCCGATGACAAACGACAAATATCAAGATTTACGTAAGAGCTGGAACTCATTGCTTAAAAGAAACAATTTGCCTAGGATAAGATTGCACGACATCAGGCACTTAATTGGTACATATTCAATCAATTATCTTAAAATTCCGATCGAGCAAGTATCGTTTACACTTGGTCATACAAATATTATTACAACTCAAAAATATATCACTGCAAACGTAAGAAAATCTAAAGAAACTATCGAAAATTTACTAAAATCAATTTCAGAATAAATTAAGCGTTTTAAAAGGTGTTTTCAAATGCCGATAAAATGGGAGTTTGGTTGCGGAGGACGGATTTGAACCGCCGACCTTCGGGTTATGAGCCCGACGAGCTACCACTGCTCTACTCCGCGATGAAATTTGAGTGGATGGGGTAAGAGGATTCGAACCTCTGGATGATTGGACCAAAACCAATTGCCTTACCGCTTGGCGATACCCCAGCCTGTAAAAAGAAAGCTGATTATATATATTTTTGCCTTATTTGTCAAGCTTTTTGGCAAATTTTCGCCGTTTTTTCAAAGTTTTTCCATAAAAGCCGTGCTATATGAGCCGTTTAGGCGCCTGTTTATATCATCATGCCAGCTAGCAGGCAGCGCCTTAAGAGCCCTAAATTTAGGCAATAAATCCAAATTTTCGCTCGGATTAAAAAATAGTTTATTTATTTGCATCACGGTTAGAGCATTTTCGTTTTTTTGCAGGATTTCCACCTCGCAGCCGGCCTTGCACGACCCGTTTTCAAGCACTTTATAGTACCAGCCGGTTAATCCCGTAGCAAAAATCTCTTTGGCTAAATTTGCATTTCCCCAGCGTTTTGCGAGCTTAAAACACGGTTTTCGCGGCTGGGTTACTTGTAGTACTAATGAGCCGATTTTATGCACGTCGCCCACGTTGACGCTATTTTCATCTAGTCCGCTAACGGTCAAATTTTCGCCCATCGCGCCTAACGGCAAATTTTTAAGCCCCAGATAAGCTTCCCACGCGGGATAGTTTTCTAGCGAGTTTGCAAACACGGCTTTATTTACGCCGCCGTGATGCTTGGTGTCGGCCACTTCGTCGTCCTCAAAGCCAAGCTCGTTCGCGTAAATTTCGCCAGTCTGCGCATTTTTAAATATCGCCGAGCGCCACGCCTTGCCCAGCTCGTCCGTAGCCGCCACGTTGCCGTACTGCCTTGCTTTACCTATCAAGAGCGCTTTTACGAATGCCATCTTGCCCTCACGCCACGTTTTGCAGATTTAGCCTGACCTGCTCGCCCTCGTCGTTAAACTCAAATCTCACCGCCCTAGCCCCGAAGCTCTTTGCGATCGCTTCTAGCGTATCGCGCGCGGATTTGTGGATCTTGGATTGGAGCTGATTTATCAGGCGCACGGACATCTTTTCGACCTCGGCGCGCGCCTCCTCGATGAGCCTGTTTTTATCCTCCTCGCTAAAGCTGCTACCGAAAAATCCGTTTAGCGAATCAGGCAACAAAAACGGGATAAATTTGCCGTTTTTCTCGTCGTAAAATTTCATATTCGCGATCGAAAATTTGTATTTGCAAGGCGGCATCTTGATGAGATACTCCTCGCTCGCGACGTTTACGATCTCTAGGCGCGGGCTCGTTAGGTCGTAGATGAAATTTATCTCAAACTCAAATATCATCGAGAGCTTTTTCTCGCTCACCAGCCAGCGCAGATACTCCTTGCCAAAGCTGCCAAATGCATGGTCGGTCTTAGTCACGATCTCTTTGCTATAGACCTGAAAAACGGATAGCTCACCGATGGATTTTAGCTGCGATATCTCGGTGCTGATCTGCGTAGTCGCGGGCTTTTGCGCGATTTTTAAGGCTTTGTTAAATCTAAAAATCATAAATACGCAAATCGCCAGCAAAATCGCTAAAATAAAGCTCGTAACATCTATCATCTTTACTCCTTTAAAAGGCGATTTTAGCGAAATTCGTTAAAATAATCGTTAAATTTGAGCTTTTGGCTGTTTTATATCGGTATAAATTTGGATTGTAAATTTAAATTTAGCGAGCTTTTAGAGTCTGTGCGGTTTGGCAAAACCCGTACCTTTAAGATACGGGTTTAAATTTGGCTCAAATTCGCTCCAAATTTAGCAAGCAAATTTGAGCTCAAATTTAACCGCCTAAAACACCTGAATAAATTTAAAATCATGCTCTCTAAGCACTTTTTTGATAAGCTCTTGATGATCCTCGCCCTTGGTTTCGAGCGTAATCGTGATATTAGCGTCGCCGTACTCTAGGCTCGTGGAGAAGCGGTCGTAGTCGATCTTCACGATATTAGCATTTGCGATCTTTAGACTATCGGTTAGGCTCATGAGCGCGCCCGGTTTGTCGATAAGCGTGATTTGCAGTGCCATCTTGCGGTGGGATTTGATGAGACCCTTTTCGATGATGACGTTTAGCATCTGCACGTCGATGTTTCCGCCGCTTAGCACGATACCTATGCGCTCGCCGGCCTTAAATTTGACCTTATTGTGCAGGATACTAGCTACGCCGACCGCACCCGCGCCCTCGACCACGATCTTTTGCGTCTCGAGCAGGAACAAAATCGCGTTTGCGATCTCCTCGTCGTCGACCTGCACGAACTCGTCCACGCACTCTAGGATATTCGCCAGTGTCGTCTCGCTCGCGTCTCGAACCGCGATACCGTCGGCGATCGTGCGCACGGTTTTTGAGTTTATGCTCTTTTTGGCGCTAAAGCTGTTAAACATAGCAGGCGCGCCCTTTGCGCTCACGGCGACCACGCGGATGTCCGGATTTACCTGCTTTACGCAGCTTGATATGCCGCTGATTAGCCCGCCGCCGCCAACCGGCACGATGATAGTCTCAAGCTCAGCCAGATCGTCAAGCATCTCAAGCCCCACCGTGCCCTGCCCAGCCATCACGTACTCGTCGTCAAACGGATGGATAAAACTCATGCCCTGCTGCTTGGCGTACTCTACGGCGTAGGCGTAGGCCTCGTCGAAGTTGTCGCCCTTTAGGATAACCTCGGCACCTAGATCTTTTGTGCCTAGCACCTTTAAGAGCGGCGTGGACTCGGGCATCACGATAGTGGCGGGCGTTTTAAACTCGCGCGCCGAGATAGCTACGCCTTGGGCGTGATTTCCCGCACTTGCTGCGACGACGCCTTTTTTGCGCTCGTTTGAGCTTAAATTTGCGATTTTATTATACGCGCCGCGGATCTTATATGCGCCAGTTCGCTGGAGGTTTTCTTCTTTTAGGTAAATGAGTGCGCCGCTTGCAAGGCTTAGTTTCGCGCTGTAAGCAAACGGCGTCTTATACACGAAGCCGCTTATCGTGCGCTTGGCTTGGATTATTTTATTTAGAGAGATCATTTTGGCCTTTCGTTTTTGTTTAAAATTTACTTTTCGTCGCTTTTGCTCGCGCGTTTATTTACCGTATTTTTGCTTACGTTTTCTTTATTTTTATTTATATTTGCCGCAAAATCGTGCGTCGCCGTCAAATTTAGCCTAATCAAGCCTTTGAAGCTCGATTTTTATACACTTATCCTGCACGAAATTTATCCCGTTTTCGCGCGCGACCGCTTCTGCTTCGTCGTTTATTATCCCCAGCTGTAGCCACAGCGTTTTTACGCCTTTTTTGATGGCATCCTTTACTAGCTCGCTAGCAAACTCGCCCTTTCTAAACATCACGGCGATGTCGATATCTCCCTCTATTTGGGTCAAATTTCTATAAACCTTGCGTCCTAAAATTTCATCAAATTTTGGATAGACGGGAAATACGTTAAATCCGCACTCGATGAGAAATTTTGCCACCTCGTTGCTAGGCTTGCTCTCATCTGGGCTAAGGCCCACGACCGCGATATTTTTAGCAGAAGATAAAATTTGCCTTAATTCGCTAGGCATTTTTTCTCCTTAAAAGCACGCCGCACTCGATGTGAGCGGTGTTTGCAAACTGATCAAAGACGGCGAATTTAACCGCCTCATGCGTCGTGGCAAGCTGCGCTAGATCGCGTTTTAGACTTTGCGGCGAACAGGAGATATAGATGATATTTTCGTAGTTTTTGATGAAATTTATCACGCTCTCATCAAGTCCCGCGCGCGGCGGATCGACCAAAACGTGCGAGAAGTCGTAGCTAAAGATATCAAGCTCTCTTAAGCGGTTAAACTCGCGCTCGCGCCAAAACGCGCTCATCAGCTCCTCTGCGCTCATTCGCAAAAATTTGATATTATTTACGCCGTTTAGTTCGCAGTTTTTAAGGGCATTTGCGATCGAGCTTTTGGATATCTCGGTCGCCAAAACGCGCTTAAATTTTTCCGCCATCGGGACGGTGAAGTTGCCGTGTCCGCAGTAAAGCTCGAGCAGATCCTCGCCGCGCTCTACGCAACCCTTCGCCCATGCGACCATCTTTTCGTTTACGGCGGTATTTGGCTGGATAAAAGCTCCGTCGCCGAATGTAAATTTGTAAATTTTACCGCCGATATTTAGGTGGTCCTCTAAATTTAACTCGCCGCTTAGTAGCTTTTGCCCCTTTGCCCTTGCGGCGATCGTCACGCGGTGACCGGCAAGCTCGCGCGCTAAGCTTTCTATCTCACTCTGCTCGGCTTCGCCTAGGCGCTTATGATAGAGCAGCGTCGCTAGTATCCCGCTCGCGCAAGAGATAAACTCGGCGCCAAAGAGCCTCTCTTTTAAAATTTGATTTTTCATAAGCGCTTCAAGCAAACGCGGCATCAAATTTGCGATAGGAGCGGCAACTTTTGGGCACTCATCTATCATGATGCGCCTAGTTTTAGCGCCGTGCATCGTGTATGCTAGATCGACCACGCTATGCCAAATATCGTGCCAAATTCCAAACTCCGCTCTCGTGCGGTAGCCGGCCCTCTGCGAGGCGAAAAACTCAAATTCGCCGCGGTAAAACGGCTCAAATTCACGCCTTATGAGATCTTTTTTAAACTCAGCCTGCCCCTCATAAGGCATATCAAGAGTGCAACTACCGCACTCTCCTAGAAATTTACAAAACTTATCGGGCAAATTTAAACCTTTTGCCCGACGAATCTAACAACCAAAGCCGTCACCAAAAGCCCAAACGGAAGCACTATCCAGATGCTTAGGCCAAGCGCAGTCGGGAAGTATCCCGCAAAAATACTGATCGCGCAAACGGCAAGCGCATAGGGCATCTGAGTCTGGACGTGATCGATGTGGTTACATCCCGCACCCATGGACGAAAGTATCGTAGTATCCGAGATCGGAGAGCAGTGATCGCCGAATATCGCGCCCGTTAAAACGGCTGAGATATTTACTATCATATACGCGTGCAAGGCGTCGCCCTCTAGTCCGCTATGCATGCCCACCGCGCTAGCTAGCGGTATCGCAAGCGGCATCAAGATGCCCATCGTGCCGTAGCTGGTGCCGGTAGAAAAGCTGATAAACGAACCCAGCATAAAAATCGCCGCCGGAAGGACAATCTTTGGCGTAGATTGCGAAAGCAGATCGACTAGGTAGCGAGACGTGCCAAGCTCCTTGATAACCGAGCTAAGCGACCACGCAAGAAGCAGGATGATGATCGTAGTTATCATGGTTTTCCAGCCCTTACCCCAGGTCTCTATCGCCTCGCGCACGGTTAAAATTTTTCTATAAACGGCCATAAATATCGCCACTATCGTAGCTAACAAAGCCGACTGAAATAGCGCCACGGACGCATCAGCCGCGCCAAAAGTAGCCTGGAAGGTGTGAAACGTAAGCGGATGAGCCTTCGCGCTCTCAAGAGCCTCGCCCTCAAGCGAGCCCAAACCGCTAAAATAAAAGCTAACGAACGCGCCCAAAATAAGCACCAAAAGCGGTACGATCGCGTTTGAGCTTTGTAGTTTTATGTTTTCTTTAGGCTCTAGCGTCTTATCCTCGACGTCCTCTATCATCGCTCCGTCGCGTCTAGGGTGCAGTTCGCCCGCTCTAGCTCTGCGCTCGGCTTTTAGCATGCCGGCAAATTCGCGCCCCATAAATGCGGTGCAGACGATGAAAAACAGCATGAAAAGATTGTAAAATCTATAAGGCATCGTCTCGACGAAGATACTAAAAGCGTTTACGTTCGTTATGCCGATGAGCTCGTAGCCTTGCTTTATGAGCGAGATCTCAAGCCCGACCCAAGTCGAGATGACGGCTAGACCTGCGATCGGAGCGGCGGTAGCGTCGATGATGAAGGCTAACTTTTCGCGAGAGACTTTAAATTTGTCCGTTATCGGGCGCATGATCGGGCCCACGATGAGGGAGTTCGCGTAGTCGTCGAAAAAGACGAAAAGTCCCATCACCCAGGTTGAAATTTGAGCCGAAACGCCCGTTTTGGCCTTTTTGCTCAGCCATATCGCCACGGCCTTGGTTCCGCCCATTTTGGTGATGAGTGCGACCACGCCGCCGATACAAAGCACCTGAAGCACGATGCCCGCGTTCCAGCTATCGGCCAGCGAGCCCACGACCCTTTTTACGATGTCGGTAAAGCCCTTTACGAAGGTCATCGGGATGCTTGAATCGATGATGTTTATGAGAAACGTACCGCTAAAAACGCCGATAAACAGCGACAAAACGACGTCTTTGGTGATAAACGCCAAAACTATCGCCACCACGGGCGGGATAAGCGTCCAAAAGCCGAAAATTTCGGCATTTTTTTTCGCTACTTCGGGATCTACGGCTAGCGCCAAGATCGGCAAAAGCGACAAAAATAAAATCTTTTTCATCAAAAACTCCTTTTTGTTTTTCGTCGGTTTAATCAAATTTTCCGCCCCGCGTGCGGTCGGTCGGTATTTAAGGCATAAATTTAGCTAAATGCGGCTTAAATTTTTGTTTTAAATTCGCTTAGAATTCAAAATTTTTAGCTCTTTATTAAAATTTTATGTTAAAAATAAGGCTTTTGCGGAAATTTTGTTTAAAACGGCGCTCGGCGGCAAATTTTAAATTTCCTCGTAGTTTAGATTTTGAGAAAAATTTTAGCTTTGATTTGTTGGTCAAATTTGGCATTTAGCGAGCCGCGCGTCATTTGCACGAAAGAAGGTTAAATTTAGATTTTCGTTTTAAGATTGAGCGGGCTGGGGCAATGTAAACGCAGCCTCGCTTCCGCCGCTCAAATTTGAAAATCAGGCGTAAATTTAGGATTAAATTTAACCAAGAACAACCGAATTTAATCCTAAAATCCGTAAATTTAACAGCAAAAGCCTACTTTTTCTCGATAAAAAGCCCGGCCCAAGTCTGTTGCGTCGCCATCGCCTCGACGACGTTGATATTGACGCGGTGAGGCATATTTAGGCAGTTTAGCACAATCTGCGCGATATCCTCCGCGGTGATGTACTCCACGCCCTCATAAACCGCGTCGGCTTTGGCCTTATCGCCGCCAAAGCGAACCTCGCTAAACTCGGTCTTGCAGATGCCAGGAGCTATCTCGGTCACGCGGATGCCGGTGCCGCGGATGTCGTTGCGCAGATTTCTACTAAATTGCTTTACAAACGCCTTGCTAGCACCGTAAACGTGACTGCCCGGATACGGCCATGCGCCCGCGGTCGAGCCTAGATTAAAGATATAGCCGCTCTTTCGCGCGATCATGAGGGGCAAAACGGCCTTAGTCGAGTACAAAAACCCCTTGATGTTGGTATCGACCATTGTCTCAAAATCCTCGATGCTAGTCTCCGCCACTCCTTCAAGCCCGAGCGCCAAACCTGCGTTATTTACGAGTACTTCGATATCGCGAAACTCCTGCGGCAAATTTGCCACGCCGTCAAAAACCGCCTTTTTATCGCGGATATCTGCGACGATGATGTGCGTATTTCCAAGCTCCTTTGCCAGAGTTTCGAGCCTTTCCTTGCGGCGAGCGAGCGCTACGATCTTGTAGCCTTCGCGGCTGAGCATCCTAGCTATCGCCTCGCCAAAACCTGACGTAGCTCCCGTGATAAAAGCCGTTCCCTTCATATTCTCTCCTTATTCGGTGATCAAATTTGACTCAAGCCCCATCGCCCTTAGATACTGCACATTGATCTCTTTTTTGCCGATGATCGCGTAGTCTAGGGCGTTTAGTCCGTTATCATCCACTGCCTGCACGTCCGCGCCGTTATCCACCAAAAGCTGCAATATCTCCACGTCCGCCGCCCCTGCCGCGCTCATCAGCACGCTTTTTGACACCGCGTCAAAGTCGCAGAGCTTCACAAAGCTCGGCAACTGAACGCTCAAATTTGAACTATAGGCAAGCTTGGTGCTAACGTCTATCAGCCTTTTGTTTACCAGCGCTCCGTTTTCGAGCAAAAACTTGACCAAATTTATGTCGTTTAGCTGTACGGCCTTAAAAAGCGGAGTGACGCCGAGCAAATTTGCATAGTTTACGTCTGCGCCGCTAGAAACCAGGAGCTTTACGTTATTTAAATTTTTAAGCGCGAAAAACAGCGGACTCTCAAAGCCGTAGTTTAAATTTACTCCCGCACGCAAAAACTCTCTTATCACGTCCTCGCTTTTTTCGTAAAGAAGCGCGGCGTTAAAGGCGTTTTGCAGCGAGCTTTGCGAAACGGCGCCAGAATATATCGCCTCATTTATGCCGTATTTTGTAAAGGTCGGGTCGCTAACCTTTCTCGCAAACTCGTCCATATCGCCGTTTTGCAAAGTCGCCGCGGCAAATTTTAAAAACTCGTTTGCAACCTTTGAAGCGTAATAAATCGCGCTGCCTTCGTCTATTTTAAAATTTGATTTGTAGTAGTTTACCAGCAGCCCCAAGACGGCGTTATAGTCTTTGTTAAAGTCCTTAAAAACCGTGAAGTTACTTAAGCTTTGATGTCCCCAGTAGCGAAGCCTGGCTCTGTTTTGCGATACGATTTTTTCGTATTCGTCGGGGCTCTCTAGCTCTTTGGCGTAAATTTCGGGCGCATAGGAGGCTTTTAAAATCTTAAATTTAAACTCGTTTAAATTCTTAGTCGCCAAATTTCCGACGCAAGCAAGGCTTTCGGAGCGGATATTTTGCGCTACCGAGAGTAAAATTTGAGCCTCTTTTAGCCCCAGAATAGAGTCATTGCAGTTTGGCTCAAATTCTCCCGAAAAGGTTAAATTTTGAGAGAAAAATCGCTGCTTGTCAACCAAAGCGTCATCACAGCTAAAGCTAGCAAAAACAAAAGAAAATGACAAAAATATCGGCAAAATAAATCTCATCGCATGCCTCAATATCTTTTAATTTTGATAATTCTACCAAAAAATAATTTGGTAAAAATAAATTTACCGATCATTAAAGCAAACGCCCGCAAACGCGGCCTTTAGCTTCTCGTAAAGCGGAGTAAAAGGCACGCCGTTTACGCGCACCTCGGCAATGGAGGTGATGAAGTTCGTATCGCCGCTCCAGCGTGGCACTAGGTGATAGTGCACGTGCTCTGCGATGCCCGCACCCCCTGCTTTGCCTAGATTCATCCCAATATTTACGCCCGCCGCGTTTAGTTCGTGTTTTAAAATTTTAACGCCCTCGCGCACGTAAGCGCTCATCTGCGACCACGTTTGCTCGTCTAGGCTTTCGATATTATCGGTGTGTATGTACGGTATCACCATAAAGTGTCCGGGCGTATACGGGTAGAGATTCATGATCCCAAAACACCGCTTTGCGCGGAACAAAATGCCAGTCTCGGCGTCTTTTTCGGGATGATTTACGACGTTGCAAAAGACGCAGCCCTGCTCCTTTTTACTAAAATATTCGCTCCTCCAAGGTGCGCAAATGTGCTCCATATCAGCCCTCCTTTACGGTTTTTACGGCTTTTGCCAAGTCCTCTTGCCTCATAAAATGCTCGCCTATCAAAAACGCGTCGGCTCCTTGCACGTGAAGCTCTTTTAGCTGTGAGTGCTCATAGATGCCGCTTTCTGCGACGATTACGCTTGCATTTTTGATTTTAGAAAACAGCTTCTCGCAAAGGCTCATATCCATCTCAAACGTGCTTAAATTTCGGTGATTTACTCCGACTATCTTTGCGCATGCGAAATTTGACTTCTCCACATCCTCCTCGTCGTGCGTCTCGACCAAGGCCTCAAGCCCCAAAGAGCGCGCGTAATCAAGCAACCGCTTTAGCTCATCGGCGCTAAGAGCCTTTGCGATAAGCAAGATAAAGTCGGCTCCATAAACGAGCGCTTCTAAAATTTGATACTCGTCTACGATAAAATCCTTTCGAAGCAGCGGCAGCGAGCTTTCGCGTCTGATGGCCGCCAGATACTCTAAATTTCCTTTAAAAAAATGCGGCTCGGTTAGAACCGAGATAGCGTTCGTGCCGCCTTTTTCATACTCTTTTGCTATCTCTACGGGCGCAAAATTTGCTCTTATCAGCCCCTTGCTAGGGCTTGCTTTTTTAACCTCGGCTATGATGCGATACGGCTCGTCTGCGCTACTTTTTAGCGCTTTTACCGCGTCTTTTATCTCGCGCGGATTTTTCGCTGCGAGCTCTTGTAGCTTTTCAAAAGGCGTTTGCGATTTTCGCAAATCCAAGTCCTCTTTGGTTTGCTTGATTATTTTATCCAGTATCATCTTTTACCTTTTTTTAGGCACTCTTTGATAGCTTTTATATGCTCTTTGCCCTCGGGCGAATTTATAAATTCCTCGTCGTGCAGGACTTGCTGCATTATCTCGTCGGCCTTTTTGCACTCGCCTAGCTTATAGTATCCCCACGCTAGCGAGTCTAGATAAAAGACGGATCCCGGCTCTAGCTCGAGGGCTTTATTTACCAGATCTATCCCCTTTTTCGCGTCTATATCGTGGTCGATGAGTAGGTAGCCGTAGTAGTTTAGATATAGCGCGTTATTTAGCTTTACGGCCGATTTTTCAAAGTTATTTATGACTTGCTTTAGGCTATCTTGATCTATCTTTTTGGTTTGTTTGTTTGTGTCTCTTTCGTATTGATATATCGCCATTTTGGCTTGGTATTCGAGATTAAAGCTCTTATCAAAGGCTTCTTGCGCTTTTTTATAAGCCTTAGCAAAATCCCCCGTCGCGGCGTAAAGATCCATCAAAGCGTCGTCGTTGTAGGAGTATTTTTGTAAAAATTTGATCGCACCGTCGTAGTTTTTTTGATAGACATAGACGCCAAGAGCCTTTTCGAGATATATTTTTTCTTTCGTCGCTTCAAAAAGCCCCTCGTAAACATCGATCATATCGGAGTAGCGGCCGTCCTGTGCGTAGATATCTACTAGCGCCGTGCAGGTCTCGACCTCGCAGCCGTCGATACGGCGCGAGCTCTCCAGATGCCTGATCGCCTCTTTTTTGTCGTTCATTTTATTGTATAAAAGATCAACTATTCTCAACAAATTTTCCACGCTCCTATCTAGCTCGTATGCACGCTCGAGCTCGCCTAGAGCAGCTTTGTTGTCGTTTTGCATCGAGTAGACGGCAGAGAGCATGACATGGTTTTTAGAGACGTCCTCTTTTTTGACCAGCTCTTGCATTATCTTTGCAGCTTCGTCTAGTTTGTTTTCGCTCACCAAATTTGCGCCCTGTATGCGAAGCACGTCCACGTCGTCTTTTAGTACCTTTTGGCTGAGTGCTAAAATACTTTTAAAATTTACGTTTTTAGAAAAAAAAGCGAGCCTGAGCGCCTCTTTTAGATAGTCCGTGTTTTTAGTTTTTTCGTAAAGCTGCTCGTAAAGCTCGGTCGCCTCGTCATGTCTGGCGTTTTCAACCGCTAAAAGCGCCTTGATAACGTATAAATTCTCGTCAAAACCGTCTTTGGCGGTAGCAAAACAAACAAGCAAGGCCGCCAATATAAATTTTAAAATCGCCTTATTCCCGCGCATTCCTTCTCCAATTCATTGATTTTATCCTTAAAATAGTCCCAAAACGGAAAGGTGCGGCACTGGCTCGGCCTAAAGTCGTAAACCGAGCAGTTTTTTGCCGTTTCGTCAAAAAATACGCACGCAAATCCGCCGTCGTAGGGCTTTTCTTTGAGGCTAAATTTATATCCGAATTTATCTAAAAATCGCGATCTAAACTCATCCTCGCTTATTTTTAAATATTCCGCCAGCGCCGAGATTTCTGCCGAGCTTATCCATATATAGCCGCTCTCGCCAGTGCAGCATTTACCGCCGCACCGCTCACACTTGCTAGCGTCAAATTCATAACCAAAACCGCTTTGTCTTAGCAAATTCACTCCGCGGCGTCCTTGCTTTGAGTATTTGCCGCAGCAAAAATTTGGGCCGCTTTTTTGCTATAAACTCCGCCTTCAAAAACGAAAATCGGAGGCAAAATTTGAGTCAAAGATTTTGAGCTTTTTTTAGCCTCGATGAGTGCTAAATTTGCCGCGGCGTCCGCTTTTGGATGCACGAAGCAAAGCCTAGTAAGCGTAAATTTAAACTCCGCTAAACAAAGCAAAATTTCAGATATACGCTTAGCGTCGTAGCAAAAACTAAAAACTCCGCGCGGCTTTAGAAGCGAATTTGCGCTACCCACAAGCTTACTAAGAGGTAAATTTTCGCTATATCTAGCGGTGCGAAGGTGCTCGTTCTCGCTTTTTTTCGCGCCGTCGTGGTAAAAGGGCGGGTTTGAGACGATGAGATCAAATCTTTTTTCACTCTTAAATTTAGCAAAATCAGCCGTTATAAACTCGGCTTCAAGTCCGTTTTGGCTAGCATTTGCGGCGGCTAAATTTACGTTAGCTTCTAAAATATCGAGCAAGCTAAGCGAAATTTTGGGAAAATCGCGCTTTAAAAGCAGTCCCAAAACGCCGCTGCCGCAACCCGCGTCCAGCACCTCGCCGCGCGCTCCGCCCTCACGGATGAAATCATACAAAAACATCGTATCGCTGTTATAGCGATAGCCGTTTTTGGGCTGGGTGATTATCATCTATATACCTTGATGATAAATCCTTGCTTATCTTCAGACGTGACGATGTCGTTGCTATACGATATCCGCGAAAAGTCGCCGAATTCGTCTTTTATCATCTCGCCTGCGACCTTGGCGCGCTCTTTTCCGATACCGAAATTCGCATATGAGTCGATCTTTTCTAGCTCGTCCTGCGGGATAGCTTTGGCCGCTTTTGAGGTGGCGATAAAGTTGCCGCGGCTCACGATCGGCGTGATTTCAAAATAATAATTTGAATTATAACTTTGCAAAAAATCGCTTACTTTGTTTTTGCAAACCTGCGTCGGTCTGTCCGAGCCCGCGCTCATGTCCGAGCACTCAACAGATGCTATGAAAACTACCTTTTTAGGCACTTCGGCTCTAAAATTTAGCTGGATTATCTTTTTTAGATTTTCATTTTCGCTCATTAGCTCTTCATTTTTGGTTAGTATTTGCGCCACCTCGCCCTTTGCGATGTTTTTTTGCGAACTCGTTTTGGCTAAATTTTCCTTCGTATCGCTTAGATCCTTTGCTCCGTCTTGCATCTGTTTTTTTAGAGTCGCTAGTTCTGCGTCTTTTTTCGCTACAAGCTCGTTTAGAGCGCCCATTTGCTCTTTATTTTCCTTGGCGGTTTTGATATTGTTTTCGACCAAGGTCGTGATTTTATTATTTAAAATTTTATAGTTTTGGATGTTTTTTTTGCTCGCGGCGATCTCGTCTGCTAGCAGCTCTTTTTGGATATTTAGCGACTCGTTTAGATCGACCACCTTGGCTTCCGCGATTTTTAATGAGCTATCTTTTTTCGCAACCTGATCTTCCAGCTCGTAAATTTTACCCTTTAGCTCGGTTACGTTTCGCTCTGTGTCTTGACGCTCTTTTTCGAGCTGGTTTTTTAGCTTTTCAAACTCCGTTTTGTGCATAGCTAAGATTTTTTCTACCTCTTTTTCAAAGCCCTTTTTTTCTCTCTCAAGCTTTGCGACCAGCTCTTTATTTGTCGCATTTAGCTCGCTATTTATCGACTTCAGCTTAGCTTTTGACTCGGCTTTTTTATTTGCATTTTCAAGGCTTGCTTCAAGCTTGCTGATTTTTTTCTTGTCCGCGTTTTGCTCTTTTTCTAGAGCCGTTATCCTGCTTTTGGTTAAATTTTGAGCGTTTAGCGCCTGAGCGTTGTATTCGCTCGCGATCCTTTTTATCTCGGCATCTTTTAGCCCTAGCTCGTTTGTTAGCCTAGCGTTTTCGCTCTTTAGTTTTGCGGCCTCTTCGGTCGCAGTTCTTAGTTCGCTTTCAAATTTAGCTTTAGCAGAAGTCGCTTCGTTTTTCAGCTCGTCGTTTTGAGCCTCGAGCCGTTTTAACGCATTTTGGCTTTCGTTTTGCGTTTTGGCGCTTGATTTGTCAAATTCGCTCTGCTTTTTTTCAAGCTCGGCTTTTAGAGTTTTGATCTCGCTGCGAAGCGAAGTCAAATTTTGCTCTAAATTTTTATTTTTTTCGTTTTCTTCCTGCGCTTTGGCTAATTTTTTATTTAGCTCGTCGATCGCGCTTAGACGTTGTTTGTCGTTAGCGCTAGCGGCTTGTTTTCGTCTGGTTTCCAGCTCGGCTTGTTGATCGTTTAAGAGATTTGAGATTTCGAGATTTTTACCAACTAGATCGACGTTGTCGTCATAAAGCAGCTTATTTTGAGCGCGCAGGACGCGGATTTGTTCTTTTAGCTCGGTTTCATTGCCTAAAATAGGCACGTCCGTATCGTTTACATCCAAATTTTTAGCGTATTGCTCCTGCGGCGCGGTTTGGCTTTGCGGGATTAAATTTTCCTTAATCGGGATATTTACGCGCTCGTTTTTAGGTATCTCCTCGACGTTCATTATCTGCACGGCGAGTTCCGTAGACTTTGCAGACGGTTTTGTAAACTCGAAATACAAATAATACCCGCCCAGCGTGAGCAAACAACCGCAGATAAAAAATAAAACTAAATTTAACGCTCTCAACTCTATTTTTCCTTGATGTCTTGGACTACCTTATGCGCGTGATTTAGCGCGAGCACGATCGAGCCGCCGTTTTTTAGTACGATATCGCCGCCGATATATAGGCCAGGAACGCTGCTTTCATAGTGCTCGTTTACGACCGGATCTTTGTCTGCGTCAAGCTCTACTCCGCATTTTTGTAAAAAATCCACCGGAGTCGAGCCGCCGATAGCGTAGACGACCCTGTCGTAGACTCTGATTTTTCCGTTTGAAAAGTGCACTCTAACGCGCCCCGATTCGTTTTCGATCTCGGTGATATCGTGATTTAGTCGCACTTTTAGCTTATTTGCTTTTTCTAGTTCCCATAGCGCCGTTACGTTTACGTCGTTTACGCGGCTAAATTTATCCTTGCGGTAGGCCAGCGTAGTTTTGTTGTATTGGCATAGCTCGATAGCGTACTCTACGGCCGAGTTTCCGCCGCCTACTACGAGTACTTTTTCGCCGCTAGAACAGGAGTTTAGATTAAAATTTATAACGTTACTTAGCGAAGGCGGGATCTTGTAGTCGGGTTTGTTCGGGCGTCCCATTTTACCGATACTTATCATCACGTTTTTGGCTTGATAGTCGCCCTTTGCGGTGTGCACGAAAAACAAACCGTCCTTTTTCTTTACGCTTTCGACCTCAGAGTTAAACACGGCCTCGATCTTTTCCTCATCCAGTAGCTTATCAAAATAATCAAGCGTGCTCTCTTTTGTGCCGTCTTCAAAGGACACGATGCCGTGAATGGTGCTGTCCTGGCCTTTATACTCCTTATCCACGCGCTTATTGTCTTTGTAAAATTTTCTTATAGTTTGACTGTGGTTGTCACCCTTTTCGAGAAGCAAAACTTTTTTTAATCCATTGGCTCTCGCCTCTACGACGGTCGCGATGCCGCAAGGGCCGCCGCCTATCACGATAATGTCGTAAACATCGCTCATTGTTTCTCTCCGATTTGATAATTTTTCATTAATGTAGCGAAAATTGTATTAAATTTTAAGAAATTCGCGAAATTTGGGGTAAATTTAATTTAAAAGCAGAAAAAGCGGTCAAATTTAAAAGACAAAAGGTAAGCGGGATCAAATTTGGCTTGTTTAAATTCGGTAAATTTGAGAGCCAAATTTGAAGCGCGTCAAATTCAAAGGGGCGCAAATTTCATCAAATTTACGCCCGCTAAAGCTAAATTTTCTTTAAAAACTCGGCGATTAAAAACGCGAGTTCTAGCGACTGGTCGGCGTTTAGGCGCGGGTCACACTGCGTCTCGTATCTGTGCGCGAGATCATCCTCGTTTAGTTTAAACGACCCGCCCGTGCACTCGGTCACGTCCTGACCAGTCATCTCTAGGTGCACGCCGCCCGCATGCGTACCCTCGGCTCTATGTATCTCGAAAAAGCTCTGCACTTCGGCTAGGATTTTATCAAATTCGCGCGTTTTGTAGCCGTTTGCGGCTTTTATCGTATTGCCGTGCATCGGATCGATGCTGTAGACGATATTTAGGCCTTCGCGTTTTACTTCGCGTAGGATTTTAGGCAGCCGCTCGCCGATTTTATCCGCGCCCATTCTGATGATTACGTTTAGTCTGCCCGCTTCGTTTTGCGGATTTAGCGCATTTGCGAGCGCGATGACGTCCTGTGCGGTTGCGTTTGGTCCGATCTTTACGCCTAGAGGATTGTGTACGCCGCTTAGAAAATGTACGTGGGCGTCGTTTACGCCGCGCGTGCGCTCGCCGATCCAGAGCATATGCGCCGAGCAGTCGTACCAGTCGCCGGTGAGGCTATCCTCTCTAGTGAGCGCCTCCTCGTACGGTAGCAAAAGCGCCTCGTGCGAGGTGTAAACCTTTGTTTCGCTAAGTGCGGGCGTATTTGAGGCATTTATACCGCAAGCTCCCATAAACGCTAGAGTTTGGCTCAGCTGCCTAGCTAGCTCGCCGTATTTAGCGTCAAGCTCGGGCTTTTTGATGAAGCCAAGATTCCAGCGATTTACCTCGTGTAGATCGGCTAGACCGCCGCGAGAAAAGGCGCGAAGCAGGTTCATCGTGGATGCGCTTTGATAATACGCCTCGATCATGCGGTTTGGATCGGGCACGCGGGCATCCGGGTTAAATTCAAAGCCGTTTATGATGTCGCCGCGGTAGCTGGGTAGCTTTACGCCGCCTTGCTCCTCGTAGTCCGAGCTTCTAGGCTTGGCAAATTGACCCGCCACGCGCCCTACTTTTACGACGGGGCAGCGTCCGGCAAACGTTAAAACGATCGCCATTTGTAGCATTACCTTAAACATATCGCGGATATTTACGGCGTTAAAATTTGCAAAACTCTCCGCGCAGTCGCCCCCTTGCAATAAAAACGCCTCGCCGTTACAAACTTTTGCAAGGTCTTGCTTTAGATTTCTAGCCTCGCCGGCAAAAACTAGCGGCGGCATCGTCTTTAGCTTATCCTCGGCCTTTTTTAGCAAGGCCTCGTCGGGATAGCTTGGCTGCTGCAAGATATTAAATTTTCTCCACGAATCTCTACTCCACATCTTTAAACCTTTTTTAAAAATAACGCCGATTTTAGCTAAAAGAACTTTTATTACAGATAAAATTTCAAATTTTAGCCCCAAATTTGCCCTCGCTGCGCCTTTTTGAGCCATATAAGGTTTGATTAACGACAAATAAATATAATTTCGCCAAAAAAGCGGAAAAATGAAGGACAAAAATCAAACCAAAATCGGCTTAATCTACGGCCTGTCGGTATTTATTATCTGGGGCGTTTTTCCTATTTATTTTAAACAACTTGGCGCGCTTTCGGCCACCGAAATCGTCGCTCACCGCATCCTTTGGTCGGTGCTGCTTTTGTTTTTACTGCTTAAATTTAGCCGCAAACTAGGCGCCGCAAAGAAAATTTTAAGCGACAAAAAAACTACGTTTTGGCTGTTTGTCACGGGACTTCTCATCGCTGCTAACTGGTGGATCTACGTCTACGCCGTAAATATCGGCAAGATAGTAGAAACTAGCCTTGGATACTTTATAAATCCGCTCGTAAATATGCTCCTTGGCGTGCTGATTTTAAAAGAAAAGCTATCACGCGCGGGCAAATTTGCCGTCGGCATCGTCTTTGCGGCTATCGGCGTGCAAATTTACGACGCGGGCGGACTGCCTATCATATCTATCATTTTGCCTATCACGTTTGGATTTTATTCGCTCATTAGAAAGCGCCTTAGCGTGCCCTCTTTAGAAGGGCTTTTCGTCGAGACCGCGCTCATAGCTCCTATCGCGCTCGTCGCGCTATTTTTCGTAGCCGCTAGCGGGCAAAATCACTTTAGCTTTTCGTGGTTCGGGCTCTTGATCGCTCTTTGCGGGCCTGCGACCGTCGTGCCGCTTTTGCTTTTTAACTCGGCGGCTACTAGGTTAAATTTGAGCACGATCGGCTATTTGCAGTATATCTCGCCTTCGATGCAGCTTTTGCTTGCCGTTTTTTACTACGGCGAGCAAGTTAGCGCGCTTAAGGCGCTGTCGTTTTTGCTGATCTGGAGCGCGCTTGCGGTGGTTAGCTTTAGCGCGATTTATAGTAAAAAAAGCAAAATTTCAGTATAACCGCAAATTTAAATCAAAAAAGGAAAAACAATGTCATCTATCGCATTTTACGCCGTCATCTGCGTCATAGCCGCGCTCGTGCTCTACGCGCAGATACAAAAAACAACGAGAAAGATCGACGAGAACGGCACTCTAGCAAACAACTCTCCCGAGGCTGCGCGTCAAATTTCGGTGCAAAAGTACAAGGATTTTTGCGAGATCATCAACGGCGAGCTAAGAGAGCTAAAGATGAAAGCTCTCTACGACGACGCCCTAAAAAACGAGGATCTAAAGGAAAAATTTTTAGAAAGCCTAAGCGAGATGAGCAAAAAGCTGACGTTTATCGAGACGATGAACACCGCTAGAAACCCCGACAAATGGGAAAGCGAGCTCTTTGAGGTGCTTAGCCGCCTAGACGATCTCGTCACCGAAAATTTCAAAGACGGCGAGCGCACAGGAGACGAGATTAGAGAGCGTCTGGGCGCGGAGTTTAGCAAGCTGCAAAATTAAACCTTAAGTAAAAACGGGGTAATATCGCTTTTTTGATTTAACTCTATCTTTCTAAGGAAAAAACGGATGAGCTATACCAAAAAAGACCTCGTAACCGCTGCAAATTTAACCAAAGACGAAATTTATCATTTCCTAAATTTAGCCAAGGAGTTTAAGGCGCTAAACAACTCCGAGACCAAAAAAGCCAAGTCGCTCTACGGCAAAACGACCGTAAACGCCTTTTTCGAAAACTCGACTAGGACGCGGACGAGCTTTGAGATCGCGGCTAAGCGCCTCGGAGCCGACGCTATAAATTTCACCGCCTCAAACTCCAGCACCAAAAAGGGCGAAACGCTCATCGACACCGTCCACAACATCGTCGCGATGAAAACGGACGTCGTAGTCGTGCGCCACTACAGCTCGGGCGCGGCTAAATTTATAGCCGAAAACACCGACGCTCACGTCGTAAATGCAGGCGACGGCCTAAACGAACACCCTAGCCAAGCGCTGCTTGATCTCTTTACTATACTGGAAAATCGCGGCAGCCTAGAAAATCTCACGGTAGCCATCATCGGCGATATCTTTCACAGCCGCGTAGCTCGCTCAAATATCTACGTCCTAAAAACGCTCGGAGCCAAGGTTAAACTCTTTGGCCCGCCGATGTTTTTAACGGGTATGGAGGCTTTCGGCTGTCAAATTTGCTCCGATATGCGCGAGGCCGTCGAGGGCTCGGACGTCATCATCATGCTGCGTATCCAGCTCGAGCGTCAGGATGATGAGATCGCATTTCCGTCCGTACGCGAATACTCCAAATTTTTCGGCCTAACCCAAGCTAAAATGCAATACGCCAAAGATGGCGTTATGATCCTGCACCCGGGTCCGATAAACCGCGGCGTCGAGATAAACTCCGACGTAGCCGACGATCCGCGCTATTCGCACGTGCTAAATCAGGTCGAAAACGGCGTCGCCGTCAGGATGGCGATCCTAGATACTCTCATCAAAAACAAAGGCGCAAAATGAAAACTCTCATCAAAAACGGCACGATCGTAAACCACGACGGTTCGCAAAAAGCAAACATCCTAATAGACGGCGACAAGATCGCTCTCATCACGGCTGACGAACCAGCAGCTGATAAAATAATAGACGCTAGCGGCAAGCTCGTGATGCCGGGACTTATCGACATGCACGTGCATTTTCGCGATCCCGGCCTTGAGTACAAAGACGACATAAACACGGGCTCGGAGACTGCTGTCGCGGGCGGCGTAACCACCTGCTGCCCGATGGCAAATACAAATCCCGTAAACGACAACGCCGTCGTCACGCGCGATATGGTAGCTAAAGCAAAAGCTCGCGGCCTCATCGACCTGCTGCCTATCGGCGCGATAACTAGCAAGATGGACGGCAAAAAGTGCGTAGAGATGGGCGATATGACGCAGGCGGGCGCGGTGGCGTTTAGCGACGACGGCCTGCCCGTAGCTAGCAGCGACGTGATGAGATACGCGCTTGAATACTCAAAACACTTCGGCAGCTTCGTCATCAACCACTCCCAGGACTGCTCGCTATGCCGCGGCGGCCACATGAACGAGGGCCGCGTATCGGCGATACTAGGCATCAAAGGCATGCCGCGCGAGCAAGAAGAAATCATGGTCTCGCGCGATCTGCTACTAGCCAAGCTCACGGGCGGCCACATCCACATCGCGCACGTTAGCTCTGAGTGGTCGCTAAAGCTCATCGCTCAGGCTCGCGCGGCCGGCATAAACGTGACCTGCGAGGCAACTCCGCACCACTTTACATACACCGAGGACGAGCTGCTAGGATATGATACGAACTTTAAAATGTCGCCGCCGCTTCGCACCAGATCAGACGTGGACGCGATCAGAGAGGGGCTAAAAAGCGGCCTCATCGACGTCATCGTCACCGACCACGCCCCGCACCATAACGACGAGAAATTTTTAGAATTCGACAAGGCGCCTTTCGGTATCCTCGGCCTGCAAACCCTCGTGCCTATGACGCTAGATCTAGTTAGAGACGGCGTGATAGACTACGAGAAAATGGCGGCTCTGACGTCTTATAACGCGGCTAAAATTTTAAAACTAAAAGACAAGGGCGTGATCGCTGCGGGCTACCTCGCCGACATCGCGATAATCGATCCAGGCTTTGAGTATCTCTACGACAAAAACCTAAATAAATCAAAATCCCAAAACTCCCCGTTGCTAGGCAAGATGCTAAAAGGCGCGGCGGTAATCACGATAAAAAGCGGAAAAACGGTGTTTGAGTTTCCAAACGTCGTAGCGTAAAAGGATGAGATGGAAAGTGAAAGTATATGCACAATATTTTGAATTTAATGGACTTAAATATAGACTAAATACTATTTTGCAGTTTGGAGATAGTTTTACACATATTGGAAATATTATTTTGGCAAATCCTGGAAGCTCTAAGCCAGTGGGAAACATTGATGAAATTTCAAAGGGATCAATAAAAACCTTTTATGATTCCTTTGAAGGGCGAAAATTTAATGACTTAAATTGGTATGAGTTTAGTGTTGATACTACTATGCGAGTAGTCGAAAAAATTTTTAATGGCAGTTATATTACCGATAAACCGCTACAATTAAACGGCGTCGTTCAACTATTTAATGCTTTTAATATAGCCAATCCAAACTTAGACGAAACTCTTAATAATATACCTAGAGATAGCAATCCATATATTATTACTCCAAATATTGCAGATTTTATAGCTGATAAACCAACCTATATAGGATTTTCTCATGATGTTTTATATCATAAATATGATTATATAAGAAAAATTCCTCAAAATATTTTTGAGTCAATGCCATCAAAAATAAAAAAATTTTATGAAAATAATATAGAAAAAACCTTTTATCATCCAATGTATATATCTCGTACATATCGTCATAAAGAAAATATAAAAAACGATCTAAAACGTTTTTTTAAAATAGTAAATGACTTCAAATAATATTTTAAGATTAAGGCAAATAAACTTTCACTATTTATTTTGCCTTAAAAACAGCTGTAAAATTTTATAGATGACTATATCACAAAATAGGCTATAACGTTTTTTAAATTATTTTTCCGCGTTTTTAAAATTTGCGGTTTTGGTATCGGCAAATTTGAGTGAAATCACACTCCGCACTTGACTATACGCAAAAATAAATCCAAATCTGGCAAAGTCAAATTTAACTGATTTTGTGCATATTTTGCTTAAATTTTTGCCTTGTCGCCGCACAGTTTCGACGACTCTATTCAACCCGCCAAATTTACGACCGACTGCCGAGCAAATTTAACCGCCGAATTTATCAAAATTTAAAATCCGAAACAGACAAATCTACGCCGCCGGCCGGCTCAATCGATGAATAAAAACCGATAAAGCCCGCCGCAAGCGACGCAAATTCGTCAAATTTGACTCAAAATTAGCCTCACGCGTCCTTGCCGTTTATCGCGTACGCCGAGCGTAAAAACACGTCCGTACCCGATAGTAGCGCGCTCTCGTCAAAGTCAAACGCGCCGTTGTGATGCCCTGCGGCGAGCTTGGTACCGATCATCAGATAGCCGCTCTTGCCGCCTGCTTTTTGCACGGCGTGCATAAAGTGCGCGAAGTCCTCGCAAGCGCCGAAATTTAGATCCCGCACGATGAGCTCGTCCTTGATAAAAGGCGACTGGCGCGCGGCGCGCTCGTAGATATCGGTGATCTCTTCGCTACTATCGCCTCCGCTCGTGCCGCCGGTTAGCTTCACGTCGTACTGCACGCCGTACATCTGCGCGACGCCCGCTACGATATCCATGCATTTTTTAAACATAAACTCATTTAGCTCGGTCGTTTCACCGCGCGTTTCGCAGGCGATGTAGCCGTTTGGCGCGATGACGTTTCGCCCCTCGCCCGCCCTCAAAACGCCTACGTTTATGCGCGTGACGCCGTCAGCATGGCGCGTGATACCGTGCATGGCTAGAGCCGCCTGAGCTGCGGCTAGCAGAGCGTTTGCGCCTTCTTGCGGAGCGCCCGCCGCGTGAGCCGATCTACCCGTGAAATTTACGTCAAATTTCGACGTAGCAAGAAGCTTGTTCGTACCGCAGATGATGCCGCCGCTAGTTTTCGCCTGAAAGCCGATATGGCCACCCAGTAGGTAGTCCACGCCCTCTAGCACGCCTGCTTGCTCCATCGGCACGGCGCCTCTGGTGCCCTCCTCGGCTGTTTGAAATATAAATCTAAATTTGCCCTTAAAGTCATCCAAATTTTGCGCGATGAGTTTAGCCATCGCTAGGCCTATCGTGATGTGCCCGTCATGCCCACAGGCGTGCGTGATGCCGTCTATATCGGCTCTAAAGCCCTCTTTAAACGGTCTATGCGCCTCATCCTTACTCTCGGTCACGTCCACTCCGTCGATGTCGAATCTAAACGCAAGCGTCTTACCCGGTCTACCCGTATCAAGCTCGGCCACCACGCCCGTTAGCCCATCCTCCATCACGGGCAAAAACTCGCGCTCATCGGCGCTTAGCAGGCTTTTTGCGCGTTCTAGATACTTCTCTTTATCTTTTTCGCTACCTAGCCCTGCTCTGGCTTCCGGCTTCATTATCTCGCGTCCCATTTTTAGGCTGTAGCCTAGCTTTTTTAGCTCGCTAGCGATCTTTGCCGTCGTAAAAAACGTGAAAAATCCGGTCTCGGGATGCGAGTGAAAAAACCGCCTATTTTTCACCATTTCGTCTTTTAGGGCTTCGACTTTTGCTGCTACCTTGTCCATTTGTCGCTCCTTAAAATTAAAATTTTATTATTTTTCTTAAGGCTAGATTATACACCAAGATTAATTTTAAAAGCTTAAATTTGAGCCCAATAATGATAAATTTAATGCTGATTTTTCGCGAGCCGACCTGTTTGTCGTAAATTTGATTTTTTGCCAGTGGATGCTTTGGTCGTTTTTTAAACCGCGATTGGCGCCAAAGCGGTGCGGGTAATGCGAGGTAAATTTATATTTTGGGGAGTGGTTTTAAAGACAAATTTAGGGCGTTAAATTTGAGGTCAAATTTAAAATTCGCACCAATTTTGAACTCAAATTTAAAAAACGAGACAAAGAGGCAAATTTAACTTCAGTTGTCGCGCAGACCGACTAGCCGCAAACAAACTCCGCGCAAAAGCTCAAATTTACCCCTTAAACAGCTTATTTTATGTTATTTTTTAGCTTCATTATCCGTTCATAGGATTCCTCAATACGCTCTTTTGGTATCTGTTTGGCGCCCACCGCGTCCACGACTAGCTGCGTGACGAGCTCCGCAGTCCTACGCCCATCTATCTTGTAGTCACTAAAGAGCATCACGTCACCGCCTGCGTTGATAAAGTTTATCACTTTTTCTTGCAGCGTAAAGTCCTTTAGTCCGCCCATGAGCATGTCGTCGCTGATGACTACGCCGTCAAATTTTAGCTCGCCGCGTAGCAAGCCGTCGATGATCGCCGGCGAGAGCGAGGCCGGTAGCTCGGAGTCGCGCTGCATGAGGTAGATGTGGCCGACCATTATCATTTTAGCTTCGTTTTTGCGAATCGCGTCAAAATACGGCTTAAGCTCGCCGTAGTCGAAATTTTCTATCACGACCTTGGCCGTGTGGCTGTCGGCCTCGACGTTGCCGTGTCCGGGGAAGTGCTTCATCGCAGCTATCACGCCGCGAGCTTGCGAGGCCTTCATAAACTCGCTCGCATACAGCGAAACCTCGTCTATATCGGCACTAAACGCCCTGCCGCGCGAGCCGATGATGGTGGATTTTGGATTTAGCACGTCGGCCACGGGAGCGAAATTTACGTTTACGCCGACGTCTTTTAGCTGTTGCGCCATCTTAGCGTAAAGCTCGCCCGCAGCGGCTAGATCGAGCGTTTTTGCCACTTTTTGCGCCGAGATAAAGGTTTCAAATCCGCTCTTGTCCTTAAATCTCGTGATCTGCCCGCCCTCCTCGTCGATAGCGATAAAAATGCCTTTTTGCGCCTCTTTAAACGCGCTTGTTAGCGCCTTGAGGTTCTTTTTGTCCGAGATATTTTTACCAAGCAGCATCACGCCTCCAAAACGCTGATATTTGGCCTCCGAGACAGCTTCTTTGGCGGTTTTGGGATCAGAGCCGTTGAAGCTGACCATTATCATTTGGGCTATCATTTTGCGAAGCGTCGGTTTTTCTTGCGCTTGCGTATCGGCAGCGTTTAGCGCAGTCGGCAAACCCGCTAAAAATAGCGCCGAAAAAAGCGCGGCGATAAATTTTTTCATATCTTTCCTTTTTTTTGTTTTTGCGGATTTTACACTATTTTGGATAAATTTAAGGACTCTTGACACTGTTTGGACGGGCTGGTGCGGCAAAGCGATAAAATTTGAAATCTATAAATTTGTTACAAGCAAAAAAGTGCTTAAAAATGACCAAACAACTGTTAAGGAAAAATTTTTAACACAAATTTGATCTTGGAGACTTTGGCGATACTCTTACTTGATTGATATTTATGTTTGGGTGGTATGAATATTGTTGTTTTGATTTTGCTTTAACAGCTAAAAACGACATAAACAGAGCAGGTAAACATCGTGTCAAATTTAACTTTTTTTAAATTTGCGAATAAAATTCGTTCAGGATTTGCGGTTTTTAAAATTTAAATTTAGCCACGAAGCAGGCAAATAGCAGTCCTACAAACCAAATTTACCTCCGCCGCAAAATGCGTGTTTTAGCCAAATTTTATTTTTTACTTAGTAGATCTCTCAGGCTTTTTTGCACGTCTTTGCCGCGCAGCATCGCCGCGACCTCGTTTACTATCGGCGTATAGATGCCCTTGCCGGCGGCAATCTTTTCTATCGCGTAGGAGGTATCCACGCCCTCTGCGACTTCGCCTAGATCGTTTAGGATTTTATTAAGACTCTCGTTTTTAGCAAGTCCCAAGCCCACGCGGTAATTGCGCGAGAGTACCGATGAAGCCGTGAGAAAGAGATCGCCCGCCCCGCTAAGCCCCAAAAAGGTCTGCTGCTGCGCGCCGAAATACTCGCCAAATCTCGCCATCTCGACAAGTCCGCGCGAGATGAGGCTAGCGCGAGCGCTGTTGCCAAGCCCGAGCCCGTCGCAGATACCGCCCGCGATAGCGATGACATTTTTATACGCACCCGCGATCTCGGCACCGATAACGTCGCTGCTAGCGTAGGCTTTGATATTTTGTGGGAAAAGTCCTGAAATCTCGCGCGCAAGAGCTTCGTTTTTGGAATTTATCACGAGCGCGCACGGAAGGTCATTTTGTATCTCCTTAGCAAAGCTCGGACCCGATAAAAAGGCCAAATTTGACGCGTCTACGTGTTGTTCGTAAATCTCGTCTAAAAAGCGAAGGCTGGAGGTTTCGATGCCCTTTGAGGCGACTAAAATTTTCTGCCCGAAGTTTTTAAAATGCTCTTTTAGCCAACCGCTAACGGACTGAGAAGGTATGGCAACGACGAGCAGATCGCGCTTTAGCGCCTCCTCTAGGCCTACGAAATGCGTGCCTTCAAGCTGCCTACGCGAGCTGATGACGCAGTCGTTTTTTTGCGAAAGCGCATGAAAAAGCGCGCTGCCCCACTTCCCCGCTCCGATGATGGCTATTTTCATTTTTTCTCTTTTTTGTGATTTACGTTTATTTTAGCTAATTTGACCGGCCTGCCTGCAAGCTCAAGCCTTGCTTTTGCGAAAATTAAACAGCTTAAATTTGACCGTGCCGCTCGTCTCCATAAAATAAGAAATTTGGCGCCGTAAATTTACTTTTTGGGCCAAATTTGACCCAAAAACCCGCGTCGCCAAATAACGCTAAATGGCGACGCAAGTCAAATTTATCCTAGTTTTTCTTTTAAAAGCTCATTTACTTTTGCAGGGTTAAACGCGCCCTTACCCTCTTTCATCGTTTGCCCGACGAAAAATCCGAAAAGCTTGTCCTTGCCGCTTTTATACTCGGCGACCTTGTCGACGTTCGCGCTTAAAATTTGATCTATTATCGCTATGATGGCCGAGTCGTCGCTGACCTGCTTTAATCCCAATTTTTCGATGACGACGTCTACACTCTCGTCATTTTCCATAAGATAGTCAAGTACCTCTTTTGCCGCCTTGGCGCTTATCGTGCCGTCTTCGATGCGGCGCAAAAGCTCTATCATCTTAGCCGAATTTACGGGCGAAGTCTCGATCGTAGCGCCGTTTTTTAGACGACCCAAAAGCTCGACGATGAGCCATGTTACGGCAAGTTTCGGCGATATTTTAGCCTCTACAAGCTCCTCGAAATACTTCGCCGTCTCCACGCTGCTCGTTAAAATCAGCGCGTCATCTTCTTTGACGCCAAGCTCGCGCTCGTATCTAGCGACCTTTTGCTCGGCAAGCTCGGGGATCTTGATCGCTTCGTTGTACATCTCCTCGGGGATCTCGACTGGTAGCAGGTCGGGATCGGGGAAATATCTATACTCGGCGCTATCTTCCTTGCCTCGCATAGAGCGCGTGACTAAATTTACAGTATCAAAAAGGCGCGTTTCTTGATAAACTTCCTCATCGTATTTGCCGTCTTCCCACGCCGCGCTTTGACGCTCGACCTCGTAGTCGATCGCTTTTTGGATAAATCTAAACGAGTTTAAATTTTTAATCTCGACGCGCGTGTAGAGCTTGCTGTCGCCTTTTGGGCGGATGCTGACGTTAGCGTCGCAGCGAAAGCTTCCCTCTTGCATATTGGCGTCGCTGATGTTTAAAAATCGCAAAATCGAGTGCAGTTTTTTTAGATACGCGACCGCCTCGTCGGAGCTGCGCAGATCAGGCTCGCTCACGATCTCAAGCAGCGGCGTGCCGGCGCGGTTTAGATCGACTAGGCTCTGTCCGCTCTCGTGGATGTTTTTACCCGCGTCCTCTTCAAGGTGTGCGCGAGTGATACCGATGCGCTTTTTCTCGCCGTTTACGTCGATAAAAAGCTCGCCTTTTTCTACTATCGGTATCTCAAACTGCGAAATTTGATAGGCTTTTGGAAGATCTGGATAAAAGTAGTTTTTGCGGTTAAAAACCGAGCGCTTATTTATAGTTGCATTTACCGCCGCACCGAAGCTTATCGCCTTTCTTACGGCCTCTTTGTTTAGTACCGGCAAAGCTCCGGGTAACGCCAGGCAGGTCGGACAAACGTGCGTATTTGCCTCATCGCCGAAGCTCGTGGAGCAAGAGCAGAAAATTTTAGTTTTTGTATTAAGCTGAGTGTGAACCTCAAGCCCGATAACGACTTCAAACATAATTTGCCTTTTATTTAAAATTTAGGGCTTATTTTAGCAGGATTTTTATTTAAGTTAGATAAAAAGAAGGGGTTGCGCCCGCCGATTTTTAGCGTATTTTAGCTAGCGGACGCGTAAATTTAAATTTTAGTGCTCGTCGTGGCTGATCAAGATCGCGCCGGCAAGATACACGTAAGTAAGAATCATAAAGATAAATGTCTGCAAGCACGCCATAAACGTAAGCAAAACAAACGCCGGAAGCGCAGCGTAAGACGCAAGAGCAAGCACGACCAAAAGGAACAAATCATCGCCCTTGATGTTACCGAAAAGTCGGAAAGAAAGCGATACGACGCGAGACAGATGCGAAACAATCTCGACGATAAACATTATCGGAGCTAGCCATTTATTAGGCCCCATAAAGTGCGCAAAATACTTAACTACGCCGTTTACTCTGATGCCTTCGTAGTGATAAAACACAAAAACCACGAGCGCTAAAGTAAGGGTCAAATTTAAGCTCGAAGTCGGAGCCTCAAATCCAGGTATTATGCCTATTATGTTACTTACGAATACGATCAAACCGATGGTGGCGACTAGCGGCAGATATTTTCTAGATAATGTTTCGTTGCCTAGCACATCCTTGCCCATGGATACGACGCCTTCTAAATACGCTTCGAGGATATTTTGCGTTCCGCGAGGCACGAGTTGCAAATTTTTAGTTGCAAATTTTGCCACGATGAGCACGATAACCGCGACCAAAATGAGATGTCCCGCGTAATTTACCGCGTGGATAACGTGCTCGTTGTCGGTAAACAAAGAAGCGATCCAACCTGTAAACAAAAACAAATTTTCTTGCATGGATTAACCTTAGATTTATGAAATTTAACGGCAATTTTATCCAAATAAACGTTAAAAGTTTTTTAAGCTTACCTCAAATTTCGCCCGAATTTTAGCTTTTTTGCAAAATTTTGCTCAAATTTTGTTGCCGTTTTTTAAAACTACCGCTCACGCGAAAAATCTATCGTAAACGAGCTTTAGTATCGTCGCGCCCACGACGGCTAAAAACACGACTCTAACAAATTTAACGTCCTTTTTCATAACCATATTCGAACCGAAATACGCGCCTAAAACCTGTCCCGCGCCCATCAAAAATCCGACCGCCCAAAGCATATGTCCGCCCGCGATAAAGACGGCAAGAGAGACGATGTTGCTGGTAAAATTTAGGATTTTCGTATGCGCGACGGCTTTTTTCATATTTAGCCCGATGAGCGCAACCATCGCAAACGTCCAAAAACTGCCCGCTCCAGGCCCGAAAAACCCGTCGTAAAAGCCTAAAATAAGCCCGAATATCACGTAAAAGGCTCGCGTGTTCATACGGGCGACTCTATCCTCGTCGCCGACCTTTGGCATCAAAAGCGTATAGATGAAAATCGCTATCAAACAAAACGGGATAATAACGCGCAAAAACTCGGCGCTCAAAAACAGTATAAGCACCGTGCCGACGCATGCGCCGATAAAGGTAAAAACGATGCCGATAAACACTTCGCGAAAATTTATCATCCCTTTTCGGGCAAAATTTAGCGCCGCGGTGAAGCTACCGAAAGTGCCTTGAAGCTTGTTCGTAGCTAGCGCCACGTGAGGCGGCACGCCCATCGCCATGATCGTCGGTAGGGCAATCAGTCCGCCCCCGCCCGCGATCGCATCTACAAAACCCGCCGCAAAGGCCGCCGCGAAAAATATCAAATACGCCGTAACGCCGAAGTCAAAGTCCATTTTCGCCCCTTCAAAAAGCAAAATCATACTACGAAAAATTTAAAAAATTTATAAAATTCGGCTTTTTGTTTTACTGCGGTTAAAATTTAATAAAGCGGCGAGTAAATTTTGCCGAACGGGGTTAAATTTAGCGGTTTAGGTTGCGGTGCATTTTGTAAATTTTGCGGGCGCGCTCGGCAATTTTTTGAAATTTTAGACAAATTGTGCAAATTTGAGTTCTATTTAACGGCGGCAAATTTGATATAGTTTTTAAAATTTAGTTTGCAAAACCGCGCGGACAAAATTTGGATATTTTAGAAAATTGATTGAGATTTTGCATTTTCGAGATGCGGGTTTAAAAATATACAAGACGCTAGATTTAAAGCCGCGTTAAATTTGACCGAGTATGAAAAAGAAGTTCGCCGACCGCCGAGAGCGGCAAATCGGCGAATGCGGGATTATTTTATAACGCCGCAAACCATTCTAGCGCCGCCGCCGCCAAGAGGCTTTGGATGGTCGCTGTGGTTATCGCCGCCGACGTGGATCATTAGCGAGTGGCCTTTTAGCTCGCCCAATGTTTTGATTTTCGGAGCTAGGACTGGATAAACCGCGTTACCCTCGGCATCGACGAAAAGCGCAGGCAAATCGCCCTTGTGGCCGTTGTCGTCCCATGCAAACGAGTGTTTTTTAGTGTCGCTTGGATCCCAGTGACCGCCCGCTTTCATACCTAGGCCCTTCTCATTTGCGCCGCAGTCGGCATTTTGATGCACGTGAAATCCGTGCGCGCCGCCCTCAAGGCCTTTAAGATTCGGGAATAACGCCACGCCGTAGTTAGTCTCAATCGCTACTACCTCGCCAACGACGGTGTTGCCTTTTTCGCTTAGTTGCTCCATAGTGACGACTAGGTGCTTGCCTGCCTTTGGATCAAAGACTTTTTCCTCATGCGCAAGAGCGCTAGTAGCGAGTAGGCAGCCTAGAGCCGCGCTAGCTAAAACGATTTTTTTCATTTTTTCTCCTTAAAATGTAATTGCAAGGTAACTATAGCCTAAATTTGATTAATTTAGGCTTTAAATTTTCTTAAATTTAAAGCGCCGCGAGGACTTAAATTTGTCTCCGTTTAGCGCAAGGCAAACCCGTCAAATTTACCTTATCTCGCTTAAAATTTGCGCTAGTTCGCCGCTTTGGCCGATGCGGTAGAGTGCGAAGTCGTATTTGATCGGATCGTCGGGGTCAAATACGCAAAGCTTGTCCGTTAGCTCGCACACAGCCTTAAAATCATAGCTTTTGCGAGAGATTAAGCCCAAATTTAGCGAAACTCGGTGCGTATGCACGTCAAGAGGCATGAGGAGCTTGCTTTTTGGCAGGCTTTTAAATAGCCCAAGGTCGATGTCGCTATCTCGCACCATCCAGCGCAAAAACATATTGTAGCGTTTATACGGGCTTTGCGGCGCTTTTTCGTAAGGCTTACCGAAAAAAAACTCATATCCCTCCGAACGGTAAGGGTTTAGCGAATAGATAAATTTAATGAGCTCGTTTATACCGTCTATCATAGAGCCATTTTTTTCAAAGCCCGCTCTCACCGCACTCTCGATGTCGCCGTGCTTTTTTAGGCGCGAAAAGGTGATAAAAATCTGCCGCACGTCCTCGCAGCTTTGAAAGCGGTATTTGTGCCGCGTCAAATTTGAAATGATTTGCTCCTCGCTTTTATCCAGCAGCGAGAAGTCGAGCGAATTTAGGAAATTTACGATTAGTTTTGCGTTGCCGTAAGCAAAAAGCGCGCAGACAAGCGAGATCTCGGGCGTTTTAAATTTGCTAGCGACTTGTAGCGGATCGGCGGCGGCAAACAAGTCCGCATGGGTATTTTTAGAGATTACGTTTTGATCCAGGAGAGTTTTTAAGTCCATTTTTAGCCTTTTTGGCTGAGATTTTAAACCAAAAAGGCTAAAAGAAATTTAAATTTATTGTTTGACGGTTAGCAAGGTATCGAGCATCTTTTCTACGGTCGTGATGATTTTGGCCGCTGCGCCGTAGCTGCTTTGAAAGCGTATGAGATTTGTTAGCTCCTCGTTTAAATTTACGCCGCTAACTGACTGATGCTCTGACATCGCGACCTTGTGAATGGCTGCGTTTGCGTCGTTTAGGTCGTTGTTTGCCTGCGTCTCGCTAGCTAGATCGGACGTGATGTAGCGGTAGTAGCCCTCGATGCTCTCCTGTTTATCCGCGTGTTTGTTGGAGTAAAACACGATTTTATTGTATTGCAGCTGCACCATATCGTTTGCGACTTCGTTGTTGCCCGGAGTCGGATTTGAGTAGGCTTTTAGCTTGTGCGGATTTTCCATCAGCTCGCTTTTTACGCTCATGTTTTTGGCTTTGTCGCCCTCAAATACCCTATTTAGCCCGATGATACCCGGGAAATTCGTGCCTTTATCGATGAAAGCAACGCTGTATTCGCCGGCGTTTCTTTTCGGTATGACGCCAAACGTTCCCCTGCCCGTCGCCGCGTCGTACTGATAGCTTGCCTGAAAATAATCGTCCACGTCGTTTAGCGAATTGTTATCGCCATTGTCGTCGGTGTCTGAGTTAAAGTCGCGCACGATAGAGTTACCGCGAGTATTGTCGTTTATCGAGGTGGAGGCGTTTATGTTGATCGTTTTGCGAGCGACCTCTTGGCCTTGGTTGTTATAAACCACGACGTCAAAGCTACCGTGCTTGATGTCGTTATTAAAATTCATGAGCGTTCTAGAGTTGCTTAGGTCTTTTATCTCGTCGGTTACGGCGTTTTCTACAGCCGATCTTGCGTAGATATTGTTCGTCTCGTTTATGATGCCTTTGGCAAAGGTATTTAGATTGTCGATGTATTTTTGTATCGTTCCGTCCTGAAACTCTCCGCTATCATCCATCCTGCGTCCGCGCAGATCCAATGCCGAGCCCAGTTTACCGCCCTGGATACGTCCGTTTAGATCGACCTTTTTGCCGTCCTCTCTTTCAAAATAAACGCCCTTAAATTCGCTCTTGCCGTTCATTTTATCTATCTTTAGCGGGTGATAGGTCACGCCGTCAACTATATTAAATCCCGAGATATTTATCTGATGCTTAGTGCCTATGTCGGTTACTGTAGGATCGACGTTAGTGCCTTGCAGTTCGCCCTTAAACACGCTTATGCCAGCAAGCTTTGACATAGCAAGCTCGAGCTGATCGCGTTTGTCGCGCAGATCGTTGGCTCTAGTGTTGCCCACGGACTCGACGCGCACGATCTCTTTGTTTATCTGCGCGATTTGCTTAGCGTATTTATTTATTTCATTTACGGTAACCTCTATCTGCGAGTCCACGTCTTTTTGTATCTTAGTTAGCATGTCGCTAGCTTTGTTGATGCTGGTTGAGAGCGTGCTAGCGTTATTTAGCAAATTTATCTTTTGCGAGCCCTCGGTCGGGTTTGAGGCAAGGTTGTTCCATGCGTTGAAATAATTTTGCAGATCTCTGCCTATGCCAACGCTTTGTAGGTCGGGGAAGCGCTGCGAAATCTCCTCTAAAATTTGCTTTTTGTATTCGGTCGATTCTAAATTTATATTTGAAGTGCGAAGCCTAGCGAATGTAAATTCGTCATGCACGCGCACGACCGTATCGACCTGCGTACCTCTGCCGATATCGCCCGGGATATCGTGAAAAGGCTCTCTAGCAGACTGCACGACGCGCTGTCTAGTATAGTGCTCGCTGTCGGCGTTTGTGATGTTGTGTCCGGTCGTAGTGATCTGCGTTTGCGCGGCATCTAGGCCGCTCACGCCGATGTGCAAAGACGAAAATATATTAGCCATTTTTTAAACCCTCGTTTTAAATAAACTCTCCGGTCTTAGACCGTTTTTATCGTAGCCGCCGTCTTGCTCGCCTTTAAACATATTTTTTAGCAAGCTATCGAAAAATTCTTTCACTCCGACGACGTATTTTGCGTATTCTTTGTTTTTTGAGTAGAGCTCTTCAAGCTTTGAGCGCATAAGCGCGAGAGATGACTTTACCTCATCATCTAAGATAGAGCTTAAATTTGCCCCGCCGTTTTCCTTTGAGACCCTTAAAAGCTCTTTATCTAGCAGCGATTTTATAGATTCGAATTTTTTAACCAGCTCATTTTTGCGTCTGACGCTATCATCGACCTTGCTGTGGTCGGCTAGTTTTATTTTTTCTATATCTTCCGTAGTTTGAGCGATGAGCTCATCTAGTACGCCCATCGCCTCATCCAAATATCTTTTAAACATTTTTGTCCTTTCTTTTTACGCAAGGACAAAAAATCTTATAAAAGCGTATCGGCAACGGCTTTTGCAGTCTTGGACATATCTAGTTTATATGTTCCGTTTGCGATCTGCTCGGCTATCTTTGCGACCTTGCTTTCTTCTTTGCCTTGTGTTTTTTTCATGTTTTCGCTCTTTTTTACGTCGTTTGAGCGAGTGATTTGCTGAGGGCTCATGCCCAGTTTAGCTCCTAAAGTTCCTATCATTTTCAAGCCTTTTTAGATTTGCTAGAAACTAAATCGGCAAATTTTGAAATTTCTTAAGCCCTTTCTTTCAAATAATTGAATAAAAGTTCGCTAAAGCCCAAATTTCCGCTCAAAGCCCTGCTCATAGTATCGTTATACATCGAGTGATATATCTCGTCTCCGGCGTCTTTGCCAAATAGCGGATTTTCGTCTTTTAGCGCGATATCCAGCACGCTTTTAACCAAAAAAGCCTCAAAAGCGTCGGTTTGCTCTTTTAAAAGCGCGTCTTGCTCGCTCTGAGGCTTGTCTGCGCGCCTGTTTTCGATTGAACTAGTGGCAAATTTATTATACGAGCTTAAAGCCGCGGAAGTATCTACGTTTAGCATTATATTATCTCCAAATTTACGTGTATAGCGCCTACGCGTTTTAGATTTTCCATTATCGCGATGATATCGCTAGGCGTCGCGCCCATCTTGCTTAGCGCCCTTGCGACGCTAGCTACGGTTGTTTTTTCGCCGCTGATTTTTAGCATATTAGTTAGCGGATCAACCGCTGCGCCGTCTTGCAGATCGATTGTTTGCTGATTTGCCGCCATATCGTCGTATGAGCTAGGCTCTATCTTTATCGTGATATCGCCGTGCGTGATGACAACGGGATCAACTGTGATATTTATACCGCTTACTATCGTGCCCGTGCGCTCGTCGATTACGATTTTATCTAGCGCTTTATAATCCACGTCCAAATTTAACACCCTAGCTACGAAGTCGACCATGTTTGCCCCGTTTGGCTTAGCGATCCTGATCGTTCGCGAGTCGACGGCTACCGCGCTATCGCCGCCTACATTTAAATTTACCGCTCTTTGGATGCTTGAAGCGGTGTCGAAATTCGACTCTTTTAAGCTTAAAAATATCGCTTCTTGGTTATAGATATCGTATGCGATCTCACGCTCCACGATAGCGCCGCTTGGGATCGTGCCTGCGGTTACGTGGTTGCCGCCTTTGCTTCCTCCGCCGCGAGATGCCGTCTTGCCGCCTATGGTTAGCGAGCCCTGCGCTAGAGCGTAAATGTCGCCGTCCACGCCCTTAAGCGGAGTCATCAAAAGCGTTCCGCCCTGAAGGCTCTTTGCATCGCCGATAGATGAGATCACGACGTCGAGCTTATCGCCTTGCCTAGCAAACGGCGGCAGCTTTGCGATAACCATTACCGCGGCGGTATTTTTTGATTTGATGTCGTCTGGCTTGATTTTTACGTTCACGCTTTGAAGCATATTTGAAAGAGACTGGATCGTAAACTCCGAGCTACTGCCGTCGCCAGAGCCATTTAGACCAACGACCAGACCGTATCCGATCAGCTGATTTTCCCTCACGCCAACGACGTTTGCGATGTCCTTTATCTGCGCTGCAAAAGCCGATATAGCAAGGCTCAGCAAGCATGCCGCTAGTTTCATTTTCGTCCTTAAATTTGTATTTTCAAGGACTAAAAGCAATTAGTATTCCAAATTTGACGCAAGAATTTAAGAATAGTAGCTAAGCGAGGTGTTTCCGAATTTTTTAGATTTTAAAAGCGTGAACGAGCCGATGTTTTCAGGCAAATTTAAGTGGCTGGCGTGCTCGAAAGCGATCAGATAAATTTTGTCTTTTGGCAAATTTCGCGCCAAATTTACGCATTTTTCATAAACGTCCGCAAAGCCGTCCCTGATATCAAAAGGCGGATCAAGATACAAAATAACTGGCAAATTTTGCCTCGTGACGATGGCGGGAGTAGCGTCAAAAGTATCGCCGTTTATGACTTCTAACTCATCGCCGATAAGTTTAGCGTTTTGTAGCGCGATTTTATAGGCGTTTTTGTCGATTTCTACCGCGTAGGCCTTTGTCGCGCCGTTACTTAGCGCTTCTGCAGCCATCAGCGCGCTACCGCCGAAAGCCTCGATAAAAACCTTACCCGCTAGCTCGTAGCGAAACGAATCAAAAAACGAGCCTTTGACGATGCTTTTGGTACTTCGCGTAGTTTGAAGCGAAGGCAAAAGCAGCTTTTTACCTTTAAATTTGCCGCTTGAAATCGTAGCGTAGAGATTTTTCAACGAGCTTTCCTTAAAATCGCAAGTAGCTCTTCTTTAAATTTATCTATCAAATTTGAAACCTCAAGCTCCAAATTTGAACCGTTTTGCGGTGCGGCTTCTTCTTTTATAACAAATGCGGGCGAGGTCGTGCGAGAAGGCGCGATAGGTTCTGAAAACTGAATCGCCGAGTAAAACTCCTCAAGCGCGGAGACAAGGGCTTCTTTGCTAAAAGGGATTTTTAGATGAGGCGAGTGCTCGGCGATCACGAAAACGGGCTTTTTGGCCTCTATCTTTTTGTCTGCCACGATAAAATCGCAATCTTTTCTAGGCGAGATAAAATCTCTCAAAAATAGCCTTAGAGACTCCCCCAGCAAAATACAGTCGCATTCAAACGAAATTTTCACAAATTCTCCTTTTTCTCGCCTTGATTTAGGCTGGATTTTAACAAATTTATGCGAAAATTTAAATTAAGCAAAAAAATTTCCCGAACGGGGCTAAAAAAATTTGCAAATTTGACGATATAGAAGCTAGCAAATATTCAAAGGAGAAAATATGGAAATTTTCAAAGTAGCGAGCCAACCGATGGCAAACGTAGCTACAAGCTCGCACGCACAAAGCTCTACGCAAACTAGAGAGGTCGAAAGGACGCAGATCCAGCAAGACGCAACCCAAAATTTAACCGAGCAAAATAACGAAACGCTAAATGAAAAAGTAAAAGAAGCCACCGAAAAACTAAATAAACAAATGGAAGATCTAGGCACTAGCATACGCTTTGGCTACAACGACAAGATAGAGGCCATGTACGTAAACGTGATGGAGATGAAAACCGGCCACGTAATCCGCAAAATCCCGACCGAACAAGCCATGAAACTAAGCGAATATTTTAGAGAGGCGGTCGGAGTTTTATTTGACAAGGAGAGCTAAAAATGGCGCTAGGTAAAGTTTCTTCGCTTGGCTTTGGTAGCCAGGTTTTGACGCAAGACGTTATAGATAAGCTAAAAGCCGCCGATGAATCGGCTCAAATAAAACCCGTAAGTACTAAGATCACGGCAAACGCGACAAAGCAAAAAGATTTAACGGCTCTAAAAACGCTGATAGGCACTTTTCGCTCCTCGGTTTCGACCCTAGCAGACGATAGCTCGTATCAAAAAAGAACGACTAGCTCGGACGGCAAAAGCGCAGATATAAGCGTAAGCTCGGGCGTCGCGGTACAAGATATCGAGATAGACGTTAAACAACTAGCCAAAAAAGACGTTTATCAAAGCACCAAATTTGCCACCTCAAGTTCGTTTATCGGCAAAAACGGAACCTTTGGCGTAAAAGTCGGAGGGCAAACCTATAAGATCGAGGTTAAAAGCTCAACCACGCTAAAAGAGCTAGCCGATAAGATCAACGAGGTCACAAACGGCGCCGTTTCCGCAAAAGCGATGAAAGTGGGAGGCGAAGATCCGTATCAGCTTATATTGCAATCAAAAGAAACGGGCGCAGAAAACAAGGTCGAGCTAACAAACGTCGATGACGACGGCAACGCCCTAAGCGGCGCGGACGACGTTTTGGGTAAACTCGGCTGGGATAGCGCAAATATCGCAAATAATAAAATCTCGACCGCGCAAGACGCCGAGTTTGTCTACAACGGTATCACGATAAAACGAAGCGGCAACGAGGTAAAAGATCTAAATTTAGGAATGACGATAAAGCTAAAAGATACGGGCAAGACGACTTTTAGCGTCAAAGAGGACACGAGCGCGATAAAAGAGAGCATGCAAAGCATGGTAACGGCGTACAATAACCTCGTAAACAACCTAAAAGTCGCTACCGATTACGATTCGGATACGAAAAAATCGGGCACTTTTCAAGGCATAAGCGAGATAAATACGATAAAATCGACGCTAAACAAAATTTTGTTCGGCAATCAGACCTACACCAAGAACAACGTGACTAAGACGGCAAATTTAGCCGACTACGGCCTAAGTCTAAACAAAGAAGGTTTGCTAGAGCTAGATAGCTCAAAGCTCGGCAAAAAACTAGATGAGGATTTGCAAAGCGTCCAAAAGATATTTGCCGGCGGCACCACCTACGGCACGGCTCAAGTCCTTAGCTCAAAACCCATAGATAGCGGAGCGCTCACTATCGGCGGCGACGATCTCGTGATAAACGGCAAAAAGATAAATTTAGCCGCTACGCCTGCGTCAAATTCGGCAAAAGAAAATGCGCTGGCGCTACTAAAAGCTATAAACGACGCCGGGATACCCGGCGTACAAGCGACGCTAACCGCAAACGAAGACGGCATAATGCTAAAAACGACAAACGGTACCGCCATAGATATAAAAGGCTCTACCGCGGCGCTAAATGCGGTGGGCTTTAGCGAATCGACGGTAACGCCGAAAAACACGACCGTAAACGGGATATTTTCGTCAACCAAAAAGGCGGTAGACGGGCTAATCAACTCAAAAGACGGCTCTTTAACCAAATACGGCCAAAGCCTAGTAGACGAGAAAAAGTCGCTGGACTCGGAAAAAGAAAAAACGCAAAAGTCGCTGGACGCAAAATACGCCACGATGGAAGAGCGATTTTTGGCGTACGATAAGATCATCAGCAAGCTAAACAACGAATTTTCGTCGCTAAAATCGATGATCGAAGCCGAATATAATAAGAAGTAAAAGGTAAATTTATGCAATACAACACTGCACACGCGGCGTATTCGCAAAACGCGGTAGGCGGTATCGAGTCGCCTACTAAGCTCATCGAGATGCTTTACGAGGGCGTTTTGAGATTTATTTTTAGAGCTAGAAAAGCGATGCAAGATAACGACGTGGAGAAAAAAGTATATTTTATAAACCGCACGAACGCCATCTTTATCGAGCTTCTAAACTCGCTAGACTACAACCAAGGCAACGTCGCGCACTATCTAAGCGGCCTTTATACGAGGCAGATCCAGCTACTGTCGATGGCAAATATAAACAACGACGAGCAGAGTCTAAACGAGGTCGTGAGCGTAACCAAGCAGCTGCTTGAAGCGTGGAAAGAGACGACGAACGCGGGGCGGGCCGATGTGGCTGGATGAGCTAAAAATCGCCGTCGCTAACGATGACGCGGAGGCTATCGCGGCGCTAGCGGACGAGACGCCTAGTAAATTTGACAGCCTAGAGGATGCCCTGCAAGCTCAGGAGCTCCTGGGCGCAGCGATAAATTTGATACAAAAAAACAAAAACGAGCTCGGTAAAGAGCTAGAAAAACTAAAAAACGTAAAAAAATACATGGCGTCGTAAGCAAATTTGACCGCATTTACGGCGCTTTTATCTCAAATTCTCCTCTAAATTTTATCCCGCAAAGGCAAAATATGACGAAAAACGACGTAAATGACGCTTTAAAAAGCAAGTTCGGCGCAGAGATAGCGGGCGACTTTAGAGTGCTAAAGGAGCGCGAGTTAGCCAAATTTAACGATGAAGCGAAATTTGTCTTTGAGGGCGAGAGCGAGATACTGCGAGAGTTTTATATCTTTGCAGATACGGGCGTAGGCGATCTTTGGCTTGTCCGCCTAAATGACGGCAAGGTCGCTTTTTATGATCACGACGCCGGATATCTCTGCGCGTCAAATTTGGTTAAATTTGATCTGGATATGGCAGACTGGCTTAAGATCGCCGAGCTGTTTGGAAAATTTGAAACCATAAACGAGCCAAACTACGAACAAAAAACTAAATTTAAGCTAGCCGTTAGCGCTACGTGTCCGCAAATTTTAGAAATTTGGGATATTTAGGCTCCAAAACCATGCTTTACGCCGTTTCAAATTCAAACCCTGCCCGCAGCCATCAATTTTAAAGCCGACTCCGCCTCGTCAAATTTGATCAAATTTTACTTCGCCACTCGATCGCCCACAAAACCTCAGCTTAAATTTGCCAAAATCTCGCAAAATGCGCTGTCAAGATAGCGTTTTGCCGCAGTAAAAACACGTAAATTTTAAAATTTGATGAAATAAAAGTAGTAAAAAGGCATGGCGATAAGCCGAGTTCTGTCGTGAGTGATTATTTATCTACTCCAAATTTTACAATTTGGCTCTAGCGAAGGGTTTGACATAAGACTCAAAACCATCCCTTCTTGCTGCGAGTTGGGTTTATATAGCCGCCGCGCTTGCACGCCGCGCTGGTGGGCTCTTACCCCGCCGTTTCACCTTTACCGCCGAAGCGGCAGTCTGCTTTCTGTTACACTGTCCCTTGGGTCGCCCCAGCCATCCGTTAGATGGAACTCCGTCTTATTGCAGCTCGGACTTTCCTCTTTTGCCTACGCAAAAGCAATCACTTGCCATACCTTGGGCGCAATTATAGCTTTTTCGGGTTTAAGGATAGCTTTTGGAGCATTTGCCACGTTTAGCGTGATTTTCATAAATTTAGCCGCTTTGCAAAAAACTGGCGCCTTTAAATTTCTGCAGCTTTTGCGTCAAATTTTATACCAAAAAAACTCCGCATAGGTTTTAGCGTTATTTTCTATCCTTTTTAAAGAACTCAACTATCATTTTTTGATTACATACGTCTAAATACTTTTCCCTGCCGCTATCGCAAGATATCCCGTATCCTCTCGACTCGCTTCCAAAAGCCTTTATAAAGCTTTCGCCTAACGCTCCTTGGTATCTTACGTTTTCGTATATATTATCGGCTAGTATCCTGCCTGTTTGTCTATCTTTTATGATTCCGCCGTAGTTAAAACTTAGACCGATTAGGTCGTCAAGAAAGGTTTTGATATTTGGTGCCGGCTCTATGCGCCAGTCCGTCATCCTATTTTCTTTTTCCAATACCAACTCTATACCAGCTATCTCATCTTCATTGATTTCTTTGCGAGCTACGCATTTGTCTTTGTAAATTTGCTTGAGATCTTTTATATTGTATTTTATGTAGCTTAATATTTTAGACGGTTTTATATCTATCGTCGAGGCATTTCTATCATCAAGTAACGATCTTATCTCTCTGATTATTTTATCCTCGCTTTCATGATTTGATTGCAGTTGATTAAAAAATATATTTAATTCTTCATACGTTATCGGGATACTCTTTAAAAAGCCTCTTGTGCTTAACTTGGCTGATAAAAAGCACTCTTTTGCAGTATAGTCATCCAGATAAATTCTAAAATATTTACCGTTCGTGGCGGGATTTTTACTTTTTTCTTTGTAGTCTATAAAATTTACGTAGCCGTTTATCAAAGATATGAAATTCGCATCGGTCGTATTTGCAGGGAAATTTAGCCAATTGGTTGGATCTATCAAAGGAAAAGCGCTTCTATTCCATTCGACTATTTCTCTTTCTCCTGCATAATATCCTCTGCTAGTTGGGTTTTCGTAGACATTGATCTTTCCGTATAAATTTCCGTAGTAATGAAAAATAGCCAAGGCTATAAACCCGTCTGCAAAAAAACCAAAAACCAAACAAAAAGCCAAAGTAGTTTTCGTTTGCCTTTGGGGGCGATTAAAGCAACAAAAAAACTTACGATTAGAAGTGCTGCGGCGCCGTGCATATTTAATCCTTTTTAAGAGCAAATTTAAAAATACCTACTGCAGTCAAATATGGTCTCGCCACTAGTTTTAAATTTTAGCTAAATTTGGCTTCAAATTTAGGCTATTTTGCCGTTACGCTTGCTCGCTCGTAGTGCGCGATGATTTTGTTGTGTATAAGTAGCGAGATATAGATCATAGCACCAGCTAGGCAGAGTCTTAGTATATCCGCATCTTTGTGCCAAAAGACTAAATTTACGATGATGGCCGCAGGTATGAGAGCGTTATTCATGATAGCTAGAGTGCCGCTATCTACCTCGCATGCGCCTTTATTCCATAAAAAGTATCCAAGGCCGCTAGCTCCGATACCAAGCCGGAGCATATGCCGAGTTTAGAAGCGGCATCACCGCTTCTAGCGTTTATAGGCTTATCTCTTTTATATCGGCGATTTTGAGGAATTCCGCGTAAATTTGCCCCACGAGCGCAAGGCGGTTTTTACGCACGAGCTCGTCCTCGGCGTTTATCATTACGTTGTCGAAAAACTCGTCTATCGCGGCTTTTAGACCGAAAAGATTTTTTAGGCGTTCGCTGTATGAGCCGCCTGCTTTTACCGCGGCCTTAAAGGCGTCGTTTAGCTTTCTCTCGCTCTGGTTTTCAAATTTCGCCTCATCTACCGCGCCGAAATTTTCATCCTTGATGATGTTTGCCAGACGCTTAAACGTGCTGAAATTTTGCCTAAAGTCATCCGCCGCGCAAATCGCGCCTAGAGCTTCGATCGCCTCGCACTGCGCGAGCACGTCGCCTTTTTTGCTAGCTAGGCAGGCCTTTACGACGGACGGATTTACGTCAAAGAACGTATAAAGTCTATCGAAAATGAAATTTATCAGCGCCTCGACGTCAAATTTAGCGTAACCCTCCGCCGTTTCGCGCAAAAACGCCGCGATATCAAAGTTTAGATTTTCGTTTTGGATGATCTTGATGACGCCGTTAGCCGCGCGGCGCAGCGCATACGGGTCCTTGTTGCCGCTTGGGATTTTGCCAGCGCTAAAAAGCCCGATTAGCGTCTCGAGCTTGATCGCGAGCGCGACGACGGAGCTAAAGATAGTGCTAGGTAGCGCGCTGGCCTCGCCGCTTGGCAGATACTGCTCCTTGATGGCGGTTACGACGTTTTCGTTTTCGCCCTTAGCCGCCGCGTAGTAGCCGCCCATAACGCCTTGAAGCTCGGTAAACTCATACACCATCTGCGTGGTTAGATCGGCCTTACTCAGCATCACGGCGCGCTCCAGCAGTGCCTCGTAGCCCTCTCCCGCGCACTCTTTTAGCCGATCGGCGCAGATTTTAGCCAGTCGTTTTGCGACGCCTAGCTCGCGCACGCTTTTATCAAATGTACTGCCAAGCTCCTTTAGATAGGTGATGTTTTTTAGCTTTTCTGGGCCAAACTCATGCGCTAGGTCGCTGCGCCAGAAAAACATCGCGTCGCTAAGCCTTGCGAGAAGTACTTTTTCGTTACCTTTTACGATGAGTGAGGGCTCGGGCGAGATAGCGTTGCTGACGACTACGAAGCGATTAGCGAGCTTGCCGCCCTCAAAAACGGGAAAATACCTCTGATTTTCCTTCATCGAAGTGATGATGACCTCGCTAGGCACCTCCAAAAACTCCCGCTCAAAGCCGCCCAGCAGCGCGGTCGGATGCTCGGTGATCGCTACGACTTCGTCTAGCAGCGCCTCGTCCACCTCGACCGTTACGCCGTTTTTAGCTTCGATTTGTTTAAATTCGCTCAAAATTTTCTCTCGGCGCGCGTTTTGGTCGAGAATTACGCCGATTTTAGCCATCGCGGCAAAATAATCTTTTGCGTTTTTAACGGCAAATTTATCATAGCCCACGCTTCTGTGCATGAAAATACTGTCGCCGCTTTCCACGTCAAATTTGTTAAATTTAACAACCTCGTCTCCAAGCAGGCACAAAAACGAGCGTACCGGGCGGATAAACTCAAATTTACCCTCGCCCCAGCGCATTGATTTGCCGAAATTTAAACTCAGCAAAAACTTCTCGATCATGTCCCCCAGAAGCTCCGAGCTTGGCTTACCCGCAACGGGCTTTTTGTAGTAGAGCACCTCTTTGCCGCCGACTGTTTCAAATTTTAGCTCGGACTCTGCGATACCGCATTTTTTAGCAAAGCTTAGCGCGGCAGGCGTCCATGCGCCGTCTTTTTGCGCGACTTGCCTCGGCGCGCCGATAAACTCGCTAAATCCGTCCTCCTGACGCACCGCAAATTTCGGGTGATAAAACGCGATCCTGCGCGGCGTGTAGTAAAACTCGCACTCGCTATCTAGGCCGTTTTGCGCTAGCGTCTCGCGCCATTTCGCCACGACGTTGCCGCACTCTTTTAAAAACGGGATCGCCGGCAGCTCCTCGACGCCGATCTCCACGATCAGTTCTTTTGTTTCGCTCATTTTTTATCCTTTTTTAAATTTTGTCTTCTTTTGCTTCTCTCAAGCGTCTGCGTGACGAATCCGCGCATCAAAAATATCACGAAAAGCACGAATGCGCCCAGCATCACCGCATCAATTGTCTTCATTTTCTATCCAAATTTGAGGTTCGTTTTTGTAGCTCACGACGCGAACGGAGGTGAAAATCGCCTCTTTTTCGTTGCGCGGTTTGCCCTTTGCGCCGTAAATTTTAATATCTCCGTATGGCGTGTAGAGTCTGCCGTTTCGCACTTCGCCGCCGATACGACCAAATACGTCGCCCGCGCGCGCTTGTTTTAGGTTTTTGGCTTCCAGCATCTGCTCATGCGGGTCTTGCGTTTCATCATAAATTTTCACAGCGTAATGCGAGCTGATCTCAAGATTTCCCTTAAACTCGTCTAGGCGGTTTACCGCTACGTCCATTACCTGGCCGGGCTTTGCGTCGTTTTTTGGCTCGTAGACGTAGATACCGCGCTTATCTTGCGCCAGCGTAAAACCCTTTTTATCCTTTTGCACGACCGTAGCGCGTTTTAGCAAAACGGGCAAATTTGACTTTTTTGATAGCTCGCCGACCCGCGCCTTGGCGATATTTTGCAGCGTATTTTTAGCGTTTTTATCAAAATTTAGCCTAAAAACCAACGCGAAATGATCCGAAATTTGCGCCCCGCTCTGCTCAACCTTAAAGCTATTTAAGACATAGTTTTGACTAAGCGCGTCCTTTGAGAGCAGGACATGATCAAGCGCGTTTAGACTCGTATGCGAGTAGCACTCGTGCTTTGGCAAAAACGCCCAGAGATTGGCTAAATTTTTACTAATCTCAAGATCGCCCAGCAGCTCCTTATCTCCGTAAGGCGTATTAAAATCGCCCAAAACCACGACTCTTTCGGTATCCGCTAATGCTGATTTTAGCGTGACAAAAGCCGTTTTTCTCTGCTTTAACGGATTTTTCCTAGCCGGAAAATGTAAATTTAAAAGGCTAAATTTTTGCCCATTAACCTCAAAATCAAGCTTCAAAATGTCCCTTGTTTTTACGTTTGGCACGCTAAAAATCTGCGTTTTTTCAGGCTTTACGCGAGAGATGACGGCTAGGCCTACGGGGCCGTTTTTGCCCTTTGAAAAGGCAAAATATTTATAGCCCGTATCCTTCATCAGCTCTTTTAAAATCGCTTCGTTTTCTATCTCTTGAAGCGCGATGATATCGGCGTTTAGCTCTTTTATCTTTGCGCTTACGGCTTTAAATTTAGCGCTCGCTTTTTTCTCGTTCCACTCCGATTTGCCGACGACGAAATCCTTATACTCGCTACCGTCGTTTTTGGCGTCAAATAAATTTTGCGCGTTAAAAGTAGCGATCTTTAGCTCGGCACCCGCCGCAAAAACAGCGAAAAACAGGGCCGAAAAAAAGAGCGTAAAGAGCCTATTTGCAGTAAATTTCATAGCGCGCTACCAAGGCCTGACTGGGCGAAATTTTGCCTGATAGCCTCATACGCGATGATGCCCGCGCTCGTGGCTAAATTTAAGCTCCTGCCCTGCTCGCCCATCGGGATTTTGATCGCGTTTGCGAAATTTCGCTCCATTAGCTCCATAGGCAGGCCCGTGCTTTCGCCGCCGAAAAACAGAAAATCGCCCTTTTTAAACTCCGCTTCAAAATAAAATTTATGCGCCTTCGTCGTCGCGTAAAAAAATCTATCCTCGTAAGCGGCGTTTGCGCGTAAAAACTCATCCAAACTCTCCCAAATCACCGGATTTAATCGCGCCCAGTAATCAAGCCCTGCGCGCCTAACAGCCTTTTCGCTGATGTCAAAAACGGTCGGTTTGATTATATGCAGCTTAAGGTTTGCATTTACGCACATGCGGCCAATCGAGCCCGTATTTTGGGGAATTTGAGGATGAACGAGGACGATGTTGAACATTTAAAAAGCCGCCTTAGCCTGCGCTTTAAAAGCCACAAAAGTACTTGCCGAGTCGCTCAAATTTAGGCTTTTTGCAAAACTTATACTAAAAAGAATATTTTTATTTTGAAAATTTATATTTGAAGTTTTTTCCACTTTCGCCTCTTTAAAATAGGGCTTGATTTTAGCCAATTTGCGCTTTTAACTAGGTTAATTTTTAAGCGCGGCTTGACTTTTCGTTTAAAAATTTTTCTATCGCCAAATCCTGCCTGTGCCTTATCTCAGCGCCGACCTGCGCGCCTTTAAAGCCTTGCTTTAAAATCTCGGCCGTATCGATAGCGGGTTCAAATTTAGCTTCATAAACTCCTAAACTTTTAGCTCTTTTTATGAGGCTGGGCGAGTTTAGCCCGAGCCAGCTTTTTAGCGGTTTATCTAGCGCGATTTTAAGCAGCTCGCACTCACTCGGACGACGCACAAAAAACGGTTCCTTAATGCAAACTTCAAAGCTTTTCGGCAATCCTAAATCGTAAAAATTTTTAACGCCGAAGTAGCCGTTTAAAAGATACAAAAACTCGCGCTCGTCTTTTTTGCCGTTTTGTTTGGGTAGAAATTTAACCGCGCTTTTTAGCTTTACGGCAAATTTTTCCGCCTCGGCGCTGCTCAAATTTAGCCCGAAAATTTTACCCAAAAGACCTAGTTTATAAAGATATAAAAAGCCAATTTCTTGAAATTTAGCGCCGAAAAGCTTCATCAGCTCGCCGTTTATGCGCTCTCGGCTAAGGTCGCTGATACTTAGGCGTTTCATCAGCCTCAAACTACCTCGCGCGATACGGAAATTTAGCCGTGCGCTAAACTGTACCGCACGCAGTACGCGTAGGCTATCTTCGGCGAATTTTTCATCGTCGATATGGCGCAAGATACGGCGTTTTAGGTCGCGCTCTCCGCCGTAAAAGTCCAAAAACGAGCCGTCAAAGATATTTATCATCATCGCATTTACGGTAAAGTCTCGGCGCAAAGACGCCGCGCGCTCGTCGTCCGTATATGCGACCTCAAACGCTTTGTGTCCTTCGCCGGTTTTGTTTTCGGTTCGCGGCAAAGAAAGATCGAAATTTTTAAATTTATAAACGAAGTAGTTTTTGCCTACGCCGCAAGCGCCGATTTGAGCCATCAGAGCATCAAATTTGGCAGGATCGATGCCGTAAATTTCAATGTCAAAGTCGGAGATTTTTTTACCGAGCATCGCGTTGCGAACGCAGCCGCCGACGATATACGCGCGCTTGGTGTGGGGTGCTAGAAAATCTCGCAACCATTTTAGATTTTTATTTTTGCAGATTTTCGAGCCGATTTTCGACATTTGCCAGCACGAATTCTAAAAATTTAAGCGTGAGCGAGAGCCTGTCTTTCAGATTTTCCTCGCCGGTCGCGTTTAGCCCCTCAAAAAGCACCAAAATGCGCTCTTTTAGGTTTTTTAGAAATATCTCCTCGCCCGTAAAATTTGTAACCTCGACTTCAAAGGCTTTTTGCGGGGCAGCGATTGCGGCGACCTCCTCTACGCCGTCAAATTCGGGCGCGACGTTTTGTGAGTTTGCCGCGCTATCCAAAGTCGCCTCAAACTCGCTAGCCTCGTCCGCTACGCTTATCTCGCCGACTAAATTTGCAAGCCCGGCGGCGTTGGTCAAATTTACGTCGCCGCTTGACGTTGGAACTCCCGTCAAATTTGCCACGCTTTCAGCCTCGCTAGCATCCAAGTTTTCCTGTGCGGCGCTCATTTGCTTTAGCTCCATCGCCACCTCGTCTATCGCCATTTTCGCTATTTCTTCTAGTTTCATAGTTTTATCAGCCACCTTTTAAATTCGGTTGTTTCTTCGTCGGTTTTCATCTTGATGAAAAAGTCTCGCATCTGCTCGTTTACGCCCGTTTTTTTTCTGCTAAGGCCGCTTAGACGCCTTATCGCAGCGATCGCGGCGGCGTTTGCAGGCTCGCGCTTTAGGATGTTTTTATAAACTATCAGCGCGTCGTCTTTTAGTCCTTGAGCCTCGTAGATTAGGGCTTCTGTGATTGTATTTTTCATTTTTTTATTAGCGAGGCGATGATGCCGCCCATCTCGCTCGTAGAGCAAATTTCTTTAGCGCCAAACTCCGCTATATCCTTCGTCCTGTACCCTTGCGCGAGCGCGGCTTTTACGGCGTTTTCGATCGCTTTTGCCGCCTCGTTTTCGCCAAATGAATACCTAAGCATCATCGCGGCGCTCAGTATCGTAGCGACCGGGTTTGCGATGCCCTGCCCCGCGATATCGGGCGCGCTGCCGTGGATAGGCTCGTAGATGCCTATCTTGCCCCCGATGCTGGCACTCGGTAGTAGTCCGATCGAGCCGCACACCATGCTAGCTTCGTCGCTTAGGATATCTCCAAAGAGATTTTCCGTCAAAATCACGTCAAATTTACTAGGCGCGCGCACCAGCTGCATAGCTGCGTTATCGACGTACATAAACTCCAAATTTACCTCCGGATAGCTCTTTGCTACCTCGCTCGTGACCTCTCGCCACAGCTGACTGGTCTCTAGCACGTTTGCCTTATCGACCATGCAGACGCGTTTTTTGCGCTTCATCGCGGTTTCAAACCCGACCTTCGCGATGCGCTCGATCTCCTCGCTAGTGTAGGTCATCGTGTTGTAGGCGCTATTTTCTTTTTTCTCGCGCGGCTGACCGAAGTATATCCCGCCGGTTAGCTCGCGAACCACGATAAAATCGACGCCCTGAAGGACTGATGGCTTTAGCGTGCTAGCGTCTACTAGCTCGTCAAATATCATCGCAGGGCGCAAATTTGCATATGCGCCAAGCTCTTTTCGCAGCTTCAAAAGTCCGCTTTCGGGGCGCAGATGGCGCGGCACGCCGTCCCATTTAGGCCCGCCTATAGCTCCAAAAAGCACCGCGTCCGAGTTTAGCGCGCCGTTTAGCGTCTCGCTAGGCAAAGGCTCGCCAAACACGTCGATCGCGGCGCCGCCCATCAGATAAAAGTTATAGCTAAGCTCAAAACCAAACTCCGCGCTAGCCGCATCCAGCGCCTTTATCGCCTCGTCCACTATCTCAGGGCCGATGCCGTCGCCCTTTATCACCGCTATGTTATAAATTTTAGCCATTTTATATCCTTGTTTTCGCGTATTCTATGAGGCCGCCGCTTTTTAAAAGCTCTTGCATAAACGGCGGTATCGGGCTAAATTTATACTCTTTGCCGCTCGTTAAATTTACGACCGCGCCGTTATCCACGTCGATTTTTAGCTCGTCGCCCGCGTTTATCTCGTCCGTTTCTTTGATTTCCAGTATCAAAAGTCCCGTGTTAAAGCTGTTTCTATAAAAAATCCTAGCAAAGCTCTTAGCTATCACCGCGCCTATGCCTGCGGCCTTAAGCGCCAAAGGAGCGTGCTCGCGCGAGCTGCCGCAGCCGAAATTTTCGCCCGCTACGATGACGTCGCCGACGGAGATTTTTTTGCTAAATTCGGGATCGGCGTCCTCCATGATATGAGTGGCCAAGATTTTCTCGTCGGAGGTATTTAGATAGCGCGCGGCTATGATGATGTCGGTGTCGATATTGTCGCCGAATTTCCAGACTTTTGCTTGTTTCATGATTCGCCTTAAGATTAAATTTGGGCGATTTTATCCAAAAGAAGCTAAATAAACAATCAAAGCGCGCAGGGTAGCGGTCGGTGCTGGTAAATTTGAGGTTAAATTTAAGCGGTTCGGCTCGCGGGTCAAATTTTAAATTTTATATAAAAAACAAGCTTGCCGAGAGGGAAATTTAACAAACCGAGCAAATTTGAGCGGTTAGAAAAGCCGGGTTTTAAAAGCGGTGCGGGATCGCGGTTAAATTTGTTTTAGAAGAAGGACGAGATATCGCTTGGATACTCGTCCGTAGATTTTTTATTTTTACGTTTTGTTTTCGGTTAAAATAAAACCACCGCTGCCGTTAGACAACCCCAAAGCACGGCTCCGATAGCCATAGTTACGTGAGTTACTGCAGAATCTTTCATCTTTTTCTCCTTTATTTTTGGAGAATTATAATGACCTTTTGTGTCCTCAATGTGTCCTTTGTATGACTTTTTAAAATTTCGCGTTAAATTTACGCTTATTCTGTCAAATTTTTCACCCGCAAGTTAAATTTGCCGCGCAATCAGCCAATAAAAAACCAAATTTGCCAGCCGCAGAATAGCAAATTTAAATGATTTCAGCCGCGGCTTCCCTCAAATTTTACGCGCATTTGGGATCACTACGCTTACGGTCGTGCCGCGCCCAGGCTCGCTTTCAAGGCTTATCTCGCCGCCCAAAAGATGAACTATACGACGCACGATAGATAGCCCTAGACCGCTACCCTTGCCCTTGTGCGACTCCTCGCATTGATAAAACTTATCGTAGATTTTTTCTAGCTTTTTAGCCTCTATGCCCGCCCCCTCGTCGCTGATGCGCACGACAAGCCGCCCGCCCTCTTCGCGGCAGCTCACGCCGATGTCCGCAGCTGAGTATTTCAGCGCGTTATCCATCAAATTTACCCAAATTTGCGCTAGCATCGAGGCGTTGCTACGTACGCTCACGGCGACTAGATCTAGATCGAACTCCCGCCCGTCGTACTTTTGCATTAGCATCGCGGCGGCCTTTCGCAGCTGCTCGTATACGCGCACGTTTTCGTCCAAATTTACGCCCGCCTGGCTATCTAGCCGCGAGAGCAGGAGCATATCCTCGCACAGCCTGCTTAGCGCGCCTGCCTGCTCTTTTATGAGGTCTAGATACTCGTTTCTGCGCGCTTTGTTCGTCTCGTCCTGCGCAATCTCGCAGTAGCCGCTGATGACGCTTAGAGGCGTTTTTAGCTCGTGCGAGACGTTTGAAATGAAGTCCTTTTGCATGTAGTCCATTTTTTCTAGCGCCGCCGCGGTCAAATTTATATTTGCCGCCAGCTCGTCTAGCTCGTGCAGATACTCGCTATCAGAGCCGCGCTTGCAGTTTTTACGCGCGACCCTAACGGCAAAGTCGCCTCTAGCGATCTTGCCGGCTGCTAGTCTAAAGCTCTCGACATATCTCAAAAAGTATGCCGTAGCCGCGTAAAATATCGCTCCGCCCGCGCCCATCACGATAGCGCAAAAGCTGATAATGCCCCAAAACATCCCAAGCTTCATCTCAAATATCCGCTCGTAAGCCAGGATCGCCGCCGACGCCGCGACGCAAAGCACGCAAAAGACGAAGATAAACATCGCCGCGGTGTAGGTTTTTAAGCTGATTAGGTATTTTTTCTTATTTTGCGTAGTATTCATATTTTATTTCCGTTTTTTTGTATAGACCGATCTCTTTTATGTCGCCGTTTTCGTAGTATTTGTCCGCGGGCTTAAATTTGACCGAGGTTTTATGCGTCAAATTTCCCCGCTCGTCCCTCGTTATATCTTTAAACTGCAATATTTGCCAGATTTTTGCCTCGGAGCCGAAGTAATTTACCGACGTATACTCCATCTCGTCGCCGTTTGCGGCGTAGTAATAAACCCATTTTGAGTTCGGGGCTTGCGTGATTTTTTCGTATTCGCCGTTTGGCTTGCGCTCGAAGCTTATCTCTATGCCGTGCCGCGGCTCCATATTATTTTCTATCCGCGTTAAAACGCCCTTTTCGTCGTAGACGTAGCTATCGTCCGTCACTAGCGTCCCGCCCGAATACGCCGCCCTAGCGATCATTTTGCCGTCCTTGCCGTAGGTAATTTTCTCCGTGCGGGGATAAAATTTATCCTCCACGTGCTGTTCTTTGGCCGTCGCGACTAAATTTTCGCCGTCAAATTCGTATTCGTAGAGATAAACGGCGCTATCTTGATACTTTTTGCGCACTAGCCCGTCTTTGCCGTACTCAAACAAAACCGAGCCGTTCGGTACGCCGTTTATATGCTCGGTTTCTTGCACTATATAGCCGTTTTCGTTAAACTCCGTCCGCTTTACGCGCGTATTTTCTAGCGTCCCGGAGCCGTCCATTGAGTATTCGTACTCCGTAGCCGTCATGCTTTTTACCTCGCCTTTTAGCTCTCTTTTGCTCCAGTCGCTTTCGGGTAAAACGGCCGAGTTTAGATAGCAAACCGCCGATGCCGCCGCTAAAATAGCTTTTAAAATTTTCACTTTATCTCCCCGCACTCACTCGTAAATTTCGCCCTTATAGCCGATGCCGCGCACCGTAGCTATCTCAAAGTCCGCGCAGTTTTCTAGCTTGCGGCGTAGTTTTTTTACGTGCGTATCGACCGCGCGCTCGTCGCTATCCGTGTCGTAGCCCCAGATTTCTTGCATGATTTCTAGGCGAGTGAAAATTTTGCCCGGGTTTGAGAGCAGTAAAAAGAGCAGATAAAACTCCTTTGGCGCGAGCTCCACGGCCTCGCCGCCGATTTTTAGGCTAAGCGCCGCATAGTCTAGCTCGGAGTTTTTAAACTTCAGCCGCTTGCCGCTAGCGATCTTGGCTCGGCGCAAAAGCGCGTTTATGCGTAGCGTCATCTCTTTTAAATTTACGGGCTTGCTCATGTAGTCGTCCGCCCCCGTGACAAAGCCCTTCTCCATGCCCTCCATGCCGCTTTTTGCCGTTATCATGAGCACCGGCAGCGACTCGTCTAGCAGCTTGATTTGCTTGGTTAGCTCATATCCGCTAAGCCCGGGCATCATGATATCGGTGATCACAAGATCGGCACGCTCGCTCTCTAGCAGCTGCAAAGCCTGCCGCCCGTCAAATGCCGCAAGCGGAGAAAAGCCCTCCTGCGCGAGCTTGAGGCAGATTATTTTATTTAAATTTTCGTCATCCTCGGCGACTAAAATTTTAAACATTTATTTTCCTTAAATTTGCCCCGAATTTAACGGGCAAGGCGATAATTTTTGTCCTATTTTATCAAATTTAACGAGAATTCGGCGGGCAAATTTAGCGAAGCATCATCAAAACGCCGATAACGCAGATGATAACGGCTGTAAAAATCTCCAAAAGTCGCAGGTGGGTTTGCAAAAATTTCTTTAGTATCGCGCCGCCAAGAGCATAGATGCTAAGCGAGCAAAACTCAATAAAAACGAGCGTAACCGTGATAGAGAGTATGCGCGGCAGGCTAAAAGGATCGTTCGCGTCCAAAAAAGTCGGCAGCAAAGCCGATAGAAAAATCCACGCCTTAGGATTTGAGATGCAGACCACGGCGCCGTTTAAAAACATCTGCTTTTTACTCGGCAGCTGCGAGACCTTCGTTATACTAAGCTGCCCCTTGCTAAAAAACAGCATAGCGCCCAGATACAGCAGATAAAGTCCCGCAATGACGTTTAAAACTTTAAATGCGAAGCTATAATGCGCTAAAACGGCGCCAACTCCTAGCATGCAGCAAATACCCACGAAGGCCAGAGAGGCGAGCTGCCCCGACATCATCGGCAGCGCGCGCACGTAGCCTAGGCTCATGCCGATACTCATCGCGTAGGTCATGTTGATGCCCGGCATCAGGCTGATGGGAAAAAACGTAACGGCAAAAAGTAGGTAGTTCATAAAGCGCCTTAAATTTTAAAGAAATAGTAAATCAAATTTAATAAATTTAAGATAAAAAACGGCGGCCAAACGGCGGAAATTTAGCAAAATTTGCTTAAGACGTCGTTTGCGTTTTTGGATCGCGGCGGGAAATTTGCTTTTTTATGCGCGGGCGGGAAATTTACCTGGCTTTGCGGCGGCTTTTGCTTGCGTTTTTTGAGGCGCAGAGCGTAAATTTTGCAGGCTTATATTTGAGCGCATAAATTTGAACCCGCAAATTTAAGTTTATATACGCGGATTTAAATTTACCCCGCAAAACGGCTCTAAAGCCAACCGACCGTTTAGCATGTTTTGCGGTAAAATTTGGAAATCTAAGCTATCACGATCAGTACGCCAAGCCCATTGCCCGCGACATTTTGATAAAAGTTCAAAAGCCCGTTAAAATGCTCTTTTAGCTCGGCTTTGATATCCTCAAATTCACTCTCGTACTCCCATATCTCGGGATAGGTGCCCGCCTCGCCGAAGTCCGCGAAATTTACGTTTGCTAAAAGCGCGCCGATGTCGGTACTCTGCATAGCTTTGGCTACGGCTTTTACGTCATCTGCGTCTACGTAAGATACCGCCTCGCTCCCCTCCTCGCCCGCCATGCCGCGTCCAAATATCGCCCAGCTAAGCGGATTTGGCGTCGCGAAAATCTCGCCCGCACTCATCGCTTCAAACATATTTTTGCCCGTTAGCGTTTTATGCATCGCGTCCCACATTTTATCCAGATCGTATTCGTCCAGCGCCTCGCCGTCGCCGCCGTTTTTGATCGCCTCTATAACGCCTTGCGCATAGGCGTAATAGTGCGCGCTCATTCCCATTTTTGCTCCTTAGTTAAAATCAAATAAAGTCTCAAATTTAAGACAAATTTGCCGCTAACGACGGACTAAAAAGTCATCACCTGATCGCACTCCGCGACCCAGCTAGCAAGGATATCCATGCTGCCTTTTATCTCGCTATCAAAGTACGGCTCTCCCGCGTGCAGACCGCATCTAGCCTCACAGCTGCCGCAGACTTTTAGCGCTACGCCGTTTGCGTGTAGCTCTTTTAGTTTCGCCACGAGATCAAAGTCGTAGTTTTCGGGCTTTTGCGTGCTATTTCGCACAAGATCTACCGCGTCGTTCATCAGAAATATCCTGACGTATTCGCCCCTGTTTTTGAGTGCTCCCGCTAGTCGCAATGCGTTATACGCGTTATCCGTACCGTTATACGGCTGATTTGTGAGGATGAGTAGAAATTTTTTCATTTTGTGCTCCTTTTGCTGCTTTTACTAGCTTCGCTTAAAAACCTCGCCTTTGCGACGCCGCTGGTTTTAGCGGTACAAACAGTGCAAATTTTAGCTAAGTTGTGCGTAAAATATCTTAAATTTGAGCTCAAATTTGAAATAAATTCCTCGCCGTAAAGCCGTAATAAAAAGGAAATTTATATAAAGAGACGGCGGACCGTAAATTTAGCAAATCCGCCGTAATATTAAATAAGTGCAAATATCGCAAAGCTAGGCGAGGCGAATTTTGCTTCGCGAATGAGGCGGGCTTATCGCCCGTCACAGTGAAGTGAAGTAAAATTCAACGATGCATAGCGATGCGAGACGCCGCGCGCTTAGTGAGTTAAGAAAAGCTCCTGGATCTTAGCTTTATCCGTAGTCTGCGTAAGCGCAAGCATTAAAAGCACTCTAGCTTTTTGCGCGTTTAGGTTGTCGCTAGCTAAAAAGCCGTATTTACCGTCGTCTACCTCGCCGTTTAGCGTGGTCTCGCCGCTACCTACGCGTGAGTCGCGCACGACTACCACGCCGCCTTTGACTGCTTCACCTAGAGCCTCAAGCGCGCTTGGGAATGGATTTCCATTACCCATGCCCGCGTTTACGATGCCTTTAGCACCGTTTTTGACGGCCAAATTTACAAAGTCCGGGTTGTCGTTTGAGTGACTGTAGATGATATCGACCCTTGGAAGCTCTTTGATCTTCGTGATGTCAAATACCGAATTTACGGTGTGTTTGCGCGTTGGATTCATATAAAATTTGACGTTACCGTAAAACACGGTGCCGATCTTGCCGCTGTTTGGAGATTTAAATGTATCGACCGCGGTAGTGTTGGTTTTAGTCACCTCTCTAGCCGCATGGATCTCGTCGTTCATCACGACTACTACGCCCTTGCCTGCGGCTTCTTTACTCATCGCGACATTTACGGCGTTAAAGATATTTAGAGGGCCGTCCGCGCTTAGCGATCCGCTGTTTCTCATAGCGCCGACCATTACGATAGGTTTATCGCTTTTGACGACTAAATTTAGAAAATACGCCGTCTCCTCCATCGTATCCGTTCCGTGCGTGATGACGACGCCGTCGGCCTTGCCGCTAGTTAGTAGCTCGTTTACTCTGTTTGCGAGCTTAAACCAAACTTCGTTGTTCATCTCTTGAGAGCCGATGTTTGAGATCTGCTCGCCTTTGATGGTCGCTATTTTGTTGATTTCAGGTACCGCGGCGATCAGTTTATCGACCGTAACGGTTCCGGATGTATAGCTCGTATCAAGAGCACCAGAGCCGCTGCCGGCTATCGTGCCGCCAGTTGCAAAAATGTAAATCGTCGGCTTTGCAAAAGCCAAAGTCGCTCCTAAAAGCATGAAAATCACCGCCTTTACTGCAAAACGCATGTTTGCTCCTTGTATTGAGATGTTACTAGGATTTTAGCGTTTATTACTTAAATTTATTATTAATTCTTAATTTTTATTTTCAGTTAAATAATCCTAATAAGCGTCATATATATCGCCGTCGAAACCGTGATACTAAGCAGGGTATTTTTAAATTTTAGATGAATCAAAACCGCGCTAAAAACTGCTAGCGCTTCGTTTAGTCCGTACGGATAAACGTCAAATTTAACGTCTCTTAGCCCGTAGCACACCAAAATAACCATTATCATCAGTCCCATGTGTCGCTCCACGGCGCTAAGCCACGGGCTAGGCTTATAGTTTTTGATGACGTAAAACGGCGCGGCGCGCGTCAAAAAGGTCGCAAACGCGCTTAGCAAAACGGCGACGAATATCGCCCACTCGCTAGAATTTACGCTTATCAAAGCTTATCCTTAAAAACTAAAATAAAAATAAAGCAAAGAGCCATCGAGCCTACCAGCATCGCTTTAGCTGGCATGAGTGCTACGCCGGCGACTCCAAACAGGCACGCCGCGCCTAGCACCTTATAGTTTTTATCGTTTTTAAACATCTCCATCACGATAACGATAAAAAGCGCCGTGAGGCTAAACTCAAGCCCGCTCGTATCGACCTTTATCAGCCCGCCGGCTAGGCATCCGACCGCCGTTCCGGCCACCCAGTAGAGCCACGAGATCAAATTTAAGCGCGTAAAAACATAACTGCGCTCCGCCGCGTCCGAGATATTAAGCGCCTTAAATATCGCAAAAGTTTCGTCCGTGAGAGTCGCGATATTTAAAAGGCGAAATTTGAGATCTTTGTACTCTTTTAAAAGCGCCAGCCCGTAAAAAGTATGGCGTAAATTTACCAGATACGAGACGATAAAAACCTCTAAAAGCCCCGTACCCGCGCTAAAAAGCGAGAGCATCATAAACTGCGCTGCGCCGCCGTATGCCAGCGTGCTAAGAGCGACGGCGATAAATGCGCTAACGCCCATGCTTTTAGCCAGTATTCCAAAAGCGACTCCGAGGGGAAAATAGCCCATAAATATCGGAACGCTAAGCTTAAAAACGTAACTAAAATGCAAATTTTTTCCTTAATAAAAGCGCGATGATAGCTAAAATTTTAAAAAAATTGGATAAAGGCTGGAGATTTGATCAAATTTGAGCTAATGACGCGGTGGGCAAATTTAACCAAACCAAATTTAGCGTTTAGTATAAAGTTATCCGCATTTTAATAATAAATCTTATAAAATGGCGCTAATCTTTTTATAGGAGTAAATTTATGAAAAAAGTAGTCATAGCGGCAGCATGCGCGACGGTTTTGTTTGGTGCGGGCAACGACGCAAAGATATTGCAAGGCGCTTGCGATGCGGGAGACGTAAGAGGCTGCTATAATCTGGGCGTTTCGTACGCAAACGGAGAAAGCGGCTTGGAGCAAGACTACAAAAAAGCCAGCGAGCTATTTTTGAAATCATGCGAGATGGGAGACGCAAAAGGCTGCTATAATCTAGGAATTTTGTATAGCAACGGTCAAGGCGTAGCGCAGGACTCTAAAAAGGCTAGCGAGAACTTTTTAAAAGCTTGCGATAAGGGGGACGCAAAAGGCTGCTATAACCTTGGATTTTCATACGAAAAAGGTCAAGGCGTAAAACAAGACTACAAAAAGGCCGGCGAGCTATACTCTAAAGCTTGCGATATGGGAGAGGCGCTAGGCTGCGGCAATATGGGGCTTTTATGCGAAAAAGGCCAAGGGGTAAAACAGGACCTTAAAAAAGCTAGCGAGTTACACTCTAAAGCTTGCGAGATGGGGTATGCGGGAGGCTGCTATAACCTTGGAGTTTTATACATAGAAGGTCAAGGCGTAAAAAAAGACTACAAAAAGGCTAACGAGCTGTTTTCTAAGGCTTGCGATATGGATGACGCGGAGAGTTGCTATAATCTCGGCGTTTCATATCACGACGGTCAAGGCATAAAACAAGACTACAAAAAAGCCGTTGAGTTGTTTTCTAAAGCTTGCGAGGCAGACTACGTAAAAGGCTGCTACAATCTCGGAGGCTCGTACTACAACGGTCAAGGCGTAAAGCAAGACCTTAAAAAAGCTAGCGAGCTATACGCTAAAGCTTGCGATATGGGCTATGCAAACGGCTGCTATAATCTCGGCGTTTTATACGCGGAAGGCCAAGGCGTAATCAAAGATAAACAAGCGGCTAAGAAGTATTTCGGCAAGGCTTGCGATATGGGCTTGAAACAAGGCTGCGATAGTCACAAAATCCTAAGCAAATAAGAATAGCGAGTAAGAACCGCTGCAAAACGGCTAAAATTTAGCTCAAATTTAGCCGTTTTTCACCGTAAATTTAAAAAGCCGCCGAAGTCCGTCAAATTTGCAAATTTGAAAGACCCGGCGGCGTCAAATTTAGCCTATTTTAGGCTATCTCTTTAGACTATTTACGATCGAGAGCATATCGTCGCTCGTCGTGATCGCCTTTGAGTTTGCTTCGTACGCGCGCTGACCAGTGATGAGGTCGGTCATCTCTTCTACCAGCTGGACGTTACTCATCTCGACAAATCCCTGTCTGATCGTACCCAGACCGTCCTGACCCGCCGTACCGACTACGACCTCGCCGCTAGAGCCAGTCGGCAGATAGAGGTTGTCGCCCATAGAGTGCAGGCCTGCCGGGTTGATAAAATTTACTAGTTCGATGCGGCCCACCTGCGTCATCTCGGTGTTACCCGGCTGCAGCACGGAGACTGTGCCGTCGGTGCCGACTGAGACCTGCGTGGCGTCGGCCGGGATAGTCATCTGCGGCTGTAGCACGTATCCGTCGGAGTTTACGATAGTGCCCTCGCTATCTAGCTTAAAGGCGCCGTTTCTAGTATACGCCGTCGTACCGTCCGGAAGCTGCACCTGGAAAAAGCCGTTACCCGCGATAACCATATCGAGGTTGTTACTCGTTTCTTTAAAATACCCTTGCGAAAATATCTTCGTTATCGCCGTCGGACGCGCGCCCAGACCTACCTCGATACCCGTCGGGCTTTTTGTCGTGGCGCTGGTTGCCGTACCCGCATACTCCATGACCTGATACATCAGATCGGCAAATTCGGCGCGGTTTTTCTTGTAGCCGATAGTGTTTACGTTTGCGATGTTGTGCGACGTGATATCGATCTGGGTTTGTTGGGCGATCATGCCGGTGGCGGCGGAGTAAATAGACCTCATCATTTTCGTGTTTTCCTTTCTTAGCGCGTTGTATCTTGAGCGTATACTTCGTTGGGTTTTTTCTCGGCTTCGGTTACGTATTGCATATACGCGCCCTCGCCTCGCAAAAATCCGCCTAGTCTCCATCTCAAGCTACTGCCGCTTATCTTTATGTATCTAATGAGCGGCTCATCGCTTTTGCCATTGCAAAATATATTCCAAATTTGCAGTCTTAAATTTTACGCTTTTGCATAAAAAACCGTCTAAAATTTACAAATTCGGCGCGATTTCTTGCATTTCTCGGGTATCTAGCAAAAGACGTTCCAAATTTGCCAATTTGGGAAAATTTGAAAACATTTTGGCGGAAGTATTTTAAAATAAAATTTTGAAAGAAAATTAGAGTTGAAGCACCTGCGATCGTAAGCAAAAAGCAAATTTAAAATAGCCATAATAAGCAAAGTATTTTTAGATGATTTTTAATGCTGTTGCAGTTTTTGCGACTGAGGCTAACCATTAAGGTTGCCGAAGAAGCAAAAACCAAACTCATTAAAAAGCGCTAAAAAGGCGCAGCTTATTAGACTTTCGTATTAGCAAGCTTACTTATAGCTTCCTGATTTAGATCGTCCATATGCGACGTCATCACCTTTTGATACATCTCGACAAAGCGCTGCGTCTCGATGAGTCCGACCATCTCGGTCACGGCGTTTACGTTGGAGATTTGGGTATACTTCCACGCGACCGCGTCTATCTCGCCGCCTATGTCTTCAAGCTCCTTTAAATTCGGCAAAACATAGAGATTATCGCCCTCTTTGGTTAGATTTCGTATCTCTTTTGGCTGCGCGATATAAAGCCTAGCCAGCGGCTCCTCGTTTGAGTAGAGATTGCCGTTTTTATCGGCGGAGAAACGCTCGCCCTGCGGGATTTGGATGCCTTGAAAATTATTCGTAAAATAATCGCTCGGCAGCACCTTGTACCCCTCTTTGGTTACCAAAAATCCGTCCTCGTCGAGATTAAACGAGCCGTTTTTAGTTAGGCGTACGTCGCCGGGCTTCACCTCGACTAGGAAAAACAGATCCTCTCGCTTCATCGCAAAGTCAAGGTCGTTGTTTGAAAATTTAAGCCCGCCCTGGCTAAAATCCACGTATTGCTCCGAAATTTGCGGCACTCTGTCGATAGTTCTGTTTAGAAATTTCGCCGCGTCTTTCGTGTGATTTTCTATCGGCAACTCGTCGCGGTACTCTTTGAAAATCCTCTCAAAATCCCCCACTACGACGTCGTCGCGCTTAAAGCCGATAGTGTTTATGTTGGCAAGATTGTTTGCGATTACGTCCAGGCGGTTAAACTGCGTCACCATGGCGCCGGTTGCTTGGTAGTAGCCGTTGTTCATTTACTTTTCCTTATCTTGGCGACTCGTCTTGTTTGCTACGCTTTGCTTGCAACTTTCAGACGAGCGCATTTTTCTGACTAGATCAGCAACTTCCGTTCCAACTCAAATTTAATAAAATTTTCAGCAAATTTAGCTTACTTAAAAATGCCCGAATGATCGCATTTTTATTAATGTTTAAAAAAATTTGGGTATAATCCTCGTTTTCTACAAAAAGAAGGAATCCCGAATGAGTACCGCAAAAAAAGAGGCATTGTCGCTTATAGAAGAGCTTTTTAAAGAAAATGCCAAAGGCTATATCACTTACGAAAAACTAGTTAAATTCCTAGACAAAGCGCCGACTGCGGCGATAGCAAAAAAGATAGAGTCGCTAGCTAAAGCAAATAAAATCCAGCTCATCACCTCGGCTGAAATCGCCAAAATGCGCAACATCGAAGACGCCAAAAAGCGCCGCGAAGAGCTGGCGAAACTAGCCGACGACAGTCTAGAGGAAGAATTTGACCTCGCCAGCGAAACGGATCTGCTCGAGTGGTCGCGCTCGGATAGTCCCGTGCGTATGTATCTGCGCGAAATGGGTCAAATCGCGCTACTAACCAAAGAAGAAGAAGTAGAAATCAGCAAAAAAATCGAACTTGGCGAAGATATCATTATAGATGCGTTTTGCTCGGTGCCATACCTCATCGACTTTATCCTTGACTATAAAGAACCGCTCATCAACCGCGAACGCCGCGTAAAAGAGCTTTTTAGAAGCTTTGACGACGAGGGCGAGGAAGGCAGCGAAGAGGTCGAAGAGGAGGAAGAGGAAGAGATCGAAGACGAGGGCGAGGAAAGCGAAGAAAAAGAAGCCAAGCCTAAAAAAAATAGTAAAAAAGACGATAAGCGAGCCGAAAAGGTAATCGAGAGCTTTAGAGCGCTCGAAAAGGCTAAAAAAGAGTGGCTAAAAACGGCAAATAAGCAAAATGAAGTCGAGACGGAAGATGAGTTTTTAGCAAAGATAACGCTTGCATTTAAAAAGAAAATCCTAAAAGACAAGCTGATGGATCTAGGACCTACGAGTAAGCTCATAACCGAGATCGTAAAATCGATGGAAACGGCGCTAAAGAGTGATGATGACTTCGACAAAGAGCTAAAAAGGCTTGAGTATAAGCTACCGATGTTTAGCGACGAATTAAAGAAAAATCACAAATCTATCTTAAAAGATATAATCAAGCTAAGCAAAGACGATATCATCGCTAGAGTGCCAGAAGCTACGATGGTCTCGACCTACGTGGAGATCAAAAAACTATTTGCGACCAAAGAAGCGAGCAAGAGCGGATTTAACCTCGATCCGATACTTTTAAAAGAAATTTTGGAGCAAATCAAACGCGGCAAAAAGATATCCGACGAAGCAAAAGCTAGGATGGCAAAGTCAAATTTACGTCTAGTCGTAAGTATCGCCAAGCGCTACACAAACCGCGGTTTGCCGTTTTTAGACCTTATCCAAGAGGGCAACATCGGACTGATGAAAGCGGTTGATAAATTTGAGTATAAAAAAGGGTATAAATTTTCGACCTATGCGACGTGGTGGATACGCCAGGCTATCAGCCGTGCTATCGCCGATCAGGCCCGCACGATACGTATCCCTATACACATGATAGAAACGATAAACCGTATCAACAAAATCAACCGCAAATATCTACAAGAAGAGGGCAAAGAGCCTGACGTGAGCGTCATTGCGCAAGAGGTCGGACTAAGCGTAGACAAGGTAAAACAAGTCATCAAAATCACGAAAGAGCCTATAAGTCTAGAAGCCCCTATCGGCAACGAGGAGGACGGCAAATTTGGAGATTTTGTCGAGGATAGAAGCTCGCTAAGCCCGATGGATCACATCCTAAAAAACGACCTAAAAGAGCAGATAGACGAAGTCCTAGATCAGCTAAACGAGCGCGAAAAAGCTGTCATCAGGATGAGGTTCGGCTTGCTCGACGACGAGAGCGACCGCACGCTAGAAGAGATCGGCAAGGAGCTAAACGTAACTCGCGAGCGCGTCCGCCAGATCGAAAGCTCTGCGATCAAAAAACTAAAGCACCCAAAAGTCGGTAGAAAACTCAAAAACTACATCGAGGGCTAAATTTAGCCCTCCTCTTTTATAGCCGATCGGCAAATAAAACCAACTACCAAATTTAAAAAAATCCCAAGGCACAAAGATGGATCAGAAACCCCTGGCCGAGATAAAATTCCACGGCATAGCTTCTAATATTTTACTGATAGGCGGCTGTATGTCTATTTGGATTTTGTGCGAATTTTGCAGCCGCGTCTCGCTGGCTGGATTTTTGACCGCCATGTTTTTTATTTGCCTTATATTTCTCACATAGACGATCTTTAGGCTTCTTGCCGCTAGACAAATTTCCAAACTCTCCGCAAGCAAACTCTTTACCAAAACCTTCTCCGCACTAGTCGCGGCGGCGTTAATAGCGATTTTATGGCTATATATGGCATTGTATTCGGTAAGTCAAGTCGTATTTGGCGCGGTAGAGTATGCCGCGGCGCAGATCGGAGGCTCTTTCGTAGATAATGCTTACTCTGTAATCGGAGCGGTCGCAAATAATTTTTTAAATATACAAGGCTCGGCCCTTACGATATTTCTTACCATAGACTCTATTCTTACTATCTACTTTTGGTTTATGCTCGGCGTTGCGTACTATCTGCTCGGCAAAGATACGCAGAGCAATGCTTTCTACATCTACTCAGGCTTACCCTTTATGTGCACAGCGCTTCAGTTTATCGATATTTCACCCCTTAATGGTTTGGTATCTCCATATACGCTGCTTACGATAGCGCTCTTGATCCTGCTTTGCGAACTAGCGGCTTGGGTCATGGTCAAAAACATCGCTCTTGCGTAGTCTTAAAATTTATAAATTTCAAATTTCATCACAGCTACCACGCTTGCCGTTTCGCTAAATTTATCAAAAACTACACCAATGCCACCCCTCAAATTTACCCGCAAAACAAAATCTGTAAATTTATGCTAAATTTATCGCCGTTCTTGTAATATACTGCTGTTTATTTATTGGTTAAAAGTACCAATTTTAAGCCTATAAATAAATATAATTTAAAAACTTAAGGAAAAACATGAGTAAATTTCACTCTTTCGCGCTAGCTCTTGCGCTGTGCGCGAGTTCGCTTTTCGCAGACCGCATCGTAACCGATCAGCTAGGCCGCGACGTCACGCTGCCTGACGAGGTCAAACGCATAGTCGTGCTTCAGCACCAAAGCCTAAACGCGCTAAATGAGCTAAACGCGCTGGATAAGGTCGTCGGCGTGCAGGAGTCGTGGGAAAAGTCGCTCGGCAAAAACTACATCCGCCTAGCGCCGAGCCTAAAAGACATGCCGACTCCTGGCGATCTAAAGGTCATCAACTACGAGGCGGTGCTTAAGCTAAAGCCCGACGTCGTGATCGTCACGAACTACATCCCAAAAGAGTACATCGACAAAATGAGCGAGCTTAAGATCCCGGTGATCGCCGTTAGCTTTCAGCGTAGCGACGCCGCCGATAAAGGCAAGCTAAATCCGACCTTCAAAGACGACGAGGCGGCCTACACCGAGGGCTTTTACGACGGGATCGAGCTTCTTGGCAAGGTCGCAAACCGCGAGAAAGAGGCCGCCGAGCTCATAAGCTTCGTCAAAACCTCGCAAGAGCAGCTAAAGGCTAAATTTAGCGATTTCATCATAGATAAAAGACCTAAAATTTACATGGCAAATCCCGATCTCACGACCTACGGCAGCGGCAAGTACACGGGCATAATGTTTATGCGTGCAGGCGCGCAAAACGTTGCGGCAGAGAGCATCAAAGGCTACAAGCAGGTATCCGCCGAGCAAGTTTTAGCGTGGGCGCCGCAGATGATCTTCGTGCAGGATCGCTATCCGCAGGTGCCAGCCGAGCTTAAATCCAACCCGCAGCTTGCAAATTTAAGCGCGGTCAAAGAGGATAAAATTTACATGATGCCGGAATACGCCAAAGCGTGGGGCTATCCGACTGCCGAAGCCATGGCGCTTGGCGAGTGGTGGCTAGCGATGAAGCTCTATCCAACGCACTTTGACGAAGCGGAATTTAACAAAAAAGTAGAGGAATTTTATCAAAAATTCTACCGCACGAGCTATAAATGAAATTTTCCGCCCTGCTGCTGCTCTGGGTTCTGCTGTTTGCGGTATCGCTGGGCATCGGTCAGTATCCCGTTAGCCTAGAGGAGACGGGTAAAATTTTGCTCGGCTCCTCCGCCGATGAAACGGCAAAAAGCGTGGTGCTTGATATCCGCATCCCGCGCGCCCTACTTTCGAGCCTTTGCGGCGGAATACTGGCGCTTAGCGGCCTCGCGCTTCAGGCGGTGTTTAAAAACCCGCTCGTAGGTCCGCACATCGTGGGCGTGAGCACAGCGGCGGCATTTGGCGGTGCGCTTTGCATCATGCTTGGCTTTGGCTCCTACTTTATCGTGGGTTTTGCCTTCTTTTTCGGGCTCGCCGCGCTTTTTATGCTCTACTTTATCGCTAAATTCGTCTCGCGCAGCGACGTCTTTTCGCTCATTCTGGCCGGCATCGTCATAAACGGCGTATTTGCCGCGCTAACGAGCCTCGTGCAGTATCTAGCCGACAACGAAGACGTACTACCGAACATCATCTACTGGCTGCTTGGCAGCTTCGTGCGCGCAGACTACGACAAGCTCATCATGCTCGCCGCCGTTTCGGCACCCTGCGTCGCGGCGCTCATCGCGATGCGGTGGAGATTTAATCTACTCAGCCTCGAAGACGGCGATCTAAAGGTGCTCGGCGTAAACATCGTGCGGCTGCGCTCGGTCATCCTCGTCGTCTGCACACTGTTAGTCGCCGCGCAGGTCAGCGTCAGCGGAAACATCGGCTGGATCGGCCTGGTGGTGCCGCACGTCGCTAGGATGATATTTGGCAGCGACCACTTGCGATCGATGCCCGCTTGCTTCGTGGCAGGAGCCGTTTTTATGCTCGCTATCGACGACGTATCGCGCTCGATAAGCTCTAGCGAAGTGCCGCTTAGCATCATCTCCGCGCTCATCGGCAGCCCGATATTCGCCATCCTCTTAAAAAGGAGCGCCGATGCGAACAGAAGGTAGTTTGCTCTCTATTAAAAACGCTGGATTTTTCTACGAAAAGGGCAAATTTCTTTTTAGAAATTTAAGCTTTGAGATAAAGCGCGGTCAAATTTTAGCGATTTTAGGACTAAACGGTCAGGGCAAAAGCACGCTGATGTCGTGCATGATGGGAATTTTAGGCCTCAAAGAAGGCGAGCTAAGCACGCAGGCGAAATTCGGCTTTTTGCCGCAAAGCTTTAGCGTGGCGTTTGATTACAGCGTGCAAGACATCGTAGCGATGGGGCGTGCGCGCGATATTTCGCTATTTTCAAAGCCGAGCAAACGCGACGTGCAGATCTGCTTGGACGCGCTTGAGAGCCTTGAAATTTCGCACCTGAAAAACAAGCGCTTTAACTCGCTTTCGGGCGGCCAAAAGCAGCTCGTGCTCTTTGCCAGGGCGATCGCTAGCAAGAGCAAAATTCTGTTTTTAGATGAGCCTGCTAGCGCGCTTGATATCAAAAACCAAGACCGCGTGCTAAGTCTCATCGTAAATTTGAAGCAAAAAAGCAATGCGAGCATCGTTTTTACCACGCATCAGCCAAACCACGCCCTTGCGGTAGCGGACCGCACGCTCGTCTTAAAAGACGATCTTAGCTACGTTTACGGGCCCAGCGCCGAGGTTTTAAACGAGGAAAATTTAAACGCGCTCTACCGCGTGCGGATGAAAACGGCGGAATTTGACATAGAGGGCGAGCAGATTCCCAGTATCACGCAAATTTTCAGTGCGCAGGTAAAGTAGTTTTTTAATCGGCAAAATTTGAACTGTGTAAAATTTTATGTATTTTAAAATTTGCGAGTTTGTAAATTTGCCGATTTTTTAAAATTTTAGATTAGTAATTTGCGCAGACTACGAGCTTTGCGGCGTTTGCTAGTCCCGTGCTGCCGTTTAAATTTAATACCGAGAACGCTATTTTATTTACTTGTCGCTTTACTAAATTTACTTTAAATAAATTTAGTATAAAATTAATTTTAAAGATAAATTTGAGTCATCACAAGGCGGGCGACAACGAATTTTATAGACCCAAAGGGGCAAAAATGAAGTTATATTTACTCCAAAAAAGCGAGCTTATTTTAGGAACAGTATTTTTTATTTGTAGCCTTTTTTATTTAAATTTTTATTTTGAGTTAGGAATACTTAGAGAAGGAACTATGGGGTTTGTCATATTTTCATTTCCGCTCGCGTTTGTGTTTAATATTTTAATGTTAGCCATAAATTTCAAACGAACTCGCGCGATATTTTTTGCTTTGATCGGCGCTTTTATCCTATGCATTTTTAATATATTTGGATCGTCAATCATCGATATCGGCATACTATTTGGCGTTACTATTTTATTTTACGCCGTAGCTGGCTGGAGACAAAACATCGGACTAAAACTGTTTTTTATTTTATTTGCGGCTACGATGTATTTTTGGTTTCACAACTTTAAGGTTATCGCTCTAAAAGACAGCCTTGTTTTGGCAGGCTTGCTCGCCAGCTGCGCCACCGCACTTTTTACATCGGCTTTTAGCGAAAAACATTAAATTTTACCAACAAATAAATATGTAGATAAATCGAAAATTTGACGATAGATTTGCCCCTAAATTTATCGTCAAATTTAATCACCCGCAAATTTGTATTTTTCATACGATCAGCCTTTGACGCATTTTAAAACTCGGTCCAATGTTAGAGTTCCTTAGCTGCAAGAATAAGCTTTGCAACTTTGCTTATTTTGTATTTTATACCCCAGACTATCCGCGTGCTTACTTGGGTTAAATTTAATAAAAATTTTAAGCTTGTTTGTGTGAAATTTTTATTAAATTAATAAAAGGCAAAATGTGCAAGAAAACTTCATAAAGCGCATAGGTACGGCAAGAGCGCTAGGTATGACGTCCGGGATTTTGGTTATTTTAAATTTACTCTCGCAAGAGATGGTTTTACCTAAAAGCCTATTTGATATCGCAACAAGCGCGCGCGTAGCGATGTTGTTCGTCTCCGTTATCTGCCTTTACGGCGCTATATCAAAGGTAAACAAACTAGCAGGCGGAGGCGTGTTTAAGCTTTACCGCGTTTTTATCGCTATTAGTAGCGCGATGATTTTGCTAAGTTTTAGCGCGAACTACGCTCCCGCTAGCACGCACAAGGTCCTATTTTTCCTCATTTGCGCCACGGCGGTGCTTGCGTTTTTGCTTTGGATAAAGATAAATTTAAAACTCGCCGCCGTCACGCAAAACGCCCTATTTTCAGGCTACGCGGTGCTTTGCGTGATCGGCACTTTTATCGCTGCAGCGCTAAAGCTTTTACTCACCAAAGCCCTGCGCGACCCCTACCCTATCGAACTTGCAGTGCTTGGTATCTACCTGGCGCTAGGATTTATCTACGTGCTTGCTTGGTCGATAGTGGATTACGTCGAAAACCGCAATCAAGACTAAGCCAAATTCGCCAAATTTGCGTTTCAAGCAAATTTAGACGATAAAAAATCGCGCGACTATACTAAGCCTGTCCAAATTTAAGCCAGGTCAAATTTAAATTTATCGCAAATCTGCAAATTTGAGCTAACGACGGCTTTAAATTTGATCCCGCAAAAGTCCAAATTTAGCTCGTAAAATGCGCCTAAAAATTTTGCTTCTACCACGTTTGCTTCGTATTTTTCGCCGCTTATGATTAGCTCCGGGCGAAACATAAAGTTTCTCTGTTCCAGCCACGTTTTAAATTCGACCGGCAGGCTTTGCGCATCCTGCGGGTTTATCAGGTTCATATCGCCTAAAAAGCAGGCGATTTCGTAGGATGCAGGCTGAAAATACAGCTCCCTAGGCGCGCCGAAAGCCAAAACCTTGCCGCCTTTTATCAGCGCGATTTTGTCGCTTAGCAAAAAGGCGTCCTCTTTGTCGTGCGTTACCATGACCGCGCTGATGCCGTTTGCCTTTATCATTTGTTTTAGCTCGCCTCTTAGCGCGCTTTTTAGGTTGCGATCGAGATTAGCGAAAGGCTCGTCGAGCAAAAGCAGCTTTTCGCGGTTTGCTACGGCCCTGGCAAAGGCCGTCCTTTGCGCTTGACCGCCCGAAATTTGATCTGGAGTTTTGTCTTTTAGCTCGGAGATTTTAAATTTCTCCAGTAGCTGCGCGCTCCTTTGGGCTCGCTGGGCGCTAGGGAGTCGCCACAGCGCAAATTCCACGTTTTTGCAAACGCTTAAATGCGGAAAAAGCGCGTAGCTTTGAAACATCATCGCAGTGCCGCAGCCCTCTTTGACGCAAATTTGACCGCCGCTTGGCGTCTCAAGGCTCGCGATTATGCGTAAAAGCGTGCTTTTGCCGCAGCCGCTATCGCCCAGAACGCTTAAAATTTCGCCCTCGTTAAGGCTTAAATTTACATCCTTTAAAACCTCTAAATTTCCGAATTTCTTGTTTAAATTTACGATTTTTAAAATTTCAGCCATATTTTTATCTTTCTTGTTTTTTTCTGGAGATTATCTCGAGCCAAAGGACGGCGACTAGCGACATCGAAACGATGAGAAACGACGGCAGAGCCGCAGCGTAAAGCCTCTCGTCGGCGGCGTAGAAAAAGGCTCTGATACTAAGCGTCTCAAAGCCCAAAGGCCGCAAAATTAGGCTAAGCGGCAGTTCCTTAATGATGTCGATAAAAACGACGATGAGCGAGAGAAAGAAAAAGTGGCGAAGCAGCGGAAAATGCACTTTGAAAAACAAATTTAACCGCGAGCCGTTTAGCAAAAGCGCGGCGTCGTCGATATTTGCCGAGACCTTAGCGTATCCGCTCTCGACGGCATATATCGAAGTCGCCAAAAACCGCACGACGTAGCCAAAAATCAGCACCACAAAGCTGGACGAAAGTAGATGCGTGCCGAAATTTCGGTCAATATAACCAAAAACTATCATGACGCAAAGCCCGATACTAGCGCCCGGCAGCGCGTAGCCTAGCGAGACGGATTTTAGCAAAAAGGCGTTTAGCGCTTTGTTTTTTATAAGTCTCGTCGCAAAAACGAGAAAAAAGCTAATCGCCGTGATGAGTATCGCCGCGCCCGCAGCCATCAGAAGCGAATTTAAAGCCATCTGCACGAACTCGAATTTAAAGCTATCTAGCTCGTGAATACTCCAATACAAAAGCCAGGTAAAAGGAAAGGCAAACGCCAGGCAAAATACGCTCGCGCACCATAAAAACGCCGCCGCCGAGCCGAATTTGCCAAGCTCCTTTTTTTGCGTAAATTTGGAGGTGTCGTGCGTGGAGAAGCTGTATTTTTTAGAGTTTTTATTGACGTGCTCAAATATCATCAAAACAAACACGAACATCATCAAAAGCCCCGCCAGCACGGACGCGGAGTACGAGTCGCCCATGTCAAACCATAGTTTAAAAATGCCCGCGCTAAAAGTCTCTACGCCGTAATACGCAGCCGTGCCGTAGTCGCTAAGCGTCTCCATGAGCACCAGCATCGCTCCGCCCACGATCGCCGGACGCGAGAGAAATATCGCAACCCTAAAAAACACTGCAAGGCCGGGGAGCTTGTAAATTTTACAAACGTCGTAAATCGCTGCGGACTGCGTTTTAAACGAGGTTTTGGCAAACATATAGATGTATGGATAAAGCGACAACGAAAGCACGAAAATCGCTCCGTAGATATTCATAAACTCCAGTCTAAAGCCGAAAATTTGATGAAAATATCCACCGTAATCCATAATCCCGACGTAGCAAAAGCTAAATATATAAGCAGGAATCGCAAACGGAAGGATGAGGGCATATTCAAAGAAATTTGATAGCGCGAAGCGGTAATTCGCCACCAGCCACGCAGAAACCACGGCGATAACCAGACTAAGTGCCAAAACGCCCGCCGCGACGGCAAAAGTACCTTGGATATACCTCATAAAAAGATACTTAAAAAAGTGCTCGAGTAATGAGTAGTCGCCCAAAGCGATCTCGAAAAATATGCTAAAAATGGGGATCAAAACGATAAGGGCGATAAAGATCGCCCCAAATTTTACTTTCATTATTTCCAGCCGGCTACGTCGTAAATTTTAATAGCCTCGTTCGTGTTTTGCACGCTTTTATAAAGCGGAGTCGAGTCTTCTTTAAATTTACCAAAGCCTTTTACGATGTCGCTAGGATCGACCTCTGCGTTGATCGGATACTCGAAATTTATACCCGCGAGTATCTTTTGCGCCTCAGGGCTCACCATAAACTCCATAAATTTAACTGCGTTTTCTTTATTTTTAGCAGCTTTGGTTAGCGCGATACCGCTGATATTTACATGCGTGCCGCGGTTGTCCTGATTTGGGAAAATTATGCCCAGATTCTTCGCAGCCTCGACGTCTTCGGCTTTCGGAGATGTTAGCATGAGGCCTATGTAGTAGGTGTTCATCACTGCTACGTCGCCCTCGCCTGCGTAAATAGCCTTAGCCTGATCCCTATCGCCGCCTTTTGGATCGCGGGCTAGATTTTTTAGCGTGCCTTCCGCCCATTTAGCCGCCGCGTCTTTGCCGTCAGCCTCGATGATAGCAGCTAGCAGCGACTTGCTATACGGAGCAGTAGCACTTCTGATTAACAGTTTGCCTTTTAGCTCGGGTTTTGTGAGATCCTCGTAGTCCTTGATACCTTTAGGATCGAAGTCTCTTTTATCGTAAACGATGACTCTAGCGCGTTTTGAGATAGCAAACCACTGGCCGTCGTTATCTCTATACTGCTGTGGTACGATTTTTTCTAGAGTTTCTGATTTGACCGATTGCAACACGCCCTTAGTCTTTGCGGTGTAGAAATTTCCCGCGTCTGCGGTGATAAAGATATCCGCCGCAGAGCTATCGCCCTCGACTTCGAGCTTTTTGATTAGCTCGCCGGCTTTTGCCTGCGTGGCGTTTACCTTGATACCCGTTTTTTGCTCGAAAAGCTTATAAAGCTCGCTGTCGGCGTCGTAGTGGCGCGCAGAGTAGATATTTACCTCCGCGGCAAACAAAAAGCTTGAAAGCAAGCTAAGCGCGAAAAAACTTTTTTTCATTTTTATCCTTTGTATTGATATGGATTTGCGATTATAGCGTCTGTCTTATGAAAGTAATATTAATTATTAAAAAAGAAAAATTTATGCCGGAGTGATTTTAGAATGACAAAATATTTAAAATTGGGTGCTAATATTCACGCCGTCAAATTTAAGGAGATAAAATGAGAAAAATTTTACTTTTAGGAGCGGCTGCGGCGATGGCTTTTGCGGAAATTTCTACGGTTCAAGTTAGTCCCGAGGCGATCAAAAACTACGAGCAGATCGTAGATATCAGGACGCCTGCTGAATGGATGGAAACGGGCGTGATAAAGGGCGCAAAGACTATCACTTTTAACGCAACCGATAAAGAGGGATTTTTGAACGAGCTTAAAGCCAATGTCGATCTAAAAAAACCGGTCGCGCTCATATGCAGAAGCGGACGCAGAAGCGCTGCAGCGGCGATGATGATAGACTCGCCGGAGCTAAATATAATAAATCTTGACGGCGGTATGGGTAGCCTCATAAATCAAGGCTACGAAACCGTGCCGTATCAAAAATAATCCGCGGTTTTACTTTATAAATTTCGTCCGTCAGGCTTAAATTTGCGCTAAATTTTAAGTTTGGCGGAGCCAATTTGTGCTCCACTCGCGCGTAAGACGGCGATAAATTTAAACTCGCCGCCGTATTTAACGCAAAAACCCTCACTGTTTCTTACAAAATTTAATAGAACAAAAGCGTATCCGCTTTAAATTTTAAGTGGTCGCAAATTTCACCAAATTTGACCAAAATTTACGCCAAAAACAGCCTCGGCTTTAGCTTTAGCAAGCAAACATACGCCGCCAGCGCGCTTTGCTCTCTTATGTAGTTGCGATCTCCGTTTAAATTTAGCCTCTCGATGATGCACTCGCCGTCTTTTGCATAAGCTCCGACAAACACCGTCCCCACCGGCTTTGCCTCGCTACCGCCGTCAGGTCCCGCGATACCGCTGATAGCTAGCGAAAAGTCTGATTCGCTCGCCTTTAGCGCGCCTTTTAGCATCGCCATCACGCACTGCTCGCTCACCGCACCGTAGGTTTGTAAAATCTCATCGCTAACGCCCAGCCAGTCGCGTTTCATCTCGTTTGCGTAGGTCACTAGCGAGCCGTTAAACGCCGCCGAAACTCCCGCAAAAGCTCCAAATTTAGCCGCGGCAAGCCCCGCCGTGCAAGACTCGGCAAAGGTAAGCTTGAGTCCGCTTGATATAAGCGTGCTAGCAACGTGACGGAAAACGTCCTCGCCCTCAAAAAATTTGCCAGAAAAGAGATTTTTCGCGCCGTTTATAAAGCCGCTCGTTTGGCCGAATTTGTTCGCCTCTACTCTGATTAGCGCCAAATTCGACAAAATTTGAGACGAATAAATCTGCACTTCGTAAGTTTTTGCCAGCGGTTCGAGCAGGATTTTTGCGCTCTCCTCGTCGATATCGACCAGGTGAAAGTAGCCAAAATCTCGCTGCGTTTTGATATCTATGGCAGGCAGTTTTTGGTTCGCGTCGGCCTTTAGTAAATTTACGTAAGTTTGATTTAGTTTGATTAAAAAGCCGTAGTCGCTAAATTTTTCAGCCCTACTCGGAGCTAGCATTTGCGGGGATTTTAGCTCTAAAATATCGCCGCTTAACGTAGCTAAAATTTTAGCCGCGACGGAGCAGTTTTGACTCGACGCGTAGATACAAAGGCTGTCCGAACGCGCGCAAAGATGCTCGATGATAAACGGCAACTCCTTGTCGCTTTTGCTAACGAACCTAAACTCGCCCAGCTCGCCGAAATGCCGCTTGTAAGCGCAAAAAATATAATCCAAAAAAGGCGCGTTTACGCCGATATCTTCGCCGATGATCAGTAGTGCGTTTTTCACTGTTTTCTCCTTTAAAAACCGAAAACATCTTACATAAATTTAGCTTAAAATAGCGTTTTTTCAGTAGCATTTAATCGCCGTTTGGATAAAATCTACCAATTTTTTACTTCAAGGCGAACCTATGGATTACAAAGATACATTATTGCTTCCAAACACCGAATTTCCCATGCGCGGCAACCTGCCGGAAAACGAACCCAAACGCTTAAAATCGTGGTTTGACGATAGAAAAATCTACGAAAAAATGAAAGCTAAAAGGCAAAAAGCCGCTAAAAGCTTCACTCTGCACGACGGCCCTCCCTACGCCAACGGTAACATCCACATCGGACACGCGCTAAACAAAACCCTAAAAGACATCATCTTAAAAACGCACTATTTCTTCGGCGAAAACGTGAGATTTACGCCCGGCTGGGACTGCCACGGACTACCGATCGAGCAGCAAGTCGAGGTAAAACTGGGCGATAAGAAAAAAAGCCTCAGCAAAACGCAAATCCGCGAGCTTTGCCGCGAACACGCCAGAGAGTTTATCGAGGTACAAAAGGAGAGCTTTAAACAGCTAGGCGTCGCCAGCGACTGGGACGACCCGTATCTGACGATGAAATTTAAATTTGAAGCCGAAATTTACAAAACGCTTTGCAAAGTCGCCAAACGCGGACTTTTGATCGAGCGAAGCAAGCCGGTATACTGGAGCTGGGCGGCTAGAAGCGCTCTAGCCGAAGCCGAGGTCGAGTACGAGGACAAAGAGGACTACAGCATCTACGTCGCGTTTAAGCTAGGCGAAGAAGCCGCCGCAAAAATCGGCGCAAAAGACGCTCGAGCGGTCATCTGGACGACCACGCCTTGGACGCTGCCGGCAAACCAAGCCATCTCGCTAAACCCTAGCGAAATTTACGTTTTAACGGCTGAAAATTTGATATTTGCCAAAGAGATGCTTGGCGAACTGGAAAAAGAAGGGCTAACTAAGGGCGAAATTTTAAAAGAATTTGCCGCGGCCGAGCTTGAAAACCTTCACGCTATAAATCCGCTAAACGGCAGAAAATCGCTATTTATCCTAGGCGATCACGTCACGATGGACGGCGGTACCGGCCTAGTACATACCGCACCCGGTCACGGCGAGGACGACTACCACGTGAGCCTAAAATACGGCATCGAAGTCATCATGCCGGTCGATGAAGGCGGATTATACGACGAGACGCTAAGGGCGAAAAAGTTATTCCCAGATGACGTAGCGGACGAGCTAATCGGCATGCATATCTTTAAAGCAAACGAGAAAATTTTAGAGCTTCTAGGCTCAAATTTGCTAAAAGTTAGCAAATTTGTCCACTCGTATCCGTTTTGCTGGAGGACGCATAAGCCCGTTATCTACCGCGCTACCAAGCAGTGGTTTATCGCGATGGACGAGCCGAAAATCGAGGGCAAAACACTACGAGAAGTCGCGCTAAAAGAGCTTGAAAACGTTAAATTTTACCCTGCAAGCGGCGTAAAAAGGATAGGCTCGATGATAGAAAATCGTCCCGACTGGTGTATCTCGCGCCAACGCGACTGGGGCGTGCCGATAGCGTTTTTTAGACGCAAGGATACAAAAGAGCCGATATTTGACGATGAAATTTTAGATAACGTCGCGGCGATATTTGAGCAAAAAGGCGCTGATGCGTGGTGGGACAGTGAGATAAAAGATCTCTTACCCGCAAACTGCAAATACGATCCGCAAAATTTAGAAAAAGTGATGGACATCCTAGACGTCTGGTTTGACAGCGGCTCGACGTGGGCTGCGGTGCTAAAAAGCGGCGACTACGATGCGGGTAGCTATCCTGCGGATATGTACCTAGAGGGTAGCGATCAGCACAGAGGCTGGTTCCAAAGCTCGCTACTGCTAAGCTGCGCCGCGCAAGGACGAGCGCCGTATAGAAGCGTGCTCACGCACGGTTTTACCGTCGATGAAAACGGCCAAAAGATGAGTAAAAGCAAGGGCAACGTCGTGGCTCCAGCGGACGTCGCTAAAACATACGGCGTGGAAATTTTACGCCTTTGGGTTGCGCTTAGCGACTACTCCAGCGACCTAAAAATCAGCGAAAACATCCTAAAACAAGTAAGCGAACAATACCGAAAAATACGCAATACGATAAGATTTCTACTAGCCAACGTAAACGATCTAGAAGATATCGAAACGTCAAATTTCAACATCCTAGACCGCTGGATACTAAGCCGCGCGAAAAAAACATTCGACGAGACCGAAGCGGCGTTTAGAAATTACGACTTTTCAAAGGGCTTTAGCCTGCTGATGAATTTCTTAAGCGCGGATTTAAGCGGCATATATCTTGATATCTGCAAAGACCGCCTATACTGTGACGCCAAAGACAGCGATACGCGCCGCTCGGCTCAAAGCGCCATGGCGCTAATCACTAGAGCGCTCCTACCGCTCATCGCTCCGACGCTAACCTACACCGTGGATGAGGCGATGGACTATGCGCCCAAAATCATCAAAAACGGCGTGGCGGACGCATTTGATCTAGAGTATGCGCCGCTAGATTTTGAGTTTAACGTAGACGACGAGCTGCTAGTCGCTAGCCGCGAGAAGTTTTTCGAGCTAATCGACGTACTCAAAAAAGACAAAAAGATAAAATCGACCCTCGAGCTAGTGCTGCAAACCAGCTCAAATTTGATCCTAAGCGAAGACATAAACGAGATCAGCGACTGGTATATGGTTAGCGACGTCCAGAGCCTAGACGGCAGCGACAGCCTAGCTGAATTTGACGTCGGAAACGATAAATTTAAACTCGTTTTATCGACGCGACACAAATGCCCGAGATGTTGGAAATTTACCGCTAAGCACGACGGCGAAACATGCCCGAGATGCGAAAAGGTACTAAAAAATGTCTGAGCCCATCTCCGCTTGGTTCGTCGCGGCAACTATCGCGGCCATCCTCGCGGTCACAGCCGCGGGTATTGTAGCGGTAATAAAATTTAAGGATAAAAAATGATAACTTTAAAAGAGGCTCTAAAGCTAAGCGCCGGCGAGATAGCCAAGCTTAGAAACGAGCTGGAAAAGAAAATTTTCGCGGATAGGGAGCTTGGCGCTTACGTCGAGCAGTTGGCAAATTTGCCGCTTGACAAACTGGGCGCGGGCGTGCCGATCGCTATCAAAGACAACATCCAGGTAAAAGGCTGGAGCGTAACGAGCGCGTCTAAAATTTTACAAGGCTACATCGCGCCATATAGCGCGACGGTTATAGAAAAGCTGCTAGCAGCGGGCTTGGCGCCGTTTGGCCGTACAAATATGGACGAATTCGCCATGGGAAATACGACCGAAAACAGCTACTACGGCAAAACGCTAAATCCCCTAAACCGCGAAAGAGTACCGGGCGGCAGCTCGGGCGGCTCGGCGGCTGCGGTAGCGGCGGGGCTAGCGGTTGCAGCCCTTGGCAGCGATACGGGCGGCTCGATACGCCAGCCTGCGGCATTTTGCGGCTGCGTAGGACTAAAGCCAACCTACGGACGCGTGAGTCGCTACGGCCTTGGCTCATACTCTAGCTCGCTAGATCAGATCGGTCCGATAACGCAAAACGTCGAGGACGCCGCGATCCTATACGACATCATCGCTGGACACGACGACAAGGATAGCACGAGCGCGGATATAAAATTTGAAAGCGTAGCAGACAAGCTAAACGCGGATAAAAAACTCACGATCTGCGTCATCGAAAACTACATAAACGAAGCCTCGAAAGAGACCAAAAAAGCTCTTTTAAAAGCGGTCGAAATTTTAAAAGCCGCAGGCCACAAAATAATCTATAAAAATTTAGAAAACTCAAAATGCGATATCGCTACCTACTACATCATCGCCACGGCCGAAGCCAGCGCAAATCTCAGCCGCTTTGACGGTATAAGATATGGACGCAGAGCCGAGGCCAAAAATTTAAAAGAACTATACATCAACTCCCGCTCGGAGGGATTTGGCGAAGAGGTAAAAAAGCGAATTTTACTCGGTACTTTCGTACTTAGTAGCGGATACTACGACGCATACTATATCAAAGCGCAAAAAGCTCGCGCCTATACTAAAGCCAAGTATGAGCGAATTTTGAGCGAATGCGACCTTATTTTGATGCCGGTCGCCCCTAGCACGGCGTATAAATTCGGTGAGCTAAAAAACCCGCTAGACTCCTATCTATCAGACATCTATACGATCAGCGTAAATTTAGCCGGCCTGCCCGCCATCTCGGTTCCGGTAGCCAAGGACGCTGACGGCCTAAACGTCTCGGCTCAGCTCATCGCAAAGGCGTGGGACGAAAAAACGCTGCTAGAAGGCGCGCTTAGTTTAGAAAACTCTATAAAAGGATAAACGCATGAAGATAGTTACGAAGGCTCTCACCTTTGACGACGTTTTGCTCGTCCCGCAGTACTCCGAAATTTTGCCTAAACAAGTCGACATAAAAACGCGCTTTAGCAAAAACGTGGAGCTAAACATCCCGATCGTATCGGCTGCGATGGACACCGTCACCGAGCACCGCGCGGCGATCATGATGGCGCGCTTGGGCGGTATCGGCGTCATACATAAAAACATGGACATACAAAGCCAGGTCAAAGAGGTCCGCCGCGTGAAAAAAAGCGAAAGCGGCGTGATCATCGATCCTATCTCCATCTCGCCAAACGCCAGCGTAGGCTCCGCGCTTGATATGATGGCGGATCTGCATATCTCGGGCGTTCCGGTCGTAGACGAGGAAAATAAACTGATAGGAATCCTAACCAACCGCGATTTGAGATTTGAAAACGATAGAAGCGTCCTCGTAAAAGACAGGATGACCAAAGCTCCGCTAATCACAGCTCCAAAGGGCTGCACGCTAGACGACGCGGAGAAAATTTTCTCTCAAAACCGCGTAGAAAAGCTACCTATCGTCGATAAAGACGGCCACCTAGAAGGCCTCATAACCATAAAAGATCTAAAAAAACGCAAAGAGTATCCAAACGCAAACAAAGACGCATACGGCAGACTCCGCGTAGCGGCAGCCATCGGCGTGGGGCAAATGGATAGAGCAAAAGCCCTAGCGGAAGCCGGCGTAGACGTCATCGTCATCGACTCCGCTCACGGCCACTCCAAAGGCGTACTAGACACGCTAAGACAAGTCAAAGCCGAGCTAAAAGTGGACGTCGTAGCCGGAAATATCGCAAACCCGGCCGCCGTCAAAGACTTAGCGGAAGCAGGCGCAGACGGTATCAAGGTAGGCATAGGACCGGGCTCTATCTGCACCACTCGCGTGGTAGCGGGCGTTGGCGTACCTCAAATTTTCGCCGTCGATAGCTGCTCTACCGAGGCTGCAAAATACGGTATCCCTGTCATCGCAGACGGCGGACTAAAGTACTCTGGCGACGTGGCTAAAGCCCTAGCCGCAGGCGCTAGCTGCGTGATGGCAGGCAGCTTGCTAGCTGGCTGCGAGGAGACTCCTGGCGAGGTGATAACATTCCAAGGACGCCAGTATAAGGTCTACCGCGGCATGGGGAGTATCGGCGCGATGACGAAGGGCAGTAGCGATAGGTATTTCCAAGAAGGCACCGCACAAGATAAACTCGTACCAGAAGGCATCGAGGGCCGCGTACCGTTTGCCGGTAGCATAAAAGAGGTCGTGCACCAGCTAGTTGGCGGCCTACGAAGCGCGATGGGTTACATGGGCTCAAAAGATATCAAAACGCTTCAGGAAAAAGCCCAGTTCGTCGAGATCACGAGCGCCGGACTAAAAGAGAGCCACGTCCACGACGTCGTCATAACGCAAGAAGCCCCTAACTACAAAGTCAATTAGTGCTAAATTTAAAAACCGGCAAAGTAAAATTTGACGAGCCGCTCTATCTAGAGAGCGGCCGAATTTTACCCGAATTTGAGCTCGCCTACGAAACATACGGCAAGCTAAACGAGAATAAAAGCAACGTCATAGTCGTCTGCCACGCGCTAACCGGTAGCCACCACGCCGCAGGTAGATACGAAAACGAGCAGAAATTTGGCTGGTGGGACGCGCTCGTCGGCGATGGCAAAGGCATAGATACGAACAAATTTTTCGTCATCTGCGTAAATATCCTCGGCTCAAATTTCGGCTCGACAAATCCTCTCAGTATCGAAAAAAGCACGGGCAAGCAGTATCGTTTGCGCTTTCCGGTGCTTACTATCAGCGACGTCGTAAAAGCACAGATGAGGCTTTTTGAGCACTTAGGCATAGAGCGCGCGCATGCAGTCGTGGGCGGCAGTCTAGGCGGTATGCAAGCACTTTGCTTTGCGATCGAGTTTCCAAATTTCGCCAAAAACGTCATCATCCTAGCCAGCACCTATCAGAGCAAGGCCTGGGCGATCGCGTTTAACAAAATCGCGATCGAGGGCATCCTGCGCGATCCTGGTTTCAAAGACGGCCAGTACGATGAAAACGACATCGCCGCACAGGGGCTAACCGGCATGGCGCTAGGACGCATGGCAGGGCACATTAGCTTTCTTTCGCCTAGCTCCATGGACTCTAAATTCGGCCGCAACTACGTCGAAACCGATGGTCTTTACGAGCTTACGGGGCGGTTTCAGGTCGATCGCTATATGGAGTACAATGGCCACGGCTTTCCCAAGCGCTTTGATCCGCTGAGCTACCTTTACATCGTAAAGATGATGAATATCTTTGACTGCACGCGCCACTACGACGACCTCGCGCACGCTCTTTTGCCTATTTGCGCCAAGGTTACGCTGGTTGCGTTTAGCGGCGATATGCTATTTCCGCCAAGCTGCATGCGCGAGATGCACGAGACGCTGCAGGGTATCGGCAAGGCGTGCGACTACCACGAGATAGACAGCGACTACGGCCACGACGCGTTTTTGGTCGAAGTAGATAAATTTGAAAAAATCATAAAAAAGGTTTTAGATGAGTGAAAATTTAAGCGAGGATTTTGAGAGCAAACTCGCCAAAGCAAATGAAATTTTAAAACAGCTCGGCGACGAAAATTTAAGCCTAGAGCAAAGCGTCAAGCTGCACAAAGAGGGCAAAAAGCTGCTCGAGGAGGCAGACAAAATCCTGCAAAACGCAAAACTAGTCGTGAAGGACGCAGACGATGAATAACGCGACCGCAGCCGTTTGCGCCTTACAGCTGCCGACGCAGCCCATGAGCGAGTCGCGGTTAGATTATTATTTTAGGATTTGCGCCGACGAGGGCGCTAGGCTCGTGGTTCTCGGAGAGTACGTGCTAAACAGCTTTTTTAAAGAGCTCGAGCTCATGCCAAAAAGCCTCATCAAGGAGCAAAGCGAGCGCAAAAAACACGCGCTTGCCGCGATGGCGCAAAAATACAACCTAGAAATCTTAGCCCCGCTCGTACTGCCCAAAGGCAAAGGTTTCGTTAAGGTCGCGGCGAGATTTAGCCCTGCGTCCTCGCGCTTTTACGAGCAGCAGATCCTGATGCCCTACCCGCACTGGAACGAGGCGAAATTTTTTACCAACAAAGATGAGGGCGAGCTAAATTTGCCCGTCTTTAGCTACGAGAAATTTAAAATCGGCGCGATGTTTGGCTTTGAGGCGCATTTTGACGCGGCGTGGGCATATATGGCGCGCAAAAAAGTCGATGCCGTCGTAGTCCCTACCGCATGCACGTTTTTTAGCGAGTCGCGCTGGGAGGAGCTGCTAAAAACCCGCGCCTTTACAAACAACGTCTATGTCCTGCGCGTAAACCGCGTCGGCAACCACAAGGCCGCAAGCGGCGAGCAGTGGAGCTTTTACGGCGATTCGATGCTCATTAGCCCGTTTGGCGAGGTGGTTTCGCGCCTAGGCAAAAACGAAGAGATGATGGTAGCAAAACTCGAAAAAACCGAACTTGCACAAGCTAGACACCTATGGGGATTTTCTCAAATTTTAAACAAAAGACTGGGCTAAATTTAATTTTTAGGCGGCAAACCTAATCAAATTTGCCGCTTTTTCCCTGCAAATTTTGCCGATTTGCTAATTTTACCCCGCCCTCAAATTTTATATTATCGCCGAAATTTGATCAAATATATTTTTATATCTTTAAATTTTGCATAATAAATCAATTTAATTAGACTAAATTCAAATTTATTTTAGCTCTATTCTACCCCGATATAGTCACGTTTTTAGGCTAAATAAATCTTTAAATATTACTAATA